>DATGKN010000113.1:0-21653 GCA_035294645.1 Chloroflexota bacterium
GGGCGCGGCCCACGGAGTCGCTCGCGCCCACCATCACCGCCAGGGTGACCAGGATGGCCCCGAAAGCGGCGATCAGCACGGGTAGGGGCGAACGACCCATGGCGCCCATCGCTCAACGCGGCGCACGCCCGACGGCCGTCAGCGTCTCGTAACCGGCCGCGTAGTCCGGAGTGTACAGCACCCAGGTCGACTCGATGCGGCGCCCGTTGGCGGTGACGGTGCCGGTCTGCATGCCGACGAACGTGTCGCCCTGGTAGGCGTCCAGCTCGACGCGGTCGCCCGAGCAGACGCCGTAGTAGGTGAGGTTCTCGCCGAGCTGTTCGATCACGAGGTAGTTCCCGTACTGGTGCACCAGCAGCCGGCCCCCGTAGGTATTGGGCACGGGGTCGGTCTGCTGGCCGCGGCTTTCCCAGACCCCCCGGAGGTCCCAGCGACAGCGCGCGGTGTGGCCGGGCGGCAGGGAGGAGTTGGGGCGGGCTGGGCCCTCGGTATCGGGCGGTGGGAGCCCAGGGCCCAGCGTGGGGAAACGTGGCCCCTGGCCCGTGGTGCTCTGCGCCGTGGCGACCGCGGGGGCGCTCCCTACTGCGACAAGCAGGGCCAACAGCGCGAGCCAGCGGCCCGCTCGTCGCCCCCTCTTTGGCCCGCTGCCCCCGGATGCATCCCGGCGCAGCCGTTCCTCCTGGG
This sequence comes from Chloroflexota bacterium, assembly GCA_035294645.1. Taxonomy (GTDB): domain Bacteria; phylum Chloroflexota; class UBA6077; order UBA6077; family JAJPHF01; genus JADGHJ01. The sequence goes on from DATGKN010000113.1 coordinate 685, forward strand.
GGCCGCGGTAGCGTTCCTCGCGCAGGCTAGCTGTCGCGCGGGCGCGGTGCCACCCCGCCCACCACGCGGCGCGGGCCGTCCGCCGCGCACCTACCAGCGCCGCCATGTCTCTTGCCCTGTCGCGTAATATGGGGTGAAAGTGGTCCACTCGAATCGGATGCGCCGGCCCCCCCAGCGGCCGCCGCCATGGAGCGTGCCGTCCTGGTAGCCGATGAAGCGGCCTTGGTAGTAGACGTCGAGCTGGACCGTATCGCCCCTGCAGACGCCATAGTAGCTGACACCGTCCTGCTGCTGCTCGACTTGCAGCCAGCCGCGGAACTGGCGCACGAACACCGTGGCATCGTAGCGATACGGCCACGGCGCTGTCTGGCGGCCTTCCACGTCCCAGCTGCCGCGTAGGTCGTGGTTACAGCCACCCCAGCGGTCGGGCCCCGGCGGAGGGGCATACTCGGGGCGCGGGCCCGGGGCCGCGGGCGCCACGTCGCCGCCCGCCGGCCCTTCCGGCTGTGGGGGCGGCTGACCCGGCCCCCAGGTGAAGCGCGGCCCTTGGTCCGCCGTGGGCGGCTGCTGGGCACGCGCGGCGGTGCCGGTGGCCAGCGCGCTGGCCACCACCAGGCCTACCAAGAGTGTGTGCCGTGCCAGGCGCCAGAGGGAGCTCCTGCGCGCGTCCACGAGACACCTCCTCGCTGCGCAGCGCGGGGGGCAGGGCGGGCGCGCTGCTGTCTTGCTCGCCCCTATTGTCGGTCCGTCTGCGCCGGCGGGGCAGAGGACGCGCCCCTGCCGTCGGGCGCGCGGCTCCTGCCGCCCACGGGGGCTAACCCCTGTGGGGCAGAGCGCGGCTCAGCGGGGCGCCAGGCCCAATAGCCGTTGGGCGGTACCGCCGTAGATAGCCGCCGTCTCCTCGGCGCTCAGGCCTGCTTCTGCCACGTAGCGGACCGCACGGGCGAACGCCGCCCCGGCTAGATAGGGAAAGTCGGTGCCCAGCAGCACCCGGTCGGCCCCGAACACCGCGCAGGTGCAGCGCAGGGCGGCGGGGGTCGAGTTCACCGTGTCGTACCAGAAGCGCCGCAGGTGCTCGCTGGGCAGGCCCTCCATGTGGTAGGTAGCCTCGCCCGTCTGCCGCATGCGCGTCGCCTGGTCGTCCAGCCGTTGGAGGAGGAACGGCAGCGTGCCGCCCAGGTGCGGCACGATCACCCGTAGGCGCGGGTAGCGGCTGGTCAGGCCCGAGAACACTAGTCGTAGGGCGGCGAGGGTGTCTTCGAACGGCGCGCCCACCATCCAGTTGAGCCCGAACCCCTCCGAGCCCGGGCAGCCGCCGACTCCCTGGGGGTGCAGGAACAGCACGGCCGCGCGCGCGTCCAGCGCCGCGAAGAACGGCTCGAACGCGGGATCATCGAGCTGCCGCCCGGCGACCGAGCAGCCCACCGTGATGCCCAGAAAGCCCAGCTCGTCGAGGCAGCGCATGGCTTCGGCGATCGCCGCGTCGGTGTGCGGTAGCGGCACGGTGCCGAATGCCGCGAAGCGGCCGCCGAACTGCTGGCAGGCCTCGGCGTACAGGTCGTTCGCCAGCCGCGCCGCGGTGGTGGCGTCGGCAGGGCGCGGCAGATAGGGGCCGGGCGAGGCCACGGAGAGCACCTGGCAGTCGATGCCGTGCTCGGCCAGGAGCTCGGCGCGCTGGGGCAGGCTCATCCCATGGCCCGGGGCCCGCGCTGCCGCCGGCCGGGCGCCGGGGTGGCCCAGCCGCGTCAGGGTATCGAGATACGCCTCGGGAAAGTAGTGGGCGTGCACGTCGATGCGCATGGCAGCTCCGCTGGCGGGCAACGCCGAGGCGAGCGCGCCCGGGGGAATCGGCTGCACTATAGCACAGCCCGCTCCCCTAGCGACCGACGGCTCGAACGGCCCACTGGCTGCCGTCCGAGACGAGTTCGATGGTGCCCTGCTGATCGGTGCGCCAGACGGCCACGTCGTGGGCCTGCAGCAGCGCGAGGGTCTGGGGGGCGGGGTGGCCGAAGCGGTTGCGTGCCCCTGCGGAGATCACCGCGGCGCGGGGCGCGATGGCGGCGAGCAGCGCGGGGTCGAGGCCGCTGTGGCTGCCATGGTGTGGCACCAGCAGCACGTCGGCGTGGAGGTCGGCTCCCTGGGCCAGCACGCGGTGGCCCTGCTCGGCGACGAGATCGCCCGGCAGCAGCAGGCGCGTCGCGCCGTAGCGCAGGCGTGTCACCAGCGCGCCGGGGGGCTCCAGCTGATCGGCACGGCTGCCCGGCGCGGCCGGCACGGCCCAGATGTCGAGCCAGACGTCGTGGTCGAGCTGCCACTGCTCGCCGCTGGCGCCCGTGTGCGTTGCGACCTGCCGCTGCGCCAGCGCGCCGCGCCAGCGCTCGGCGCCCGCACTGGCGTAGTCCACCGCCCCCTCCACGACCTGGCGCACCGTGTAGCGCTCGACGACCTCCACAAGCCCCGCCAGGTGATCCTCGTGCGGATGCGTCAGGACCACCAGGTCGATGGTGCGCTCGGCGAGTGCCAGCCGGCTCCCCAGGTGGGCCAGCAGGGCGGCTGGGCTCGGCCCACCGTCGACCAAGACCATGCGCCCGCTGGGCGTGCGGATCAGCGTGGCGTCGCCCTGGCCGACATCGAGAATTGCCACGTGCAGCGTGCCGTCCGGCTGGTGGTTGAAGGCGAGCGCCCCCAGCGCCAGCGCGAGCACCGTGGCGGCTAGCGCCGGCCGCGCCAGGGGGCCTGCGAGCCAACGGCCCAGCCCCGCCCGCGCGCCGGCCAGCTCGGGCGCGCCGCCGAGCGCCAGCACGGCCAGGCCGGCGAGGTACAGCGCGCCGAGCGCGGGCGGCAGCGCGCCCACCTCGACCTGAGCCCCTGGCAGAGCAGCGAGGCCGCGTACTAGGCGTACCACGAGCTCCAACCAGGCCCAAGTCACCAGGGCGAGCGGCGCGGCGAGCGGCGGGGCCACGAGCGCGACGGTGGCCAGCACGAGTCCCAGCGCCATCAGCGGCGGCACCAGGGGGACCACCAGCACGTTGGCCAGCGGGGCCAGCGGCGCGGCCGTGTGGAATACGGCGAGCTGCAGGGGCAGGACCGGGGCCTGCGCGGCGAGGGTGGCGCCCAGGCCCTCGGCGGCCCAGGCAGGGAGCCGCCGCAACCGCGCCCGCAGGCCTGGCTCGAACACCAGCAGGCCAGCGGTAGCCAGCGCGCTGAGCTGGAAGCCGAGGTCGGCCAGCAGCCAGGGGTCGCCTGCGGTGAGCAGCATGGCCGCCAGCAGCAAGGCGGCGAGGCCGTCGCGCGGGCGTCCTGCCGCCTCGGCCCCCAGGGCAAGCAACGCCATGGCTGCGGCGCGTACGGCCGACGGCGGTGCCCCGACCAGCAGGGTGTAGCCCACCACGCTCGCGGCGGCCAGTGGCCACGCCCAGCGCCGGCCCGCCAGCTGTATGGCTACGCCGCTGACAGCCGCGGCCACGAGCGTGACGTTGAACCCCGACACGGCCGTTAGGTGCGAGAGCCCCAGCGCCTGCATCGCCTGGCGGAAGTCGACGGGCATGGTGGTGCTGCCACCCAGCAGCAGCCCGCTGAGCAGCGCGGCGTGCGGCTCGGGCAGCACGCCCTCTAGGGCACCCGCGAGGGCCTGCCGCGCGGCGTACAGCGCCATCAGCGGCGCCAGCCCGCTCGCGCCCGCCAGGCGCTCCACGGCCGGGTAGTCCATCGCCGCCCGCACGCCCTGCCGGCGCAGCGCCGCGCCGTAGCCACTGGCGGGCGGCGCGGGAGCTGGGCGCAGGTCGCCTTCGACCACGAGCGTATCGCCGTAGTCGTAGGGAGTGGTGCGGGGCAGGCGGAGCAGCACGCCGCCCGCCGCCGGTACCCAGGTGCCCTCGTGCCATACAGCGGCAGCATCGAGGCGCAGGGTGGTCCAGGTCTCGCCGGGCGTCGCGGGCGCCGCGACGACCCCGCGCAGGCGCGCTGGGCCGTGGTAGGTAGCCAGGGGGTCGTCGGCGAGGGCGGGCAGCGCCGCCAGCCCGCGGGCCCAGCCCAGCAGCAGCGCGGCCAACGCCAGCGCGGCCAAGCGGATGATCTTCGGGCGGGCGCACAGCGCCGCTAGCAGGGCGCTGCCAGCCGGCAGGAGCCAGAGGGCCGGAGGGGGCGCGCTGGCCGCAGTCGGGGCGACGAGCAGCAGGGCAAGGCCCAGCCCGGCCAGCCAGCCCAAGCCGGCACCAAGCAGGGCCATCGCCGCCTCTCACCACCGCGCGCGGAAGCGCTCCCGCACGTCCTCAGTGCGTGGGGCCGGCCGTGGCCTGCTCGATGGCGGCGGCTGCCTTCGCCGCCGCCTTGTAGGGGTGCTGCTCCACGCGGGTCCAGGGGTCGATGTGCCCCTCCCAGACCTCGATCTCCCACCAGTTGGTGTCCAGGTCCTGCAGGTAGAACGAGTAGGAGCCGTGCTGGTAGGTGGCGGGCATGATCTTGCGGATGCCGTACTCGGCCTGCAGCCGCTCGGCATCGGCGCGGAGCGCGTCGATCGCCTGCTCATCGCGCCAGATGGTGATGCCGTGGTGGTTCATCACCGTCTGCGGCACCAGCGGGTCGCCGACCTCGACGACGATGAGGTGGACGCCGCCATTGCCACGCGAGCGGAAGTAGCGGCCCGCGCCGGGCTCCACGTCGATGCCCAGGAACTCGCGGTAGAAGCGCATAGTGGCGTCGAGGTGGTAGCACTCCAGCGTGACGTAGCTGATGGGGCCGGCGGGCACGATCGCGCCGCGCGGCTCGGCGTCGGGCGGGATCTCCAGTGGCCCGAACGGGCCGGCGTTCTCCTCGACGCGCCACCAGTTGCCGTCGGCGTCCTGCAGGTAGAAGCCGTAGGTATCCACGCCGAACTTGCTAGGATCCTCGCGGGCGGGGGCGGTCAGCTCCTGGATCTGGTAGCGGTCGCGCACCGCGGCGATCCGCGCATGGACCGCGTCCACGGCCGCGGCGTCGGGCACCACCCGGGCATAGAAGTTGAGGAACGGCTGCGGGCCACGGCGCGCCATCTCGATGTACGCGGCGTAGACACCGCGCGTGTCGATGAGGTGACCGGCTTTCTCCAGCACCTGGTGCGTGCGCAGCCCCATCACCTCCGTGTAGAACCGCGTGGCCAGCTCCAGATTGGCCACTTCCAGGGTCGTGTGCGTGGCCTTGCAGCCCTCGATCACTGGCATCGCTGCCCTCCTTCTGGGGCGCCCACGCCCCGCTGCGGCGGCCGCCGGATCGCTTCTGTTGGGCCCGACAGTACCGCGCGCGGGCGCGCCTGTCAAGAGACCTCGAGGCGTTGCGGCCGCCGGGAGGGCGCCAGAACCGCATCGCCGCGCGGCTAGCGATCGAGGCCGTAGAAGCGCCGGGCGTTGTGATAGAGGATCTTTTCCTTCACCGCGTCGGACAGATCGGTGCGCGCGACGAACTCGGGGATGTCGCCCAGGAACTGCTCGCGCTGCCGCTCGTGCGGGTAGTCGGAGGGGAACATGATATAGTCGGCGCCCAGACGCTCGACCACATAGGGGAGCGAGCGCTCCTCGACCTCGCAGGTCACCCAGATCTGCCCGCTGGTCAGCGTCTCGGAGGGGGTGCGCTGGAGGTCCGGGCACCAACGGGCGCCGCGCCGCTCGAACTCCTCGTCCAGCCGATCCATCATGAACGGAACCCAGGCGCAGCCGGCCTCGAGGAACGCCACGCGCAGCCGTGGGAAGCGGTCGAACACCCCGTCGAACAGCATGCTGACCAGCTGGATCATCAGCGCCACCGGGTGTTCGAGCGTGTGCGTCTGGATGAACTTGTCGAACCAGTCGAAGCCCATGCCCTTGCTGGGGGCGCCGTGGATGGCCAGCGGCACGTCGAGCCGCTCGGCCTCGGCATAGATGGGGTCGAAGTCGCGGTGGCCGTAGCCCTTGAACAACCCGGTGGCCGCGGGCAGCACGGCGCCGCTCAGGCCCAGCTCCGTCACCGCGCGGCGCAGCTCGGCGGCAGCCGTCGGCGGGTCGTGGATGGGGATCAGGGCCATGGCCTTGAACCGCGGGTCGCGGCGCAGGAACTCGTGGTACAGCCAGTCGTTGTAAGCGCGCCCGAGGGCGATGGCCCACTCGCGGTCCTGGATCAGCCCGTAGGCCAGGCCGGCGGTGGGGTACAGCACGGTGGTCTCGATGCTCGTATCATCCAGGAAGCGCTGCCAGGCGGTCGGGTTTCCGGCGGCTAGCGCGTCGCCGGCGGGGCGATACCAGCCGTCGAGCGAGGGGAACATGGGCATGGCGCCCACGCCGCTCTCGATCCCGTGCAGTGGCCGGCCACGGTAGACGACGTACTCGGCGATCTGGTCCTCGCGCTCCACGCAGTGCCCGTCAGCATCGATGACTCGAAACTGGCTCATGGCGGTCCTCCCCGGCGACCGGCGCGCCCTCGCTCCCAACGGCTGAATGTGGTGGCGACCCAGGCGCCAGCCGGATGGTAGGCGAGCCCGGGGGAGGCGTCAACGTGCGCCCGCGATGCGGAACGCCTGCCCGGCGCCGCCTGCCTGGCGGCAGGTCGCACGGCGCGGCCGGCTGGGCTCGGTTCGCGGTGGCGGCGAGAGGAGTGCTCCCGGCGTTGCAGAGCGCTAGCTGGCGTACAGGATGCGGCCGCAGCTGCTGCAGAACACCAGCTCGCTGCTGAGGCGCGCGCGCTGCTCCTCGCTGGTGGGGATCCCCACGCGGCAGCCCTGGCAGGAGTGCTGGAGCACTCGCACCACGGCCAGCCCGCCCTTGCTGCGCCGCAGCGCCTCGTACGTCTGCAGCGCCGCCGGGTCGGCCTGCTGGACGAGCGCCTGGCGGCGGGCGAGCAGCTCGGCGCCGCGCTGCCTGAGCGTCGCGTGCTCCTCGCGCATGGCCAGCTGCTCGCGCTTCCACGCCTCCTCGGCCTGAGCGTAGCGCTGGTCGGCCTCGGCGGCGGCGCGTTCGGCGGCCTCTACGGCATCCATCTGGGCTAGCACGCGATCTTCGAGGGCGGAGATCAGCCGTTGGTCCTGCTCGACCTCGGCCTGGAGGTCTTGCAGCTCGCGGGGGTTGCGCACGCGGCCGCTGTACAGCTTGTCGGAGTCGGCTTGCACCTTGGCGCGGAGCTTCTCCAGCTGGAGGTCGAGGTCGCGCTGGGCGGCGCGAGCCTGCCGGAGGGCCGCGTGCGCCGCCTCGCGCGCCTGGGTCACCGCCTGCAAGGGGGCACGGTTCCCCCAGGCCTCGGCGATGCGGGTCCCGCGCGCGCGGATTTGGTCCAGCGCGCTGTCGACCTCCTGGAGCTCGCGCAGCACCTCGACCTTGCGGGCTGCCATCGTTCCCCCGCGCTACTTGGGCCTGGGTACCTCGGCCCTCACCGGCGTAGGGTACACTATCCTGGCCGCCGGTCGCTTGCCCCCCCGTGCCACGGCGCGCCCTCACGGGGCGGCCCAGCACACGGCTGTCGCGCGCAGGCCCTGCGCAACGGCGCGGGGGCCGCCGGCGACGCACGGGCCGCGTGGGCTCCAGGGGGGGCCGCTAGCTCGCCGCGGCGGCCGGCAGCGGCAGCCGGTGCTCGCAGTGCACCAGGCCGCAGTAGATGCCGTAGATTTCCTCGGCGATCTGGGCCCAGTCGTAGCGGAGCGCGTAGCGCCGCGCCTGGTGCGCGAGTCGTGCTCGCAGGGAGCGATCGCTGAGCAGCTGCGCCAGCCGCTCGGCGTACCGCGCCGGATCGCGTGTGGGGACCAGGAAGCCGGTCTCCCCGTCGCGCACGGTGCTAGCCAGGCCCCCCACCCGGGCGGCCACCACGGGCGTGCCGCAGGCCATCGACTCGATCGCCACGAGCCCGAACGATTCGTAGAGCGAGGGGACTACCGTGGCGTCGGCCGCCGCATAGTAGAGGGGGAGCTGCTCCTGGGCGACCGCGCCCACGAACTGCACGCGGTCGGCGATGCCCAGCTGGCAGGCCAGCGCGCGCAGCCGGCGCAGTTCCGCCTGCTCGGGGCTATCGTCGTTGTTCGGCCGCCCGCCCACGATCAGGACCGCCAGCTCGCTCCCCAGGGCTGGGTAGTCGCGTGCCAGCCGCGCCGCGGCGCCGAGCAAGAGATCGATCCCTTTCAGCCGCTGGATGCGGCCCACGTACAGCAGCACGTAGCGGGCAGTGAGGCCCAGGGCGGCGCGCGCGGCGGCGAGGTCCAGCGGTCGGAAGCGGTCGAGATCGACGCCCCCCGGCACCACCGAGATCTTGGCGGGCGAGAGCAGGTAGTGCTCGAGCAGCTGGCGGCGGTCGGCGGCGGAGGCGGCGATCACGCGGTCGGCATGCAGCATCGCCTGCTGCTCGATCGCCGCCCGCCGGGCGCTCTCGCGCTCGGGGCCGTCCGCGAGTACGCGGTTTTTCATCCGGGCCAGGGTGTGGAACATGACCACCAGCGGCACCCCCCAGTGTGCCTTGAGCATCAGGCCCACCTGCGCGGAGAGCCAGTAGTGCGCGTGGATCAGGTCGTAGCCGCCAGGCAGGCGCGCGGCCTGGCGTTCCACCCCTGCGACGAACTCGGGGAGATACTCGACGACCCGCTCCTTGTGCAGCGGGACCGGGGGGCCCGCCTCGAGGTGGAGCACTCGCATTCCCTCGACGGGCTCCACGACTGCGGGCAGCTCGGCGGCCTGGCGCCGCGTGTAGATGTCGATCTCTAGGCCGAGGGCGCTCAGCTGGCGGCCGAGCGCCCGCACGTAGACGTTCATTCCCCCGGTCTCCCAGCCACCGAGAGGAGCGAGCGGGCAAGTGTGGACGCTCAGCATCGCCACGCGCAGCATGTCAGCCCTCGATCGCACAAGATGGCGGGGGATCGGAGCGGTGCTCGCGCGCGGAGCCCGCCGGCGCACCGCCGACCGGGATGCTGCCCCGGGGCCGGAGCAGCAGACCAGGCTGCCGCACCGCGCATATGCAGTCACCTGGCCCCGACAGGATGGTAGCACGCGCCGAAAACGGGCACAATTCGGCGTAGGCGGGGCCGCGGCCGAACGTGGTGGGCCAGGCAGGGATCGAACCTGCGACCTCGCGCTTATGAGGCGCCTGCTCTGCCGCTGAGCTACTGGCCCGTGCCGCGTTACAGAGTCTAGCCTGCTGAGCCGGCTCCCCTCAACCGCCCCCGCGCTGGGTGAACGCTGCTCGCCTTCACGCACCGTTTACCCGATCTTCTCCCCCTCGTCGCGCTGGTGACCGCCTGGCCCGCGCGTACACTACGGGGACGGAGCCCTGGGGGGCCAGGAGGTAACCGCCCAACCGAGAGGATGCCGGGCATGGGCCTGACCACGCAGTTCTACATGGTGCTCACGGACCTGCCGCCGCGCTACCGTGCCCTGTTGCAGCACCTGGCGACGCTGCCGCAGCCGTTCGTGCTCTGCGACGCGGCGCTGCCGCCGGGCGGCGTGCGGGGGTGGAGCGAGGCGATCCAGGTGCTGTGCGCGCGCGGCGCGCTGGAGCGGGTGGGCTGGAGCGGCGTGCCGCGTTACCGCGTGCCCGACTCGGTGCTGCGCGCGCTCCAGGTGCCGCCGCCGCCGCCACGCTTCTAGCGCTCGAAGAAGCGCTCCGCGGTGGGATCGCTCACGCGGATGTGGCGGGCCAGCCGCGGGTGGCGCGCCGCGAAGGCGGCGTACATAGCATGCGCGATCTCGCGGTACGAGAAGTGGCCGCCCGGACGCGTGCGCAGCTCGGCGATGTAGGCGAGCTGTGCAGCATCCATCTTGAACAGCGCACGGCGCCGGTAGCCGAGCGGCAACACGTACTGCGCCACTGCCTCGCCCAGCGCGCCCAGCGCGCGCGCGGTGGCGCCCGCCTGCTCCATGGCCGTGCGGTACTCGGCTTCCAGCCCGGCCTCGGCTAGGGCCGCGGGCGTGTCGTAGCCGAGCGCCGCGGTGAACGGCTGGAGCACCTGCACGCAGTTGCGGTGGCGGTGCAGGTCGCGGAGCGCGCCGCAGTCCATGCAGATGTCGAAGATGAGTTGGTAGCCGGTGCGCGTCTCGCGCAGCGGCGGGTCGTGCGGGCCGCGGTAGCGGTACGCCGCGTCGATCAGCTCGGCGCGCTGCGCGGCCGATAGCTCCTCGGTCGCTGCCAGCGCCTGCCGGTAGGAGTATGGCGTGCACCGATAGATCAGGGTAGCGACCAGCTCGCATTCAGGGGCATGCGGCTCGATGAGCTCCACTCCCCGCGCGCCCTCGGGCGGCCGCGGTGGGACCCAGGCGGCGATGGCTTGGGCCAGTTCGCGGTAGGTGCGCTGGAGGTACGGGCTGGGAGCCGTGTACTTCACCAGCGTGGGCGCCACGGGCGTCTCGGCCAGCGCGGTCTCCTCCAGCGCGGCCCGCAGCGCGTCCGCGTGCTCCCAGCCGCTGGCGGCTAGCGCGTCGAGTAGGGGTTGGAGGCGCTGTCGGTGCGGGTTGAAGGCTGGGCGGGTGGTGGCGGCCTCGCGCAGCGCGGCCCCCAGCTGCTGTAGCTCGGCTAGCGGCTCCGAGAGCAGCCGCGTGATCTGGCGCTCCAAGGTGCGCGCGCTGGCCAGGTAGCCGAGCCCGGTCAGCGTGCTGGCGGGCAGCAGGTAGCGCGCCACGTCGAAGGCGCGCGCACGGACCGTGCGCTGGTACTCGGCGTCGGAGAGGCCGGGCGGTCGCTGCGGAGCGTAGCGCTCCAGCCAGCACGCGGTCAGCGCTGTGTGCACGCGCGCGTAGGTGGCAAACAGGGCATCGCAGGTCTCGCGGTAGCGCGCGGCCAGCGGCGACGCGGCGATCTCGAGCGGGGTGTAGTAGCGCCGTTGCTGGAAGTTCTGGTAGCGTGTCGAACTTTCCTGGGCGTCGACCAGCGGCTCATCGAGCACGGCGATAGCCGCGACGATCGAGATGTTCTCGGCCACTAGCGTCAGATGGGCCAGGTCGGCGATGGAGGCATGGCCGTACTGGAAGTACCACTGTTCGTAGAACCGCTCGGCGCCGGTTTGCGTGAGGTCGGCGGCCCACTGTTCAAACGGGCGAGCCGAGCGGCTGAACTTGGCGATGGCGTACCCGCCTGGCTCGGGGCGCAGGCCGTGCACCGCGAACACGCGCCGCTCGGGCGCCACGCAGCTCAGCACGGCCGCGTCTTGTTCGCGCGTCCGCATCGCGCCCCTCCTTCCTGACGCCTTGCTGCGCTTTACCGCCTCTTGCTCCTATGAGGAGCTTAGCGCGGGCCCCGACGCCCTGCGAGGTGGCGAGCATCACAGCACTGTACCGCGGCGCGCCAGGCGCCAGGGTACCCCGCCGCACGGTTGCAACGGGCTCACAAAGCGGGCCGCGCAACGAGGTTGTGACCTGGCCCCTGTTACATCCTGGGGGAGCGGCTCGTTTGCGGAAGCGACAGCTGACGCACCGACGCGGAGTCGCCAGTGGTGAACGGGAGCGTGGACCAGGACATCCAGTGCCTGTTGTGCGATCGGGTGATCGCGGAGGTGCGGCGCGGTCGGTTGACCCCGAACCCCTACTACGGCCGCGACGTGGGCGAGGCGCTGCGCACCGGGCGCTGCGGGTACTGCGGCGGGCGACTCCTCCCGATGCAGGTGCTCAGTCCCCAGGGCGAGTTGGACTACCGGGTCCGCCCCCGCCGCCGCTCCAAGCCCGCGTGAGCCGGGGCGCGGTACAATAGGGCCGAGGTGGCGCCGCGCCTGCGGGCGGCGCCTAGCGGAGGCGAGGCGAATGGAGCGGCGACAGCGGTGGGGCGGCGTGCTGGTGGGCCTGGTGCTGGCTCTCGGCGCGACCACGGTGCACGCGCAGCACTGGCCCGGCTATGGCGACTACGGCTACGGCACTGGGTTCGACTACAACCGCAACCCCTACAGCTACCCCCGAGCGGCGCTGGCGACCAGCGCCTCGGTCCCCGAGGAGACCCTGGCCCTGTACGGCGGCTACATGCCCAACGCCTACTACAACGGCGCGGCCTATCTCGTGAGCCGCGCGGTGCCGTTCCCCTCGGGGCAGGCGTACTGCCAGTCGGCAGGCTCCTACCTGTACTGCGCCGACGTGGAGTCGGGCGGCGCGGCACTGCTCTCGCTGCGCGATGAGGCGACGGTCCAGCCTCGCGTCGGCCAATGGAGCGACCTGCGCGGCAGCGACGCCGCCTTCGCGGGGCTGCTGACGACCAGCGTGGTGGACGGAACGGCGCGGTTGCAGGGAGTGCTCGCCTCGCCGGCCCGGGGCGCGGTAGCGCTCGAATGCAATGGGCCCGTGCAGGGCGACATCGCCGCGCTCTCCTGCCGCACGGCCCCGGCGCCTGCCACCCCGCGCTAGCGCCCGGCTGGCTGCTCCGCGGTCCACGCGCTGTAGCGCGCGAGGTCGACCGGCGCGCGGGAGGCGCCACGCCAGTGCAGGGCTTCTAGCAGGGGGAGAGCTGCCCCCAGTCGGGCCGTGTAGTCGGCCGGCGCCGGCAGCAGGGCAAACAGGTGCAGTCCCGGCGGACCGGGCGCGCGGGGGAGCTCGGCTAGCTGTCCTGGGAGCGTTGGGTACTCCTCCGCGAAGTTGTACGACACGCGCAGATCGGGCCAGCCGGTGGCTAGGTGGGTGGCGCCGACGATCCCCGTGGAGAACACATACACCTGGCTGCCCGGCCAGCTCGCGCCGCGCTTGAACGGCACGGCCACGAACAGAACAGCCTCCGGTCGTGGTGGGGGCGTCGTGGCCGCCCAGGCCGCCAGGTACTCTACCGCGGCGTGGGTCGTAGCCCCCGCCGCGCGCCACTCGGCCGCCGCCACTAGCAGCAGTGCGCCGCCCAGCAGGGCGTACAAGGCGAGCGCTGGCCGCGCCCAGCGGCGCGAGGCGAGCGCGCCAGCCGCGGCGAGCGCCAGGCCGATCGTCGGCATGTAGGCGTAGCGGTCCGTCACGCCGTAGACGCCGAACAGCACGGCGGGCAGCGCCGCGGCCGCCGCCCAGCCGACGCCCAGCCGGGCGCGGGCGCCGCCGCGCCAGGCCCACACCGCGGCGCCCGCGACGGCCAGCGCGCCGATCAGCAGCCCGGCGGCGCCTGTCGTCCAGGCCTCCGTCCAGGGCGGCGGTGCCACCAGCCAGGCGGCGAAGCGCAGTGGCGCCTGGGCCAGCTCGCTGCCGAACCCGATGAACCGGTAGCCGCTGTCGGGGTACCGCGCGGCACGTGCCTGGTAGGCCCAGGCCAGCACGCCCAGGTGGGCGAGGCCCACGGCGAGGGCTGCCCAGGCCCAGATGGGCAGCCGCCCGCGCCAGCCGGGCGCGCGGGGCTGGGCAGCGAGGTAGCTGGCCACGGCGAGGGCCGGCAGGGCCACAGCCGACTCATGCGACAGCAGGGCCAGCGTGTAGGCGATCACCGCTGCCCAACCGGCCTGCGGCGCTGCCCGCTGCCAGGCATAGAGGAACAGCCCGAGCGCCGCGAGCCCGAACAGTGCCGCCAGGCCGATGGCGATGGCCCCGAACCACATCACCACCTGGTGGTGGCGCGGGTACAGCGCCCACAGCGCGGCCGCCGCCCAGGCCGGGCCGCGGCCCAGGCCCAGAGGGCGGCCCAGCGCGTACACGAGCAGCGTACAGGCGGCGTGCAGCGCCAGTTGGACGAGATGGGGCGGCACGGGGTTCAGGCCACAGAGCCGTGCAGTGGCGAAGTGAGCCGCCGCGGCGACGGGCATGAAACGGCCGAAGCCCGACGCGGGCGAGAACAGGTCGCTAGCCGCGCCGGAGAGCATGTCGAAGTCATCGGAGACGAAGAAGGCGGGCACAGCCGGGCCGTACGCCAGGGCCACTAGCCCGAGCAGCGCGGCCGGTGCCAGCCAGGGCTTCGCTCGGGCCTGGAAGCCCGCTGCATCGTGCGAAGCAGGCCGCGGGGCCGCGGGGCGGGGCCCGATGACGGTAGCGTGCTGTACGGGCGTGCGACCAGTCGGCACCGTAACGTGCCTCCATGGGAGCTGAGCGGGTAGGCCGCGTGGCCTGCTGCCCGCTGGGCGGGTGGGGCGTAGCCCGCCGCGCCTGTTATAACTCGGCCGCCGAGTCGGGAGCGCCGAGGAGGACGCGAGTGCGGGGCATCGTCGCGCTGCTGGGCAGCGTGCTGCTGGGCCTGAGCGGGTGTGTCGCGGCCACGGCTGGGAGAGGCAGCGCGGCCGACCTTGGGCCGGTGGCCTCCTGGCCAGCGGCCGAACAGGCGCTGGAAGCGACCAGTGCGGCCATGAGCCGCCTGCAGAGCCTGCGCGAGCACTACACCTCGCGCACCTACCGCGGCGAGCAGCTGGCGCAGTTCATGGACAGCGAACGGGTGTACGTGGCGCCCGACCGCAAGTGGGAACACGGGCGCTATGGCACGCCTCAGGAGACCATCGAGGCCGAGATCGTGCAGATCGGCACCAAGTTCTTCCGCCGTATCGGCACGCAGCGCACCTGGCAGCGGATGGAGTGGCCCGGCGGCGTCAGCTGGCCGGGCGACGAGTTCCGCTTCCGCGGCGCCTCGCAGGTGGCCTGGGTCGGGCCGGGTGAGGTAGGCGGCCACCCGGCACGGATCCTCGGCTTCCAGCACGCCGGCACCGCCGAGCAGTACAACGCCGGCTGGGCGTTCCAGACCCAGCTCTGGCTCGATCCGCAAACGCAATACATCCTCCAGCGCGTGACCACCGGCTGGCGCGAGGGCGACAGCGCCTCTCCGCCGCAGCGCTTCGAGGGGACCTGGACCTACAGCGACCACAACGCCGCCCTGACGGTCAACGAACCGGCGGCGGGCCCCACGCCGTAGCGGCTTCCGTGCGCGTCTGCTACTTCGGTACCTACGACCCTGCCTTCGCCCGCAACGCCCTGCTGCTGGCCGGCCTGCGTGCGGTGGGGGTCGAGGTGGTCGAGTGCCGCGCGCCCTTGTGGCGGGGGACGGCCGACAAGCTGGCCGCCGCGCGCCGGCCCACGGGCGCCCTCGCGCGGCGGCTCAGCACCGCCTGGCGTGCGCTGATCGCCCAGCATCGCGGCCTCGGCTCCTACGACGCGCTGGTTGTTGGCTACGCCGGCCACCTCGACGTGCACCTCGCCCGCGCCCTCGCTCAGCGCACGGGCCGGCCGGTGGTCTTGGACGCCTTCCTGGCACTTACTGAGACCGTCGAGGATCGCGGCCTGGCCACGCCGGGCACGCCCCGCTGGCGCGTCGCGCGGCTGCTAGACACGCTGGCCCTGCGCCGGGCGACCCGCGCGCTCGTCGACACGGCGGCCCACGCGCGCTACCTGGCGCGGGCGTTTGGTGCTGCGCCGGAGCGCCTGGTGGTAGTGCCGATGGGCGCCTGGCCGCGGCCACCCCTGCCTCCGCCGCCAGCCGCGGGCTTCGAGATCGTGTACGTCGGCGGCTACATCCCGCTGCATGGGCTGGCGCACGTGCTCGACGCCGCCGCCCTGCTCCGCGACTGGCCCGCCGCACGCTTCACGCTGGTGGGCGACGGACAAGAGTACCCCGCCATTGCCGAGCGCGTGGCGGCGCAGGGGCTTGCCAACGTGCGGCTGGTGCGCACCTGGCTGCCCGAGGACGCGCTGGTGGCGCGTTACCTCGCCCCGGCGCACGTTTGCCTCGGCGTGTTCGGCGCATCGCCCAAGGCCGCGCGGGTGGTGCCGGCCAAGGTGCTGCTGGCCCTGGCCGCTGGGCGCCCCGTGGTCACTCGCGACTCGCCGGCCGCCCGCGAGCAACTCGGGACCGACCACGCGCTGCTGGTCCCACCGGCGGCGCCCGAGGCGCTGGCGGCCGCGCTGCGCCGGCTGCAGGCCGATGGGGCACTGCGCGACCGACTGGCCGCCGCCGGACCGGCGCTCATCGCCACGCGGCACGGCCCCGCGTGCCTGGGAGCGCGGCTGGTCGAGGTGCTGGCCCCCCTGGTGGGCTGAAACGCGTCGCCGCGCGTTCGAGGGGCCTGCACCGCGGACGTCCGCTTCCGGCTCGCGGCGGACCCTTGGGGTGCTCTACACTCTGACGGCGCGCCAGCGCTGGATGGCCACTTGATTGCGCAGCGGGAGCCGCGCAGGGGGAAGGGAGCGCCTGTGTTCCAGGTGCCCGGGCCGATGGTGTGGGGCGCCGCCCCCGAGCTGGTCGGCCCAAGGCATTACTACCGCGTGGGGCTGATGGCGCGCGCCCTCTGGGCCCGGCTGCCCGCGGGTGGCGCGCCGCACGTGCTGGACGCGGGCGCCGGGCGGGGCACGCTGGCCGCGCGGCTGGCCGCGCTCGGGTACCGCGTCACCGCGCTCGACGAGTCGGCGGCGTTTGTCGCCTACGCGCGCCAGCGCTGGGGCGGGCGGCACCTGCGTCTCGTGCGGGGCGATGTAGTGCGCTTGCCGTTCACCCCGGCGGCGTTCGACGCGGCGGTATGTGGCGAGGTGCTGGAGCATGTGGCGGACGACGCCGCGGCCGTGGCCGAGCTGGCGCGCGTGCTGCGGCCCGGCGGGGTGCTGGTGGCCACAGTGCCGGCGGGCGCGCGGGCCTACAGTTGGCTCGACCGCTGGGCAGGCCACGCGCGGCGATACGAGCCGGCGGCGCTGGCCGCGCGCCTCGCGGCTGGCGGCTTCACGGTCGAGCGGCTCGTGCGCTGGGGGTTCCCGTTCGGGCTGCTGTACGAGCGCTGGGTGCAGCGGCCGGTGTTGCGCCGCTATGCGCACGGCGCCGCGGTGGGCACGGCGCGGCGGCTAGGGCGATCCCCTGCCACGCGACGCCTACTGGCGGCGCTGTTCCGCCTCGACGAGCGCTTCGTCAGCGTGCCGTGGGGGCCCGGCCTGCTGGTGATCGCCGTGCGCCGCTGAGTGCATCCTGCTATCTTGCCCGGGAGAGCCGCCGGGAAGGAGCCGAGCTGCCGATGTTGCGCCGCGCTGCCCCACGCCCCGCGCCCGTACCAGCGGCGCTGTACTCGGAAGACCTCCTGCTGGCGTTCACAGGCGGCGACTACGCAGCGTTCCTGTGCACGCGCGGCGCCGCGCTGCGCCCCCGGCTGCGGCGCTCGCTGGCCCTGGCACGGCTGCGGCCGGGGCTGCGCGTGCTGGACCTGGGCTGCGGCCGCGGCGAGGTGACCCTGCACGCGGCGGCCCGCGGCGCGCGTGTGTGGGCGCTCGACTACTCGCCCGACTGTCTGCGGCTGACCGCGCGCACGCTGGCGCTGGCGCCGCCGGCCGTGCGCGCGCGCGTGGAGCTGGTGCAGGCCGACGCCACCGCGTTGCCGCTGCCCGCCGCGTCGGTCGACCGGGTGCTGATGCTCGACGTGGTGGAGCACCTCCATCCCTGGCAGCTCGCTCGCGCCTTGCGCGAGGTGCGCCGCGTGCTGCGGCCCGACGGCTGGCTGGTGGTGCACACGGTGCCCAACCGCTGGGCGCTCCAGTACGGCTACCCGCTGCTGCGGCTGCTGCGGCGCAACCTGCCCGCCGACCCGCGCACCGCTTACGAGCGGCAAGTGCACGTCAACGAGCAGGACCCCATCGGCCTGCGCCGGCTGCTGCAGCGCTGCGGCTTCCTCCCCCGCGTGTGGCTAGAGAACCTGACGGTCGAGCAGGCAGCCTGGCGCGCGCGGCACGCGGCCGATGGGCTCCCCACCCCCACCCCCTCCCCCACGGCTGAGGGGAGGAAGGCAACTCTGCCGGCGGCGCACGGGAGGCGAGCGGGCCCCTGCCTCGTAGATGGGGAGCGTGCTCTGGCGGGCGCCGCGCGCGGAGACGACGTGCGCGTGGGCGCCTACCCACTGCTGCGGCGGCCGCTGGTGCGCGGGCTGGTACGACTGGCGATGGCCACGCCGCTGTGCGCCATCGCCGCGAACGACATCTACGCCGTGGCGCGGCCGGCCCCCCTCCCCTCACTCGTGGGAGAGGGGGTACGGGGTGGGGGCGGCGCCCCGGGAACCGAGGGGCCCCCATGAGCGGGCCGGGTGCTGCCGAGGTGCTCACCATCGGCCACTCGAACCATCCACTCGCGCGCTTCATCGCCCTCCTGCAGGCGCACGGCGTGCAGCGCGTAGTCGACGTGCGCTCGGAGCCGTACTCGCGCCACGCGCCCCACTTCGCCGGCCGCGCCCTGCAGGCCCGCCTGCCGGCGCACGGCATCGGCTACCAGTTCCTCGGCCACCTGTTGGGTGGTCGGCCGCGCGACCCGCGGCTGTACCTGCCCGCCCGCCCGCGCGACGGCCGCCGCACCAGCCCTGTACGGCTACCGCTCGGCTATGTCGACTATGAGGCGCTGGCGCGCACGGCGGCATTCCAGGAGGGCATCGCGCGGGTGCTGGCCGACGCCCCGCGCGAGCGCCTGGCGCTGCTGTGCAGCGAGGAGGACCCCGCGCGCTGCCACCGTCACCTGCTCATCGCTCCCGCGCTGGTCGCGCGCGGAGTGAGGGTCGCGCATATCCGCGCCGACGGGCGCCTGCAACCTGCCGCCGAGCTGTTCGCTGGCGAGGTCCCCGCGCCCGCGCGGCAGGGCTCATTGTTCGACGTGCTGGAGGAGGCCGCGCAATGAGGCCCGAGCCGTCGGTCTGGCGAGCGTGGCGCTGCGCGCGGGCTTGCCGGCCGTTCTCGGCGTGGGGCGTACCCGCGCCAGGTTCCTCGGTGAGGGTATGCCGCCGACGCGCTGGCTGCCGGTGAACAACATCCACCTCCAGCCTGGCGAAACGTGAGCGTCGCGGATCATGAGTACCTCTGCCTTCGTGCGCCCCGCGGGGGGCCCCCGCGGGCTGCTCCAGGACCTCGAGGAGACCGCCGCGGGGCTAGCGCTGGCAGCGCTGCGGCGCACGCCGGCCGTGCACGAACGCGCTCAGGGGGGCTGCTCGACTCCCGCGCTTGGCTCATCAGGCGCGGCGCCCGTGAGCGCTCCCTGGCGCGGCTCCCACAGGCCGAGGCGCACGCCGTAGAAGTCCTCGCGCAGCACGCGGCGGTAGTGGCGGTCGAGGTACTCCAGCAGCAGGCGGTCGCCGCGTCCGTCGGCATGGCTCAGCACGGCCCACACGCGCCGGCCGCTGGCGCGATCGGCGGCGAGCGGCGCGTCGAGATCGGCGGGCTCCAGCCAGTAGCGGGCGGCGAACCCACGCGCCCAGGTGAAGTCGGTGGGCAGCCCGCGGCGTTCCAGCGGCCGGGCCAGGTAGCGGTCGAGCGGCAGGGCGCTGGCGTAGTGCAGCAGGTAGATCACGTCATCGTCGCGTGCCAGCAGGGCGATCCGCGCCGCTACCGTCCGCCAGCTCTCTTTCGGCTCGGCCACGGCCGCGAGGGCGCCGTGGGCCAGCAGGGCTAGCAGTGCCGCGCCGTACAGCGCGCCGAGCGGGGGACCAAAGCGCTGCACGACGGCCGGGGCCCCAGATGACGGCTTCAGCAGCGCCACCAGGCCCGCGGCGACCAGGAGCTGCGGCACGAACGCCACGGCGATGAAGCCGCGCTCGCGGAAGGCGTGCAGGGGGTACGCGGCGAGCAAGGCGAGCGCCAACGGCACCAGGAGGTAGCTGCCCACGACCAGCCGCGCCAGCGGCCGCGCCCGCAGCGCCCATAGCCCCAGCACTGCGGCGGGCAGGAACGCGGCGAGCGCCACGGGGGGCGGCACGCCGGCCGGCGGCCCCACGGTGAACGCCAGCGCCAGCCCGCCCAGCGCGTCGAGCACGTGAGGCGCCGCCCAGTCGTCGACCGACGCGGCGAGGCGCGCCTGCTGCCACAGCACTGGCACCCACGGCGCGAAGCCCAGCGCCAGCCCCCACTGCAGCGCCCACCACTGCGCCCAGGGGGGCTGCGCGCTCTTATCTCCCCCCTCCCCCCACGCGTGGGGGAGGGGTAGGAGAGAGGGGGCCAGCCGACGGCCGGCGCGTCGTGGCGGCGACCGCCACCAAAAGAGAACGACCGCGTTCTGCGCGGCTACCACGAAGAGGCCGTAGTAGTGCGTGTACAGCAGCGCCAGCGTCGCGGTCAGGTACGCGGCCGCCCGCCCGCGGGTGGTACCATGGCGCAGCAACGCTACCAGGGCCAGCGTGCTAAGCAGTGCCAGCACCAGCAGCAGCGCGTACATCGCCGCCTCGCGACTGTACGTCACGTACAGCGGCGCCGCGGCGGCCAGCGCGGCCGTCAGCAGCGCCACGCGGCGATCGGCGAGCGCGCGCGCGACGGCGTAGGTGAGCGGGATGGCCGCCGTGCCCAGCAGCGCGGACAGCAGCCGCAGCGCGCTGTCGCCATCGCCCACTAGGCGCGCCCAGACGGCGAGCAGGAGGTGGTACAGCGGCGGCGACAGCTCGATGGCACGCACTGCCAGCGGGATCGCTGGGACCGGGAGCACCGCGATGGCCGCGCGGCCGGCCTCGTCGAGCCAGAAGCTCTCGCGCGTCAGCTCGGCCGTGCGCAACGCAAGCCCTAGCGCCGTGAGCGCGGCGAGGCCAATGGGGAACCATCGCGTCTTCACCAGCCCGTGCCGCGCGGTGGGTTCTGCAGCTGCCCCAGCCATCCTCGCTGCCGCTGTGGCGGGGAGCGGAAACGGTCGACGCGCAGGCATCTGCATGATCGCCAACCATCCCAGGCAGACGGAGAGCGCGCTGCCGTCGGGGCTGTGGCGCGCCCCGTGCTAGCCGGTTGCTAGCGGGCGCTGGCCCTCACCCCGCATGGTGTTCGCACTGGCGACAGCCCGGAGGGACTCGCCCCAGCAGCGCCGCTCGCGGACTATAGAGCAGCGGCAGCCGTGCGCGCACGTCGCACTGGCCGCCCCCACCTGGACGATGCCACTGCTGGGGACCGCTGAGCCGGATCGTGTCTCGCGCCTACCGACTGCCGCTTGCTGCCGGCGGCCGGCCCAGCCCTGCCGCGAGTGAGGCATGGGCTTGCGGCTTTTCGCACGCGGTGCCGCCCAGATGGCCATCGGGCAACGTCAGAAGGACAGCATAGGTGTGGGCGTCAGGGTCGGGGTAGGCGTAGGGGTGGGGGTGCTAGTCGCTGTCGGGGTAGGCGTGGGGGTGGGGGTGCTGGTCGCCGTCGGGGTAGGCGTGGGGGTGGGGG
>DATGKN010000114.1:0-11930 GCA_035294645.1 Chloroflexota bacterium
CCGCGACCCCCACCGACTCGACACAGCGCAGCAGGTTGTGCACCGAGGTGAGCGCGCCGGTGACGATGTTCGCCTCTACTTCGAGGCGATGGCCCAGCATACCGACCGGGTTGCGCACCCCTTCCTGGCCATCGACCACGAAGTAGCGCGGCACCATATGGATGATCTCGCGGTCAGGCGGGAGATTGAGGATCCGCGCCGCCTCGAGCACGCGGTGGACATCCTCCTGGGTGATCACCTTGTCGTGCCGGCGCACGGGCACCACGCCGTGGCTGTTCTCCGAGGCGATATGGGCGCCGGAGATGCTGACGTAGGCGCCGACCAGCTTGAAGCCCGACTGCTGCTCGGCCTTGCGCACCGCGGCGGTGATGACCTCGACGGCTTCCTCGACGCTGACGACGATGCCCTTGCGCAGCCCCCGGGAGGGAGTGACACCGACGCCGATCACCTCCACGCGCCCGTCGGGCAGCACGTCCCCGATTAGCGTGGCGACTTTGGTGGTGCCCACGTCGATGCCGACGACGATGTGCTCCCCCATCTTTGGCCTCACTTGCGCCGCACCGCGTGGCCCGCTCCCGCCTTAACCTCGGCGGAAGTATATCGTGCGGTCAACGGCCCCGCCCAGCCTGCGTGGTCTCAAACGCCTAAAAGGTCGCGGCCTCAGCGATAGTACGGGCGGCCGGGAAACCGCACATCCACGAGCTGCGCGCGCGCCCCCGTGCGCTCGATCTCCTCGGCCAGCGCCAGAAACGTCGCCACCTTCGTGGTTAGGGCCTCGTTATCACCAAACCGCACGCGCCAGCCCGTGCGGGTAGCGATGCTGATCCCGATGTCGGCGCCATAATCGAAGACCCCCGTGACCGGCTGCCACGCGGCGGGCAGCAGCTCCGCCAACGCTACCGCCGCCTCCACGGCCTCGGCGGGCACGCGGTCACCCGGCTGCAGGGGGCCCGGCCGGCTCTCCCGCACAATCGTCGGCGGGGCCCGGCGGCCCACTGGCCCGAGCACGCGCCCCTCCTCGTCCACCAGGTAGCTGCCGGTGCTCACCTGCCACTGCGCGATGGGCGTCCGCTCGACCACGCGCAGCACCGCGCGGTTGGGCAGCTGTAATTCCACCTCGGCGTCGCGCACCGTGGGCAGCGCCCGCAGCCGCTGGGCGGCCTGCCGGGGGGTCAGCCACAGGATGTGGCTGCCGCTGACCGCCGCGGCGTCGACCAGCTCCTGGGTCCGTGCCAGCTCGTTGCCCTCCACCACCACGTCGCTGACGTAGAAGTCGGTGGAGGTCACGAAATGATACAAGAGCGCTGCACTGCCGGCCAGCACCGCCAGGGCGGCCAGCTTTGCCGCGCACCACCGCCAGAACCGCGGCGAGCGCAGCGCCTCGCCCAGGTGGACCAGCCGCGCCGGCGGCGCGCGGTGGGCGGTAGCGGGCCGGGGGGCCCCCCGCCGCAGGGGCACCGCGGCAGGCCGCGGGCGCGCCACGGGCCGGCGCGTGGTACTCATTCGCCTACCCCCGGGCCGGCCAGCGCGGCCAGCTCGGCGGGATCCCAGCGTCCCACGAGCTGCACCTCTGGCCGCAACCAGATACCGGTCCGCGCGTACACCGCGTCCTGCGCGATGCGCATCAGCGTGTAGACATCGCGGGCCGTAGCCCCCCCCAGGTTGAGAAAGAAGTTGGCGTGCTGCACCGAGATCTGGGCGTTGCCGCAGCGATACCCCTTCAGGCCCGCCGCCTCGATGAGTCGTCCGGCGGCGTCGCCCGGCGGGTTGACGAACATCGACCCGGCGCTGAAGCCACTGGGCTGCGTCTGGCGGCGACGCGCGCGCACCGCGGCCAGCTCCGCGAGCAGCGCCGCGCGGTCGCCGCGCGTGAGCGCTAACTCCGCCTCCAGCACCGCCCCCCGCAGGGAGCCGGCCTTCAGCCGTGTCGAGCGATACTGCATGGCCAGCTCGGCCGGGGTGTAATGGTGCACACGCCCCTGGGGGTCCACCACTAGCGCCCGCACCAGCACGTCAGCCATGCAGCCGCCGAATGCCCCGGCGTTGTTCACCACCGCGGCGCCCACGCTGCCCGGCACGTTGCTGGCCCAGACCAGGCCGGCCAGGCCGCGCTGGGCACACTGACGCGCTAGGGCGGCGAGCTGACAGCCGGCCGCCGCTACCACGGTGACGTGCTCCGGCCGCTCGGGATCCTCCACGAAGCGCACGCCGGTCAGCGCCAGCTTGACCACCAGCCCGGCCACTCCTGCGTCGGCAACCAGCAAGTTGCTGGCGCCCCCGATCAGTAGGCACGGCACCGCCCACGTGTCCGCAGCCCGCAGTGCCGCCACCACCGTCTCCGGCCGCGTGGCGACCAGGAACAGGTCGGCCGGGCCGCCGATGCGGTAGGAGGTATAGGGCGCCAGCAGCTCCCGGCGACGCACGCCCGGCCCCAGCTGCTCGGCCAGCCGCTCCAGCGCCTCGTCGGCTACCGCAAACGTCGTCATGCGCGCTCCCGCCGCGCGAGGACGTTGGGCCCGAGCGTGTTGATGTCGCCCGCGCCCATGGTGAGCAGCAGCGCCCCCACGGGCAGCTCGGCGGCCAGCAGCGCGGCGGCGGCATCGAGGTCGGCCACGTAGCGGGCACGGGGACCGCGGATCTTGGCCGCCAGGTCGGCCCCGCTGATCGCCACCGCCGGCTGCTCGCGGCCCGCGGGCTCGTAGATCGGCGTCACGACCACCTCATCGGCCACCGCGAACGCGGCGGCGAACGCGTCCTGCAGGGCGGCGGTGCGGTGGCGCGTGTGGGGCTGGAACGCCACCCAGAGCGGCCCGGCCCAGCGCGCCCGAACGGCGGCGAGGGTGGCCGCGATCGCCGTGGGGTGATGCGCGTAGTCATCGACGACCGTGATGCCGCCAGCCGCGCCCACCAGCTCCAACCGCCGACGGGTGCCACGAAACTCGGCCAGCGCGGCGACGGCCGCTGTCAGCGGCACGCCTTCCTCCGCCACCGCCGCCAGAGCCGCCAGCGCGTTCCGGACATTGTGGCAGCCCTCCAGCGGCACCCAGGCCGCAGCGTGCTGACCATCCGGCGCCACGACCTCGAAGCGCATGCCGCGCCCCGGTGCCGGCGCCAGGGCGCGCGCGCGCCAGGCCGCGTCGGCGGCCAGACCGTAGGTCACCACGCGCCCGCGGGCAGGGACCCGGCGTGCCCCCGGGTCGTCGGCACAGAGAAGCAGCAGCCCCTCGGGCGGCAGGCGCGCGGCGAACGCCGCGAACGCGGCCTCGACGCCGGCTCGGTCGCCGAAGTAGTCCAGATGATCGTCCTCTACGCTGGTGACGATCGCGGTGCGCGGGGCCAGCTCGAGGAAGCGATGGGAGTACTCGTCGGCCTCGACGACCAGGGGCCCGGCGCCGACGCGCAGGCCGTCGGGGTAGTTGCACAGCTCGGAGCCGGCCAGGATGGTCGGATCGCGCCCGGCCCGGTCGAGCAGGAACCCCACCAGGGCCGTGGTGGTCGTCTTGCCGTGGGTGCCCGCCACGGCGAGCGTGGGACGCGCGCGGGAGAGCAGGCCGAGCACTTGGGCGTGGGTGAGCACTGGCAGGCCGCGCGCGCGGGCCGCGACCAGCTCGGGGTTGTCCGCCGCAATGGCCGCCGAGACCACCACCAGCTCGGGCGCCGCGAGGTGCTCGGCGGCATGCCCGCTGTGCACCGTCGCCCCCGCGCGCGCCAGCGGCGCCAGGGCCGCGCGCGGGCGGACGTCCGACCCGGACACCTGGTAGCCCTGGGCTAGGAACCACCGGGCCAGGGTGCTCATACCCGACCCCGCGATGCCAATCAGGTGCACGCGCCGGATAGCGCGCAGATCGATCGCCTGCCTCATGGGCTGGTTTTACCGCACGCGCCGCCGCGTGGGCGCGCGGGAGGGCCAGGACGCTAGTGCCCGCGGGGCGGCCGCGGGCGGCCACTCCGCCGCGGCCCGCTGGCGGGGGGGAACAGGCGCCGCCCGCCGGGCCGGCGCCTCGGCAACCGAACCGAGCGGTCCGCGCGAGACGCTGAGCAGAACCCCCACCGCTAGCAGACAGACGACCAGCGAGGTGCCGCCGAAGCTGAGAAACGGCAGCGTGACCCCCGTGAACGGCACGGCATTGACAGCCACCATCATGTTCAGCAGCGCCTGCCAGACCAGCAGCGCCACCATGCCCACGGCCAGCAGGCGCCCGAATAGGTCGCTGGCCTGCCGGGCGATCAGCAAGCCGCGCCACGCGATGACGGCGAACAGCACCAGCACGCCCACGGTACCCAGCAGCCCCAGCTCCTCGCCCACCACCGAGAAGATAGCGTCGGTGTGCGCATTCGGCAGATAGTAGGCCTTCTGCAACCCGGCGCCCAGCCCGCGGCCGAACACGCCACCGGAGCCCAGCGCGATCAGCGATTGCACCGTGTGCCAGCCGGCTCCCTGCGGATCGGCCCAAGGGTCGGACCAGCCTTGCAGCCGCTGCGCGCGATAGGCCGCCGAGGTAGCGAGCACCGCTAGCGTTGCCGTGCCCACCGCCCCCACGACGAGCACGTGCGCGAGATTGGCGCCCGCCACCCAGAACACGCTGATGGCGGCAAGCACGATCACGATCGTGGTGCCCATGTCGGGCTCGCGCATGATCAGCAGGGCGACCAGCCCGATCAGGCCGCAGAACAGCAGCGCGGCGTTCAGCTGGCTCGCGCGGCCCGGCCGCGCCGCCAACCAAGCGGCGAGGAACACGACGATCGCCAGCTTGGTCAGCTCGCTGGGCTGCACCTGCAAGCGGCCTAGACTGATCCAACGGCGTGCCCCATGGATCTCGGTGCCGATCCCGGGTACCAGCACCACCACCAGCAGTACCAGGCACCCTACCAGCGCGGGCAAGGCCCAGCCGCGCCAACGCCGGTAGTCGGTGCCGGCCACGAGCCCCAGCCCGACCAGCCCTACCATCAGCGCGGTGAGATGGCGGAGCAGGAAGTAACTGCCGTCGCCGTACTCGTTGTGCCCGATGATGAAGCTCGCGCTGTAGACCATGACGATGCCCAGCACGAGCAGGACCAGCACGGCGATCAACAACACCAGATCCGGCGGCCGGCGGCGGGGCCTCATGCCGGCACCTCCTGCCCCCGGAGCGCTTGCACGAGCGCACGGAACCGCGCTCCGCGCTCCTCGAAGTCGCGGAACTGGTCGTAGCTCGTGCACCCTGGGCTGAGCAGCACGACATCGCCGGGCCGCGCCAGCTGCCGCGCTCGCGCCACCGCCTCGTCCAGCGTCGCCACGCGATCGAGTGGCACGTGCGCCGCCCCATGGGCCCGGGCGGCTGTGCTGATGAGGTCGGCCGCTTCGCCCCACACGAGCAGGGCGCGCACGCGCCGGCCAACCACCTGCGCCCAGCGGTCCCAGGGGAGATGCTTGTCGCGCCCGCCCGCGAGCAGCACGATCGGCGCCTCGAAGCTCTCCAGCGCCGCAATGGCACGCTCGGGTGAGGTGGCGATCGAGTCGTTTACATAGGTCACCCCGTCGATGACCGCCACCTCCTCCAGCCGGTGGGGCACGCCGCGGAACCGCGCCAGCGCGGCGCGGATCGCCGCCACAGGCACCCCGGCGGCTAAGGCCACCGCGGCCGCACACAGCGCGTTGGCTACGTTGTGCTGGCCGCGCAGGCGCAGCGTGGCGCGCGACACGAGCGGCACGCCGCCGCTGGCCCGCCCCTCCACCAACCAGCCCTCGGCCAGGTACGCGCCTTCGACCGGGCGCACCAGGCTGAACCACCGCCGGCGGCCCTCGCCGGGCGCGGCGGCTACCCGCGCGTCGTCGGCGTTGAGCACCGCCCAATCGTGAGGGCCCTGGTGGGCGGTGATCTGGAACTTGGCCGCCGCGTAGGCCTCCATCGTGCCATGGCGATCGAGGTGGTTAGGCGTGAGGTTGGTGATCGCCGCGATGTGCGGGCTCTGGCGCAGCGGTTCGAGCTGGAAGCTGCTCAGCTCGAGCACCACCCAGTGCTCGGGCGTCAGCTCGTCCAGCCGTCCCAACAGGGGCACCCCGATGTTCCCGCCGACCAGTACCGGCCAGCGGGCGGCCCGCAACATCTCGCCCACCAGCGCGGTGGTGGTGGTCTTGCCGCTGCTGCCCGTGATGCCGATCGTGCGGGCGGGACAGAGCCGCAGGAACAGTTCGGTCGCGCTGCTCAGTGGGATGCCGCGGGCCTGCGCCGCCGTGACCAAGGGCAGGGTACGCGGCACTCCGGGACTGAGATACACGATATCGCAGTCGTCCAGCAGCGCGAGCGGGTGCTCGCCCAGCGTGTAGCGCAAGGGCAACGCGGCCAGCCGCGCGCGAGCCGCGGCCAGCGCCTCCGGTGGGCGGCTATCGGTGACGTGAACCCGCGCGCCGCGCGCCACCAGGAAGCGCGCCAAGTCCTCGCCCTCGCGCCCCAGCCCGACCACCAGGGCACGCCGGCCGGTCAGCGCCGGTGCGGCGCTCATCGCCCCCCCGGAGTGGCGCGCGGCGTGGGGCGCGGCTCCGTCGGCGGGATGCGCAAGTAGGTCATCAGCTCCTCGGCCATGCGCTTGAATACGGGCGCCGCGGCCACGCCGCCGTACAGGGCCTCGGGCGCGTCGATGCGCACCAGCATGACCCACCGGGGGTGCTGCGCGGGCCCGAAGCCGACGTGCGAGGCGTAGGTCCGGTTCTTCTCGTAGCCCGTGGTAGTGGGAAAATCGGCGGTGCCGGTTTTGCCGGCGAGGACATAGCCGGGCACACGGTGAGGCTGCAAGCCGGGCTGCTCCATGACCGACACCATGATGTCGGTGACTTGCGCGGCCGTCTGCGACGAGACGACACGACGGACGGCCTCGGGGGCGATAGGCTCCACCTCGTCGCCGTGGCGCACCTCTTTGACGAGCATGGGGCGCATTAGCACACCGTCGTTGGCGATGGCCGCGACCGCGCTGAGCATCTGCAACGGGGTGACGGCTACGCCCTGGCCGAACGAGTTGGTGGCAAGGTCGACGCGCGTCCAGTGGGGGTCGTCGGGGGTGCGATAGCTGCCGGGCACCTCGCCCGGCAGGCGCACGCCGCTGAGCTGGCCGAAGCCGAACAGCTCGAAGTACTTGTAGAACCGCTCAGGCCCCAGCCGAGTGCTGACGAACGTCGAGCCGACGTTCGACGAGTACACCAGCATCTGCCGCATGGTGATCGGGCCGTGGCCGTTGTAGTCCCAGTTGCTGATCCGCACGCCATCGACGATCACCGACCCGTTATCCACCATGGTGGTGTCGGGGGTGATCACGCCCTCCTCAAGGCCGGCCGCCAGCGTCACGATCTTCATTACCGACCCGGGCTCGTAGACGTTGGTCACGATCGTGGGCTTCATCAACGCTTGCTGCTCTGGCCGCAGGGGCTCGGTGAGGCTGTACGTCGGCCAGCTCGCGGCGGCCAGCAGCGCCCCGGTGGTCGGGTCCATGATCAGGATGTGGCCCCCGGTCGCCTTGTTGGCCACCACGGCCTGCTGCAGCTCGCGCTCGGCCACCCGCTGGAGGTAGCGGTCGATAGTCAGCACCAGGTCGGCCCCGTCGCGCGCCGGCTGGTATTCGCGGCGGGCCAGAGCGATCTCCTGGCCGGTGCTGTCGTGCGCGCTGACGAGCCGGCCAGGCTGACCGAACAGCTCCTCATCGTAGCTCAGCTCTAGCCCCGCTAGCCCGTGCCCGTCAACGCCGACGAATCCGAGGAGCTGGGCCGCGATGCTGCCCTCTGGGTAGTTGCGGTACGGGGTGGGCACCAGCTCTAGTCCGGGCAGCCCCAGCGCCTCGACCCGCGCGCTGACCGGCGCCGGGAGCCGCTCTTTGAGCAGCACTTTGACCTTCTTGTCGCGATCGATCTTGGCCAGGATCTCGCTGGGCGACATTTCCAGCAGCGGGGCCAGGGCGGTGGCCGTCTTGTCAGGATCGCGCACGTAGGGGCCGTAGACATAGAGATTGTCGTACATCACGCTGATAGCCAGCGGCCGGCCGTTAGCGTCGAGCAGCGCCCCGCGCTTCGGGTTGATCTGCCGCTCCAGCACCTGGGTATTCTCGGCCAGCAGCTGGAAGCGCTCGAACTCGAGCACCTGGTACAGCACCAGGCGAGCCAGGACCATCGCCGCACAGGTGGCGAAGCCCGCGCCGAGCACCCACAAGCGCCAGGTGGCCAGCCGCCCGCCGAGCCCCAGCGCCCTCATCGCCCAGCCTCCAGGGGCACCGGGGGGGTCAGGGCCATGAGCAGCTCGCGCCACAACGCGAGCAGCCACGGCAGCGGGGGCTGGGCAGACGCGGCCCCCGGCGCCGGCTCGTCGCGGTGGCCCAACAGCGCCTCCGGCGGGGCGGGCAGCTCGAGGTAGGTGACGTGGTCAGCCTTGCGCATGCCCAGCCGCTGGACCGCCTCGACCTCGATCCAGGCAATCGACTGCACCTTGGCCAGCTCCAGCAGCAACTGTTCGTTGCGCTGGCGCCACTCGTTGCGTTCGAGCTGGAGCCGCTGCAAGTCGTAGCCCGAGGTGGTGACGCTGCCGAGCTGCATGGAGTAGAGCAGCACGACCAGCCCGATGCCCAGGATGATCAGCGGCACCCACGCGCGCCCACTATCGACCGCGGCGGGCCCCGCGCGGGGCCGCGGCGCACGGCGCGGCCGGGAGATCGCGCGCTCAGCCGCCAGCTCCCGGCCCCGCTGGGGCGCGGGGGCCAGCGCGAGCGGGCTCGCGGCACGGGTAGCGGGTGCGCCCGCGCGAGCAGCCGCCCACAGCGGCGCAGAGGCCTGGCGCGGCGGAGAATAGCCTCGCGTGCGCATCACACGCGCTCCGCCGCGCGCAATTTGGCGCTGCGAGCCCGCGGGTTGGCCGTTACCTCCGCCGTCGAGGGCACCACCGGCTTGCGTGTGAGCACCGCCAGCCGCGGCGGCCGCCCGCACGCGCACACCGGCAGCAGGGGTGGGCAGCGGCAGACGCCGCCGCTCTCGGCGCGCAGGAACTGCTTCACCACACGGTCCTCCAGCGAGTGGAAGGCGATGACCACCAGCCGCCCGCCGCGCGCCAGCAGCTCGACGGCCTGCGCCAGGGCCAGCTGCAAGCTCGCCAGCTCATCATTCACAGCGATGCGCAGCGCCTGGAAGATGCGGGTGGCGGGGTGGATGCGCCCGCGCGCGGGGCCGAGCGCCCGCTCGATCACCGCCACGAGCTGACCGGTGGTCCGCAGCGGCGCCCGCGCGCGCGCCTCCACGATCGCCCGCGCGACGCGTGCGGCGCGGGGTTCCTCGCCGTAGGCGCGCAGGAGCTGGTACAGCTCGCGCTCCGAACTCGTCGCCAGCAGCTGCGCCACCGTCGCGCCGGTCGTCGGATCGTAGCGCATATCGAGCGGCTCGTCGCGCTGGAAGGAGAACCCGCGGCCCGAGCGCTCGAGCGTGTCGGAGGACAGGCCGAGATCGAACAGCACCCCCGCCGCGGGCTCGAAGCCCTCGGCCCGCGCCACCAGGCCGAGTGTGCGGAAGTTGGCGTGGATCAGGCGCACGCGCGCGCCGTAGGCGCTCAGGCGCTGGCGAGCACGGGCGAGCGCCTCGGGATCGGCGTCGAGCCCCAGCAACCGGCCGTCGGGGCTGGAGCGCTCCAGCACCCCCGCCGCATGGCCGCCCCCGTTCACCGTCGCGTCGATATACTGGCCGCCAGCCCGTGGGGCGAGGTAAGCCATTACCTCCTCGAACAACACGGGCCGGTGCAGCGAAACCGTCGCGTTCGTATCGACCGCCCCCCTGCGTACGGCGCTCCAGGCAGCCGCTGCCGCCACGAGCCTGGCGCCGCGACCATTCTAGGCGCCCACTCCGGCGGCGGGCAAGGTGCGGCAGGCCACGGCGCACAACCGCGTGTTGGCCCGCTAACGCGCCGCGCAGGACATAACCCACCCGCCCCCATCAAGTCACGGGCTCGCTGGGGCAGCGCATGAGGCGGCGCAGCACCAAGGCCGCCTCGCGGGCGTCGACTAGCGCGATGTGCGCCCCTGCGGGCTCGACGCCCAGCAGGCGCAGCACCGTGCTGTGCTCGTAGTCCCAGGGCAGGCCCAAGCGGCCGACCAGCAGGCTGTTCAGCTCGACGTGGCGGTAGTGGAACGGCCACTCGAGCTGCAGGGCGCGCAGGGCGGTCTCCAGGTGGGCCAGGTCGCTGCCACAGGTCCACCCCACGTAGTAGGCCGTGGCCTCGCCTCGTAGCCGCGCGACCCAGCGCACGAAGGCCGGCAGTACCTGCTCGGGCGGCTCACCGCCCACCAGGAGGTGAGGCTGGTGCTCGCGTACCCAGTCGCTGGCCCGCTCCGGGTAGCGCGCGGCCAGGCGGGCCGTCCACTCGCCCAGCAGCTCGTACCGCTCGTCCAGCGCTACCGCGCCGATCTCCAGGATCTCGTGGAAGCCCGGGATGAAGCCGCTGAACTCCAGGTCGATGACGAAGAAGCGCACGCTGGTATCCTGTCCGCCGCGTAAGTGGGGCGAGCGGGGCGCGCCGTAGTGCGCGTCGGCCACGCGGCGCTGTCCGGCCCGCTGCAGCCATTGTAGGCGCCGACCAAGCGCCGCTGTTCAATCGGTTGAGTCATGGCGGAGAGCTACCGTAGTATAAGGGCCAACAACCGGCCGCTCCGGCTGCTCCTCGCAGCCCTTGGTCTGCTCCGGCAGCATTCGCCACAGGAGGCGCCGACACCATGAAGCGTTCGCCACATCTCTTCTCCACGCTGCTCACTGCGCTGCTTACTCTCAGCCTCGCGGCTTGTGCACAGCCCCAAACCCCGACCGGCGGTGCCAGCAAGCCGAGCGCCCCGGCGCAGGCCAGCCAGCCGACCGGCGGGCAGCCCGCCCAGGGCGAGCCCATCCGCATTGGCGCGGTCGTGCCGCTCACCGGCCGCTACGCCGCGCTCGGCAACCAGGTGCGCCCCGGCTACGAGATGGCGGTCGAGGACATCAACGCCCAGGGCGGCGTGCTGGTCGGTGGCCAGCGCCGGCCGCTGGAGCTGCGGGTGTACGACGACGAGTCGGACCCGGCGAAGACCGTCCAGCGCCTAGAGACGCTCAACTCGTCGGACAAGGTGGTAGCCTACCTCGGGAGCGCAGGGTCCGACCTGCACGCGGCCGGCGCGGCGATCGGCGACAAGAACCACATCCCGTATCTGGGCATCGCTTTCGGCTTGCTCCAGATCCACCAGCGCGGCCTGAAGTACCTGTTCTCGCCGTTCCCCAAGTCGCCCGACATGGCTCGCGCCGGCCTGGAGCTGGCGGCGAGCGCCGGGGCCAACAAGCCGACCCGCTACGCGATCTTCGTGGAGAAGACCGACTGGGGCCTCGAGCAGGCACAGTTCTACCGCCAGGAGGTGGAGCGCCAGGGCGGCCAGGTGGTGTTCCAGGAGGAGTACGCGCCGGGCGCCAAGGACCTGTCGGACCTGATCCTGAAGGCGAAGTCCGCCGGAGCGGACGCCTTGCTCGGGATGCCCAACCCACCCGACGGGATGACCATCATCCGCCAGATGAAAGAGCTCGACTGGAACCCGAAGTACATCATGCTCATCCGCGCTCCCGACAACCCGCAGTGGGGCGAGAACCTGGGCAAGGACGGCGACTACGTGACGCACATCGCCGGCTGGCACCATGACTTCAAGGCCCCGGGGGTGGCCGAGCTGAACGCCAAGTACCAGGCGCGCTTCGGCCGGCCCGCCGACGTGCTCACCGGGCCGGCGTACGCTTGCGTGCAGATCCTCGCCGACGCGATCCAGCGCGCGGGCAAACTGGACAGCGAGAGCATCCGCGACGCCCTGGCGGCCACCGATCTGCCGAACACGGTGATCGGGCCGGTGAAGTTCAATGCCGACGGCACCGGCGTGGTGATCACTCCCGTTACCCAGTGGCAGAACGGCAAGAGCGAGCTGGTGTG
>DATGKN010000115.1:0-28494 GCA_035294645.1 Chloroflexota bacterium
ATCGCGTCCTAGCAACGCTGCACGTCAGGTTGCGCGCGGACCGCAGAAGCATAGCGTAACAGCCGGGAAGACGGCAGGCGCCCCCCCGCGCGTTGACGATGTCAGCTGCAGGGGGCTTGCGGTGACACGCGGCGGGATCCCGCGCGCGACGATGCCAGTAGCCCCTTGGGTTACGGGGCTGTGGCCGGCAGGCGGGGGCGCCATACCCCAGCCCCATCAGCAACGCCCGGCCGCGCGGGGCCGCGCTGGACACTTGGCCGCGGGCGAGACAGTAGCGGCTCCACCGCGTCGCCCGGGAGCGGTTGGCCCGCAGCCCCACCCCCCGCGCCGGGAGGCCCAAGCGTCGCGTATCCGCATGGGAGCGCTGGCGGCTGGCGCCCTCGCGCGCCGAAAACAGCACGCCTCGCTGCCGAGCACGCTAGGTCCAGGCGACCACGCCCATGCCGCAGCGCCAGGCCACTACCGGCTCGTAGCCGAGCACCTCGGCCGGCCGCCGCCCCACGGCGCCCAGGGCCACGAGCCAGGCCAACACCTCGCTGGTGCCACCCGCGCCGGCGCGCTCCATGCTCTCCAGCGTCACCTCGCGCAGCACGCGCTCGGGGCTGCCCTCGGCCAGCAGCTCGAGGAACCAGCGGTCCCAGCGCTCGTCGACCGCGAAGTACTTCGGCCCGCCCGGCTCGTGCGACAGCCCGCCAGTGGCGAGCAGCGCCACGCGCTCGGTGGGCGGCGTGTGTCGCTCGATGATGTGCCGCAGCACCCCGCCGACTTCGTAGCACAGCTCGGGCTCTGGCCGCGGCGGCATGATGGTGTTCATGGTGATGGGCACCATGGGCACCTGCATGGCCGGGGTGAGCAGGGTGAGCGGCACCGAGAAGTTGTCGTCGAAGCGCAGGCGGTCCATGGGCCGGATCTGGATCCCCGCGCGGGTGCCCTCGCGCACGATGGCGCGCGCCAGCTGCGGGTGGCCCGGCACGCGATACGGCGGCACGTTGAGCCAGGCCTCGAACCACGGCTCCGGCCCCTCGTGCACGGCGGCGAGCGACACGGCGAAGTCCGGCACGTTGTCCACCGGGAAGTTGAGCAGGTGGTCGTTGGCGATCATGACTAGCACCGTGGGCCGCGCACGTTCGAGGCGCTCGCGCAGGGCGCGATAGCTGGCCAGCACGCGCTCGCGCTGCCCCGGCTCGGCATCGTCGAACCAGCCGGTGAGGCCGGGCGCGTGGGACGCGGCGTAGACGCCGACGAGCTCGCCCATGGGATGCTCCTCTGCTCGCGCGGGGCAGCGTACGGCGGCTAGGCCCCGCGGGTAGTCAGCTACTGGCCACCACCGAGCGGCGCAGCATCTCGGCGGCCAGGCTGGAGTTGCGATTGTTGGCCGTGCCGTACAGCAGCCGCGAGAGCTGCGAGATGAGGTAGGGATGCGCCCCGAGCTCGATAAGGCCCTTGAAGTCGCGGGCGCGCACGCAGGCGCGCTCGGCGTCGGTCAGCTCGTACTCCGCCATCACCGCCTCGAGGTCGGTGCGCAGGCGCTCGATCTGGCGCGGATCGAAGCGCACCTCGAAGATCAGGCGGTTGATGCGCGCGGTTTTGTCCACCTTGGCCAGCAGGCCGTCCTGCACATCGCGGCGCAGGTACGAACCGCGGCCCACTTGACTCGCCGCCATGCTGCTCCCTCCTCGCCGCCGCAGCGCGCGGGCGCTCAGGCGCTCTCGTGCGCGGCCGCGGCCGGCCGCTCGCTGGTGGGAACGCCGCCGATGGCCCAGTGCTCCGGCGCGATCTCGGTGATCAGGACGCGCACCTGGGCCGGCTTCACGTCCAGAGTGTTGACCACGGCCTCCGTGACCTGCTGGATCAGCGCCCGCTTGGCGCTGGCCGGCCGCCCCGCGATCAGCTCGATGTGTACGATGGGCATCCCGTCCTCCCGGTGCGGCGCCCCGCCCGCACGCTCGCCTCACGTGGCATGGGCCAGCGCCGCGCTGGGGGATTCTACGCCTGCGGCAGGAGCCGCGCCAAGCGCCGGCGGGCGGATTTGACAGGCGATTTCGGCCCGTGCTAGACTGACTTTGCCACTACCAGCCGAACATTTTCCAACTGCATAGCGCCCTTATCAAGAGAGGTGGAGGGAGACGGCCCGATGAAGCCCGGCAACCCCTCTCCGGACCCGCAGCAGCCTGTGCGCTGACCGTGGTGCAGCTGCTTCCTGCAGCGGCGCGCGGTGGTCCGGCGGGTAGGTGCCAATTCCGCCAGACTTGATCTGGAAGATAAGGGGATAGACAACGGATCTGTTAAACCCCTTATGCTGGGGCGCTTGCGCCCGCTTCGTAAGGGGTTTTTCGTTGTCTTCCTCCCCCACGCGCCTCGTGGTCCCGGCTGGGGGCAAGACGCTGTTGAGGGAGAAGACGCATGAGCCGCCTCGCGGGGCTGCAATGTCGCGAATGCGAGCAGCGCTACCCGTTGCAGCCCATCCATGTCTGTGAGCTCTGTTTCGGTCCACTGGAGGTCGCCTACAACTACGACGCGATCCGCGCCGCGATCAGCCGTGCGAGCATTGCCGCTGGCCCGTGGACGATCTGGCGCTACCGCGCCCTGCTGCCCGTGGAAGACGAGCCGCTGGTGGAGACCTACGCCGGCTGTACGCCGCTGGTGAAGGCCAACAATCTCGGCCGGCTGTGGGGCCTGCGCAATCTGTACATCAAGAACGACACGGTCAACCCCACCTTCTCGTTCAAGGACCGCCCCGTGTCCATCGCCGTGACCCGCGCGCGGGCGTTCGGGTTCGACACGTTCGCCTGCGCGTCGACCGGGAACCTGGCGGCGGCGGTGGCGGCGGCGGCCGCGCGGGCCGGGATGCGCGCGGTGGTGTTCATCCCGGCCGACCTCGAGGCGGGCAAGATCCTCAACTCGGCGGTGTACGCGCCAACCATCGTGGCCGTCAGCGGCCACTACGATGACGTCAACCGGCTGTGCAGCGAGATCGCCGAGAAGTACCGCTGGGCGTTCGCCAACATCAACGTGCGGCCCTACTATGCCGAGGGCAGCAAGACGCTGGCGTTCGAGGTGGCCGAACAGCTGGGCTGGCGCGCGCCCGACCATGCCATCGTGCCCACCGCGAGCGGCTCGATGTTCACCAAGATCTGGAAGGGCTTCCAGGAGCTGTACCAGGTCGGCCTGCTCGACGAGCCGCCCCGCACGCGCATGACCGTGGCACAGGCGGCCGGCTGCGGGCCGATCGCGGCCGCCTTTGCCCGTGGCGCGCGGGAGGTCGAGCCCGTCAAGCCGCACACCATCGCCAAGTCGCTGGCCATCGGCAACCCCGCCGACGGCTACTACGCGCTGCGGATCATCCGCGAGACGGGCGGCTGGGCCGTGGGCGTCAGCGACGCCGAAATCGTCGAGGGCATCCAGGTACTGGCCCGCACCGAGGGGATCTTCGCCGAAACGGCCGGCGGCGTGGCGGTGGCCACGGCCAAGCGGCTGGTCGACGCGGGCTACATCGCCCCGGACGATACCGTGGTGATCTACGTGACGGGCAACGGCCTGAAGACCCCCGAGGCGGTGGCGGACCGGCTCGCCCCCCCGGTGACGATTTCGGCTACCATGGAAGCGTTCGAGGCCGCGCTCGTGCGCGACGGCGCGGGCGCCGCGGTGGTAGCCTAGGCGCGCCCATGGGCGGCACCCGGCAGGCGCTCGCGCGGGCCTGGCCCAGACCGGTGCGAGCCGCGCGGCGAAGGGGGCACGCCATGGCCAAGCAGCGCGTGAAGCTCACATTCCCGCCCGAGTTGATCACGCAACCGGTGATCTACAACATGGGGCGGCAGTTCGATGTGGTCACCAACATCCGGCGGGCCAACGTGACCCGCGAGCAGGGGTGGGTCATCCTGGAACTCAGCGGCGAGCAGCCCGAGATCGAGCGCGCTATCGCCTGGGCCATCGACCAGGGAGTGCGCGTGGATCCGATCGAGGGGGACATCGTCGCTGGCTGAGCCCGCCCTGCAGACGCTAGCCAGAGGAGAGTGCCGATGAGCATACGCGTGCGCATCCCCACCCCCTTGCGCGGCCTGACCGGCGGCGCCGCCGAGGTGCAGGTCGACGGCGCCAGCGTCGCCGAGGCGATCAGCCAGCTCGAAGCGCGCTACCCGGGCATCGCGCAGCGGCTCAAGGACGAGAACGGCGAGCTGCGCCGCTTCGTGAACCTCTATGTCAACGGCGAGGACGTGCGGTTCCTGCAGGGGCTGGACACGCACCTCAAGGCCGGTGACGAGGTGTCGATCGTGCCCGCGGTGGCCGGCGGCGCTTAGCCGCGCCGCTAGGCGTGCCCGCGCCGGCAGGAGCAGCGATGAGTGAGCGCTACGCGCGCCAGGTGCAGTTCCCCGGCGTCGGCCCAGCGGGGCAAGCGCAGCTCAGCACGGCCCGCGTGCTGTTAGTCGGCTGCGGCGCGCTGGGCACCGTGCTCGCCAACCTGCTGGTGCGCGCCGGGGTCGGCCGGCTGACCATCGCCGATCGCGATTACGTCGAGCCGAGCAACCTCCAGCGGCAGGTGCTGTTCGACGACGACGACGCCGCGCGCGGTCGGCCCAAGGCGCTGGCGGCCGCCGAGAAGCTGCGCCGTGTGAACCCCGAGGTACAGGTCGAGCCGCTGGTGCTCGACGTCAACCCGGCTAACGTGGCGGCGCTCGTCGCCGAGGCGACCCTCGTGCTCGACGGCACCGACAACTTCGAGACGCGCTATCTACTCAACGATGCCTGCGTGCAGCGCGGCGTACCATGGGTGTATGCGGCGGCGGTGGGCGCCCACGGCGCGACCCTGGCCATCGTGCCGAGCGAGACGCCCTGCCTCCGCTGCCTCTATCCCGACCCGCCGCCGCCCGGCACCCTGCCTACTTGCGAGACGGATGGGGTGCTCGCCCCCGCTGTAGGGGTCGTCGCCAACCTGGCAGCGGCCGAGGCGCTCAAGCTGCTCGTGGGCGCCCGCGACCGGCTGCGGCGCGCGCTGGTGTGGCTCGATGTCTGGACCAACGCCTTCGAGCAGCTGCCGCTCGCGGCACCACGGCCCGATTGCCCCTGCTGCGGCCAGCGTCAGTTCGTGTTCCTCGACGCGCCCACCACCAGCTACGCCCTGGCGCTGTGCGGGCGCAACACGGTGCAGGTCGTTGTGCCCGACCGGCCGCGCATCGCGCTCGCCGAGCTGGCGGCGCGCCTGACAGCCGTGGGCCCCGTGCGCTGCGACGATGACCTGCTGCGCCTGCAAGTCGAGGGCTACGAGATCACCGTCTTCCCCGACGCGCGCGCGCTGATCAAGGGCACCACCGACCTCGCCCGCGCCCGCGCGTTGTACAGCCGCTACATCGGCGCCTGACCCCGCCACCCGTTGACGCCGGCCCGCTGCGGTACTAGAATATTGATATGATTAGTCAAGAATGCGCGAGGGCGGCGTGAAGATCTCGATGCGCAGCGACTACGGCGCCCGCGCGCTGCTGTACCTGGCCGAGCGCTACGGCCAGGGGCCGGTGCAGAGCGCCGAGATCGCCAGCCGCCAGGCGATTCCCGAAGCCTACCTCGAGCAGCTGCTCACCGTGTTTCGCCGCGCGGGGCTGATCCGCAGCGTGCGGGGGCCGGCGGGCGGGCACCTGTTGGCGCGGCACCCGCGGGACATCCGCCTCGGCGAGATCGTGGCAGCGATGGAGGGGCCGACGCCCCGACTGTCGTGTTGCAACGAGCAGGGCTGCCGGGTGATCCCCAACTGCGTGCTGGCCGAGGTGTGGCGCGAGCTGGAGCAGGCCACCCACGCGATCCTCGACCGCGTGACGCTGCAGGAGCTGCTGGACCGGCAAGAGGCGGCCCAGCGGCGGGTCATGTATTACATCTAGTAGTAGGGAAAGTGAGCGAGCCATGGTCAAGACGTCGGCGCCCCGCGAGCAGCCCGTGGGCGTGCGGCCGTTGGTGGCCGACAGCGTGCTAGAGCTGATCGGCAACACGCCGCTGGTGCGGCTGCACCGCGTGGTTCCCCCTGGCGGCGCGCAGGTCTTGGGCAAGTTGGAGTCGCTCAACCCCGCGGGTAGTGTGAAGGACCGCATCGCGCTGGCGATGATCGAGGCGGCCGAGCGCGAGGGGCGCCTGCGGCCGGGGGCCACGATCGTTGAGCCGACCAGCGGCAACACGGGCATCGGGCTGGCCCTGGTGGCCGCGGCGCGCGGCTACCGCTTGATCCTCACCATGCCCGAGGACATGACCCTCGAGCGCCGGCGCCTGCTGGCGCGCTTCGGCGCCGAGATCATCCTCACCCCGGCCATCGAGGGCATGTCGGGCGCGGTGTTCGCTGCCGAGGAGCTGGTGCGCCAGCACCCCGACTACTTCATGCCCGCGCAGTTCGACAACCCGGCCAACCCGGCGATCCACCGCGCCACTACGGCCGAGGAGATCTGGGCGGCCACGGACGGGCGGATCGACGCCTTCGTGGCGGGGGTGGGCACCGGCGGCACCCTCACGGGCGTCGGGCAGGTGCTGAAGGAGCGGCGGCCCGGGGTGCGCATCGTGGCGGTCGAGCCGGCGCGCTCGCCGGTGCTGGCGGGCGGGCGGCCGCGGCCCCACGCCATCCAGGGGATCGGTGCCAGCTTCGTGCCCGGCGTGCTCGATCGCAGCGTGTACGACGAGCTGATCGCGGTGACCGACGAGGACGCCTGCGCGATGGCCCTGCGGCTGACGCGCGAGGAGGGGCTGCTGGTCGGCGTCTCGTCGGGCGCCAACGTGTGGGCGGCGGTGCAGGTGGCGGCACGGCTGCGGCCCGACCAGACGGTGGTCACCATGCTGTGCGACACCGGCGAGCGCTATCTGACGATGGAGTGGTAACCAGGGCGAGGAGGCAGAGATGGTAGCCGTGTACGTGCCCACGTCGCTGCGGCGGCTGACCAACGGCCAGGCCAAGGTCGAGGTCGACGGCGACACGCTGGACATGCTGATCCAGAACCTGGAGCTGAAGTATCCGGGCTTCCGGCAGGCACTGCTGGACGAGGGCGGCGGGTTCCACCGCTTCGTGAACGTCTACATCAACAACCGCGAGGTCAGCGACGAGGTCGGCATGGCCACGCCGATCGGCAAGGACGACGAGGTGGCGTTCGTGCCGGCCATCGCGGGCGGCGCCGGGCCGCTGCGCTTCACCCCCGAGCAGGTCAAGCGCTACCAACGGCAGATCATCCTGCCCGAGGTGGGCCCCGTCGGCCAGCGCAAGCTGCTCGCCGCCAAGGTGCTCTGCGTGGGCGCGGGCGGGCTCGGCTCGCCGGCGGCGCTGTACCTGGCCGCCGCGGGCGTGGGCACGCTGGGCATCGTCGACTTCGACACGGTGGACCTCAGCAACCTGCACCGCCAGCTGCTGCACGGCCACAAGGACATCGGCCGCCTGAAGACCGAATCGGCGCGGGACACGCTGCGCGACCGCAACCCGGATGTCAACGTGGTGCTGCACAACGTCCCGCTGACCTCGGAGAACGCGCTGGAGATCATCGGCCAGTACGACATCGTGGTCAACGGCTCCGACAACTTCCCGACTCGCTATCTGGTCAACGACGCCTGCGTGCTGCTGAAGAAGCCGCTGGTCGACGGCGGGATGTTCAAGTTCGACGGCCAGGCCACGGTGTTCCTGCCGGGCAAGGGCTGCTATCGCTGCCTGTTCCCGGCGCCGCCGCCGCCGGGCGCAGCCCCGAGCTGTGCCGAGGCGGGCGTGCTGGGCGCGCTGCCGGGCGTGATCGGCGCCATTCAGGCCGTGGAGACGATGAAGCTGATCCTGGGGATCGGGGAGCCGCTAGTCAACCGGCTGCTGCTGTTCGACGCGCTGGCGATGGAGTTCCGCGAGGTGAAGATCCGGCGCGATCCGGAGTGCCCGGTGTGCGGGGATAACCCGACGATCACCCAGCTCATCGACTACGTGGAGTTCTGCGGGCTCCCGCGCGAGTCCGCGCTAATCGGTTGATCGCAGGGGCGCGCGGGGTCGGCGCGGCCGCCCGGCGCGCCGAGGAGGAGACGCAGGTATGCCTGTGCAGGTGCGCGTGCCGCCCCTGCTGCGCGAGGCGGTAGGGGGCGCTCGCGTGATCGAGGGCCACGGCGATACGGTCGACGCGGTGCTCTGGGACATCGAGCGGCGCCATCCGGGCTTCCGCCAGCGGTTGCTCGACGAGGAGGGCGCGCTGCGACGGTTCGTGAACGTCTACGTCAACGACGAGGACATCCGCTACCTCAACAAGCTGGCGACCCCGGTGCGCGACGGGGACACGGTGTCCATCCTGCCGTCGGTCGCGGGCGGAGGGTAGGCCCATGTACGCTCGCCCGCTCGCCCGCGCGGCGGTCCTCGGCCCGTTTCCCGACCTGGTGGCGGCTATCGGCCATACCCCGCTCGTGGAGCTGCGCGCCTTCAGTCCCAAGCCAGGCGTGCGGCTGTTCGCCAAGCTGGAGGGCCACAACCCCACGGGCAGCGTGAAAGACCGCGTGGCGCGGCAGATGGTGGAGGCGGCCGAGCGCGAGGGGCGCCTGCGGCCCGGGGTCACCCTGATCGAACCGACCAGCGGCAACACGGGCATCTCGCTGGCGATGATCGCGCGGCGCAAAGGCTACCGCATGATCGCCGTGCTGCCCGAGAACGTCAGCGAGGAGCGCAAGCAGCTGCTGCGCCTGTACGGCGCGGAGATCGTCGGCTCCGACCCGACCAAGGGCAGCAACGGCGCGATCGAGCTGGCCCAGCAGCTGGTGGCTGCCGACCCATCGCTGGTCAT
This sequence comes from Chloroflexota bacterium, assembly GCA_035294645.1. Classification (GTDB taxonomy): domain Bacteria; phylum Chloroflexota; class UBA6077; order UBA6077; family JAJPHF01; genus JADGHJ01. Next base: position 8,760 of record DATGKN010000115.1, read on the forward strand.
GCTGTACCAATACGGCAACCCGGCCAACCCGCAGGCCCACTACGAGACGACCGGCCCGGAGATCGTGGCCGCGCTGCCGGAGGTGGACTACTTCGTGGCCGGGCTGGGCACGGGCGGCACGCTGATGGGCGTGGGCCGCTATCTCAAGGAGCACAACCCGCGGGTGCAAGTGGTGGCCGCCGAGCCGGACCAGGGCGAATTGGTGCAAGGCCTGCGCAGCCTGGCCGACGGCTTCATCCCGCCCATCCTCGACCTCGAGCTGCTCGACCGCAAGCTGATCGTCGACACCGCGCGCTCGGTCGAGCTGACGCGCGAGCTGGTGGTGCGCGAGGGGATCTTCGCGGGCGTGTCCAGCGGCGCCGCGCTATACTGCGCCCTGCGGTTGGCGCAGCGCATCGAGCGGGGCAACATCGTGGTGTTGTTCGCCGACGGGGGCTGGAAGTACCTGAGCACGGGCATCTGGGACACCAGTCAGGCCGCCGACGCCGAGGCCTTCCGCCAGCAGCTACTCTGGTAGGGTGCCGCGCCGCGGGGGCGGCACCCGGGAGGCATCTTTGGTCTACATCGCGCGTGCACTACTCGACGAGATGATCGCGCACTGCCGCGCCGAACTGCCGAACGAAGCGTGCGGTATGGTGGCGGGCAAAGCCAACGTGGCCGTCAAGGTCTACCCGGCGCGCAACGCGGAGGCCAGCCCGGTGCGCTACCTCATGGAGCCGCGGGACCAGCTGCGGATCATGAACGACATGGACGACCACGGCTGGGATCTGCTGGCCATTTACCACTCGCACACGCACACGCCGGCCTATCCCTCCCCGACCGATGTCTCGCTAGCCTACTACCCGCACGCCCTGTACATCGTGGTCTCCCTCGCCGAGCCGGAGCGGCCCGTGGTGCGCGCCTTCCACATCGTCGAGGGGCAGATCACCGAGGAGCCGATCGAGGAACCCGCTTAGCCCGCGCCGCCCCCCGCGGGTGATTGCAGCGGCCCGAGGGTTGGCGTATACTGCGCCCTAGTCCGCGCCAGAGGCAGCATGTCGTGTGCCGCCTGGGCGCCGCTGTCCAGGGCGACGGCTGTCGGCGTGCGGACTAGCACTGGGAGGAGGGACCCGGACCCGTGAGCTACACTGACAAGCAGCTCACCTGTCGCGAGTGCGGCCGTGCGTTCGTGTTCACGGCGGGCGAGCAGGCGTTCTTCGCCGAGAAGGGCCTCGTGCACCAGCCGCAGCGCTGCCCGGAGTGTCGGGCCGCGCGGCGCCGCGAGCGGCTGGGGCTGCAGCCGCGCGAGCTGCATCCGGTGGTGTGCGCCGCCTGCGGCGTGCCGACCACCGTGCCGTTCGTCCCGCGCCACGAGCGGCCTGTGTATTGCAGCGCCTGCTTCGAGCGCGTGCGCGTGGCCGCGCGGGCCTAACCAGGCCGCCCAGCCCCTGGCGCGCGGGGGTGAGAGCCGTCCCCCTCGCGCGCTATGCTTTTACTGCAGGACGCCGGGCGGCGAGGCGCGCGATGATCTACGTGGGCACGGCGGGTTGGAGCTACCCTCAGGGCGCGGGCAAGTGGGACGGCGTCTTCTACCCGGCGGATCGCCGGGTCGACCGGCTAGCCTACTACGCGGAGCGCTTCGACGCGGTCGAGATCAACAGCACGTTCTACCGCCCGCCCGAGCCCGCGGTCACCCGCGCCTGGGCCCGCAAGACACCGCCTCGATTCCGCTTCACAGCCAAGCTGTACCAGAAGTTCACCCACCCCAAGATGTACGCGGAGGTCACCGGCAGCGCGGCCGACCTGCGCGCCAGCGACTTCGAGCAGTTCAAGCGCGGCATCGCGCCACTGGCCGAGGCCGGCAAGCTCGGCGCGCTGCTGGCTCAGTTCCCGCCCAGCTTCAAGGCCGATGAGGAGGCGCTGACGGTCCTCGAGGACCTGCTCCGCCAGTTCCGCGAGTACCCGCTGGCGGTCGAGCTACGCCACCGCAGCTGGTCGGAGGAGCCCCGGGCGGCAGCGCTGCTCCACGAGTACGACGCCACGTGGTGCCTCATCGACGAACCGAAGTTCCGCTCCTCGATCGGCGAGGTACCCCTCACCGGGCGCCTGGGCTACTTGCGCTTCCACGGCCGCAACGCCGCGCAGTGGTGGAAGGGCGATCGGGAGACGCGTTACGACTACCTGTACAGCCCCGCCGAGCAGACCAAGCTGGCCGCCGAGGTGCGCGCGGTGGCCCAGCACGCCGAGGACACCTACGTGTTCTACAACAACCACTACGGTGCGAAGGCGGTCGCCAACGCCGTACAGCTCAAGGCGGCTCTGGGGCTGCCACTGGGCGCGCCACTCGAACCCACGATGCTGGCCACCTACCCCGAGCTGGCCCGCCTGTATCCGGCCGGCGGGGCAGCGTCTCGCGCCGCCGCGCCACACGACGAGGGCGCCAGCCGTGGCTGACGCCCTCGCTTCAGAACCGTGCGCCTCGCGCGAAGCGCCTAGCAGAACGGGAAGCCGGTCCCCAGACCGTATCCGTAGTAGCCGCAGCCGGCGGCATACAGCCCATAGCCCAGCCCGGGATAGCCCGCCCCATACGGCCAGCCGTAGCCGATCAGGGAGTACGGGTAGCCGCCGTAGCCGTAGCCGAAGGGATAGCCGTAACCCAGGCCCGCATAGCCGAACGGATAGCCGTAGCCGTACAGCGCCCCATACCCGTACGGCCAGCTGTACGGATAGCCCAGGCCCGCGTAACCATAACCGAACGGGTAGCTATACCCGAGCCAGCCGTAGCCGAACGGGTAGCCGTAGCCGCCATACCACTGCGCCGACGCGCTCGGCGCGGCCAGCCCCAGCGCCACCAGCGCGAGCAGCGCGAGCGCCACTAGGATACGTCGCATGCCCTGTCTCCTTCCTGAAGTAGCAATCGCGAGGCGGGGGCAGAAAGTCAGTAGCCGAACGGCCAACCAACCCCGAACGGGTAGCCGTAGGGCCAGCCGTAGCCGAACGGGTAGCCGTAGGCATAGGGGTACCCGTAGCCATACCCGTATGGCCAACCGTAGGGGTACCCTACCCCGAGGTACCCGAACGGGTAGCTATAGGGCCAGCCGTAGCCGAACGGATACCCGGGGTACCCGAACGGGTAGCCGTAGCCGAACGGGTACCCGTACGCGTACGGATACCCATAGCCGTAGTACGGCCACATGTACGGGTACCCATAGCCGAACCACTGCGCCGACGCGCTCGACACCCCGAGGCCCAGGGCTAGCACGGCGACCAGCGCCAAGGCAAGCAGAACCCGTCGCATGTCGCTGCCTCCTCCTTCCTAGGGCCGCCTGCGGACACCCCGTTCACAGACGGGGCCGGCGTCCAGCCTTGCGTTCATTCTAGCGCACTACGTGGCAAAAACGCGTTACAGCTCACCGCCCGGGCGCGCGATGGCCAGCAGCCGCGGGCTGTCGGGACGCAGCTCGCCCAGGGCGTAGTCGCCGTAGACCCCCTCGACGGCGAAGCCCGCGCTGGCCAACAGCAGCTCCAGCTCGTAGCGGTAGTAGTAGCGCCACGGCAGCTCGTGGACCCAGCGGTACAGCCGGCCGTCCGGCCGCACCACGTCGTAGAACGCCCGCAGGTGCTGCACCTGCGCCGCGAGGTCGAGCTCCCGGACCCAGCTCTTGGTAACGACGCTGCCGTCGGCCTCGTGGTGCGTCCATTGGTGGACCAGCACCCCTTGCGGCTGGTCCAGCAGGCTAGTGGGGGGAAAGCTGACATCAACCACGAACTGGCCGGTCGGGAGCAGGTGGTGGCGCACCGTGGCGAGCACGGCGCGCTGGTCGGCAGGCGCAGGGAAATAGGCCAGAAAATCGAGCGGCGCGAGTACCAGCGCGAAGCGCTCGGCGAGCCGCAGCGTGCGGGCATCGGCGTGGACAACGCGGGCTCGCTCGGGCTGTACCGCCTGGGCAGCGAGACGCGCTCGTGCCCGCGCCACCATGGCCGCCGAACTGTCCACGCCTACCACCGTGGCGCCCGCGCGGGCCAAGGGGGCCACAATGCGCCCCGTGCCGCAGCCTAGCTCCAGAACCGGCCCACGCGCGCGGCGGGCCAGCTCGGCGTACAGCGCGATGTCTGCGGTAAGGCCCGCGTGCTCCAGGTCGTAGTAGCGAGCAACCACCTCCTCTACGCTAGAGGGGGAGGGCTCCGCCGCCATCGCCTTGCCCGACCGCTAGCCGGCCCAGTGGCGCCGGCTGGCCAAGCCCATGGCGCCCTCGAAGATGACGAATAAGGCGAACAACAGCAAGGCATTCGGCCAGGACAGCATGCGCAGCGACTGGAGCCACAGCGCGAATAAGGCGAGAAAGCTCGCTGTCAGCGTGTGCGGTATGAAGAACGCCACGCTGCGTGCGCGCCGCCGGTCGCGCGGCCGCTGGAGCGCCGCTAGCAGCAGCGCGCCGCTGCTAGTGAGCGCCACGAGCAGACTCCCGTAAAAGACGCCCTGCGCGGCCGGCACGGTCGGCGGCGTACTCAACACCGTCAGCCACCACACAGCCCAGCTGAGCAGCGCCAGTGCGAGGAGTGCCCAACCACTCCGCCCCATGCGCATTCGCTCTTCTCCCCACGCCCGGCTGCCGCGCGCGGCGCTGGCGGGCGCCCGCCATTATACCGTGCCCCCCCACCCCGGCAGCGCACGGGGTGGGGGGACACGCGCCGCGCTACCGTCCCGTCGGCTCGCGCGCGAGGTCGGCGATCAGCCGCCAGACACGCTCGACTCCCCGCTCGGGCTGGGGCTCCGCGCCTACAGCGGTTACCAGCAGCTCGCTGGCACCCAGCGCCAGCCGCGCGCGGAGGGCGTCGGCCACCGCACTCTCGGCCCCATACACCGCCACGGCGTCGAGCATGGCGTCCGACCACTCGCCCCGCTGCGCCTCGGGGAAGCCGGCGTCGACGAACATCGCCGCGTAGTGCGGGAAGCGGACGTAGATGCCGAAGCGATCGCGTAGGGCGGCGCGCGCCGCCGCCAGATCGTCGCTGATGCACACGGGCACGTGCATCACCAGCGGGGGCGCCGGCCGGCCGGCCGCCGCGGCCCCCTCGCGGAGCGCCGGCAGCGCGACATCGCGCAGGTAGGCGGCAGGGCAGATCCACGAGATCGCGCCGTCCGCCACCGCCCCGCTCATGCGGTAGGCCCCGCGTCGCAGCGCCGCCGCCAGCACCGGCACGTGGACCTGCGGCGGAGCGGGCAGGCGATAACGTGCGACTATCCCTTCTTGAGCGATATCCACCGCGCCGGTGTCCAGCAGCGCTTTCACGGCCTGGATGTACGCGCGGGTGTGGGCGATCGGGCGAGGAATCTGCACGCCATACCACGATTGGATCCGCTGTGAAGATGCGCCCAGCCCCAGCCGGAAGCGCCCGGGGGCGAGCTGCGCGATGGTGATAGTCTCCAGCGCGATCACGATCGGGTGGCGCGAGAAAGTGCGAGTGACCGCCGTACCCAGCCGCACGCGCTCGGTGCGCGTGGCCGCCGCGGCGAACAGGGCCAGTGAGTCCAGCGGGTCGCCGCTGGTGGCCCACACGGCCGGAATCCCTAGCTGCTCGGCCCGTTGCACCGCGTCCAGGAACGCGGGCGCTGTGGAAACCTCGACCTGTACGCCGATGGTGCCCTCCGCCATGGCCGACCTCCTCCTAACCCCGTGTGCGTGCCGGCCGCACGCCCCGCCCTCGGGAGGAGCTTAGCACGCGCCCCCATCCCACGGCGGCGCGGGGCGGGGGCAGTGGCCCGCATCCTGCAAGGAGCGCAGGTGGCCCGTCCCCTACGGCGCCACCCCAGCGGAGCGCGCGTAGCCGACCGCCCGCGAGCGGCCCGGCCCTCAGGGCGAGCACGCGGCTCGGGATTTGCCCTCCGCGTGGTACAATCGTGCCGGCTGCACAAAGGGGTGCGGCCGCAGGGCGGAGCCGCCAGGAGGCAGGAGGCAATGCAGCCGTTGTTCGGAGGAATGAGCACGCGTCCGGAGCGCGAGCGCCCGGCCATCGCCATCGTGGGGGTTCCATCGAGCCTCGGGGCACCCGCGAGCGGGATGGAAGAGGCCCCGACCGTGCTGCGCTGCGCGGGTGTGGCTGAGCGCCTGCGCAGCGCGGGCTTGGCCGTGCAGGACTGGGGCGACGTGCCCGTGCCTGCTCCCGACCCGGCCGATAATGACCGCGCGCGCAACGTACAGGCGCTGCGCGCGCTGGCCGAGACCACGCGCGCGCGGGTCGGGGCGGCGCTCGACGAGGGCTTGTGCCCGCTGGTGCTGGGCGGCGACCACAGCATCAGCCTGGGAAGCATCGCGGCGAGCGCAGCGCGCGAACCGATCGGCATCCTCTGGCTCGACGCGCACGGCGACTTCAACACGCCGGCCACGAGCCCCAGCGGCGCCGTCTACGGCATGGTCTTGGCTATCCTGGCCGGGCTCGGCCCGGAGCGCCTGCTCGGCCTGGCCCCCCCGGTGCCTGCCAGCCGCATCGCTATCATCGGCGCGCGGGCGCTGGACCCGGGCGAGCGCAAGAACCTCCATCAGGCCGGTGTGGCCGTCTACACCACCGAGGCGCTGCGAGCCCTGGGCCCCGAGCAAGTGATCGAGCGGGTCCTGGCTAGCCTCACGGCCGCGGGCGCGCGGCGCCTTCACGTGAGTCTCGACCTGGACGTTCTCGACCCGAGCGTGGCGCCGGGGGTATGGACGCGCGCCGCCGACGGGCTGACGCTGGATGAGGCACGCGCGGCGTTGCGGGCCATTGCGCAGAGCGGCCGCTTGGCGGCGCTCGACGTGACGGAGCTGCTCCCCGCGCGCGACCCGGATGGCGCCACAACTCGGGCGGCGCTCCAACTCATCAAAGCCGCGCTGGCCACGAAGCGGCCCACGCAGGCGTTGGACTGGCGGGCCACCGAGGCATGGCTGCGCTCGACCGCCTAGCAGGATCAGGAGGGGCGACAGGTGGCTGGCCTGTCGCCCCTCCCCGCAGCGCCTCGGCCTCGCTCAGCAACCCCGCATCACCTCCCCCGCCCAGGAGCCGTTCGCGCTGGACAGGGCCATGCTAGGCCCGGCCGGGCCGGCGCGGCTAGCGGAGTGCCGTCACGCCACGGTCACAGCTACCTGCTCAGCGCGCGGGCTGGACCGTGCCGAAGCTCGGGATCGCCACCCCCGCGCCGGGCGCGCGGGTGGGAACGGGAGCGGTGGGTGCGGGGGCCGGAGTGGGCGCCGAGAGCCCGGGCGGCGCGGAGGGCCGCGTCACCGGCGCTTGCTGGCTATCGAACCGGGGGATAGCCGTAGGTGGCACGGTCGGGGCCGCTGGTCGCGCCGGCGCGGGCGCCGGCGCCCGCGGGCGCGTGGGCGTGGGCAGCGGCCCGGCCCACAGCCCCCGGCGCGCCTCGCGTGCCTCGCGTTCGGCCTCGCGCAGGAGCTCCTGGTAGCGCGTATCGGGCGGCTGGACCGCTAGCCGCGCTAGGCCTGCCGCGAGCAACTCGCGATTGACCATCACGCCGTCGACGTACACATAGCGCGGGAGCTGGCCGTTGCCATCGACATAGGTGCTGTCCTGCTCGAGGTCGACCTCCTTGCCCTCCAGCAGCTCTTGGGCGCGGAGCGCCGCCTCGCGCCCGCCCGGCGCCAGCGGCCGGCCGAGCACCCCGGCCCCGGGGGCTTCCAGCCCAAGCAGGCGCACGGTGAGCCCGCCCTCGATCAAGAAGCTCTGCCCGTCCCACACGCGCAGCACGCGCGCGCGCTGGTGTCCGATGAACACCGGCGGGGTGGGCGTAGGCGAGGGAGGCAACGCGATCGCGACGGGCGTAGCGGTTATGCCCGGGAGGGGCGTGCGGCGCGGCGGTGGCAGCGTGGGGAGCGGAGCGGGTCGTTCGCCGCCGGGCAGCAGGGCGGGCGGAAAGCCGCAGGCCGCGGCCAGCGTCAGCAGCCCTAGCCCTCCCAGCGCCGCCCAGATTCGCAGCCCGACGGTGCCCACGTGCGTGTCCCGTGCCCCTCCCCGCCCTCGTGCGCCGCCTTCAGCTTACCCAGTGGGCCCGGGCGCTGTCAGAAAGTCGGGCTCACGGCTGGATGGTCTCCAGGAACCAGGCATCGGGCAACTCGCGGCCCAGCCCGCGCTCGCGCGCCCGCTGGTACGCCCGGGTAGCGAGGGCGGTGAACTGGATGCCGATGCCGAAGTTGTTCATGAACAACGTCAGCTCGTCGGCGTGCGCGCGGCCGACCGCCTCGCCCGCTAGCACCTCGCTCAGCTCGGGGTAGCGGTCCCAGGCGATGCCACGCCCGCGCTGGAGACGAGCCAGCCCTTGCTGGCCGCGCGGTGTGTGGTGGTCGATGTCGCCCTGGCGCGTGTGCACTACTACCCGATCGGCGCGGGTGAGCACCGCGTCGCTCATCTCGAACTCGCGGATGAACCCCACGTGCTGGCCCGGCCGCAGCCAGGCGGCGTCGAGCACGGGCCCCGCGCTGTTGGTCGCCGCGGCCACGATGTCCACGCCCTCCACCGCTGCCCGGGCGCTGCTCACGGGGGCGACAGGGATGCCCAATCGCTCCTGGAGCCGCCGCGCGAACGCCTCGCGCCGCTCCGGCCGCGGGCTGTACACGCGCACGGATGCCAACGGGCGCACCAGCGCCAGCGCGAGCAGCTGCGCTTCCGCCTGGCCGCCCGCGCCCAACAGGCCTACGGTGCGCGCGGCGGGCGGTGCCATCTCCCGCGCGGCCAACGCGCTGGTAGCCCCCACGCGCAGGTGCTGGATGACTCCATCGGGCAGGATCGCCAGCAGCCCACCGTGCTCGGTGCTGAACAGCAACACGAGGCCCAGGAACTGGCCGCCGGGCGCCGCGGGCACCTTGATCCGGCGCTCCACGCCTCCGGCCGTTTCCGCCCGCAGCACGTCCGATGTCACCCGCAGGGCCATGGTCCCCAGCCGCTCGCTGCCGCCCTCCACCGTTTTCAGGCAGTAGCTGCTGCCGGGTAGTGGCCCGGGGAGATACGTCTGCGTCTGCGGGCGGAGCACGGCACGCCCCGCCACCACGTCGCGGTACAACGGCTCCAGCGCGGCCAGCGCCGCGGGCATGTCGAGGACCTGCGCCACCTCCTCGTTGGTGAGCAGCAGGGTCATCAGACGACTGCCACCGCGCGGGAGCGCGTGCCCGCCAGCTGGCCGCACGCCGCCTGTACGTCGCGCCCGCGGCTGCGGCGCACACTGCACGGCACGCCGTGCTCCGCCAGCACGCGGGCGAACGCCCGGATGGTCTCGGGCGCGCTACCGCGGAACGGGGCGTCGGTCGGGTTGTAGGGGATCAGGTTCACGTGGGCGTCCCGCCGCGGCAGCAGGCGCGCCAGGCGCGCCGCATCTTGCGGCCGGTCGTTGACCCCGGCGAGCATGACGTACTCATAGCTCACACGGCGCCCCGTGCGCTCGGCGTACTCCGCTGCTGCGTCGAGCACCGCGCGCAGAGGGTAGCGGTCGTTGATCGGCATCAGCGCCGAGCGCGTAGCGTCGTCGGCGGCGTGGAGCGACACGGCGAGCCGCACGCCCAGGCCCTCGGCCGCCAGGCGGCGGATCCGGTCGGGCAGGCCGCTGGTGCTCACGGTGATGCGCCGCGGGCTCAGGTGCAACCCCTCGGGCGCCATGAGCAGCCGCAGGGCGCGCACCACCGCGGCATAGTTGGCCAGCGGCTCGCCCATGCCCATGAACACCACATTGGGCGCGGGCTCGCCGTGCCGCGCCAGGTACACCTGCTCCACGATCTCGCCCGCGGTGAGGTTGCGCAGCAGCCCCAGCCGCCCCGTGGCGCAGAACGCACAGGCCAGCGCGCAGCCTGCCTGCGCGGAGACGCACACGGTGACCCGCCCGTCATCGGGGATATGGACCGCCTCGATCTCGCGGCCGTCCGCTAGCGCCAGTAGGTACTTCACCGTGCCGTCAACGGACACCGCGCGCGCCGCGACAATAGGGGCAGATAGCCGGAAACGCTCGGCCAGCCGGGCGCGTAGCCCACGCGGCAGCGTGCTGATCGCCTGCCAGTCGCGCACGCCCTCGACGTGCAGGGCGCGGAACACCTGCCGGGCGCGGTAGGCCGGCTGGTCCAACTCGGCCATGACCTGCTCCCACTCGGCCGGCAGCAAGTCTAGGGCGGCGGGCAGCGGAGCAGTCCCCTTCATCATCACTCGACCGTTGCAGACCGGGCGTGCCACACGGCGCCAGCGGCCTAGAAGATTGTACCCTGCGACGGCTCACGGGCGCGGGGCCTCGCGAGCGGGCCGGCGCCGCAAGGCCAACCACAGACCGATCGCGTAGCAGCCCCACACGCCTAGCGGCGCGACGACGAACATCGTGTTCAGGCCTACCGCTTGCACTAACAGGCCCGCTAGCACTGGTCCGATCAAGGTGCCGAGGTCGGCCGCGCCATTGAACAAGCCCGACGCCGCTCCACGCCCGACGATACTCACATCGGAGGCCTCGGCCAGGCCCAGCGCGTTGGCCACCATGCCGATACCTCGCGCCGCGCCGTATAGCACGGAGAGGGCGGTAAGCAGCAGCAGGCTACTAGTGGCCGGGATCAGGGCGATGGCCAGCACCTGCACGGTCATGGCGGCCACCGCGACACGCCGCACGCCGAAGCGCCGGAACAGCCCGCTCGACCCGGCGCGCGCGGCGACCTGGGTGCCCGAGAACAGCCCACGGATGACGCCCAGGTGGCCGAGCGAGGCCCCAACGCCGAGAAAGTACAGCGCCCAGTAAGCGTAGTGCAGCCCGAACAGAAAGTTCAGCAGGAACGACTCGATCAATACGACCAGCAGCAGCGGCTCGCCCACGGCGGCCAGCAGCGCGCGTAGCCCCTTGCGGTCGGCGCGCCCCCCGCGCACACTGGCAGGCTCGCGCGCCAGTGGGGTGGCGGCCACCGCCAGCAGCGGCGGCACTGCCACAGCCAGGAAACCGGCGGCGTAGCCGCCGCGGTCGGAGAACCCGCCGGCCAGCAGGTTGCCGAGCATGAACCCGCTGGCCAGCGCGGCGGTGTATAGGCTCATGGCTCGCTCGCGCGAGCGCTGCGGCGGCAGCGTATCGATGAACTGCGCGAGGTTGACCGTGGTGCCCAGCCCGAAGCCCAGGCCGCCCAGCAGCCGCAGTGCGCTCAGCGCCAGCGCGTCGCTGACGTGCGCGAACAGCAGGTTCGCCGTGCTGACCAGCAGCAGGCTGGCGGCGAGCAGCGGCCGCACGCGGCCAGGACGGTACCAGTGGCCGCCCGGCCAGCGCGAGAGCAGCCCGGCGATGGCATAGAGCGCGACGAACAGGCCGACCAGCGGCGCCCCGTAGCCCAGCGCCGTGAGGTACGGCGCCATGAGCACGCCGACGCCGCCCTCGCCGCTGGCGATCGCCGCCGCGACCAGGTACCCGTAGTGCGTGCCGCTGAGCCGCACGCCGGCCGTGTCAGGCGCTGGCAGGCACGGCCTCGAGGCGGGCCGCGACCACTGCCAGATCGTCGGCGAGGGGGAAGGCGAAACCATGCCCGGGCGCCACCACCCGCACCGGCAACGCCGCCAGCCGCGCGTAGAGCGCGTCGCGCCAGGCGTGCACCGGCACGGCCCCTCGCGTCATCGGCGCCATGGCCGGCACGAGGTCGTCCGGGGGCACACCCGTAGGGTCCAACCGCTGGCCGAACAGGTCGGAGCTGAACAACACCCCCTGCGCCTCCTCGAAAGCTACCAGGCCTGGCCACAGGTGCATTTCCCAGGGCACCAGCAGGAAGCGCAGGCGGTGGCTGCCGAGGTCGAGCGTGTCGCCGTCGACCACCACGTGCGGGTCGCGGCACAGCCCGAAGCCCGTGAGCTGGCGGGCGGCCACAGCCGCGCAGACCGGGCGGGCCGCCGGGCAGCGCGCCAAGAACGCCGCCACCGCGCCGGCCTCATCCGCCTCGAAGTGCGGCACCACCAGCCAGCGCAGAGTACACGGGTCCAACAGCGCGCCGAGCGCGGCCCACAGCGCCTCGAACTGGCCCACCGCCCCGGTGGACACGAGCGCGGGCTGCTCGGCGGCGATCAGATACTGGTTGAACCCGATGCCGCGCTGGGCATCGTAGAAGCGCAACTGGTAGATGCCCGGCGCGATCTGCTCCCGCGTGTACATGGCACGCACCTCCCCCCACCGCGCCATCCGCCGCGTGGCCTCAGTATAGCCGCAGCGGCCCCGCCACGGCGCGCCGGCCGGTTTGTCGCGCCGGGCGGCATCTGCTACACTACAAAGTGCTGGGCGGCAGTCGACCGCCGAGCCGTGATCCCGTGGGGCAGTGGCGCAGCGGGAGCGCGCTTCCTTGGCATGGAAGAGGTCAGGGGTTCGATTCCCCTCTGCTCCACCCGGCTGACGAGTGGCTCGCGAGGCTCCCCTCGGGCCACTTCTTTTTTTGGCGTCTGGGGCTCGCGGCCGGCCGCCGAGGCGCTCGCGGCCCCCGCGGGCTGACGCGTGCACGGAGGCGCGAATGGCGGAACCGTACACCCCGCAGAGCATCGAGCGGAAGTGGCAAGAGCGCTGGGCCGCGCAGGGCCTGTATCGCACCGACCTGCACGCTACCGACCGGCCCAAGTTCTACGCCCTGGTGATGTTCCCCTACACCAGCGGCGACCTCCACATCGGCCACTGGTACAATTTCGCCCCCGCCGACGCCTACGCGCGCTTCCAGCGCATGCGCGGGAACAACGTGTTCCTGCCCATCGGGTTCGACGCCTTCGGCCTGCCCGCCGAGGAGGCGGCGATCAAGCACGGCATCCACCCGTTCACCTGGACGCGCCAGAACATCGAGCGCATGACCGCCCAGCTCAAGACTATCGGCGGCATGTTCGACTGGTCGCGTTCGCTGGCCACCTGTTACCCCGAGTACTACAAGTGGAACCAGTGGTTCTTCCTGCAGTTCTACAAGCGGGGCCTGGCCTATCGCGCCAAGGCGCCGGCCAACTGGTGCCCCCACTGCCAGACCACGCTGGCCAACGAGCAGGTGGTCGATGGCGCTTGCGAGCGCTGCGGCACGCCGGTGACCCGCCGCGACCTGGAGCAGTGGTTCTTCCGCATCACGCAGTACGCCGACGACCTGCTCGACTTCAGCGAGATCGAGTGGCCCGAGCGCGTGGTGGTCATGCAGCAGAACTGGATCGGGCGTAGCACCGGCGTCGAGTTCCAGCTCGGCGTCGAGGGGCGCCCCGACCTGCACATCGCCGTGTTCACCACGCGCATCGACACGGTGTTCGGCATGACCTACGTGGTGCTGGCGCCGGAGCACCCGCTGGTGGACCAGCTCACCGCGCCGGAGCAGCGCGCGGCCGTGGCGGCGTACCAGGAGCAGGCGCGCCGCCAGAGCGAGATCGAGCGGCTGTCCACCGAGCGCGAGAAGACCGGGGTGCCGCTGGGCAGCTACGCCATCAACCCGTTCAACGGCGAGCGCGTGCCGATCTGGATCGCCGACTACGTGCTCAGCACCTACGGCACCGGCGCCATCATGGCCGTGCCAGCGCACGACGAGCGCGACTTCGAGTTCGCGCAGCGCTTCGGCCTGCCGATCCGCGAGGTGATCCGCCCGCCGGACCGCGCGGGCGATGCGCCGCTCACCGCCGCCTACACCGGCCCCGGCGTCATGGTCAACAGCGGGCCGTTCAGCGGCCTGCCCTCCGAGGAGGGCAAGGAGCGGCTGGCCGATTGGCTGGAGGAGCGCGGCCTGGGGCGCCGCACGGTGAACTACCGCCTGCGCGACTGGCTGATCTCGCGCCAGCGCTACTGGGGCACGCCAATCCCGATCATCTACTGCGAGCGGTGCGGCACTGTGCCGGTGCCCGAGCGCGACCTGCCGGTGCTGCTGCCCGAGGACGCCGAGTTCCGCCCCACCGGCGAGTCGCCGCTGAAGCTGCACGCCGGTTTCGTGAACACCACCTGCCCGCAGTGCGGCGGCCCGGCGCAGCGCGAGACCGACACGATGGACACGTTCGTCGACTCGTCGTGGTACTTCCTGCGCTACCTCGACCCACATCGCGACGACGTGCCGTTCGATCAGGCGCTGGCCACGCGCTGGACGCCGGTCGACCAGTACATGGGCGGGGTCGAGCACGCGGTGATGCACCTGCTGTACGCCCGCTTCTTCACCCGCGTGCTGCACGACCTGGGGCTGGTGCCGTACAAGGAGCCGTTCAAACGCCTGTACAACCAGGGGATCATCCTCGGCCCCGATGGCCAGCGCATGAGCAAGAGCCGCGGCAACGTGGTCAATCCGGACGACTACGTGCGGCAGTACGGCGCCGACACCGTGCGCGCGTACCTGATGTTCCTGGGGCCGTGGAACGCCGGCGGCCCGTGGAGCCCGCAGGGCATCCAGGGGCCGTGGCGCTTCCTGAACAGTGTCTGGGAGCTGGCGAGCGAGGATCCGCCCGCGCCGGCCCAGCCCGATGCCCGCGCCGAGGCGGACCTGCGCCGGCTGATGCACCGCACGACCAAGATCGTGACGGAGCGCTACGCCAGCTTCCAGTTCAACACGATGCTGGCCGAGCTGCACACCTACCGCAACGGGCTGCAGCGGGCGCGCGGGCGCGTGTCGGCGGCGCTGTGGGACGAGGCGATCCGCCGCCTGCTGCTGCTGCTGGCCCCCACGGCGCCGCACCTGACCGAGGAGCTGTGGGAGCGGCGCGGTTACAGCGGCAGCGTGCATCTCCAGGCCTGGCCCACCTGGGACGAGGCGCTGACCGTCGAGGAGCGCGTCAATCTGGTCATCCAGATCAACGGCAAGGTGCGCGACCAGATCGAGGTGGCGCGCGGGCTCAGCGAAGAGCAGGTGCGCCCGCTGGTGCTGGAGCGCCCCAAGGTGCAGGCGGCGATGGACGGGCGGCAGGTCCGCAAGGTGATCTACGTGCCCGACCGCCTGGTCAACCTGGTGATCGGCTAGCCGTGCTTCTGCGGGCGCGGTGGCCCCGCCCGCCCGCAAGCGGGCTGTAGGGCCCCTGTGCCGTGCACGGCAGGCCGACCGGCGCCGCCCGCCCTTCGCGGCGGCAGCGCGGACACCGCTCAGGACGGGCGGGGCGCGGCCGCCTCTTCGGCCCGCGTGATCGCCTCCAGCACGCGCTCGGGGGTGAGCGGCAGGCGGTTCAGCCGCACCGGGAGCGGGTGCAGCGCATCGCGGATGGCGTTGGCCACCACCGCTGGCGGCGAGATCGTGCCACCTTCGCCCATGCCCTTGAACCCGCCCAGGGTGATCGGCGACGGCGTGTGCAGCATGTCCAGTTCGAACGCGGGCACCTCCGTCGCCGTGGGGATCAGGTAGTCGAGGTAGCTGGCGGTCAGGAGCTGGCCGCCGTCGTCGTAGCGCACCTCCTCGTACAGGGCACCCGCCAGGCCCTGCGTCGCACCGCCGTGCACCTGCCCTGCCACCACGCGCGGGTTGATGGCGCGGCCGCAGTCCTCAACGATCACCCAGCGGAGGATCCGCACCGCGCCGGTCTCCGGATCGACCTCGACGACCGCCGCCTGCGCGCCATTGGAGAACGTCCCCAGCGGCGGGTCGTAGGCGCGCGTGACCTCCAGGCCCGGCTCGATGCCCGGCGGCAGCCGGAAGACCGTGTAGTACGCCACCTGGGCGATCTCGCGCAGGGTAAGCGCGCGCTCCGGGCTGCCGCGCATGGCGACACGTCCCCCGGCTAGCTCCAGGTCGTCCACGGGCGCCTCCAGCAGGTGCGCGGCGATCTGGAGCAGCTTCTCGCGCAGTGCGCGCGCGGCGAGCAGCGTGGCCCCGCCGCCGGCCACGGCGCTGCGGCTGGCGAAGGCGCCCATGCCGTAGGGGCACACCGCCGTGTCGCCATGCAGCACGGTCACGTCGGTCACCGCCACGCCCAGCTCCTCGGCGGCGATCTGGGCCAACGAGGTCTCGTGGCTCTGGCCGTGCGAGGAGACGCCCACCCGTAGCGTGACGTGGCCCGACGGCTCGACGCGGATGGTCGCCGCGTCCCAGCCGGAGAGGTTTACGACGCCGCGCGTGCGGAACGACGCCGAGCCCTGCGCCGACAGCTCGGTGTAGCAGGCGGTCCCGATGCCCAGGAGGCGGCCGGCCGCTTTGGCCGCCGCCTGCTCGCGCCGGACGCCCTCGTAGTCGATCAGCGCCAGCGCGCGGTCGTAGGCCTCCACGAAGCTGCCGCTGTCGTAGGTCAGGTTGGTGATCGCCTGATAGGGGAACTCATCGGGCTGCACGAGGTTCTGGCGCCGCACGACCGCCGGGTCCTGGCCGATCTCGCGCGCCAGCCGCTCGATGAGGCTCTCGATGATGAAGTTGCCCACCGGGCGGGTGACAGCGCGGTAGGGGCCCACGGGCGCCTTGTTGGTGAGCACCGCTACCGTCTCCCAGGCGAAGTGGCGTAGGCGGTACGGCCCCGGCAGCAGCTTGCCCACCTGCATCGCCTCCAGCGCGCCGGTGGTGGGCCAGGTGGAGTAAGCGCCGACGTTGCACAGCGCGCGGTCGCGGATGGCCAGGATACGCCCGTCGCGGGTGGCGGCTAGCTCCACCTCGTGGACCTGCTCGCGCGCGTGGCAGGCGGCTAGCAGGTGCTCGCGGCGGTCCTCGATCCACTTCACCGGGCGGCCGAGCTGCATGGCCAGCAGGCACACCGCCACGTCCTCGGGGTACACTAGCATCTTGCTGCCGAACCCGCCGCCGACGTCCGGCGCGATCACGCGCACGCGGTGCTCCGGCAGGCGGAGGAACGCGGCCAGCGCCGAGCGCATCAGGTGCGGCACCTGGGTCGAGGCCCAGACCGTCAGCTCGCCGCTCTCCGGCGCCCAGCGCGCGACCAGCCCGCGCGGCTCCAGGGGATTCCCGCTCTGCCGCTGGCTGTAGAACGTCTCCCGCAGCACCACCTCGGCGCGGGCGAACATCGCCTCCGGGTCGCCGCCCTGGAAGCTCGCGCGCACCAGCACGTTCTCGCCCAGCTCCTCGTACAGCAGCGGCGCGCCGGGCGCCAGCGCCGCGGCCGGATCCACCACCGCCGGCAGCGGCTCGTAGTGGACGACGATCGCCTCGCAGGCGTCCTCGGCCAGGTAGCGGCTCTCGGCGGCCACCACGGCGACCGGCTCGCCCGCGAAGCGCACCTTGTCCCAGGCCAGCGCGTGGGCCCCGACGTCGCGGTAGTGGGGCACGTTCAGCGGCGTGTGCAGCCGGCTGGCGCGCTCGCGGGCCTCGGCGCCGGTGAGCACGGCCGCCACGCCGGGCCGCGCGCGGGCCGCGGCTATATCGATGGTGCCGAGCCGCGCGTGGGCGTGGGGGCTACGCACGAACGCCGCGTGCAGCATCCCCGGCAGGACGAGATCATCGACGTACTGGCCGCGCCCGGTCAGGAAGCGGCCGGCCTCGACGGTGCGCAGGGGGGCGCCGATCAGGGCGGAGGGAACCGGTGAGTGAGCGTCCGCGACCATGGCTGCCATCGCTCCTGTCGGCCAGGCGCTCGGGCCTGGCCGGGATCGGGTCGCGCGCACGAGGCGGCGCGACATGATAGCACGCGTGGGGCGGGCGGCCCCGCGGCCGGCCGGGCCGGTAAGATGGAGGGCGCAGATGGCACGCGGCCTGGCCTCGGCGCTGGGTCGCGGCGCACGGGGGGATGGCCACATGGGCTACTACCGCGACCTCCGCGAGTATCTAGCCACGCTGGAGGCGCACGGCAAGCTACGCCGCATCCAGCGGCTGATCAACAAGGACACCGAGCTGCACCCGCTGGTGCGCTGGCAGTTCCGCGGCCTCGACGAGGCCCAGCGCACCGGCTGGCTGTTCGAGCAGCTCACCGACCTGGCCGGCCGCCGCTACGAGGCACGGGTGGCGTCGGCCGTGATGGCGCCGTCGCGCGAGGTGTACGCGCTCGGCCTCCAGTGCCGCCCCGAGGAGATCTGGGACCGCTGGCAGGAGGCCTACCGCCACCCCATCGAGCCGCGCGTGGTGCCGGACGGCCCGTGCCAGGAGGTGATCCTGCGTGGCGCGGACCTCGAGCGCTCGGGCGGCCTCTACGCCTTCCCCATCCCGATGGCCACCAACGGCTGGGAGGCGCTGCCGCGGGTGACCGCCGGCTGCTGGCACACGCGCGATGTAGACACGGGGGTGATCAATGTCGGCACTTACAACGCGGCGCCGATGGGCCCGCTGCGCACGACGTGCCGCTTGCAGCACGCGGCGCAGATGCGCTGGCACATCCAGAAGGCGCGCCAGCGCGGCGAGCGGCTGGAGGCGGCGCTGGTGATCGGCCCGGTGCCGGCGGTGGCCATGACCAGCACGGCCAAGGCGCCGTATGGGCTGAGCGAGCTGGCGCTGGCCGGTGGGCTGGCGCGCGAGCCGATCGATGTGGTGCGCTGCCAGACAGTGGACCTGCTGGTGCCCGCCACGGCCGAGATCGTGTTCGAGGGCTACATCGATGTGGACCACGTCGAGCCCGACCCGCCCAGTGGCGAGCACACCGGCTACATGATCGTGGGCGCCGAGGTGTTCGCCTTCCACATCACCTGCATCACGCACCGGCGCGACCCGATCTGGCACGACTTCATCAGCCAGATGCCGCCCAGCGAGTCGAGCTGCATCCGCGCCGTGGGCGTGGAGGGCACGATGCTCAGCTTCCTGCGCAAAGACTGCGGGATCCCGCAGGTGAAGGCGGTGGCCCAGCACGACAGCGGCGGCGCTTGGCGCATCATGGCCATCCAGTTCCAGGACGTGGGCGGCGTGCGCACCCACAACGCCATCGTCTGGCAGGCGCTGTATGCGGCGCTGAGCAAGTCGCCCGACTGGCCGAAGATCGTCATCGCCGTGGACGACGACATCGACCCACACGACGCCGACTCGCTCAACTGGGCGCTGGCGTTCCGCTTCCAGCCGCACCGCGACTTGCGCGTGGTGCAGGGCCGCAGCGCGATCCTCGACCAATCGGCGATGCCCCACAGCTTCGAGACCTCGTACACGGCGCACTACCCGACCAGCAACACGGGCCCGCAGGGCGCCTCGGCGATGCTGATCGACGCCACCCGCAAGTGGCCCTACACGCCCGTCTCGCTGCCCAAGCGCGAGTACATGGAGCGAGCACGCACCATCTGGGAGGAGCTGGGCCTGCCGCCGTTGCGGCCGCGGGCGCCATGGTACGGGTACAATCTGGGGGTGTGGCCGGCCGAGTTCGAGGAGCTGGCCGCGCTGGGCGCGCAGGGGCGCTTCGAGGAGGTCGCCCAGCGGCTCATCAGCCGGGCGCGGCCGGTGCAGCGCGGGGAAGCGTAGGATAGCACCATGCGAGCGGTAGTTTGGGGGGCGCTGGCAGTGCTGCTAGCGGCGTGCGGGACGCCGACGGCGAGCGGCTCGCAAGCCTCTGGTCCGCCGCAGCGCGGGCTGGTCGCCGTGGTCGCCTCCTCCGACCTGGCGGTGGGACCGAACCACTTCGCCCTGGGGCTGCTCGACGAGCAGAACCAGCCGCTGGCCGCCCTGCCCGTGTACCTGAGCTTCTACGATCTTTCGGGTAGCACGCCAGCACGGATCGGGCAGACCGAGGCCACTTGGCGGCAGCCGCTGAGCGAGTGGAACCGCGGGGTATACAAGGGGTCGGTGACGTTCGACCACCCCGGGCCTTACGGGGTCGAGGCCACCGTCGTCCGCGCCGATGGCGAGCGCCAGATCGCGCGCGCTCGCTTCGAGGTCAAGCCCCAGCCAGAGGCACCCGGGGTCGGGGCGCAGGCGCCGCGCAGCCGCAACCTGACCAACCGCGACGCGGTCGATCC
>DATGKN010000116.1:0-14865 GCA_035294645.1 Chloroflexota bacterium
AGCGTCGTCTTGCCGGCGCCGTTGGGGCCGATCAGCGAGGTGATGGTGCCCTCCTGCACCACCAAGCTCACGTCGGCGAGCGCCACTAGCCCGCCGAAGCGACGGGTCAGGCGCTCGACCACCAGCACCGGTCGCTGGGGCTCAGCCACGGCGCCACCGCCAGCGCTGCACGAGCCACGCCCGCTCGCCGAGCAGCCCCTGCGGCTGGAGCACGATCACCGCCGCCACGAGCGCGCCGTAGATCGTCATGCGGTAGTCGGCCAGCGGGCGGAACACCTCGGGCGCCAGCGCGAGCAGCAGCGCGCCGACGACCGGCCCCCGCACCGTGCCCAGGCCGCCCACCACGATCATCGCGAGCGCCGTGATGCTCTCGGCGAAGCCGAAGTTGTAGGCGATGATGAACCCGAGATGGTGCGCCAGCAGCGCGCCGGCCAGCCCCGCGTAGCCCGCCCCCACGGCGAAGGCCAGCACCTTGAGCGCCGTGACGTTGATGCCCATCGCCCGCGCCGCCAGCTCGTCGTCGCGCAGCGCCCGCCAGCCCAGCCCGACCCACGAGCGGGCCAGCCACGCGCTCAGCGCGATCCCGACGATCACGAGCACCACGACCATCGCGAAGTAGGCGGGGGTGTCGAAGCGCAGCGGGCCCAGCGCGGGATACGGGATGCCGCCGATGCCCAGCGAGCCGCCGGTGAAGGGCAGGTACAGCGCCAGGCTCTGGGTCACCAGCCCCAGCCCCAGGGTGACGATGGCCAGGAAGTCGTCGCGCAGCCGCAGGCTGGGCAGCCCGAGCACGACGCCCAGCGCCGCGGCCACCACGATCGCCAGCGGCATGGTGACTATCCACGGCCAGCCCAGGTTGGTGGTCAGTATAGCCGTCGTGTAGGCGCCGAAGGCGTAGAACGCCGCGTGGCCGAGGCTCACCTGGCCCGCGTAGCCGGTGATCACGTTCAGGCCCAGCGCGAGCAGCACCCAGATGCCCGCCAGGATGCCGACGCTGAGCATGTAGTTGTCGAGCCCCAGCATCGGCTCACACCTTCTCGACCTGCCCGCCGAGCAGGCCCTGCGGGCGGAACAGCAGGGCGGCGATCAGCAGCACGAACGCCACCGCGTCGCGGCCGAGCGGCAGGTCGAGATAGCCGGTGACCAGCGCCTCGACCACCCCGAGCAGCAGCGCCGCCACCACCGCGCCGGCCACGCTGCCCAGCCCGCCGAGCACGACCACCGCGAACGCCTTCATCCCCGGCAGCGCGCCCATGGTGGGCTCCACGGCGTTGAAGTACAGCCCCACCAGCACCCCGGCCAGCCCGGCCAGCACGCTGCCGACGAAGAAGCTGAGCGCCACCACGCGGTCCACCGGGATGCCTAGCGAGGCGGCCGTGGTGGCGTCCTGGGCCACCGCCTGCATGGCCAGGCCTAGCTTGGTGCGCTGGATGAGGTAGGCCAGTAGCCCCAGGCCCACCAGGCTAGCCACCAGCACCAGTGCCTGCTTGGCGGTGAGCTGGAGCGGGCCCAGGACCACCGTGCCGGCGAGGTCCGCGGGGAACGGGCGCGTGTACGGCCCGCCCAGGCGGCGGAAGATGTCCTCCAGCATGAGGTACACGCCCGCGCCGGCGATGAGGGGCGCGATCGGCGACGCGCCGCGCAGCGGCCGGTACACCACGCGCTCGATGGCCACGCCGAGCGCGCCGGCGACCACGATGGCCAGCGCCAGCGCCGGCCAGAAGCCGCCCCCCAGGGCGAGGATGACCGCCAGCGCCACGTAGGCGGCCACCATGTACACGCCGCCGTGGGCGAAGTGCAGCACGCGCAGCACGCCGTACACCAGCGTGAGGCCGGCGGCGATGAGCGCGTAGACCACCCCGATCGTCAGACCGTTCGCCACCTGCTGGAGCATGTCGTCGTTCCCGTACGCCGTCTGCACACCGCCGCGCGGCCGCGCCATCGCAGCCGCGCGGGACTCGCTCGCGCTCGCGAAGGGGAGGAGCCGCGCGGCGGCCGGCGCTAGAGATCGATCTTGTCTACGTACACGAACTCGCCGTTCTCCACGCGCACGACGAAGATCGTCTTGACCACCTCACGGTTCTCGTCGAACGAGATCTTGCCGGCGACGCCCTCGAAGTCGCGCGTCTGGGCGAGGCCCGCGCGGATCTGGTCGGTGCTAGGCCCCACCCGCCGCACGGCGTCGGCGATCACCCGCACGCAGTCGTAGGCCGAGGCGGCGATGAAGTCCGGGGTGCCGCCGTAGCGGGTGCGGTAGCTGGTGATGAACTCCTGCACCAGCGGGCGCGGGTCCTGGCGCGAGAAGTCGGAGGTCAGCACCACGCCCTCGGCCTCCTTGCCCGCCAGCTCGGGGAACTTGGGCGAGTCGAGCCCGTCGCTGGCCAGGATCGGCAGGGTCAGGCCGAGCTGGCGCGCCTGCTGTACCAGCAGCGCCCCCTCGGTGTAGTAGGTCACCAGATACAATGCTTGGGGGTTGGCCTCCTTGACCGCCGTGAGCAGCGGGGCGAAGTCCTTCTGGCCCAGCGAGAAGGTGCGCGCCACGGGCACGGTGCCGCCGCTGGCGCGCATGGCCTCGGTGAAGCCCTCGGCGATGCTGCGCCCGTAGTCGTTGTCCACATTCAGGATGGCCACGCTGCGCAGGCCGAGCTTCTTGGTGGCGTACTCCGCCATGGCGCGGCCCTGGATCTGGCCGACGTAGATGATGCGGAAGATATGGTCGCCCGCCTTGGTGATCTCGGGGTGCACCGCGTAGGCCACCACCACCGGAATCTTGGCCCGCTCGAAGATCGGGGCCGCGGCGCGCGACGGGGTGCTGTACGAGCCGCCGACCACCGCCTGGACCTTGTCCTGGTCGATCAGCTTCTGCGCCACGCTGGTGGCCTGCTCGGCCTTGTTCTGGTCGTCGTAGGCGACCAGCGTGAAGCGCACCCCGGGCACGGCGTTGCTGCGGTTGAGCTCGTCGACGGCCAGCTCGGCGCCGTTCTTGGCGCTGGTGCCGTCGGAGGCCGAGTCGCCCGTCAGCGGCCCGAAAAAGCCGATCTTCACCTCGCGGGTGCCGCCCTGGCCGCCGGTGGGCGCGGGCGCGGCGCCGCTCTGGCAGGCGGCCAGCAGCACGGCCGCGGCGGCCACCGCCCCGATGGCAGGTCGCCAGTCGATGCGTCCCATAGGCCCTCCCTTCTACGCCTCCTCGAGCATCGGGAGGCGCACGCCGTGCGCCCGCGCCGCCGCCAGCGCCTCGGGATAGCCCGCGTCGGCGTGACGCACGATACCCATCCCCGGATCGGTCCGCAGCACGCGGGCGAGCTTGCGCTCGGCGCGCGCGCTGCCGTCGGCCACCACCACCACCCCGGCGTGCAGGCTGTAGCCGATGCCCACCCCGCCGCCGTGGTGGACGCTCACCCAGCTGCCCCCGGCCGCCGTGTTGAGCAGCGCGTTCAGGATCGGCCAGTCGCCGATCGCGTCGGAGCCGTCGCGCATGCCCTCCGTCTCGCGGTACGGCGACGCCACCGAGCCGGCGTCGAGGTGGTCGCGGCCGATCACGATCGGCCCCTTGAGCACGCCGCGGCGCACCAGCTCGTTGAACAGCAGCCCGGCGCGGTCGCGCTCGCCGTAGCCCAGCCAGCAGATGCGCGCGGGCAGCCCCTGGAACGCGACCCGCTCGCGCGCCAGCCGCAACCAGCGCTGGAGGCTCGGGTGGTCGGGGAACAGCTCGCGCACGGCCTCGTCGGTGCGGTAGATGTCCTCCGGATCGCCCGACAGGGCCACCCAGCGGAACGGCCCGGCGCCGCGGCAGAACAGCGGACGGATGTACGCCGGCACGAAGCCCGGGTAGCTGAACGCCTCGGCGTGGGGCACGCCGCCCAGCTCGCCCTGCCCGCGCAGGTTGTTGCCGTAGTCGAACACCACCGCCCCGCGGCGACGCCACTCGACCATTGCCCGCAGGTGGCGCGCCATACTGGCCCGCGCGCGGCGCGTGAACTCCTCCGGCTGGGTGCGCGCCACCAACGGCGCGTCCTCGGGCGACATGTCGGCCGGCACGTAGCTGAGTGGGTCGTGCGCGCTGGTCTGGTCGGTCACCACGTCGGGGCGGAAGGTCGGCCGCGCGAGCAGGCGCGGGTGCACCTCGGCGGCGTTGCCGATCAGCCCCACGCTGAGCGGCTGGCCGTTGGCGCGCGCCTCCTCGACCCAGCGCACCGCCTCGTCGAGGTCGGCGGTCACGCGGTCGAGGTACCGCGTCTCCAGACGGCGGCGCGCCCGCGCGGGATCGACCTCGATGCACAGGGCCACGCCCTCGTTCATCGTCACCGCCAACGGCTGCGCGCCGCCCATGCCGCCCAGCCCGGCGGTGAGCACCAGCCGCCCGCGCAGTGTGCCGCCGAAGTGCTGGCGCGCGCACTCGGCGAACGTCTCGTAGGTGCCCTGCACGATGCCTTGCGTGCCGATGTAGATCCAGCTGCCGGCCGTCATCTGGCCGTACATGGTCAGCCCCAGCGCCTCGAGGCGCCGGAACTCGTCCCAGGTGGCCCAGTGGGGCACCAGCAGCGAGTTGGCGATGAGCACGCGCGGCGCGTCCTCGTGCGTGCGGAACACGCCGACGGGCTTGCCGCTCTGCACCAGCAGGGTCTCGTCGTCGGCGAGCGTGCGCAGCGCGCGCACGATGGCGTCGAACGCCTCCCACGAGCGCGCCGCCTTGCCCGTGCCGCCGTAGACCACCAGCTCCTCCGGGCGCTCGGCGACCTCCGGGTCGAGGTTGTTCATGAGCATGCGCAGCGCGGCTTCCTGCTCCCACCCCCGGCAGGAGCGCTCGGGCCCGCGCGGCGCCCGCACCACGCGCGGCCCACTAGCAGACTGGGGGGGCATCCTCACACCTCCGCAGCGCCGGGCGGGGGCGGCAGCGGCCCCAGCTCGGCGGTGAAGCGGTATTGGTCGCCGCGGTACAGCGACACCATCCAGGTCACCGGCCGGTCGCCGACGGTGAAGGTCAGCCGCTCGACCCGGAAGCCCGGGGTGCCCGGCGCGGTGGCCAGCAGGGCCGCGTCGCGCGCGCCGAGCACCGCGGCGGACATCGTGTACTGGGCGCGCACCAGCGGCAGCCGGTACTTCTCGATCAGCAGGCGATGGATCGACTCGCGCTCCAGGTCCTCGCCGAGCAGCTCCGGGCAGGTGCTGTAGGCGAGGTAGCGCGTCTCCAACGCCATCGGCTCGCCGTCGGCCAGCCGCAGTCGCTCGATGCGGATCACCCGCTCGCCGCGCGGCAGCCGCAGCCGCTCGGCCAGCTCGGCGGTGGGGCGCTCGACCCCCGCGCGCAGCACGCGGGTGCCAGGTGTCTTGCCGCGGGCACGCATGTCCTCGGAGAAGTCGAGGATGCGGAAGGTCCCCTGCACCGGACGCGGCGGCGCGACGAAGGTGCCCCGCCCCTGCTCGCGCGCGATGAGCCCCTGGCGTTCGAGCAGTTCCAGCGCGCGCACGACGGTGCCGCGGCTGAGCCCGTAGCGCGCACACAGCTCGGCCTCGGTGGGCAGCTTGGCCCGCGGCGGCAGGCCGCTGGCGCGGATCCAGGTGCGCAGCTCGTCGGCCAGGCGCAGGTAACGCGGCAGCCCGTTGCGCTCCATCGGCGGATTTGCCTAATCGACTAGTCAACTGGGCGCATTGTACGCCGCAGCCCCCGCGCTGTCAAACGTTGCGCCGCGGCGGCGCCCCTCGACCATCGCTCGCAGCTGACGCCCCAGGCGGGCCCACCGCGCGGCGCGGGGGGGGTAGCCCCCGGCGCGGCCAGGGGCCAATTCTTTGGTCGGCTGCTCGGCCCGCTGCTATGATCCCGAGAGCCTGTCTCGCCAGGCGCCCGCCGGCCGCGCGGCGGCTCGCCCGCCGGCCGAGCCTGTTCCCCAAGCGTGCATGCGCGGCGGCATGCCGCGCGGAGAGGTGGTGCATGCAGCGGCGTAGGGTGTACTCGGTGCTCGCGGTGCTGGTGCTCGCAGGCGTGCTGCTCGGTGGCCTGCCGGCCGAGGCGCAAGGGCCGTTCTTCCCGCCCACCCCCCGCCCCACGCCCACCCCGACCGCCACGCGCCCGCCCGCCACGGCGACGCCTATCGTGCCGCCGCTGCCGCCGGTGGTGAACAACGACCCGCGCTTCGGCGTCGTGCAGGCCATCTTCGCGCCGCAGCTCGCGCTCAACGCGGGCGCGCGCTGGGAGCGGCTGATCTTCCCCTGGAACCAGATCCAGCCCAACGGCCCGGCCGACTTCGAGCAGGGCTGGTTTAGCGAGGACCAGCTCAACAGCGAGCTGGCCCGCGGCATCCAGATCGTGGGCATCACGCTGTACACGCCGACCTGGGCCGCGCGCGACCCGCAGTACGAGGCGCGCAGCGTGCCGCGCAACCTCGCCCTGCCGATCGACCACCCCGACAACTACTGGGCGGCGTACATCAAGCGGCTGGTGGCCAAGTACCGCGGCCGTATCGACACGTGGGTCATCTACAACGAGCCGGACGTCTACCGCGAGCCGGACGACTACCGCACCTTCGCCGGCACCCCGGCCGACTACGCCCAGCTGCTGAAGGTCGCCTACCTAGCGGCCAAGTCGGTCAACCCCAACGCCCAGATCGTGATGGCCGGGGTCACGTACTTCTGGGACAAGGAGGCGCGCCGCCCCCAGTACTTCCAGCGGGTGCTCGACGCGCTGGCCGCCGACCCGACCGCGCCGGCCAACAACTGGTACTTCGACGCCATCGACGTGCACACCTACAGCAACCCGCTCAACGCGTTCGCCGTACCGATGGTGATGCGGCGCATCATGCGCCAGCGGGGCATCGACAAGCCGATCTGGATCAGCGAGAGCAACGTGCTGCCCTACGACGACCCGCTGGCGCCCCCCCGCGATACGAGCTTCCGCGCCACCATGGACGAGCAGGCGTCGTACATGATCCAGAGCATGGCGCTGGCGCTGGCGGCCGGCGTGCAGCGGTACGCCGTGTACAAGATGACCGACGAGGATCCGGAGCTAGGCGACCAGTACTGGGGCCTGGCCCGCAACGACGGCTCGATCCGGCCCGCCTACGTGGCCTACCAGGTCGCCGTGCGCTACTTCCAGCAGGTGCGCGCCGCGTACTACTACTGGTGGGGCGCCAACATCCCGCCCACCGACCCCGAGATCGCCAACTTCCTGGTCACCGACGAGAATCGCTTCCAGTGGCCCTGGCCGGCGGCGATCAACGTGGTGGTGCTGGACAAGGGCCCGCAGCGGCTCACCGTCGTCTGGAACGCCTCACCGCAGCCGGGCGAGGTGCTGCTGCCCGCCTACAGCCGTAGCGCGCGGCTGGTGGACAAGTACGGGCGCGAGGGGCCCCTAACGGCTCAGAGCGGCTACTACCGCCTGGCGCTGGAGCCGTCGCGCAACAACTCGGACCCGCGCGACCGCACGCTGTACCTGGTCGGCGGCAGCCCCTGGATCGTGGTCGAGGACATGACGCAGCCCGTCACGCCCGCGCCGACGCTGACCTTCACCGCCACGCCGGTGCCCACGGCGACGTTCACCGCGACCCCCGGCCCCAGCCCGACGCCGCTGCCGGGTACGCCGACCTGGACGCCGCTGCCGACCTCGACACGGGTGCCGACCTGGACGCCCACGCCCGCGACCACGCCCAGCCCGACGGCGACCGCCACGCCCACCCCGTCGCCCACCGTGCCGGCGCCGCCGATGCCGCCGGTCGGCCCCACGGCGCCGCCGCAGCCGCCCGCGCTGCCTCCCGAGGTGCAGCCCGCCCACGGCGCCCCGCCGGCCACGGAGGCGCCAGCCCCGGCGGCGCCGAACGAGGAGCCGGCGGCGCCCGCCGAGGAGGTCGAGCCGTAGTACTCTGCGCCGTGTGCCGCGCAATCTACCACGGCCCGCAAGGAGCGGGCCCACCGGTCCCGGCGGTCGGAACACCGAGCCATGCAGCAGGCACGGCCCGGTAGTGCGCCGAGCCTACTCGAAGGAGAACGCCACGCGCACGCGCGCGGTGACCCGCAGCTCGCCGGGCTCCACCGGCGTGGTTGGCGGCGCGGGCGCGGCGGCCGGGGCAGCCATGGCGGCGCGCGGCACTGGCACCGCCACGCTCTCCTCCAGCACGCTGTGGACCGCCGCCAGGCGCAGCCCCAGCCCGCCGGCGATCGCTTCCGCCTGCGCACGGGCGGCCTGGACGGCGTTGGTCAGCGCCTGTTGGTGAAGCAGCGTCGTGTCGCGGATAGCGAAGCGCACGCCCCCCACGCGGTTGGCCCCCGCGGCCAGCGCGGCGTCGAGCAGCTCGCCAGCGCGCGCCAGATCGTTGACGGTGACCGTGACGTTGTTGGTGGCCTGGTAGCCGGTGATGTCCTGGCGCTCGGCGCGGCCCTGGGCGTAGATCGGCTGCACGCTGAGGCCGCTGGTCTGCAGGTCGCGGTCGCCCACGCCGCGCGCGCGCAGGGCGTCGAGCACCGCCGCCAGCAGGCGGGCGTTGTCGGCCGTGGCCTGGGCGGCAGTTGGCGCTTGGGTGACGACGCCCACGGTGACGTAGGCGACATCGGGCGGGGCGGTGGCCTCGCCCTCGCCTACCACCACGATGGTGCCCGGCGCTGGCGTTTGCTGGCGCTCGGGCGCCGCCACCACCGCGCCCGGCCAGCCGACCAGTCCCAACAGCACCGCCGGTAGGAGCCACCAAGCCCCCCACCACCCGCGCGGCGCCCCATGCCCTGCCTGGTGCGCGTGCATACAGTCCCCCTCTCGGCGGCGCCCGCGCTGGGTCGGGGGCAAGGCGGGCGCGCTGGCTGGTATTATAGAGAGCAACGCGGACGGACAGAGGCGTTTGGGCCATGGCGGAGCCGCAGCGAGTGCACGGCATGCGGCGCCCCCAGCGCTGGCGGCCGCGGCTGGCACGAGGGCTGCGCGGCGCCTTCCTCGCCGGGCTACTGCTGCCCGCGCTGGTCACCTACCGCCCGCTCGACCAGGCTGCCCAGGTGCGCGCGGCGGCCGCCCCCTACACCTTCGATCTGGTGGCCTGGGAAGCGGCGCAGCTCGCTGCGCGGTGGCCCGAGCTGCTCGACCAGCTGCGCACCCCGCCCGCGCCCGAGCGCGACATCGCACCGCCGGAGGCTGTGGCGGCAGTGCGTACCCACTTCGCCGCCGGCGAGCGGCTACGCGCCGCGGTGGCGCGCGGCGCCCCGCTGGCCGAGATCGAGGCGCTGCGTGCGGTCTGGCAGCAGACGCGCGAGCCGGCGCTGGGGGCGTTGGCCGACAGCCTGGCGGTGCTCGCCAGCCGCGAGGGGCTGCTGACCTCCACGCCGCTCGGCGCGATCCTCCTCCCGCCCGCCAGCTTCGAGCTCCAGGAGCCGCCCCGCGTGCTGGTCGTCTCGCCCCGCGACCGCATCGAGGTGAGCCAGTCGGTGCTGCTGCGCGCGGAGCTGACGCCGCAGGAGGTCGAGCAGGTGGAGGCGGCCGTCGAGGCGCTGGGGCTCTCCGCGCTGGTAGTCCCGATCGGCGGTATCGCCACCTACCCGGCGATCGTGCCGTTCCAGGGCGCCCCGCTCGACATCCTCAGCGCGATCGCCCACGAATGGGTCCACGGCTGGCTGCTGTTCCATCCGCTCGGGCGGGCGTGGTTCGCTAGCTACGCGGGCCGCACGCTGAACGAGACGGTGGCCGACCTGGTCGGGCGCGAGCTGGGCCAGCGGCTAGCGCTCGCCTACGCCTTCCCCACCACTCCGCCGCCCGACCAGGCCCCCGCGCCGCTGCCAGGAGCATTCGACTTCCGCCGCGAGATGCGCGCCACCCGCGAGCGGCTCGACGCGCTGCTGGCGGCCGGCGCCATCGACGAGGCTGAGCGCTACCTGGAGCAACGCCGCCAGGAGTTCGTTGCCGCCGGCTACCCGCTGCGCAAGCTGAACCAGGCGTACTTCGCTTTCTACGGCAGCTACGCCGATAGCGGCGCGGCGACCGGCACGCTAGCCGACGAGGTGCGCGCCCTGCGCGAGCGCAGTGGCAGCCTGGGCGCCTTCCTGCACCGCGTGGCGGCCATGACCACCCCGGACGAGGTGGCCGCCGCGCTGGCCGGCCCGCCGGCCCCGTAAGCGCGCCGCGGATGGCAGGGCCGCTGGCCGGCAATGCCCTGCGCGCGGCCGCCCGCGCCCTGTGGCGAGTTGGCCCCGCGGCGCTCTGGGCCACGGCGATCTACTGGTTCTCCGACCAGCCCCACCTGCCGCAACTCGACCTCACGCTGCTCGACCTGCTGGCCAAGAAGAGCGCGCACGCTGCCGGCTACGCCGTGTTCGCCGTGCTGCTCCAGCGCGCGCTGGATCCCGGCCGGCACGACGCGGGACGGCGGCGCCTCGCCTGGTTGCTGGCGGTGGCCTACGCGGTCAGCGACGAGTGGCACCAGGCGTTCGTGCCCGGCCGCACCGCCACGCCGCTGGACGTGGCGATCGACGGGGCTGGGGCCGCCGTCGGGCTGCGGCTGTGGCCGGCGCTGCGCGACCGCGCGTCCCCGTTGCTCCGCCGGCCGCGCGCTCCACAGTGGCGCCCGCCGCCGCCGCGCTGAGCCCGGCGCCGCTTGCGCTCGCGCGGGGGGGCCCCTACCATCCGCTCGCAAGATAGCTATGTCGCGCGAAAGGAGCTGCCGCCATGTCGCGCTCGTTGGGCAACACCCTCCCTGCCACCCTGCTGCCACTGTTCGACGGCGAGCGGCTCGGCGAGAAGAGCACCCTGGCGTTCCTGCTGGCCACGGTCGACGCGCGGGGCTTCCCGCACGGCGCCCTGCTGTCGGCCGGCGAGATCGTGGCGCGCGCCCCCAGCACACTGCGGCTGGCGCTGTATGGTACCAGCACGACGACGGCGAACCTGCGGCGCGGCGGCACCGGCACGCTGGCGCTGGCGCAGGGGGACCTGGCTTATTACGTCAAATTCCAGGCTAGCGAGCGACCGGCGCCGGGGGCGGCGCTGCGCGGGCTGGCCGTGTTCGACGCCACGGTCGTGGAGGTGCTGGAGGACGGCGAGCCGACGGCGCGGGTGACCAGCGGGTTCGCCATCGCGCTGGCGCGGGATGCCGAGCGGACGCTGGCGCGCTGGGAGCGGGTGGTAGCGGCGCTGCGAGCGCTGGACTGAGGCGCGCAGTGGCGTTGACAGCCGGGGGGCGGCCGACTAGAATGCGCAGTACGAGGTATTACCAATTTTGCCGGGCCGCGGGGGCTGGCGCATGGCGCACAAGTTTCTCGTGCACGAGCCGGAGGACATGGTGGGCGTCGCCGTCGCCGACATTCGCGCGGGCGAGGTCGTCGAGGGCCTGGTCCTGGCCGACCGCCGCCCCGTGGTCGTCCGCGCCCGCGACGACATTCCCTTGGGGCACAAGCTCGCCCTGCGCGACATCCGCCGCGGCGAGACCGTGCTCAAGTACAACCACCCGATCGGCGAGGCGACCCGCGACATCCAGCAGGGCGAGCACGTCCACACCCACAACCTGCGCAGCATCCGGTGGCGCGCCTCCGTGCTCGAAGAGGCCGCCACCTCGGTCTAGCGCGCCCACTCCCGCTGCAGAGGGCCCGACATGGCTGAGACCACCATCTACGGCTACCGCCGGCCTGACGGCCGCATCGGCGTGCGCAACCACGTGGTCATCCTGCCCGTGGACGACCTGTCCAACGCCGCTGCCGAGCACGTCGCCGCGCTCATCCCCGGCACCCTCCCGTTGCCACACCCGTACGGCCGCCTCCAGTACGGCGAGGACCTGGAGCTGCACTTCCGCACGCTGATCGGCACCGGCTGCAACCCCAACGTGGCAGCGGTGGTGGTGATCTGCATCGAGCCGAAGTGGGCGCAGCGCGTCGTCGACGGCATCGCGCCCACGGGCAAGCCCGTGTGGGGCATCAGCATCGAGGGGCGCGGCGACCTCAAGGTGATCGAGCAGGCGGCG
Organism: Chloroflexota bacterium; assembly: GCA_035294645.1. Classification (GTDB taxonomy): domain Bacteria; phylum Chloroflexota; class UBA6077; order UBA6077; family JAJPHF01; genus JADGHJ01. The sequence goes on from DATGKN010000116.1 coordinate 11,916, forward strand.
CGCAAGGCCGCCGAGTTCCTGCAGTACGCCTCGGAGCTGCGCCGCGAGCCCGCCCCGCTCACCGCGCTCACCATCAGCATGAAGTGCGGCGAGTCGGACACTACCACCGGCCTGGCCTCCAACCCGGCTATCGGCGAAGTGTGCGACCGGCTCACCGCCGCCGGCAACATCGTGTACTTCGGCGAGACGAGCGAGGTGACCGGCGCCGAGGACATCGTGGCCGCCCGCTGCGCCACCCCGGCGGTGCGCGAGCGGTTCCTGGAGACGCATCGCCGCTACGTGGCCGCGATCGAGTCGCGCGGGGTGAGCCTGCTCGGCTCGCAGCCCACCGAGGGCAACATCGCCGGCGGGCTCACGACCATCGAGGAGAAGGCGCTGGGCAACGTGCAGAAGATCGGCCGCCGCTCGCAGGTCGTCGGCGTGCTCGGCCCGGCCGAGGCGCCCCCCGCCAACGGCGACGCCCCGCGCGGCCTGTACTTCATGGACACCTCGTCGGCCGCCGCCGAGTGCGTCACGCTCATGGCCGCCGCGGGGGCGCAGATCCACCTGTTCACCACCGGCCAGGGCAACATCATCGGCCACCCGATCGAGCCGGTGATCAAGATCACCGCCAACCCCAAGACGGTGGCCACCATGCGCGAGCACATCGACGTCGACATCAGCGGCATGCTCGACGGCTCGCTCACCCTGGAGCAGGCGGGCGACCTGATCATGGACATGATCGTGCGCACCGCCAACGGCCGGCTGACGGCCGCCGAAGTGCTCGGCCACCGCGAGTTCGTGCTCACCAAGCTGTACCCGAGCGCGTAGCCGGCAGCAGGCCGCCACGGCGCGGTGGAGGGCGGAGGCAGGCGTGGCCACAACGGTGTCGGCCCACCGCTTGCAGGCGTTCGCGACGACGCTGCTCGCGGCCGCGGGCGTGCCGGCCGCCGCCGCCGCCGCCTGCGCCCGCGTGCTGGTGGCCGCCGACCTGGACGGCCACGGCTCGCACGGCGTGCTGCGGCTGCCCACCTACCTCGCCGCCATCGCCCGCGGCCAGATCGCCCCGCGCGCGCGGCCCGAGATCGTCGCCACCGGCCCCGCCACGGCGTGGGTGGACGGCGGGCAGGCGCTGGGGCCGGTGGTCGCGCTGGCCGCCATGGAGGAAGCGATCCGGCTGGCGCGCGCCGCCGGCGCCGGCGTGGTGGCCGCGCGGCGCAGCAACCACTTCGGGGCCGCGGGCTACTATGCCGAGCAGGCGGCGGCCGCGGGCTACGTCGGCCTCGCGCTCAGCAACACCCCGCCCGCGTTGCCCCCGCCGGGCGGCGCCGCGCCGTACCTGGGCACCAACCCGCTGGCGTTCGCCTTCCCCACGAGCGGCGAGCCGCTGGTGATCGACCTGTCGCTGAGCGTGGTCGCCCGCGGCAAGATCCTGGAGGCGCGGCAGGCGGGCGCGCCGATCCCCAGTGGTTGGGCCGTGGACCGCGCCGGCCACCCGACGACCGACCCCGCGGCGGCGCTGGCCGGCGCCCTGCTGCCCCTGGGCGGACCGAAGGGCTTCGCCCTGGCGCTGGCAGTCGAGGCGCTCACGGGCGTGCTGGCCGGCGCGGCGAGCGGCCCGCACGTGGCGCAGATCCTCGACGACACCGCCGCGCCGGCCAACGTGGGGCACCTGTTCATGGCCCTCGATCCGGACCGCTTCGGCGAGCCGGGGGCGTTCCGGCGGCGGCTGGACGCGCTGCTGGCCGAGCTGCGCGCGGTGCCGCCGGCCGAGGGCGGCGCGGGCGTGCGGCTGCCTGGCGAGCGGCGGGCGGCGGCGCGCCGGCGCGCGCTGGCCGAGGGGATCGCCCTGCCCGCGGCCACCGTGGCCGCCCTGAACAGCTGGGCGGCGCGGCTGGGGCTCGCCGACCGCCTTCCCGCCGAGCCCGTATCTTCGCAGGAGGAGCACGCGCTATGAGGGTGGACGACCGCCCCGCGAGCCTGTTCGGCCAGGTCTCGGACGGGGTGCTACTCAGCCAGAAGGTGGTGGCGCAGATCAGCGAGCTGTTGGCCCGCGGCCAGCTCCAGCCCGGCGACCGCCTGCCCACCGAACGCGAGATGGCCGCCCAGTTCGGGGTCAGCCGCACGGCGGTGCGCGACGCGATCAAGCTGCTGGCCGGCCGGGGCATCCTGGAGGTCAAGCGCGGCGCCGGCATCTTCATCGCCAGCCGCGAGGGAGTGGCCGACCACTTCGCGCTGCTGCTGCGCATCCGGCAGGGCTCGATCGAGGAGCTGTTCGAGGTGCGCAAGCTGATCGAGGTGCAGGCCGCCGGCTGGGCCGCCGAGCGCGGCAGTCCCGAGGCGATCGCCGCCATCCAGCGGGTGGTCGCCGAGGCGGAAGCGGCGCTGGACGATCCGGCGGCGCTGGCGCGCTGCGACGCGGCGTTCCACGTGGCAGTGGCGGCGGCGGCGCGCAACGGGGTGCTGCTACGGATCATGCAGAACCTGCTCGACCTGCTGGCGAGCAGCCGCGAGGAGAGCCTGCGCATTCCAGGACGGGCAGTGCGCTCGGTGGGCGAGCACCGCACGGTGCTGGCGGCGATCGAGCGGGGCGACGCGGCGGCGGCGCGGCAGCGCATGTGGGAGCACCTGGACAGCGTGGAGCGGGCGATCGTGCAGCGCTTCCACAGCCTGGAGCACGGCGAGGCCGCCAACGGGCAGGGAGCCGCCGGGCGGTGAGAAGGGTGGCCGCGACGAAGCTCGCCCGTACGCAATGGGCTGACGGCCGACCGCGATTTCAATATAGTCTATCGATATAGTCGAGTTTAGCGGCGCTGGCGGTCCGGCGATCAGCGCCATGTAGTACAGACGCGGAGACGCGGGGTGGAGGTCTCGATCGCAACGCGCGCTCGCTTGGGAGGTGCCACCCGGCTCGCCGGCATCCCCCGGCGCTTCTGGCTGGGGGCGGCCAGCGTCGGGCTGGTGCTCGCGG
>DATGKN010000117.1:0-24378 GCA_035294645.1 Chloroflexota bacterium
CTCATGCTGTTTCTCGACCCGCGGCTGCTGCTGCGCCTGCACCGTGCGCTCCCCCGGCGGCGGCCGACGGTACACCTCGCGGGCGCGGTGTAGCGGGGTTCCCCCGGGCGCTGGGCAGCGCAGGCCACGAGCGGTGCCAGCGGGCGGCACGGGGCGCTTAGCCTTCCCGCTCGAGCTGGGCGAAGTAGCCGCTGGCGCGCAGGCGCTCGATGAACGACGTGTCGAGGAACTGTTCGGGCCGCGCCTGCAGCGCCTCGGGCTTCTCGGGCGCCATCATGCGCAGGTTGTTGGTGACGGTCGCTTCACTGATGCTCAGGTCGGCATTGAACTTGTCGCGGAACCACTCCCAGGTCCGCTCGGCCACGGCGCGGTCGTCCATGCGCGACTGGCGCATGATCGCCGCCACTGCCGCCTCGCGGTCGTGGCGGAACACCTGGATCGCTTTCGCCACCGCCTTGAGGTAGCGCTCCACGATGTCGGGCTGCTCGCGGGTAAAGCGGCGGGTGGAGACGATGGCCGCGTTGCCCATCTCCTGGCGGGTCGCTGCGACATCGAACAGCTCGCGGAAGCCGAGCTCGGCCGCACGGAACGTCTGGGGGGGCGAGAAGGAGCCACCGGCGATGGCCCCGCTCTGCATGGCCGCGAGCGTCTCGGGCGTGCCGCCGCTGCGGACCACCTGCACGTCGCGTCCCTCGACGAAGCCCCAGTGTTCCAGCGCCACGCGCAGCGCGACATGGCTGATCGCGCCATAGTTGGAGACGCCCACGCTCTTGCCCCGCAGGTCCTCGGGCCGCTGGATCTCCGGGGCGACGTAGATGGCGTTGGTGAGGTATGGCTGCACGGCGCCCAGCAGCACGTAGTCGCCCCCAGCTAGCCCCGCCTCGATCGCCTGCGGCGCCCCGGCCATGACGATCGGCACCTCGCCCGAGGTCAGAGCGCCGAGCAACGGTTGCCCTGGGCCGATGAACAGCACCTCGGCGTCGAGGCCCTGCTCGGCGAACAGCCCGGTGTCGGCGGCGAGCAGCAGCGGCGCGAAGGCGGCAGTCGCCGTAGTGTAGGCTGTCTTGAGCGCGACGCGCGCGGGCGTCGCGGCGGCTACGCTGGCGGTGCTGCCCCCCGTGGGGGCGGGCGGACTCGCGCCGGGCGCCGCCGCGCCGGGGGCCGCGCCCGCGCTGCCCGCCGGGGGCGCGGCTGGGCCCCCGCAGGCGCTTAGGATCAGCGCCACGCCCACGCCGCCGAGCAGCCAGCCTGGCGTGCACCATCGGTATCCCATCGGGGGCCTCCTCCTCCTCCCTGGAATGGGCTGGCGGCCCCCTACCGGGCCGCTGGCGGGCCGGCGCCGTATACCCGCGCGACGAAGCCATTCTGCTCCAGCTCGCGCACGAAGCGGTCGTCGCTGAGCTGCGCGGGGGTCAGTTGCCGCGCCTGGGGCTGCTGCTCCGCCCGCTGGTCGATCACTGTCTGGATGCTCTCCGCGGTGGGATACGGCACGCGCTCCAGCAAGGGCACGAGGGTGTCGTAGGTGCGCGAGAGCAGGTCGCGGTCCTCCGTGCGCAGGTAGCGGGCCATCACGTCCAGCGTGGCCGGCTTGTCGAGGTGGACGCGCGCCAGGCCAGCGACATGGGCCATCATCAGGCGGCGGACCTGCTCGTCGTGCTGCGCGAGGTAGCTACGGGTCGTGGCCATTCCGTTCTGGAGGTAGGGGATGCGTTGCGCGGAAACATCGAACACCAGCGGGAAGCCCGCGGCCTCCGCCTCCAAATTGAATGGGATCGAGAGCACGCCCGCGTCGACCGCCCCGGCACTGAGGGCGCCGAACACCTCGCCCATGCCGCCGACCTGGAGCACGGCCACGTCGCGGTCGGGTTCGAGCTGGTACTGCTGGAGCGCCTTCAGCGCCGCGAGGTGCGCCCCCGAGCCGAGTCGCGTGGTGCCGAGCTTCTTGCCGCGCAGGTCGGCGATGGAGTGCACCTCGGGCCGGCCGTAGATCCAGAAGTTCATGTAGTTCTGGATCCCGCTGATCAGCACCTGGTCGTCGCCGGCGAGCACCGCGTCGACCACCCCGGCCGCGGCCGAGATCGCCACGGGCACCTCGCCCGAGGCCATCACCTTCGCCACCTGCGAGCTGCTCTGCAGCGTGATCAGGTCGACATCGAACCCATACTCCTCGAAGATGCCCGCGTCTTTGGCCAGCCACAGTGGCGCCATGGAGGCGCTCACGGTGTTCAGCCCCAGCCGCAGGGGCTCGCGAGGGACCGTGGCCGAACGAGATGCGGCCGCGTCGCCTGCCGCCGGGGCCCTCGAGCTGCCGGTGCCCGGAGGGGCACTCGGCGCGCTACAGGCGGCGAGCAGACCGAGCACGATGGCCCGCGCTAGCAGGCGCCAACACGCCATGGGCGGTCCTCCTCGTGAGTGGTGGGGGCCAAGCGGCCTTTCCCGCCGCCCCCGACCGGCGGGGGCGTGCCGTCTTTGGGATACCATATCGCGCGGTGCCTGCCTATGGAAGTGGAGCGGTCAGCGGGCGCCGAGCCGCTCCAGCAGCCCACTGCGCGCCAGCTCATCGACGAAGCGCGGTTCCACGAACTGCTCCGGCCGCGCGCTCGCCGCCTGCGGGATCGTGGCCGCGATCTCCTCCAGCGTCGCCTGCACCGCCTCGGGCTCGACCCGCAGGTCGGGCGCCATCAAGGTACGCTCGAACTCATAGCCCGCCCGTACCGCCCGGTCGTCGTCGTGCTGGGTGTACTGCTTGATCACCTGCAAGGCAAACTCGGGATCGTGGCGGTAGCGGTGGACGCCCTCGGCCATCGCCCGGATAGCCCGCGTGAACAGCTCGGGCTGCTCGGCAGCGCGGCTGCGGCGCGCCCCCACGGCCGTCGCCGGGTACTTGATGTTCAAGGGCGTCACATCCACTAGGGTGTAGAACCCCGCGTCCTCGGCGACCACATTGTCGGGCGGGATGCAGCCGCAGGCGTCGACGGCGCCCTGTTGGAGCGCCGCCACGCGCTGGCTGCCGGAGCCTACCGCGAGGTAGGTCACATCGCTATCCGGGTCGAGTCCGAGCTGCTGGATCGCCGCGCGCGCCACCAGCTCGCTGTTCGACCCGCGCGAGGCCACCCCCACGCGGCGCCCGCGGAGGTCACTGGCGGTGCGGATCTCGGGTTTCACCATCAGCGCACCGGCCAGTCGGTTCTTCGTGCCCGCGATCAGCACGGCATCCGAGCCCTGGATAGCGCTGCGGATGACCGAGGCCGCGCCCACGATGACCAGATCGATGTCGCCTGCCACCAGCGCGGCCATGCCGGCCGGCCCGCCGTTGATGAACGTGAGGGTGGGGTCGAGGCCGTAGCGCTCGAACGTGCCGTCCTCATAGGCGATCCAAGCGACGGATTGGGACGCCACGAGCGCCGTGTAGGCGATACGCAGCGGCAGGCGGGCGGGCGCCGCGGCCGCGCTCGCCGCGGTGCCCGGTGCCGGGGCAGCCGCCGCGGGCGCGGGGGCACTGGGCGTGGCGCCGGGTCCGCAAGCCGCCAGGAGCCAGCCGATCCCCACCAGGCCGATCACCATCGCGTGCCGTGCCGTTCCTCGCATCGGTCCCCCTCCTTCCGCTGCGTACTGGCGGCCGTCGCGTGTCTCGCGGCCGGTCCGGGCAGGGCGCTAGTGTCTCGGACTATAGCGGAGCGCGCGCGGCGAGGTAAGTGTTCTCGGCACAGCGCCGCCCATGCCCGGCGGGGGGCGCGTTGGTGCAGCCGCGTGCCGAGAGCACGCAAGGGGCAGCCTCGCGCAGCCCAGACGAGCTTACAGCTCCACGACCGCCTCTGCTGCCCCGGCCGCCTTGTGCTCGCGCCGCCGGCCGAGCAGCAAGGCCGGCCCCACGCCCACCAAGGCCACGAGCGTCGCCACGCGGAAGCAGTCATCGAAGGCGCGCACCAGCGCCGCCGCGTTGACCATCTGGGTCAGCGCCAGCAACGCGAGGGTGTGCGCCGTGCTCGCTGGGAACCCCTGGCTCTGGAAGGCGAGCTGGGCAGTGCTGAGGGCGTGGACGGCAGTGACCGAGACGGGCGACACCGCCTGCGCGAGGGCGGCCGCGTGCAGCCGTGTGTGGTCCTGCAGTAGGCTGGCGAACATGGCCGTGCCGAACGCGCCCGCGAGCTGACGCAGGACGTTGGATAGCGCCGTGGCGCGGGGGATCTTCGGGGGCGCAATGTTGTCCATCGCGGCGGTCATCACCGGCATGAACATCACGCCGGTGGCGGCACCGCGCAGCGCGAGGGTGAGCCGGAGCCAGTCATCGGACGTCTGGATATCGAGGCTGGTGACCAGCCAGGTGGCCAGGGCGAGGCACAGCAGCCCGGGCACGGCGAGCGGGCGGGCGCCGAGCTTGTCGCTGAGCCGGCCAGCGATGGGCATCATCACCATCGCGGCCAGCGCGTTCGGCATCAGCAAGAGCCCCGTCTCCATCGCACCCAGCCCGCGCACGTTCTGCAGGAACAGTGGCAGCAGCAGCAGCAGCGAGTACATGGCCACCATCGCCACGCTGAGCACGATCTGCCCCATGAGATAGGTGCGATCCGTCAGGACCGTCAGGTCGAGCATCGGGTCATCTTGCGCCAGCTCTACGACGACCCAACACGGCAGCGCGGCCGCGGTGATGAGGTACAGCACCACGATGTGCGGCGCGGTCCACCCGTCGGCCGGCGCCTTGGACAGCGCGAGCAGCGCCGCCGAGAAGCCGGTCGCGGCGAGCACGAAGCCGGCCCAGTCGAAGCGCCCCCGGTTCTGGTGCGGAGTCTCGCGCAGCAACAGCAGCCCGCTCAGGATAGCCAGCGCGCCCACCGGCACGTTGACGGTGAAGATCCACCGCCAATCGACGTACTCCACCAGGTAGCCGCCGAGGGTGGGCCCGACAGCCGGCGCGAGCAGCACCGGGATGCCGAACAGCCCCATCACGGTCCCGCGTTGGTTGGGCGGGGAGGCCTGGAGCAGGATGCTCATGCCCAACGGCTGGACCATCCCGCCCCCAATACCCTGCAGCACGCGGAAGGCGATGAGCCCCTCCATGCTGGGCGCCAGCCCGCACAGCGCCGAGCCCGCAGTGAACAGGAACACGGTGAGGAGGTAGATGCGTTTGGAGCCGAAGCGATCCGAGAGGTAGCCGGTAGCGGGCATCACGATCGCCAGGGCGAGCATGTAGCCCGTGACCACCATGTCGCCCTCATCGACCGTGCTTTGGAACACCTGGATGATCTTGGGGAGGGCGATGTTCACGATAGTGGTGTCCAACACCACCATGAACGAGCCCAGCACGATCACGATCAGCGCCTGCCAGTGGTAGGCCAGCCCGGCGAGCGGGCCCCGGCGCGCGGCGGCGAGGGGCGCGGCTACGGTAGCCATGGCAGCGGCTTATCCTCCCGCACGCGGATGCGCACGCTGGCCGATGTGCCCAGCGGCAGGACCGTCCCGTCGGAGAACACGCGGATCTTGACCGGCACCCACTGGGTGACCTTGTTGAAGTTGCCCGAGAGGTTCTGCGGCGGAAGCAGGGAGAACGTCGCCGCGCTGGCCGGGGTCACCGCTTCCACCTGGCCCGGGAAGCTGCGCCCCAGCGCCGTGATGTATACTTCCACGGGCTGGCCGGGCTGCACGCGGTCGACCTTGTCCTCGTCGATGTTGGCGTTCACCCACACCTGCCGCGGGTTCACCAGCATGTAGATCGGCTGGCCCGCCTGCACGGTGCCGCCCACGTTGGCCGTGCGCGCCGCCACGATCCCGCTCAGCGGGGACCGCACCGGCACCAACGTGTTGAGGCTGCCCGTGTGCTCCAGCAGAGGCGTGTCCGAGAACGGCACTGTGCCCACCTGCTGCGGCACCGCTACGGTGGCGATGACCTGATCCTGCTCGACCGTCTGCCCCACGTCGACGCGGGTCTCCACCACGCGGCCGGCGTTCAGCGGCCCCACCTGGACCAGATCGCCCGTGACCTGGGCGTTGTCGGTGATCACGAAGTAGACCGACTCATACCAGAAGCGCACTCCGATGGCCAGCGCGACCAGCCCGACGACGAGCAGGATCGGCGCCAGCAGCAGCAGGCGGCGCCGCTTGCGGGCGGGCGGCGCCGCGGGCGCCTCGGCCGTTGGGCCGGGCGTGCTGGCCGGCACGGGGGGGGCCGGGGCGCCGTCGGTAGGCGGCGGTGCGGTTGGGACTCGTCCTCCCTGGTGTGCGTTCATGGCGTTGTTGTGCCTGCGCGCGGTGCGGCGCGACACGCGCCGGGCACTGCCGTTCGTGTCCACACGCGACATCTACGGGCCGTCCTCCGAGCAGGCTGGTGGTGGGTCCAGGCGCACGCGCTCGAGGCCGCGTTCCAGGGCGGCCAGGCCTCGCAACAGCGCGGCCCGTTCGGCGGGGCTGGCGTCGCGGACGAGCTGCGTGGCCGCCGCGACCGCCTGGGCCTCGAGCGCCCGGTACAGGGCCTCGCCGGCGGCGGTGAGCCGCAAGCGCACGCCACGGCGGTCGTCTAGATCGCGCACCCGCTCGATGAGGCCGCGGCGCTCTAACGCGTCCGCCAGGGTGGTCAGCGCCGGGCGGCCGATCTCCAGGCAGGCCGCCAGCTCGCTGGGGCGGTACTCGCGCTCATGCAAGCGCGCCAGCACGCGGAACTGCGGCAGCGTCATCCCCGCGGTGTGCGGCGCACGGTGCATGGCGGCGCCGAGCAGGCGCACGAGCAAGGGGACGAGCCGCACTAGCCGCAGGCCCAGCTCGTCCGCAGGCGGGGAGGCAGCGTGGCTTGGTCGCCGTCCGGGCAGCATGGGTGCCATCTCCGTGCGCCGGTGGGATGGGCGCTCGAACGGCGCGGCGCCGTGGCGCTGACCGTTCGTAGGCCGAATAGTTCGATAAGCGAAGTATAAGCCGCCTGCGGCGCGCGGGCAAGCGCGCCTGGAGCCTAGTCTCTTACCATTAGACGAGATCGCCTGCTAGACGAGCGCTACCGCTGCTTTTTCATGCACCCCCGCGCCCTGAGCGCGGGGTAAGGAGCCGAGCTATGGCCGCTCAGCATCAGCCGGTCTCGGGGCTGCCCGAGCTGGCCGAGGCGCTGTACGCCGCGCTGCTGGCCCGTGGCGCGACCATCGAGTGCCAATTCGACAACCTCGAGATCCTCGTACCCCGCGCCGCCGACCCCAACGCGCCGCCGGCCCGCTGGCGCCTGCACGGCACGGTGCGTCTCCGGGCCAGCGATCCGGGTCTCCGGGGGCCGGGCTAGTCGCATGCTCACCATCGAGGGCGCGCTCGACCTCGCGCTCGACGCCGTGCCGCTGCGCTGCGAGGCGCGGGGCCAGGAGCTGCGCGTCCACTGCGACGACCTGCCAGGCCTGCTACGCACCGCGCGCAGCCTCGGCGGGGGGGCGAGTGGGGGGCCGCTACCGCGCGTGCAGCGGGTAGCGCGCCTCTTGGAGCATTATGGGCTCACCGTCCGTCTGTACAGCCGCGGCCGGCTGGTGCTGATCATCGGCGCGCAGGCGCGGCCCGGCCTGACCGAGCGCTTCCTAGGCCTCGCGCACCTCCAGCTGGGCAGCGGCGTGGGGGAGCTGCTGCAGCTGTTCCGCCCCTAGCTCGGCTAGCGGAGGGGCTGGGCCGGCCGCCACCCGCCGCGGCCGGCCCAGCTCCTAGCTCGAGGCGCGGTGGCCGAGCGGGCCGCGCGCGGCTATAGTCTGGGCGACACAGCGCGGCCGGCGCCGAGGAGGGGGTAGGCGATGGGCGGACCACTCGAGGGCGTGGTAGTGCTCGAGGTGGCCAACTATATCGCGGGGCCGTACGCCGGCCTGCTGCTGGTCGACCTCGGCGCCGAGGTGATCAAGGTCGAGCATCCCGACGGCGGCGACCCCTTCCGCGCCTGGGATCTCGGCGGCGACCAGCCCACGTTCTGGGCCTACAACCGCGGCAAGCGGAGCCTCACGCTCGACCTGCGCGCGCCGGGCGGCGTGGAGGTGTTCTATCGGCTGGTCGAGCGCGCCGACGTGGTGCTGGAGAACCTGCGCCCGGGCGCCATGGAGCGGCTCGGGGTCGGCTGGGAGCAGCTCCGCGCGCGCAACCCGCGCCTGATCTACTGCTCGGTGACGGGCTTCGGGCCCACGGGGCCGTATCGCGACCGGCCCGCCTACGATGGCGTGGGCCAGTCGCTCAGTGGCCTATTGAGCCTGCTCACGCCGCGCGACCGGCCGCAACACGTGGGCCCCAACTTCTCCGATAGCCTGGCCGGCGCGTTCGGCGCCTACGGTATCCTGGCCGCGCTGCTGGCCCGCGAGCGCACCGGCCGCGGCCAGCGTGTCGATACCAGCCTGGTGGGGGCCACCATCGCGTTTCTGATCGCGCCGGCCACCGAGGCGCTGGCCACCGGCACGCCGCCGGGCCCGCTGTCGCGCCCCACCGCCTCGCAGACGTACGCCTGGGTGGCCGCCGACGGGTTGCCTCTCACGGTGCACCTGTCCGCGCCGCAGAAGTTCTGGGAGGGGCTGCTGCGCGCGGTGGAACGGCTCGATCTGTTGGAGGACGAGCGGTTCCGCACGCGCGCCGCCCGCCGCCGCAACTACCTGGCGCTGCGCGATGAGCTGGCGCCGGTGTTCGCCACGCGCCCGCGCGCCGAATGGCTGGCGCGGCTGGCGGCCAACGAGGTGCCGCACGCGCCGATCTACGACCTGTGCGAGGTGTTCGCCGACCCCCAGGTGCGCCACATGGGCCTGGAGATCGCCATCCCGCGCCCGGGGCGCCCGCCGGTCCGCACCGTGCGCGGCGGGGTGGACTTCTCCGCCACCGTGCCGCCGCTGCCGGGGCCGCCACCCGAGCTGGGCGAGCACACCGACACGCTGCTGGCCCGCGCCGGCTACACCGCCGCCGAGATCGCCGCGCTGCGCGCGCGGCACGTGATCTGACCACCGAGGAGCGAGGGATGCCGCTGTACGAGTTCGAGGGGCGCCGCCCGACGATCGGCGCCGGCTCGTTCGTCCACCCCGACGCCGTGCTGATCGGCCGCGTGGTGGTGGGTGAGCGCTGTTACATCGGCGCGGGGGCCGTCCTGCGCGCCGATTGGGAGGACATCCTGATCGGCGACGGCTCGAACGTCCAGGACCGCGCGGTGATCCATGTGCGGGCTGCCATGGCCGGCCGCCCCGGGGTGCCCACCGTGCTCGGGCCGGACAGCCACGTGAGCCACGGCGCGGTGATCCACGCTGCCACGCTGCACCGCCACGTCCTGATCGGCATCGGCGCCATCGTGCAGGACCGCTGCGTGCTGGGCGACGACTGCATCATCGGCGCGGGCGCGGTGCTGCTGGAGGGCACCGAGGTGCCGCCGCGCAAGATCGTGGTGGGGGTGCCGGGCAAGATCATCGGGGAGGTGACCGACGCGCAGCGCGAGTTCTGGCTGCTGGGCACGCGCATGTACCAGGAACTGGCGGCGCGCTCGCTGGCTGGGCTGCGCCGCATCGAGGGCTGACCACCGCTGCCGGGAGCACCCGCTGGCGCTGGACGCTCGCGGCGGCGGCAGCGGCGCGCACGCGCGCGCAGGGAGGGAATCATGCTCGCCACACCGGACACGCTGGTCCAGGAGATCGAGGCGGGGCTCCGCCAGCCGGGCCGTAACCTGGCGGCGCACCCCGTGGTGGAGCTGCTCGACCGCGGCGCGCTCACCCCGGCGCAGGTGCGCGGCCTGCTCACCCAGATGTACCTCCACGTGCGCGAGGTCACTCGCTGGATCGCTGCCGCGTTCGCCGCCTGCCCGGACCCGCCAATCCGCACCATGATCTTCGACAACCTGCTGGAAGAGGAGCGCGGGTTCTACAGCCGGACCAAGGGCCACGCGGAGCTGCTGCGCGACTGCGTGGTGGCCGCCGGCGTGAGCGAGCAGGAGCTGGCTGCGGCGCATCCGCACCCGAACACGGCGGCGCTGATCGACTGGTGCGAGCTGATGGCGCGGCAGCGCCACTGGCTCATCGCCCTGGAAGGGCTGGGCATCGCCCTGGAGACGCAGGCCCCCACGCTGTTCGGCGCCATCGGCCGGGCCCTGATCAAGAACTACGGCTTCACCGAGCAGACCGCCCAGTTCTTCTTGCTGCACGTGAGCGTCGACGAGGACCACGGCGACGTGAACTGGCAGATCCTGCGCCAGCACGCCCAGGGCGCCGCGCTCCAGCAGGAGCTGAAAGCGGCGATCTTCAAGACGGCCGAGCGCTGGTGGGGCCTGCTCGACACTTGGCAGGCGTACTGAGTCCGAGTCTGGCGCGCGGGAGGAGCAGGCCGCGCGCCGCCCGGGGGGCCGCCGGTTACAGCGGCGGCTTCTGCCTCAGCGCATGCGGGCGGGCAGCGAGCGCTTGCCGACCAGGTCGGCCAGGAACGCCAGCACCACCGCGCCGACGAACGCCGGCACGATGCGCACCCCGAACAGCTCGGGGCCGACCGGGCCGAGCACCAGCGAGCCGAGCCAACCGCCAAGTAGTCCAGCGAAGATGGCGCCCAGCCAGCCCCACGGCAGGCGGCCGGGTACGATGGCGTCCGCGGCCCAGCCGACGATGCCCGCCACTAGCAGCATCAGCGCCAGATGGATCAGGCTACCCGCCGCCCAGATGAAGATGACGATCGCCAGGACGACGATCGCTGCGAGCAAGAAGATCGGCACCGGGACGCCTCCTCGCCGCTGGCACAGGGCACCGTTCGCCCCGCTAGCGCCACCGCCTCCAGCCGACAGCGGCTACCGGGATTGTACGGGTTCCGCGCTCGCCCATGGAATAGTCGCGAATCCCGATCGGGCCCTGTTCTCTTGCCGCGGGCAGCCGCTAGTGCTCCTCGGTCAGCCGCGCGAAGTGCGGCCGCAGCCGGTCGTAGGTCTGCTCCAGCGTCTCGGGCAGGACCTTCGTCTCGCCCAGCACGGGCATGAAGTTGGTGTCGCCGTTCCAGCGGGGCACGATGTGTACGTGCAGGTGGTCGGGCACCCCGGCGCCCGCGGCGCGGCCGAGGTTCAGGCCCACGTTGAGACCGTCGGGGCGATACGCGGCCTCGAGGATACCCACCGCACGCTGTACCAGCGCGAACAGCTCGCTGGCGACCGCGGCGTCGAGGGCGGGCAGCGCGCCGGTGTGCAGGTACGGCGCGACCATCAGGTGGCCCGGGTTGTAGGGGTACAGGTTGAGCAGCACGTAGGCGCGCGGCCCGCGATAGAGGATGAGGTTGGCGCGATCGCGCTCGCGCGGCTCGGCGGGCTTCGCGCACAGAAAGCAGGGCTGGTGGCGCGGGTCCAGCTTGCTGGCCTGCTCGATGAACGCCAGCCGCCAGGGGGTCCACAACCGCTCCATCGTCGCTCCTCGGGCTGCCGGCGCGCTCAGCAGGCCGCCGGGGCCCGGCGCCGCCCGGTCTCCGGCAGCGCCGGCAAGCCCAGGCCCCGCGCGAACTCGGCGCGCGCCAGCGTGGGGGCCACCCAGGCCGGATAGCCGCGCGCCACTAGCAGCTCGCGGCAGCGCTCGGCCGCGCGCGGGTCGCCGAAATAGGTGAACAGCGCCGGCCCGGCCCCCGACAGGTTCCAGTCCGGCGCGTCGTCCTCTCCCGCGGGGATGGGGTACTCGCGCCAGACCTGCTCGGTGACCTCGACGAGCGCGTTGCGCGCCGCTCGCAGCGCCGGAAACGTCTCCATCGCCGTCGGCTCCAGCCCGTTGCCCAGCGGGCGCCACGAGGCGGCGGGGTTGGTGCGCAGGCGCTGGGCGAGTGTGGCCACGAACCCCCCGGGGGTGTACCACTTGGGATCCAGCAGGCTGTAGATGCGCCGCGTCTTGTCGGCCAGCGGCTCGCTGGGCACGATGAGTACCAGCCAGCGTGGCACGGGGTCCGGCAGTGGTTCCAGCTGGTCGCCGCGGCCGCGGGCCAAGGCCGTGCCGCCGAGCAGGAAGAACGGCACGTCGCTGCCGAGCTGCGCTGCCACCCGGGCCAGCTCGTCGCGGTCGAGGTACAGCTTCCAGAGGGCGTTGAGCGCGACCAGCGCCGCGGCGGCATCCGCGCTGCCCCCGCCGAGTCCGGCGGCGATCGGGATGCCCTTGTGCAGGGTCAACGCCGCGCCCGCGCGGCAGCCCGTGGCTTCTTGCAGCGCCTGCGCGGCACGCAGCACGAGGTTCGGCGCGTCGTCGGGCAGCGGCGGCGCGGCGAGCGTGAGCTCGGGCGCAGGCGCGCACTCCAGCGTGTCGAATAGCCCGATCGTCTGCATGATCGAGTGGACCTCGTGGTAGCCATCAGGCCGCTTGCCGAGCACCTCCAGGACGATGTTGACTTTCGCGGCAGCGCGCACGCGGATCGTAAACGGCGCGGCCCGCCAGGCGCGCACAGGGGCGGCCAGGTCGGCCGCGGGCGTGTGCCCGTTGCTGCTCATGCGTCGTGCACCACCTGATATAGCCGGTCCCACTCGGGTAGCGTCAGCGTTTGGGGGCGGCGCACCGGATCGAGCTGGGCGCGCCGCAGGAGCGCCGCCGCCTCGGCTGGCGAGCAGCCCAGCCCCTCCGCCAAGGAGTTGCGCAACTGCTTGCGCGGCTGCTTGAACCCCGCCTGGACCACCTGCAGGAACACCTCGGGCGCCGTGGCGGCGACCCGTGGGGCGGGGTACACCTCGAGGGCCAGCACCGCCGACTCCACCTTGGGCCGCGGGTAGAACGCGCCGGGCGGCACCACCCGCACCAGCCGCGGCGCCGCGTAGAGCTGGACCAGCACTGTGAGGTAGCTCCACTGGCCGGGCGGCGCGGTGATGCGCTCGGCCACCTCGCGCTGCACCATCACCACCAGGCGGCGCGGCCGGTGCGCGGTAGCCAGCAGGTGGCGCAGCAGCGGCGAGGTGATGTGGTACGGCAGGTTGGCGACCACCTTGTAGTCGGCCGGTACCAGCGCGGCAGGATCGAGCGCGAGCGCGTCGCCGTGGACCACGGTAAGGTTCGGCGGGTGGCCCAACAGCCCCGGCAGAGCGGCGGCGAGCTGGGCGTCCAGCTCCACAGCGATCACGCGCCCGGCCCGCCGGACCAGGGCGGCAGTGAGCAGCCCGAGGCCCGGCCCGATCTCCAACACGGTGTCTGCGGGGGCGAGCGCGGCAGCCGCGCCGATCGCCTCGGCGATGCGGCGGTCCACGAGAAAGCTCTGCGACAGGCGCTTGCGCGGGTATAGGCCGAGCTGGCGAAGCACCGTGGCCGGTCCACGGGTGAGCGTGGTCGTATCACGGGGCTGGCGCGCGGGCGCCGTCGGGAGGTCCCCGGGGGCCTGGAAGCATGGGGGCGCGTCGGCCCCCGGCGGCCGGCAGGAGGTGACTGCCTCGCTCGCGAGTTCGGGCCTGGCGCTCATACTTGCATTATAGCCGCGCAGGGGCCACCCCCCTGCGGCCACGCCGTTCATGCCGATGGCGGGGTAGCGAGGTGGCCGGCGCTCTCGGCCGCCATCGCCTCCAGCGCCCGATAGAACTCCGACGGCGGCGCGGCCGGCCGGCGCTCGGTCGGGTCCACGAAGCGGTGGTCGGTATACCCCTCGGCGACGCGCGCCTCGTCGGGCAAGCGGACGATGTGGAACGCCAGGCGGAAGCCGCGCGGCGACAGGTCGGTGAGCGCCAGGCGCACCTCGCAGCGGTCCTCCAGGCGCAGCGGCCCCCGGTAGCGGCAGTGCGACTCCACGATCGGCGTGGCGATCTGCCATTGCGTATGCAGGTCGCGGAAGTACCAGCCGCGCGCGTGCAACCAGGCGGCGAACGCCCGCCCGACGAAATCGTAGTAGCGCGCGAAGTACAGCACCCGCGCGTAGTCCACATCTGCGAAGCCGATCTCGAACTGCGCCCGCATCGTCGCTCCCTGCCCGCGCGGTTGCGCCAGCCCGGCGGCCGGCATCCGGGTAGGTTGTACGCCAAGCGACGGCACGGGCGCGAGGCCGCCCGGTTCCGCGCCCGAACTAGCTCGGCTGCAGCGGGAGGTGGCCCATAAGCAAGAGGTAGGCGGGCAGCCAGGCGGTGAGCACACCCTCCAGCACCGTGACCCAGCCGACCAGCCGCGTGTCGAGCCGGCGCGGGACGAGCAGCAGGAAGTACAGGAGCCAGAGCAGGCCCCACGCCAGCCAGTTCAGCGCCAGCCAGTAGCCCCACGGCTGGCGCGCCTGGGCCAGCAGCTCCAGCCCCACCGGGCCGGCGGTGATCGCCACGAACAGACAGTACCAGCCTAGCCCGCGCCCGTCGAAACCGCACAGGCGGTTCACGGCCACCCACAGGTACGTCACGGCAAACAGGAGGACGAAAGCCCCGAAGGCGATCTCACCCGTGACCGTCGCCCCGGGCCGCAGCGCCGCCCCCAGTGCCATCACCGCGCCGATGCCGGCAGTGACCAGGTTGATCACGGCGATCTCGCGCTCGCCGATGCGGCCGAGCAGCCACAGCCCGTTGAGCACTAGCACCGCGCCCACCCACAGCAATACCAGAGCGATCATGATCGCTTGCGCTCCTACTCGGGGCTGGCGGGGCGGAACACTTCCCTCGGCCCCGCCAGCGTGGAAACGGCCGGTGAGGTCAGGACGGACGCGCCAGCGCGGCGCTGGTCGGGGCAGTCGGCGGCTCCTCGGGCAGGATCGGCCGCTCGAAGATCTCGGTCGGCAGGTACAGCGTCACGCAGGCGTTGGGGATATCCACGATCCCGCTGACTCGGACCTCGACCGGGGCGGCCCCGAGGATGACATACGCTTGCTCGGCGGTGTAGCCGAACTGCTGGAGATAGGCGATGGCGTTCAGACAGGCGCGGCGCATGGCTACCGTGGCGTCGAGGTACAGCTGCTGGCCGGTCCGTTCGTCGACCGAGATGCCCTCGAACACCAGGTAGTTGGTGTAGCGGGGCTCGTAGGGACTCGCCCGGAAGATCGGGTTGGTGATGGCGTACTTCTCCATCCCACCCTTGATCAGATCGACGTGCAGGTCGATGAACCCGGCCATCTCGATGGCGCCGCAGAAGGTGATCTCGCCGTCGCCTTGCGAGAAGTGCAGGTCGCCCATCGAGAGCTTCGCGCCGGGCACATACACGGGGAAGTAGCAGCGCGCACCGCGAGTCAGGTTCTTGATGTCGCAGTTGCCGCCGTGCTCGCGCGGCGGGATGGTCCGCGCGGCCTCGCGGGCCACGCGCTCATACTCGGCACCCTTGAGCGAGCCGAGCACGGCGTTCTGGGCCAGCGGCGGTAGCGCCAGCGGCGGCACGCGGTTGGGGTTCGTGGCGATCAATTCCGCTTCGCGGCGGTTCCACTCGGCCAGCAACTCCGCTGATGGCGCGCAGCCGATCAGCCCCGGGTGCGCCAGCCCCACGAACCGCACCCCGGGCACGTGACGCGAGGTGCAGGTCGTGCCGTGCAGGTCCCATACCGCCTTGTAGGCATCGGGGAAGTGGTCGGTCAGAAAGCCGCCCCCGTTGAGCTTGGCGAAGATGCCTGTGTAGCCCCACTCGGTGGTCGGCGAGTGGTGCGGTGTTTTGGTCCCCTGGGGGAACGGGCCGAGGTCGAGGATGTCCACGACCAGCAGGTCGCCAGGCTCCGCGCCCTCCACCGCGATCGGCCCGCTGAGTACATGGTTGACGGTGAGGTTCACGTCGCGCACGTCATTGGCGCTGTCGTCGTTGCGGATCTGGCCGTCGGTCCACTCCTGGCACTCGATACGGAACACTGCGCCGGGTTTCACGCTCGCCACGGGGGGAATGTCGGGGTGCCAGCGGTTGTGGCCGGGAACCGTCTGCTCCGCCCAGGGCTTGGTCAGGTCGACCTCGAACAGGACCTCTGGCATGGCTGGCTCCTACGCGCTATCCGCATGTGCACGCGATCAGGGGGTACCCTGGTGCGCTCAGTATATTTCGGAGGGAGCGCGCCACAACCGGTTCTGCACACCAAATCGTGTTGGCCGGGCATTGGGCGCGGCGACTAGTGCAGGGTGGCGCATATCACGCTATGGTTGAACGAACTGGTGACGCGGTCCCATCGACGTCGCTGCGGCGCCGCGGCGCGATGGCGACGCGGCTCGCGGGGGGGGGAAGATGCCACTATATGAATTCGCCTGCGAGGAACACGGTGTGTTCGAGGTGCGGCGCCCGATCGGGCAGGCGGCGGACCCGGTGCCCTGCGTACATTGTGAACGGCCGGCTGCGCGGGTGTTTACCCCACCCCTGCTGCGGTCCCTGTCGCCCGCGGTGCGCGAGGGGCTAGCGCGCGAGGAGCGCAGCCGCCACGAGCCCCGGATCGCATCGCACGCTGAGCTCGGCCGCTCTCCCGCTGCCGAGCCGCCCCCGCCACGCTGGCACACCTCGCGGGGCCGCCCCTGGATGCTCGGTGGCTGACCTGCGCGTCGGGGACACGCGAGAGCCGGGGCGATCGCCTGCCGCGACTCCCAGCGACTCGCCGCGCTCAGCTGGTCGGATAAGGCCGCCACCGTTCAAGCCCCGGGGCAGCGGCGTCAGCGTTCAGAATGGCCCGGGCGACGGCACCGCCGTGCGGAGGGGCGGCGGTCCCGCTGTCGAGGGCCACTGGGGCGATGGGACCACCGCGGTGGGGGCGAGCGACTCGTTCGGAGCCACTCTGGTGGGCGTGGCCAGCGGTGGCGGGGAGGGCGTTGGGGCCGGCAGCGGTGGGGGGGTAGTCGGCACCTTGGCCGGTCCGCTGGTCGGCTCGGGGCGCGGGGGTGGGGCTGGGGCGGCAGGTGTCGTGACCGCACCGCTGCTGCTTACCGTGGGGACCGCCAGCGGAGCGCTCGTCGGTACCAGGAGCGGCGCGACGGTCGGCGCGATGATCCGCAGCGGCGCCGCGGCGGTTGGCTGGGGGGCTGGTGCGCCCTCGGGCGCGGGAGGCGCGGCCGTGGGCCGGGGCGGGGAAGCCGCTTTGCTTGCCGCACCGCTGCTCGGTGGGGTCGGAGAGGGCGCTTGCTCGACCTGCGGGGCTGGCAGCGCCGTCGGCGGCGCCGCGATGGCTCCGCCGCCTGAACCGCTCGCCTCGGGCGTGGGGGTTGGGGGCAGTCCACCCCCTCGGCCACTCGCGGCGCCTGTCCCGCTGCCCCCTCCCGCGGTGGGCATCGGAACCAAGGTGACTACCACAGCAGGAGGATGCCGGAGTGGGGCGGTCACTACCCCCACGAGCAGCCCCAGGCCGAAGCCCGCTGCCAGCACACCGAGCAGCAGATGCCAGGTGAGCCGCTGCCGGGACCGCGGCCTTGCCTGCCGCTCGGTCGCTGGCTCCAACGCCCTCTCGGGAGCCTGTCGCGCATCCTGCATAGCCACGCTGGTCTGCCGCAGCGGGAGCAGATCGCGTGCCAAGCAGTGGGCTGCGGCGGCCGCGGAGCTCTAGCGCATCCGTGGGGCGCGTGGGGTAGCAGGCGCTCAGCGGGTGGCGGAGGCAGGCACCGCCTCGTCCTCCAAGGGTGTCTCGTACTTCAGGTTGTAGTCGTACATGAACGCCAGGAACGGGTGCGCGCCCAGGCGGGTCAGGCGCTTGGCGTCGCGGGCCTTCACGGCCTCGCGCTCCTCCGGGTCGAGCGTGAAGCGGGTCAGCGCCGCGTCGGCGTCTACCAGGAACTGGCGCCGCAGCGGCAGCTCGTTCATCAGCGTGTACAGCGCCGTGTTCAGCCCGTAGCGGCGTGGATCCGCGTACTGGTAGTGGCGACTGGGCACCTGGTCGGCGGCCTGCATGTCCCACCAGACGACGGCGTAGCCGTGGTGCCAGCTCGGCTGGTAGGTCACCAGCTCCGACGGCGGCTCCTTGCCCATCATACCCAGCATGACCAGCCACTGGAGCAGCTCCAGGTTGCCGTGCTGGTCCAGCTCCTCCGGGCGGAACGCCGCCAGGCGGTGCAGCTGGCCGCGCTCGATCAGCCGCAGCACCTCGGCGTCGAAGGCGTTGTCGGGGTGCGGGTAGAGCTCGGTGCCGGGGTAGTGCGACAGCCCGCCGCTGGCGATCACCGCCACCCGCTCGGGGCGCTGCCGGATGATGTGGCCTAGCTTCTGGCCTACCTCATAGCAGCGCGCCGGCCACGGCTGCGGCGGCAGGTACGTGTTCACGAACAGCGGCACCACCGGCGGGGCCGGTTCGGCCAGCAGGAAGTGCAACGGCACCACGAACGAGTGGCCTAACCGCACCTCCTGCGTGTAGGCGAGATCGACGCCCAGGCGCAGCCCCTCTTCCAGGAGGGTGTAGGCGAACTCGGGGTGGCCGCGGTAGCGGAAGTCCTTGCCCGCGAAGTGGCCGTGCGCCTCGGGCCCCGTGAAGATGGTGAAAGGCGGCACGCAGTTCAGGTAGAAATTCTCCACGTGGTCGTTGGCCAGGATGACCACGACGTCCGGTTGCACGGCCGCCAGCCGCCGCTGGAGCTCGGTGAGCGCGGCGAAGACGGCCTCCAGTTGCTGCGGGTCTTCGCTCGGCGGCTGAGTAAGGAACTGCGGCGCGTGCGCCGTGCCGATCGCTGCGACGATCTCGCCCATGGTGACGTCCTCCGCGCTCGGGGTAGCGAGGGGCGCCGCCCGGCGCCCGTGGCTTCGCCCTCAGTGTAGCGGTTCGCGCCCGCCGCCGGCCGCCCCGCTATCGACGAGCCGCGCGGCCCTGGGCTAGACTGAGCTGCAGCCCGCGGGCACAACATGTTGGCAGGCGCCCGCGGTGCGGAGGGCGTATGGAGCACTACGGGCTGTTCATCGACGGCGCGGAGACCGAGGGCGCAACCGGCGAGCGGATGCCGGTGATCTACCCGTATACCGGCGAGCCGTTCGCCACGGTGAGCGTGGCCAGCGCCGCCGACGTGGACCGCGCCATCGCGGCCGCCGAGCGCGCCTTCCGCGCCCACCTGCGCGACCTGCCGGCCCACGAGCGGGCCCGGCTGTTGCTACGCACCGCTGAGGCGATCGCCGCGCGTCGCGACGAGTTCGCCCGCGCGATCGGCTACGAGGCCGGCAAGCCCGTGAAGGACGTGGCCATCGAAGCCGGCCGCGGCGGCGAGCTGTTCGTGCTGGCCGCCGCGGCCGCCCGCGACCTCACGGGCGAGGTCCTGCCCATGGACGCTATTCGCGGCGGCGAGGGCCGCTGGGGGCTGGTGCTGCGCCAACCGCTCGGCGTGATCGCGGCCATCGGACCGTTCAATGCGCCGCTAAATCTGGTCGCCCAGAAGGTGGCCCCCGCGTTGGCCGCCGGCAACAGCGTGGTGGTGAAGCCCGCCTCCAAGACGCCCGTCGCCGCCGTGCTCCTCGCGCGCTGCATCCACGAGGCCGGCTGGCCCCCGGGCACCTGCAATGTGGTGATCGGCGCGGGCAGCACCGTCGGGGACGCGCTGGTGGCCGACCCGCGGGTGCGCATGGTGAGCTTCACCGGCGGCACCGAGGCCGGGCGGCGCATCCACGCCCGCGCCGGGCTCAAGAAGGTGGCCCTGGAGCTGGGCTCCAACGCGCCGAACATCGTCTGCGCCGACGCCGACCTCGCGCGCGCGGTGGCGGCCATCACCCGCTCCGGGTTCTCCTCGGCGGGCCAGCAGTGCATCTCGGCACAGCGCGTGTATGTCCAGCGCGCCATCCTCGACCGCTTCACCCGTCAGTTTCTCGACGCGGTGGCGGCTCTCAAGGTCGGCGACCCGTTCGACCCAGACTGCGACGTGGGCCCGATGATCAGCGAGGCGGAGGCGCGTCGCGTGGAGAGTTGGATCCAGGAGGCCGTGGCCGGCGGCGCGCGCGTGCTGATCGGTGGGCGCCGCGAGGGCGCGCTGCTGTGGCCGACGGTCCTCACCGCTGTGCAGCCGACGATGAAGGTCCAGTGCGAGGAGGTGTTCGCGCCGGTGGTCACGCTGACCCCGTTCGACACCGTCGACGAGGCTATCGCGCTGGCCAACGCCTCGCGCTACGGGCTGCAGGCCGCGGCGTTCACCAACGACCTGAACACCGCTCTGCGCTTCGCCCGCGAGCTGGAGAGCGGTTGCGTCTGGATCAACGAGGGCTCGCGCTACCGCCAGGACAACTACCCGTTCGGCGGGGTCAAGGATAGCGGGCTCGGGCGCGAGGGCGTCCGGTACGCTATCCACGAGATGACCGAGCTGAAGTTCGTGGGCATCCGCACCTGAGCACGCCGCCTGGCTACTGTGCCGTGCCGCCGCACGAGCGGGGGCAGCTGCCCCCGTACACGGTGGGCCTGCCTTCTGGGCGGAGGTGCCCGTGGCAGGTCGCCTGCCGTGGCGCCCTAGAACTCGTCCAGCGGCGCCGGGTCGACGATCACCTTCGCTGCCCACCACAGCGCGGCGTCCACTGCGGCGGCCCCGGCGGCCAGCAGGCCCAGCAGCGCGAGCTGCCGGTTGCCCCCCCCGTCGCGCACTAGCGTCAGTCCTACCGCCGCGCCGTCGAGGCCGTCCACCAGCAGGCGCGCCAGCAGCCACGGGCCGATGCGCCCGCCGTGGATCGCCGCCGACACGAGCCCCGCGCCCATCACCAGATCGCGGACGCCGGTGGAGCGGACCGCCAGCTCGCTGGTGGGGCCGCCCTGGGTGGAGAGGCCGAACACGCGCGCGAACGAGCGCGGGGCGAGCACGGGCCACAGGCCGAACAGGGCGGTCGCCGCGCCCAGCACGGTGCTGGCCACGCGCACATCGCCTTCCGTTTCCAGGTGGAGCATGGTGCCTCCGGTGCGATCAGGATATCGGTTGCGCTGCCGGCCGCAGCAAGGCCGAGTGGTCCGCGAACGGCGTGCGGCACGGTGGCCCCGCGGCACACCAGAACTGGCTCGCGGCTGGTGCCTCCGCCAGCAGGGCGATGAACGCGGAGACGGTGCCCGCGCTGGCGCCGTGGCGGCACAGCGCGTCGTGGGCGTCGGGCTGCGAGTCGTGCGCGCGCAGCAGCGCCGCGAGGGTGGCGCGCAGCGTGTCGGGCTCGGCCGCCGCCAGGCGCCGCGAGTCGAGGGCGGCGCGGACCCGCTGCTCGCGCGCGCGGGCGTGGTCGGCACCGATGCCGCTGACCATCACGTGCAGCCCCGGCGGCAGCGCGCGCGGCGCGTGGGCCTGCCCCGGCCCCACCCCAGCTAGGCGCGCGGCGCCCCGCTCGGCGTACAGCAGGGTGCAGGGGTTATAAGTGGCGTGGTCGAGCTCGGCGAGCAGCGCGTCGACGGCTGCCACCGATGGGCAGGCGAGCGCGTCGAGTACCAGGAGCCCCCGCGAGCGTTTCGGCGTGGGGGTGGGGGCTAGGCCCTGGTCAGCGATGGCCACCGCCAGCCCCGTGGGAGTAATACCGAACCACGTGCCGCCGTGCTCCAGGTCGCGCCCG
This sequence comes from Chloroflexota bacterium, assembly GCA_035294645.1. GTDB lineage: Bacteria > Chloroflexota > UBA6077 > UBA6077 > JAJPHF01 > JADGHJ01. The sequence continues at coordinate 21,285 of DATGKN010000117.1, forward strand.
GCCACTGCACAGGGGGGGGATGCTAGCCGCTGGGGGCCGTCACTGGGGCGCGCGTAGCGCTCGTCGCGATTGGCGGCGAGCACGAGAGGAAACCGCGGGTGCACCCCGAGCAGGGCGATGATCGTGCACATCCGTCGAGTGGCCGCTCCTCCGCGCCTCTCGCCGATTATACCGCGCCGCGGTGGGCGCGCTGGCGGGCGGCGCCGTCCGCCGGCGGGTGGTAACATAGGAAGCGACTTGCTCTCCCACCCGACAGCCTGACTATTACCACAAGGGTGCCAGCCATGTTCCGCGCGGACGTGCTCGTCATCGGCAGCGAGGGCGCCGGGGCGCGTGCCGCTTGGGAGGCGGCGGATCGCGGCCAGCGCGTGGTCATTGTCACCAAGGGGCGGCTGGGGCGCTCGGGCGCCACCCTCACCGGCGCGGCCGATCTGGATGTCGATAGCCGCTCGCTGTACCGCTTGCTCGGGCCTGCGCCGCGCACCAGCGGCGTGGCGCCCAACCCAGAGGACAGCCCGGAGCAGTTCTTCCGCGACATGTGCGTCGAGGGCAAGTGGCTCAACGACCAGCGGCAGGTCCTCGCGCACGTGGAAGACGTGCCCGAGCGCGCGCGCGAGCTGCTGGAGGCGGGGCTCAAGGTCTACGACCTGCGTCAGATGCCCGGGCATTGCTACCCGCGCAATATGTACACCAGCGGCCACGATCTGGTGCAGGTGCTCAAGGTGCAGATCAAGCGCCGGCCGATCCACGTCGTCGAGGACACGATGGTTACCGACCTGCTCACCCGCGACGGGCAGGTGGTGGGCGCCGTGGGCCTTGATCTGGTGCGCGGCGAGCCGGTCACCTTTGCGGCCAAGGCGGTGGTGCTGGCCACTGGCGGCGGCCACAACGTCTACGAGTACAACACGGGCCCCGAGGAGCTGACCGGCGACGGGCAGGCGATGGCGCTGCGGGCGGGGGCCGAGCTGCTCGACATGGAGATGACCCAGTTCCTGCCCACCACGATCGTCAGCCCCCCCATCGCGCGCGGCAACCTGTTCCCGTTCCTGCTCGGCCCGCAGAACGCGCTGCGCATCTGGCTGCTCAACAAGTACGGCGAGCGGTTCATGGGCCGGTGGGATCCCGAGCGCTGGGAGCACACCACCCGCGACCTACTGGCCATCGGCATCATGAACGAGGTCGTCGAGGGGCGCGGCACGCCGAATGGCGGCGTGTGGATGTCACTGCGGCACCTGCCCAATAACCTCATCGACGACTTCGCCCGCTGGGGCGCCAAGCCGTTCATCAGCAAGGATTGGAAGTCGCATGGGCTCAGCTTCGCCCACCTGATCGAGGACGTGAAGCGCGGCAACGCCATCGAGGTGGCCCCGGCCTGCCACTTCTTCATGGGTGGGGTGCGGGTCGACGAGTGGGGCGCGACCACGCTGCCCGGCCTGTTCGCCGCGGGCGAGGTCGCCGGCGGCTGCCACGGCGCCAACCGGCTGTCGGGCAACGCCTTCGCCCAGATCCTGGTTCAGGGCAAACGCGCCGGCGAGGCCGCGGCCCGCTTCGCCGCCGCCAGTGGCCACGTGCCCGAGCCCGACCCGCGGCAGGTACGCGAGTACCACGCCCGCATCCTGGCGCCGCTGCAGCGTGCGGAGGGGCCCTCCAGCTACGAGGTGCGCGCCGAGCTGCGCGGCCTGATGCAGCGGCAGGTGGGCGTGGTGCGCGACGGCGCGGCGCTGCGCGCGGCGCTCGGGCGGATCGAAGCGCTGTTGGCCGAAGCGGTGCCCCGCCTGGCGGCCCGGCACCGCGGGCGCCCCTACAACCCCGAGTGGATCGAGTGCTTGCAGACCGCGAATCTCGCGACCACCATGGCCCTGGTGGCGCGGGGCGCGCTGACGCGCGAGGAGAGCCGGGGGGCCCACTACCGCCGCGACTTCCCGCGGCCCGACAACGCCCGCTGGCTGAAGCACATCGTGCAGCGGCTGGTCGACGGCCGCATCGAGCTGCGCTGCGAGCCGGTCGAGCTGCTCTACCTCACGCCGCCGCAGGAGTAGCGCCGTGAACACCGTGCGCGTGACTGTGCGCCGCTTCGACCCGGCCGTGCGCTCGGAGCCGTACGAAGAGACCTACGAGCTGCCGGTGGCGGCCACCACTAGCGTCACGCACCTGCTGTACGAGATCAACGCCCGCTACGCGGCGGGCATCGCCTACCGCGTGAGCTGTCACCGGGGTATTTGTGCGAGCTGCCGCTTCAAGATCAACGGCAAGGCCCGCTTGGGGTGCACATATGAGGTCAACGGCGGCGAGCTGCGCATCGAGCCCGCCTCGCCCGATGTGATCCGAGACCTCGTGGTCGCCTCGGATTGGAAGGGGCTCGGCCCGCCGCCCGAGGAGGGCTGATGGAAGGGTATCGGGTGCTCGAATGGCCGCCCCCCGCCGGCGAACGGCAGCCGCTGGTGCCCGACCAGTTCAACATGGTGACGACGCTGGTCGATCGCCACCTGCACCAGGGCCACGGCGAGCGTGTAGCGGTCTACTATCCCGCTGGCCAGCTCACCTACGCCGAGCTCGCCAGCCTGGTGAACCGCACCGGCAACCTGCTGGGCCGGCTGGGCGTGGCGATCGAGGAGCGGGTCGCGCTGCTGCTCCCCGATAGCCCCCAGTTTCTGGCCACGTTCCTGGGGGCCATGAAGATCGGCGCGGTCCCCGTGCCGCTCAACCTGTTGGCCACGGCCGACGACCTGCATTACTACCTGAGCGACAGCCGGGCGCGCGTGGTGGTGCTCGATGCCGACTGCCTCGATCGCCTGCGCGCCGTGCGCGCCCGCTTGCCGGCGCTGCGCCACGTGCTGCTGGTCGGGCCGCCGCAGCCCGACGCGCTGCCGTTCGACGAGCTAGTAGCGCGGGAGAGCGACGCCCTGGAGGCGGCCGCCACCAGCGCCGACGACATGGCCTACTGGCTGTACAGCTCGGGCACCACGGGCCGCCCCAAGGGCGTGGTGCACCTGCACCGCGACATGGTGTACTGCACCAGCGCCTACGCCGAGCAGGTCGTGCGCCTCACCCCCGACGACCGCAGCTTCTCGGCCTCCAAGCTGTTCTTCTCCTA
>DATGKN010000118.1:0-15395 GCA_035294645.1 Chloroflexota bacterium
AGTATTTCCATGCGGGCAAGCACGGGATCACCTTAGCGCCTGACCACCCAGCGGGACGGCAGATCCTCGCCCGGCTCTTAGCACGTAGCGACATGGTGGTTCTAGGCGGGGAAAATGCTGTGGTACAGCGCGCCTGTGAGGACTACTCCCATTTGGTCGTGGTATCTGTGACGGGCATCGAACCGGACCTGGATCTCGCCTCGGCGGAACTCATGCTGTGCGCCAGCTCTGGAGTGCTCGCCATCGCTGGCGATCCCGATGGGCCGCCACGGTTGCCTGGCGGACACGCCGCCTTGGCCGCAGCCGGCTTGCAAGTCGCAGCGGCCGCTTACGCGGCGCTCGTCTGGCAACGTCAGACGGGGCGGGGACAGCAAGTGACCGTGAACCTACGGGAAGCACTGCAGCACCTCCTGGACCAGGTGCTGCTGCGCTGGACGCTGCGGGGCGAGCGGACACGCCGAGCGGGCAACCGCGGCGGGGCCACAGCCATCTCGGGCACATTCCCGTGTCGAGACGGCTTCGTGTCGATCGGCGTCGATGCCACCCCGGCGGCCTGGGAGCGACTGCTGGCAGTGCTGCGCCCCACGGGCCTGGACCGGGAGCTGGCGGATCCCGCACTGCGGCAGGAGCACGCCCGCTGGCAGCACCGCGCGCGCGTCTGGGCGGTCATCGAGCGCTGGACACGTGAGCGGACCCGCGACGAGCTCGTCGCCGCCTTGCACGAACACCAGCTCTTGGCCGCCCCCGTGCTTTCCGTCGCGGATCTGCGCACGGATGTTCAATTGCTAGCGCGAGGCTTTCTGGCCCAGCAGCCCAGCACCGGGCGCACGATTCCGCGTGGTGCTATCCTCACCGCACTGGGGCGCCCACATGCCCTCGGGCCAGCACCGTGGCCTGGGCGCGACAACCGCGCGATCTACTCGCAGCTCGGCTATGATGTGTCCACCCTGGAGAGTCTCGCAGCCCAGGGCGCGATCTAATAGCGTCCAGCGGCTACATTCCAGCCACTGGAGCGACCGGGAGGAGCAACGTGGCACAGGGCACTCGCACCTACCAGACCGTGAAGCTCGAGTACGAGCAGGGCATCACCTGGGTGATCCTCAACCGCCCCGAGAAGCGCAACGCCATGAACCCCACCATGCACTTCGAGATGCTCGACGTGCTCGACCAGCTCGAGGCCGACCCCGATACGAAGGTCCTGGTGCTCACCGGCGCCGGCGAGGCGTGGTGCGCTGGCCAGGACCTCAAGGAGTTCTTCCGCGAGCTGGACGACAAGCCGGCCGAGCGCGCCCGCGCCTCGCGCGCCGCCCAGCAGTGGCGCTGGCACCGTCTGTTCACCTTCCCCAAGCCGACCATCGCTATGGTCAACGGTTACGCCTTCGGCGGGGCGTTCACCCAGCTGATCGCCTGCGACTTCGCCATCGCCGCCGAGGATGCCATCTTCGGGCTCAGCGAGGTCAACTGGGGGATCTTCCCCGGTGGGCTGGTGAGCCGCGTGCTCGCCGACGCCATGACCTACCGCGATGCGATGTACTACATTCTGACCGGCGAGCCGTTCGATGGGCGCAAGGCGGCCGAGATGCGCCTGGTGACCAAGGCGGTGCCGCGCGACCAACTCCGCGAGGAGACGGTCCAGCTCGCCCAGAAGCTGCTGGACAAGAACCCGCACGTCCTGCGCGCGGCCAAGGAGGTGTACAAGACCTGCCGCACGATGGACTACTGGCAGGCCGAGGAGTACCTGGCGGCCAAGGGCGTGGCGTTGCAGCACACCGATCCAGAGAGCGGGCGCAGCAAGGGCATCCGCCAGTTCATCGACGAGAAGCGCTATCGGCCCGGCTTCAGTGCATACAGCCGCGAGGACTGACCCGCACCGCCTGCCCACATCAGACCGCGAGCGCTACCCCAGGCGACCCCGCCGGAGTGGGCAGCGGTTCGGCAGCCGGGGGGCCCGCGCATGACCCGTTCCCAGCGAGCCGTCCTGGCCGCGGCCAGCGGCGCGCCGCTGGCCGCGGCGGGCCGCACCTGCCTAGAGGCCGGCGCGCTGCCCATCGAGGAGCTCGCCGTGCTGGCGCGCCGCGAGGGCCTGCGCCCGCGCCCGATCTACGGGGCCCACCGCTGGTTCGCACGCCGGCTGGGCACGGCGTTCCGGGCCCTGCTTACCGCCGCCGTGCTGCCCGCGGGCGCGCCGTTCTGGCCGGCGTACTACGGCGGGCCGAGCTGGCGGGGCAAGACGGTGCTCGACCCGTTCGTGGGCGGCGGCACGGCCGTCGTGGAGGCCCAGCGACTCGGCGCGCAGGTCATCGGCGTGGATGTGGACCCAGTCGCCTGTGCCATCACGCGCTTCGAGCTGGGCGCTGCCGCGGTGCCCGACCTCGCCCCTGCTCTGCGGCGTCTCCAGGCCACCGTCGGCGCCCGCCTGGCGCCCTACTACCAAACACTCGACGACGCCGGCGCGCCCGCCACGGCGCTGCATTACTTCTGGGTGCAGGTGGTCGACTGCGCCGGCTGCGGCGCGGCAGTCGAGGCGCACCCGCACTACCAGCTCGCCTACGAGGCGCAGGGCGCGCGCCAGTGGGCGTTCTGTCCGGCCTGCCACGCGGTCCACGAGCTGCCGCGCACGGCGACCGCCTTCCGCTGCGCGCGCTGCGGGCAGCAGGTCGGCATCCGCGCGGGGCCGGTGCGGTTCGGGCGGCTGACCTGCCCGCGCTGCGGCACGCGCGAGCGGTTGATCGACGTGGCCGCGCGCACCGGCCGGCCGCCCGCCTGGCGGTTGTTCGCCGTCGAGTACCTGGCGGGCCCGCCACGCGCCACGCGCCGCGCCGTCCCGCTAGCCGAGCGCCGCTTCCGCGCGGCCACAGCGCACGACCTGGCGGTATACGAGGCGGCCGCCGCCGCGCTACACGCCCGCCAAGGGCCCGACGGGCGCCTACCCGGGGTGCCCGATCGCGCCATCCCCGTAGCGGATCGGGCGGACGACCGGTTGCCCCGCTACGGCTACACCCGCTACCGCGAGCTGTTCAACGCGCGGCAGCTGCTGCACCTGTCGCTGCTGGCCGAGGCGCTGGCGGCGGAGGAGCGGCCGCTGCGCGAGGCACTGGCGCTAGCGTTCAGCGACCACCTGACCACCAACTGCCTGCTGACCTCTTACGCTTTCGGCTGGCGCCGGGCCGCGCCGCTGTTCGCCCTGCGCGCCTACCGCCATATCCCGCGGCCCGTGGAGCTGAACCCCTGGCTGGACGGCACCGGCCGCGGGACGTTTCCCAATGCGGTGCGGCAGGTCCAGCGCGCGGCGGCGTTCGCCCGGGCCCCGCGCGAGCCGGCACGCGCCGGGGGCTTCGTCGCCGCCCCAGCCCGCTCCCCGACAGCGACGCCGGTGGTGCTGCACGCCGACGCGCGCGCGCTGGCCGCCGTTCCCGACGCCAGTGTCGATCTCGTGCTCACCGATCCGCCGTATTTCGACAATATCGCCTACGCTGAGCTGTCGGAGTTCTACTTGCCGTGGCTGCAGATGCTGGGACTGGCCCCGCCCGATGGACACGGCCCGGCGCCCCGAGAGGCCAACCTCGCGGCGCGCGGCCGCGACGCGCGAGCTATCGCCACGTTCGCCGCCGGCCTGGGGCAGAGCTTCCGCGAGATGGCGCGCGTGCTGCGCCCCGCGGGACGGGTGGTGTTCACCTACCAGCACCGCGCGGCCGCCGCCTGGTGGGCCCTGGCGTGCGCCCTGGCCGCCGCGCCGCTGCGCGTGGTGCAGGTGTTCCCCCTGCTCGGGGATGCGCCCACGAGCCTGCACACCCACGCCGGTAGCACGAAGTGGGACGCTGTGTTCGTGCTGGCGCGCGGCGCGCCGCTACCCGCCGGTGCGCTGTGGCTCGCCGCGCCGGTCGAGCAAGCCGCTCGGGCGTACGCCGCCCGCTGGGCCACGCGGCTCCAGCAGCGCTCCCCCGTGCCGTTTCGTCCTGCCGACGCGCTAAGCTTTCAGCGAGCGTGTCTGGTGGCGGGCGCGCTCGGGCTATGGGGCGCGGCGCCCACGGGGCTGGCCGGCCGGCCGCTGGTCGACGCGCTGGCTGACGCGGGCACGGGAGGGCCGGGCTGATGCCGTACTTCACTAAAGAGGCACTCTCGAAGTACATCCGCACCGGCTGCCGGCGGCAGCTGCGCCTCAACCTCAGCCCCGACAACCGCGAGTACCGGCCGGAGCGCGAGCAAGCGGGTATGCCCCCGCCGCTACCTCCGCCGCCGGGGCTGTACTACATCCGCGAGGCGGGCGAGCAGTGGGGCGCCGCGAAAGTCGCCGATCTGGCGCGTGCGTTCGGCGCCGCAGCGCTGATCGGGCGCCCGAAGTTCCACGCGGCCAGCGGCCAGACGCGCTACGAGGCCATCCCGCTGGCGACCGCCCTGGCCCAGGCGACGGTCGGCCAATTCCTGGTCGAGGCCGAATACTCGGTGGGGCCGGCGTTCCAGCAAGCGCTGGGCATCGCCCATTTCCGCGAGCGGTTCGGACTCGCCTGGGGACTGGTGCGCCCCGACCTGATCGAGCTGCGTCCGCCGGGCAGTTTCCCGCAGGCCGTGCGGCCCGACGGCGACGTGTGCGACCTGGCCCCGGACGACCCCCGCGTGCAGTTACGAGTCATCGACATCAAGCTCACTGCCGAGCCCTCGCCACCGTACTTCGCCGAGGTGGCGTACTACAGCATGGCGCTCGCCGGCTGGCTCGACGACCAGCACCTGGCCGACCGCTACGTGGTCGTGGCACAGGGCGCGGTGTGGCCCGGCTCGCACGACGCCTCGACGCTGGTCAAGGTGCTGCGCGAGCACGAGGCGGCCGGCAGACCGCCCGACCGCGCGGCGCTGCAGGCGGCGCTCGACGCCGACCTGGAGCCCGTGCCGTTCGAGGCGTTCGCCTTCCGCCTGCGCCAGTTCTTCACGGAGGAGCTGCCACACGTGCTGGAGGCGTCGTGGCGCGTGCTGCCGTTCCACGTGGACACGCGCTGCCGGAGCTGCGAGTACCTCGGCTATCGCTGGCAGCCCGACCCGCAACTCGCGGCGTCGGACTACTGCATGCCGCTGGCCCACCGCCAGGGCCACCTGAGCCAGGTGGCGTTCATCTCGCGCGGCGCCAGCGCGGCGCTGCAGGAGCACGGGGTGCGCGACGTCGCGGCGTTGGCCGCGCTGGGTGCCCAGAACCAGATCTACGAGGTGCACCACGAGCTGCGGGCGCAGCGGGCGATCGTCGCCAGTCGCGCCGCGGCCCTGCAGCAGCGACAGGCGTGGATCCCCGACCACGTCGGCACCTCGGCGATCATGCCGCGCTGGGCCGACCTGCGCGTGTATCTTTCCGCCGACTTCGACGTGGGCAGCGCCATCACCCTGGCGCTGGGCGTTCAGGCGGTGTGGTGGCCGCCTCAGGCGAACAACGGCGCGGACGACAGCGGCGGGGCACCCGTTGAGGTTTCCGAGGGGACGCAGTCGCCCAACGGCCCCGGCGGCAAGCGCCGGCCACGTACCTGGCAGCGCGTGTTCGTGGTGGACCAGAAGTCGCTGGAGGTCGAGCGCCGCGAGCTGCTGGCCTTTCTCGCGTTCATCCACAGCCTCTTGCAGACAGCCCAGCAGGCGGACCCCAAAGCCACGGTGCAGTGCTACCTCTGGGACAGCCTAGAGTACGAGCACCTCAAGCGCGTAGTCGGGCGGCACTTGCCGGCGATCCTCAGCGACCAGTCGCTCGACCACCTCGCCTGGCTGTTCCCCCCGCCGGAGCTGCTGCCCAATCCCAAGTTAGCCACGCGGCGCAGTCCGCTGACGCTCGTGCGCGACGTGGTGCGCGCGGTGCTGGCCGCTCCGATCCCACACTACTACACGCTGCTGGCCACCGCGCGGGTCTACCACCCGCCCGACACCCTGGCGAAGGCCTTCTCCGTTCATCCGCTGTTCGAAGACCCGCTCAGCGACCAGATCCCCTCCGAGCGCGCCCACGAGATCTGGGCCCGCACGGTACACCCGCGCCACTGGCAGGAGCAGCTGGGCACGTTGGTGGAGACGGTGCGCCGCCGGCTCGGTGCCCTGGAGGCGGTCACGCGGCAGCTGGAGCGCGACCTGCGCCCGCGGTTGGGCCAGAGCGCCCCCCGGGCACGCGACCTGCGCGCCCCGGACCTCGGCCACGGCCTCAGCGCCAGCGGCGCGCTGTGGTACGCCTTCGCGCGGCTCAATGCGGCGCTCGCCGAGCTGGAGGTGCACCAGAAGCGCGCCATGCCGCCGCACGAGCGCGAGGCGCGCTACGAGAGCGCGCGGCTGCGCCGCCGGCTGGAGGGCGCCGAGGCGCAGCAGGCGCTGGCGGCGCTGGGGCTCGAGCCCCAGCCCGGGCGCATGGTGTACGAGCTGCGCCCGGCCTCCTGCGAGGTGAAGCTGCGCGAGGGCGAGTTCAACGTCGCGCTGTCGCCCGAGCGCCAGGACGGGTTTCTCGACCTCCCGTTCGGCAAGGTCACCGCCGGCACCTGGCTGGAGCCCGCAGCGGACGTCGACCGGTGGCGGCCGATGGAGCGCGTGCTCGGTGTGACCATCGTGGCCATCGACCGCGACCATGGCCTGATGGTGCTCGATGCCGACCGCCGCCAATTCGTGACGGCGCCGGACGGCACGCGGCTGTCCATGTTCGAGGCGCTCGAACAGCTGGGGCGCGCCGACTTCTCGCGCACGGCGATCGTCGATCCGGTCAGCCGCGACTACTTCACGCGCCGCCTGCTGACCACGCTGCGGGCGATCGGCGACCCTGCCGTGGCGCAGGCCAGCCCGTTCGCCGAGCCGGTGCTGCGCGCCCTCGGGCGGCGGCCCGGCCGGTGGCGCCCCAGCTCCCACACGCCCGCGGCCGACGTGCTCTGGAACGCGCGCGCGCTGGCCGAGACCCCAGTCCCGCGCGACCTGGCCGCGGCGCGCGCGCGGCTGGAGCAGCACGGGCGGGCCCTCAACGCCTCGCAGTGGCAGGCGTGGGAGGCGGCGCTCACCCGCCGGCTCCAGCTCATCTGGGGACCGCCCGGCACGGGCAAGAGCCGCACGGTCGTGTCGGTGATCCTAGGGGCGCTGCTGGCCGCCGCCGAGCAGGGCCGCGCCCTGCGCGTGCTGGTCAGCGGGCCCACCTACACGGCGATCGACAACGTGCTGCTGGAGCTGTACACCGAGCTGGCGGCGCTGCTGCCGGCGGTGCACGCCGACGGGGTGTTCCGCCTGCGCTCGGCCCACGCCGTCCGCGAGCCCCACGTGCCGGAGGCCATCGACGTGGAGCTGGCCACTCCCCTGGGCCCCGCCGCCCAGGCGCTGGGCGACCGGCTGGCGGCCGCGCAGGCCAGCACGGTGGTCGGCGGCACGGTGCAGCAGGTGCACAACTTGCTGACAGGAGCGCTCGGCGGCGCGTGCCGTCCCGTGTTCGATCTGATCGTGATCGACGAGGCGTCGCAGCTCGACGTGGCGGGCGCTACGCTGGCGCTGGCCGGGCTGGCCGAGGGCGGCAGTGTGGTACTGGCCGGCGACCCGTTGCAGCTCGCTCCGATCCACACCGCCCCGCCGCCGCTGGGGTTGGAGGCGCACGTGGGCTCGATCTACACCTACTGCGCCGAGGCGCACGGCGTGCCCCCCACGATGTTGGAGGAGAACTACCGCTCCAACGCCACGCTCGTCGAGCTGGCCCACGTCGCGGGCTACGCACGCAGCCTGCGCAGCTACTCGCCCGACCTGCGCCTCCACCTGCGGCTGCCCCTGCCGACCGCGCGGCCGCCCGACTGGCCCGCCGGCCTGTACTGGACCCCCGCCTGGGGCCTGCTGCTGGATCCCGCGTATCCCGCCGTCTGCTTCGTGTACCCGGACGGTCGGGCCAGCCAGGCCAACCCCTTCGAGGCCGACGCCGTGGCCGCCCTGGTGTGGCTGCTGGCCGGGCGGCTCGCCTGCCGGCCCGCCGGCGAGCGCGACCCTTGCACCGGTGCCCTGCGCCCCGTGGACCACACGCCCTACACACCCGTGGGCTTCTGGACCCAGGGCGTCGGGGTGGTCACCCCGCACCGCGCCCAGCAGGGGCTGATCATCAGCCGCCTGCGCGAGGTGTTCCCGGCCGTGGCGCCCAGCCTGGTGCGCGGTGCGGTCGATACCGTCGAGCGGTTCCAAGGCCAGCAGCGCGACGTGATCCTCGCCTCCTTCGCCCTCGGCGACCCGGACGCCATCGCCCGCGAGGACGAGTTCCTGCACAACCTGAACCGTTTCAACGTGCTCGCCTCGCGGGCCCGCGCCAAGCTGATCGTGCTGATCAGCCAGGAGCTGGTCGACCACCTGTCCGGCGAACTGGAGATCCTGCGCGCCTCGCGGCTGCTGAAACTGTACTGCCAGTCGTTCTGCCGCGGGGCCCGCGACGTGGCGCTGGGGCGGCTCGTGGACGGCCAGGCGCAGCTCGTGCGCGGCTGGCTGCGCGTGCGCTAGCGCCGCCCCAGGGCCCCCCTCGCCCAGCGGGCATCCAGGGCCGTACTGTCCCGCTGCACGAACCGAGCAGCATGCCGAAAAATGGCGCGGTGTGCTAGGCTGTGGCGCTGAGGGCGTGCCTTGGGCGCGGCTCATGGTGCCGCCGCTCGCCGCGCGCGGGGCGGGCGCTAGGGGCCGGGGCGGGCGCCGGCCCGGCAGCCGTCGGGGGAGGGGGACTGGTGGAGCGACGGCGCGACCTGCTGTTCCGCCAGATAGTGCTGCACCTCCAGAAGCGCTGGCACGAGCAGGCGCTGCACATCGAGGCGCGCGGCTCGCTCGGGCCGTACTCGTGGGTCGAGTTCGGCCTGCCGGCCGCGAGCAGCCCGCTGAGCGCCGAGCGGCGCCTGGTCCTGTACCACTTCCCTCCCCAGCGCCGCCTCGCCGCCTGCTTGTACTGGCGCACCCCCAAGACGACGGCCCGGCGCATGCGCGCGTGGGTGTACCCGATCGAGGCGCGCGCTGGGCTTGGGCCCTACTCTCTAGGACAGACTCTCCACCACTGGGTCGACTCGGCGCTGGCGATCGGCTGGTGCTGACGGCTCCGCAGCCGGTTGTCACCAGGAGCCACTTGGAGTACGCTGACGCCACAGCACGCGGTGTGGAGGAGGGGCGCATGGACGGACGCGCGGCGGTCACCGTAGCGGGCGAGCGGGAGATGGCCCTGACCACCTATCCCGTGCCGGACCCAGGCCCCGACGAGGTGCTGGTGCGGGTGACCGCGGCGGGTATCTGTGGCTCGGACTTGCACATGTGGCGCGGCGAGGTGCCGTGGTTCCAGCCCAACCCGCCGGGCATCCAGGGCCACGAGATGACCGGGGTGGTGGCCAAGCTGGGCGCCAACCGCCAGCACGACAGCCTCGGCCGCCCTCTGCGCGAGGGCGACCGCGTGGCCTACGCTTACTTCATCCCCTGCGGCGAGTGCTGGGCCTGCCTCACCGGCACCACCGGCTGCCCCAACCGCTACCGCCCCCGCAGCACCATCACGGCCAACGACCCGCCGCACTTCCTTGGCGCCTATGCCGAGTACTACGTCGTCAAGCCCAACCAATGGCTGTTCAAGGTCCCCGACGAGCTGCCCGACGAGCTGGTAGCGCCGGTCAACTGCGCGCTGGCCCAGGTCGTCTATGGCCTGCACAAGATCGGCGTGTGGCTCGGCGACACGGTGGTGGTGCAGGGCGCCGGCGCGCTGGGCCTGTACACCTGCGCCGTGGCGCGCGACATGGGCGCGGGCCGCATCATCGCCATCGACGCCGTGCCCAGCCGCCTGGACCTCGCGCGCCGCTTCGGCGCCGATGCCACCCTGCTGCTCGCCGACTACCCGACCGCGGCGGCGCGCGTGCAGCGCGTGCTGGAGCTGACCGGCGGCGTGGGCGCCGACCTGTGCGTCGAGGTGGCGGGCGTGGCCGGGGTGGTCCAGGAGGGCCTGGAGATGCTGCGCGTGGGCGGCCGCTACCTGTGGATGGGCAACATCGTCCCCGGCGCGCACGCCGACATCGTGCCCCACGACGCGGTGCGCCGCCCCAAGACGATCCTGGGCGTGCTGGCCTACGATCGCTGGGTGATCCCGCGGGCGCTCGACTGGCTGGTGCGCGCGCGCGACCGCTACCCGTTCGAGACGCTGGTCGGCCAGCGCTACCCGCTGGAGCAGATCAACGCCGCGTTCCAGGCCGCCGAGTGGGCGCAGGGCCAGGGCAGCGTGGCACGCGTGGTGATCACTCCCTGACCCCGATCCCCGAGGAGGGCGGAGCGATGGAGCTGCGCGACCGAGTGGCGCTGGTCACTGGCGGCGGCACGGGCCTGGGCCGCGCCATTGCCCGGGCGCTGGCCCGCGAGGGCTGCCACCTTACCATCGGCTACTCGCGCTCCGAGCGCGACGCGGTGGCCACCGTCACCGAGCTGGAGGCGCTCGGGGTGCGCGCGGTCGCCGAGCGGGCCGATCTCGCCGACCCGGCTGCCTGCCGCCAGCTCGTGGCCGCTACCCTGGCACACCATGGGCGGCTCGACGTGCTGGTGAACAACGCCGGCACCACGGTGTACGTCCCGTTCGAGGCGATGGATCAGGTAACCGTGGACGACTGGGACCGCGTGATGGCCATCAACCTGCGCGCGCCGTGGCTGCTCGCCCAGGCGGCGGCGCCCGCCCTGCGCCAGGCCGGCGGCTGCATCCTGAACACCGCCAGCATCGCCGGCCTGCGCGCGGGTGGCAGCAGCATCGTGTACTGCGTCTCCAAGGCCGGGCTGATCCACCTGACTCGCTGCCTGGCCACCGCGCTGGCGCCCGCGGTGCGGGTCAACGCCATCGCCCCGGGATTCCTGCGCACCCGCTGGGGCGACGCGTTCGGCGAGGAGACGCTGCGGGCCATCGAGCAGAGCACGCTGCTGCGCCGGGCGCTGGCGCTGGAGGACATCGCCGCCGCGGCGCTGGCGCTGATCCGCAACGACGCCATCACGGGCCAAACGCTGGTCGCCGACGGCGGCCTGGTGCTCCACTAGCCCCTAGCGCCCCCCAAAATCTAACCCCGTTCTTGCGCTGGTTTGCTCTACCTTATCTATAAGACAATGGGAGGGGACCGCGCGGCCGCTGGCACCTGGTCGCCGGCGTTTTTGGAGCCGCGTGGGGCCGCCCCGCGAGGAATGGTGATGCTTTCGCTTTCGCAATCCGACTCGGTTGTCTTGCTTCCCTCCGTATCTGGCGCCGGGGGCGCCCGACGCCTAGTCGCCTCTCCAGGAACCGACTCAGACGAGGACGACGCGCCGCGCGCGCGACCCGGTGTGCCGCCCAGCGAATCCCTCCCCGCGCCCGCGAGCGGCCCTGGGTCGGCCGCGGCCCCGGCCGACGCGGCACTGCCGGCCACCCTGCTGGCGGCGGTCGCCCACGACCTGCGCGCGCCGCTGGCCGCGATCAAGGCCGCGGTCAGCGCGCTGCTGCACGACCCCGCCTTGCCGGCGGAGGAGCGCCGCGCGCTGCTGGCGGCGATCGATAGCGAGACCGATCGCCTGGCGGGCCTCATGGGCCAACTGCTCGACCTGTCACGTCTGGAGGGCCGGAGCGTGCAGCCAGCGCGCGACTGGCACGACGTCGCCGAGCTATTGGCCGAGCTGGTGCAGCGGCTCGACCCGCGGCGCGAGCGCGTGGTGCTGCACGTGCCGGCCGAGCGGCCGCTGGGCTACTTCGACTACCCGCTGGTCGAGCGAGCGGTGAGCCAGCTGGTGGACAACGCGCTGAAGTACTCGCCGCCCGCCGCGCCGGTGGAGGTCGCCGCGCGGATCGAGGGCGGGCGGCTGTGGATCACCGTGGCCGACCGGGGGCCCGGCATCGCCCCCGCGGAGCGCGAGCGGATCTTCGAGCGCTTCTACCGGCTGTCCGCCGGCGGGGCGGGGCTGGGCCTGGGCCTCACCATCGCTCGCGGGCTCGCGCGCGCCCACGGCGGCGACGTCACGGTGGCCGAGCGCGCCGGCGGCGGCAGCGTGTTCACCCTGTGGCTGCCCGTGGGGGAGGCCTCATGCTAGTGGCGCCCGCCAGTGGCCAGCGCGTGCTGGTGGTAGACGACGACCCGCAGATCCGCCGCGCCCTGCGCGTGGGCCTCACCAGCCAGGGGTACAAGGTGCACCTGGCCAGCACCGCCAGCGAGGCGCTCGACGCCGCGGCCAGCGCGCAGCCGGACCTGATCATCCTGGACCTCATGCTGCCCGACCAGAGCGGGCTGGAGGTGTGTCGCGAGCTGCGGCAGTGGAGCGCGGCGCCCATCATCGTCCTATCGGCACGCGACCAGGAGCGCGACAAGGTGCAGGCGCTGGATCTCGGGGCCGACGACTACCTGACCAAACCGTTCGGGCTGGACGAGCTGCTGGCCCGCATGCGCGCGGTGCTGCGCCGCGGGCGGACGGACGCCTGCGCGCCGGTACTGGTGTGCGGCGAGCTGCGGCTGGACCAGGCGCGGCGGCTGGTCACCCTCGGCGGCCAGGAGATCCACCTGACCCCCACCGAGTACGAGCTGCTGCGCTACCTGATGGCCAACGCGGGCAAGATCGTCACCCACCGCGAGCTGCTCCACGCGGTATGGGGCGCGGGCGCCGAGGGCAACCATGCCATGCTGCACGTGTTCATCGCCCAGCTGCGCCGGAAGATCGACCGCGACCCGACGCAGCCGAGCTATATCCGCACCGAGCCCCGCGTGGGCTACCGCTTCCGCGCGGCGCCCGGCACCCCGCTCGGTTAACGCGGGTTTACGCGATCCTTGGGGTTTACATAGCTCTGGCCGCCTCCTCCTAAGGGTTCCCAAAGGGACGGCGTCCCATCGTATGCGCGGCGGTGGGCTGCGGGCCCTACCGCGTGCGAGCGGCAGCCGATGGTCCGCGAGCGCAGCCCGCTCCTCGGCGCACAGCGTTGGTAATCCAACATGTGGCGGCGGGTGGTGACGATGGGGCTACTACCGGCGACCCTGCTCGGTTGCAGCTGGTGCAGCGGGTTCCTCGGTCGGGCGCCGCTCGCCGCGGGTGGTGGCGCCGCGCCCACGCCGTTCCCCGACGCTGTCCTGGCACACTTGACGGTTGGGTACGAGGCGGGCGGCAGCCTCGGCTTCGCCCTGCGCGACACCGCGCTCGAGGAGCGTCTCTACCGTCGCGCCGAGGGCGAGGCGCGGCAGCTGCTGTGGGTAGCGCGGTTCGCCTCCCGCTGGCCGCTGACGGAGGACCAACTCGACCGCTGGAGCGCGCAGGTCGTCGGCCACCTGTTAGACCAGCTGGGGCCGGACCTCCGGCTGGCCGGCTGGCAGGGGCTGGCAGCCAACGACCTGGGCGACCGGCGGGTAGCGTACCACTACTGGCTGGCGCTCCCGGATGGGCGGGTGGTCGGCGAGGCGACCACCGTGGTGCTCGCCCAGGGCGTGGAGGTCTGGCTGCTGGCCACGGCCGCTCGCGCGACCACCCTGCCGATCGCCGCTACGGACTTCGCCCGCCTCTTGCTCACTCCCACCGCTGGAGAGCGCGTCACCCCAGGAACCGAGAGGAGGACGCTCACCATGGCGGACAACCCCACGCCAGAGCCCGCGGTCGCCCGGTGCCCCCCGCACTACTGGCTGGTCGAGCTGCATCCCGATGGCCTCGAGCGCTGGCGCTGCTACCACTGCGCCGCCGAACAGGTGCGCCGGTCCGAGTGGGTCGAGGCCCCCCGCCATTAGCCTGCTCGCCCCCATCGTACACGCGTTTACTTACGTCTAGCGCGGCTCTTACCGCCGTCTAACAGCACACGCGTTAACTATAGCGTTGGCAACGAGCTTGACCATGAGGTTGCGAGATGTCGCGGCCGGCGCTGCGCCGGGTGGCGCCCGATACGGATGTCCATCGGTTATCGAATCGGTTTCTGGAATGGACCCAGGACTTCCTGGTGTTGGGCCTCGGCCTGGCGCTGTTCGCCCTGATGCTCCGTACCCTCGCCGGCCTGTTCGGCGAGGTGTTCGGTCGTACGATCGACTTCCGCACGATCATCGCCGAGGTGCTGTTCATCCTGGTGATGGTCGAGCTGGTGCGGCTGCTGATCGTGTACCTGCGCGAGCATCGGGTAGCCGTCGACTTCATGCTTGAGCTGGGCATCGTCAGCACGCTGCGCGAGGTCGTGCTGCGCGGGGTCGTCGACCTCCACCCGCTGCAACTCGCGGCCATCGCCCTGTTCCTGCTGGTGCTTGGGGCGCTGCTGCGCTTCGGCGACCTGCGCGGCGCGCGGCCCAGCGATGTCCAACTGGAGATCGTCGATGACGGGACCGACCGTGTCGCCCCCGCCGACCGGCGCCCCGGGCGCGAGCCGGCCGCCGCGCGCGAGTAGCGAGTCCGAGCGGGCGGTCCGGCGCTACCTGCGGCCGCTGCTCAACTTCGTGCGGCACCGGCTGCGGCTGCACGAGGCGCTAGGTGACCTGGAGCCTGGCGCGCTGCGCGCCGAGGAGCTGGTCGACGCCGTGTTCGCCGAGGCGCTCGCGCGCCGCGGGCCGCAGGCGCTGGCGCCCAGCGCCTACCCGTGGCTGCGCCGGCTGGCGCGCGAGGTGCTGGCGGCCGAGGTCGCGCGGGCGCGGCAGCGGCGCCGCGAGCGCTCGTTGTTCGAGCCGCTGCGGCCCGGCCCCCGCGCCTCGCCGGACGAGGACGTCCAGCCGCGGCGGCTGATCGACCTCTTGCCCGACCCGACCGCGCCGGTGCCCGACGCGGTGGCCGAGCAGGAGGAGTTCCAGCAGGCGCTGGCGCGACTCCTCGACCAGCTGCCAGAGGCGTGGCGCGAGCCGTTCCTGCTGCACGCGTGCGACGGTTGCGCCGCGCGCCAGATCGCGGAGCTGGAGGGAATCACGCCGGCCGAGGTGCGCCGGCGCATCGCGCTGGCGCGCGAGTTCTTGCGGGCGCGGCTAGCCGAGGAGTACGAGACGCGCCCGGAGGTGGTGCCCTCGGAGGCGGTGTTCGCCGCGCTGGAGCGCGTGGAGCCGACCGCCGAGCAGCACGCGCGGCTGCGCGAGCGTGTCGTGGCGGCCGCGCCGCGGGAGGAGGCGAGGGCATGATCGCGACCGAGCAACTGCAACAGCTGCTCGCGTTCGAGGGCGGCGAGCACGGGGTGCTGAGCGTGTATCTGCACCTGGCGCCGTCGCTCCAGGTGAAGCGCGCGTACCGGGTCGTGTTCAACGATCTGGTCAAACAGCAGCAAGAGCAGCTCGACGCCCTTGGCCGCGAGGCGCTCGCCCGCGAGGCGGCGCGCGTCGAGCAGTACCTCGCGGAGCTGGAGCCTGATAGCCGCAGTCTAGTGGTGTTCTCCTGCACGCCACGCGACTTCTGGCAGGTGTACAAGCTGCCGGTGCCCGTGGCCGACCTGGTGCGCTTCGAGCCCACGCCGTACGTGCGCCCGCTGCTCGACGCGCTGGACGAGTACG
>DATGKN010000119.1:0-84107 GCA_035294645.1 Chloroflexota bacterium
GAATAGCAATAGCTCCACAGCCAGCGCCACCGCGGCGACCGGAGTCATGAACGTCGCCGACATGCCGCCCGCCGCGCCCGCGACGAGCAACGTGCGCCGCTCCGCACTGGTCAGGTGCAGGAACTGGGCGACCATCGAGCCAAACGCACCACCGGTCATGATGATCGGCCCCTCGGCCCCGAAGGGGCCGCCGCTCCCGATCGAGATCGCCGAGGATAACGGCTTCAGGAACGCTACCCGGGGCTCGACGCGGCTGCCGTTGATCAGGATCGCCTCGATCGCCTCAGGAATCCCATGGCCGCGGATCCGCTCCGAGCCGTAGCGCGCCATCACCCCGATCATGAGCCCGCCGAGGACGGGAACCAGCACCGCCAGTAGCCCCAACGTGTTCCCGGCCGGGGAGATCAGGGTGGTATCCCACCGCTGGTAGTAGAAGAGATTGGTGAACAGGCCGATCAAACGCAGCAGCGCCAGCGAAACGAACGCGCTCAGCGCCCCGATGGCCACTGCGAGCGCGGCGATCGGCAGTAGGCGCGGCGTGGCGGTGAAGTCGCCAAGCCGCTCGGCGGGCCGGTCGTGGCCCGCCTGCGGTAGCCGCCGCACGAGCGCGGCAAGCCGTGGAACGCTCAGTGACGCCCTCCTCGCCGAAACGGATATAGCCCCCCACGAGCGAGCCGCCCGCCATGCCCCGGGGCGACCACGGCGCCCCGGAGGACCACTACCTGGCGTGCAACTACCACGGCGCGCCCTCAACTCACCGCGCCCGCCTCACCCAGAGGGAACCACGGCCCGAAGCACCGCGGCAGAACCACTAGCATACCGCTAGCAGGTGAGGTCCTACTCGAGGGCGCAGCACCAACTAGCAGTCCGCTGGCGTACTAGCAGGGAGGCACGGACTTGCGTGCTGGTGTACCGACCCGGGCGCCGGTGGGGCAGCCGGAGCCTACCAGCACGCACTCGCGGCATCGCCCGATGCAGATAATAACGCTCTTATTTTGGTCGGACAAGAGAGGGGGGCTATGCGGCAGCCGCTCGGCGCCTCAGCGGCTCATCGCCCGCACGCGGTCGAAGCAGGGGCTGCAATACACGGGCCTATCGCCACGAGGGAGGAACGGCACGAGTGTTTGCACGCCGCACTCAGCACAGATCACGGGGTGCATCTCGCGGCGGCGCGGCTCCATCGGCTCCAGGCCTGTAGTCGCGCGTTCCGCTTTGCGGGCGGCGCGGCAGGCGGGGCAACGACCGGGCTCGTTCAACAGGCCCTTGAGCTGGTAGAACTGCTGCTCGCCCGCGGTGAACACGAACTCGCGGCCGCAGCCACGGCAGACCAGCGTTTTGTCCACGAACATCCTGGGGGTACCTCCCGCTGCACCGACTGGTATGGCCAGGCTGAAGGGTCCTGAGGCTGGTGCCGTTCCTCGCGCTCGGTCCCCGGATAGTCGCGCAGATACGCTGGTCAGCCCGGACGCCAAGCGAGCCGCGCCCAATATAGCGACTCACTCGACCGTTTGCAAGCGACCAGGCGGCCGTGCGAGCGATGCAGCCGAGCGGGCGCCCACAGCGCCGGAAAGCGCGGCACGGTCGCCTAGGGGGGTGTACCGGGCGAGGGCGCGCCGGCACTCTCCAGGGCGATGCGCCGCGGCCGCTGCGTCGCCGGCCGCGGGAAGCGGAGAGCGAGCAGACCGTGCTCATAGGTCGCGTCGCAGCGGTCGGGATCCACCGGGTACGGCAGCTCGACCGTGCGCTCGTAGGGCCCGAGGCGAAACTCATGCCGCAGCCAGCGGTGGCGCCGCGGCTCGGCCGGCGCCGCGCCGGGCGCGTCCGGTGTGGCGACCTGGGGCTCGTCGCGGCGAGTCGTCGTGCGGACCTGCAATTGGGTACCCCGCACCTCGACTTCGATGTCATTGGGGCTGACACCTGGCAGCGGCAGCACGACCAGCAGGTCGCTGTCGGTCTCGTACATGTTCACGGGCGCTCCCACGGGGGCCGCAGCCATATGTGGCTCGGCCGCGCGCGACATCACACGCGCCTCGCTGAATAGGTGCTCTACGAGGTCGCGCAGGGGCACGCCGGTGTAGAGATCGCCGAGCGAGTAGTTGCGCAGCATGGCCCTTCCTTCCTCTCGCCCCTGATGCCTGCCAGCCTTGCTAGTTCGCCCAGGCAGCAGACGGCTCCACGTGGCGGAGCGGCGCAAGGGGTGTGCCAGCAGGACGCCACCAGGACCGGGTGGACCGCGAGCGGGCCGCTGCGGTAGATTGCGCTCGACAGCCAGCTCGGCTCGCGCGCGGGGCGACGCTGCAGCCGGGCAGACGATATGCGGGAGGGGCCATGGCGACGGTACAGGAGCGATTCGTCACGCTGAACGAGATCCGGCGGGCAGCGCGGGCCAACCTCTCGCCCGAGGCCTGGGACTACGCCTCCGGCGGCGCCGAGACGGAGACAGCGCTGCGCCGCAACCGTCGCGCCATGAGCCACTACGTGTTCGTGCCGCGCGTGCTGCGCGACGTGAGTCAGCTCGACACCACGACCACGTTTCTGGGCCTGCCACTGGCGATGCCGATCATGATCGCCCCGATGGGCTCGATGTTCCTGCTGCACCCCGACGGCGACCTGGCGCTGGCCCGCGCGGCCGGCCAGATGGGCACCATCTACTGGCTGAGTACCATGACCCGCTGGGAGCCGGAGGAGGTGGCTGCGGCGGCCACGGGTCCGCTGATCTTCCAGCTCTACTGGCGCGGCGACCACGCCTGGGCCGAGGCACTCATCCGGCGTATCGAGGCCGCCGGCTTCCGGGGCCTGGCCCTGACCGTCGATGTGCCCATGTACGGCCGCCGCGAGCGCGATCTGGAGAAGCGCTACGATCCCCGTGGCCAGGGTAGCCGCCGCTGGCAGAACTTCCCACCGGCCGAGGAGGGCGACCGCCGCATCGCCTCGCTGACCTGGGCCGACGTGGACTGGCTGAAGCGCACCACGCGACTGCCGCTGATCGTCAAGGGCATCCAGAGTGTCGAGGACGCGCGCCTGTGTGTCGAGCACGGCGTCGACTGCGTGTACATCTCCAACCACGGCGGCCGCCAGCTCGACTACGCGCCCGCGCCGATCGAGCTGGTGGCCGACATCGCCGCGGCGGTGGCCGGCCGCGCGGAGATCGTCGTCGACGGTGGGTTCCAGCGCGGCACCGACATACTCAAGGCGCTGGCCCTGGGCGCCCGCGCGGTGTGCATCGGCAAGGCGGCGGCCTGGGGCCTGGCCGCCGCGGGCGCCGAGGGCGCGGCGCGCGTGCTGGAGCTGCTGCACCTCGAGCTGCGCATCGCCATGGCCAACACCGGTCAGACCTCGGTCCGCACGGTCGGGCCGGAGCTGGTGCGGCGCGTCTGCGCCTGCGAGTAAACGCAGACAGTGGTCGGCGATTCATGGGCGGCGCACCCCGACGAGCGGGCGCCGCCCCGCGTTGAGGAGTGTCGATGGGCATCCAGACGCTAGTGGTGGGCATGCGCGAGCGGATCGAGCGGGCGCGGCCCACGATCGACCCCGCGATCGAGGTGACCTACGCGGAGGTGCAGCCGCTCGACGCGCTGGCACCGTTGCTGGCCGCGGCCGAGGTGCTGTACCCGATGTCCGGGCTGCGCGTCGATGAGGCGCTGCTGGCCTGGGCGCCGCGGCTGCGGCTGGTGCAGGTGAGCAGTACCGGTTACGACTACATCGATCTGGCCGCCGCCGCGCGGCGCGGGATCCCCGTGTGCCACGTGCCGGGCGCCAACGCCCTCTCGGTCGCCGAGCACGTGTTCCTGCTCATGCTGGCGCTGTACCGCCGGTTGATCCCCAACCACCTCGGCATCGTGGCCGGCGAGTACGCGGCGGCCAAGCGCCGCGACATGGCCACGGGCATCTACGATCTGTACGGCAAGACGCTAGGCATCGTCGGCTTCGGCCGCATCGGCCGGCAGGTGGCGCGCCGGGCCATTCCGTTCGAGCTGACCACGCTGTACTACGACATCGTGCGCCCCGACCCGATCGAGGAGCAGACCTACCAGGTGCGCTACGCGCCGCTGCCCGAGCTGCTGGCCACGGTGGATATCCTGACGGTGCACGTCCCGCTGGAGCCGGCCACCTACCACCTGATCGGCGACGCCGAGCTGGCGCTGATGAAACCATCGGCGATCGTCATCAACACGGCGCGGGGGCCGCTGGTGGACCCGGCGGCGCTGGCAGCGCGGGTGGCCGACGGCCGGCTGGCCGGCGCGGCGGTCGACGTGTTCGAGCGCGAGCCCGCCCCGCCCGACGACCCGCTCGTCCGGCTGGCGGCCAGTGGCTGCGATCGCCTAGTATTGACCACCCACCTGGCCGGGGTCACCCACGAGGCCGGCCAGCGGAGCATCCAGCGCGCGTTCGACAACATCGCCCGGCTGGCGCGCGGCGAGCCGCTGCAGGCCGTGGTCAACGGCGTGGCGGCGCCGCGGCCGGCCGTCGCGCCGTAGCGCCACCCGGCGCCGCGGCCGGTAGGAGGACGAGCCATGGAGGCGACCGAGGTCAGCGTCCGGGCCAGCGAGGCGGTCGCGCAGCTACTCGCCTGCGGCATCACCCACGTCGTCTGGCTGCCGGACAGCGAGTCGAGCTTCCTGTACCAGGCACTCCAGCAGGCCGAGGCTGCCGGCCAGCTGCGCGTGGTGCCCATCTGCCGCGAGGGCGAGGCGATCCCGCTGGCCCTGGGCCTGCTGATGGGCGGCCAGCGGCCCGTGATCATCATCCAGAACACAGGCTTCTTCGAGGCAGGCGATTCGCTGCGCGGGCAGGCGCTCGACTTCGGCCTGCCGCTGCTGCTGCTCATCGGCTATCGCGGCTGGCACCCCGACCGCGCGCAGATGACCGACACCGCGGCGATCTATCTGGAGCCCGTGCTGCGCGCCTACGGCGTGCCGTTCTACCTGCTCGACAGCCCGGCCGCGCTGCCCCTTATTCCCAAGGCGTACGCGGAGGCGCAAGCGCGGCGCGGCCCGGTGGCCGTGCTCATCGCGGGCGAGTGGGAGTGAGCCCATGCTGCCGTACCGCGACGCGCTGCGCGTGCTGGTGGCCCAGCGGCGCAACGAGCTGGTGATCGCGCCGTTCCAGGCGGCAATCGTCTGGGAGGAGCTGAGCACGCGCCACGAGCTGGACCTGCCGTACTACGGCTCGATGGGCAAGGCGGCCAGCACCGGCCTGGGGGTCGCCCTGGCCGTGCCGCACCTCGACGTATGGGTGCTCGACGGCGACGGCAGCCTGCTGATGAACCTCGGCTGCCTGGTCACCACCGCGCACCTGGCCCCGCCGAACCTCTGGCACTTCGTGCTGGAGAACGGCGTCTACGGCACCACCGGCGGCCAGCCGATCCCAGGACGCGACCGCGTCGACTTCGCCGGGTTCGCGCGCGCCGCGGGGTTCCCGCGCGTGTTCGCCTTCGACGAGCTGGCCGCGTTCGAGCGCGCCCTGCCGACGGTGCTCGCGCGGACGCCCGACGCGGGCCCGCTCCGTGGCCCGACGTTCGTCGCGCTGCGGGTGACCGCCGAGCAGTTCCCGCGCCGCGTGCCGCGCCGCACGACGAAGCAGGCGCTGCCGGAAGTCTGGCAGACGGTCGAGCGGATCGCGCGGGAGACTGTTGCCGCCCGCGACAGGCACTAGCGCCCTGGAGCGCTGGGCGGAGCGCACAGACGACTACCGCACGGCCCGCCTGCCGCTCTGGGCAGAAAGGGACGCACATGAGCGCTCGCGGCTTCCTGGGCAGTGCGGCGCTGCTGTTCCTACTGGCCTGCCAACCGGCCGCCCCGGCGCCCGCGCCGCAGCCCGCGCAGGCGGGCAGTTCGGCCGCCGCGGTCCAGCCGACCGCCACCTCCTCGCCGGTCCCCCTGCACCCCGTCAGGTTCGGCCTGACGACGGTGAGCGGAACGGTCGCGCCCATCTGGGTGGCGCTGGAGCAAGAGATCTTCACGCGTCACGGGCTGGCCGTGGAGACCGTCGCCATGTCGCCGGCGGCGGTGAGCCAGGCGCTGACCGCCGGCAGCCTCGACCTGGCGACTAGCGGCGGCAGCGCGATCAGCGCCTACGTGGGCGGCGCCACCGACCTGGTGTTCGTCGCCGGCCTGGTGAACAAGGCCCACTTCAAAGTACTGAGCCGGCCCGAGCTGGCGAGCATGGAGGAGCTACGCGGCAAGACCATCGGCTCGTCGACCGCCGGCTCCGGTGCCTCGATGGCCCTGTTCGAGACGCTGCGCCGCTTCGGGCTGGAGCCGAACCGCGACGTGCAGATCAGCTACTTACGCGAGCAGCCCAACATCGCCAGTGGGCTGCTCAGCGGCGCGGTCGACGCGGGCGTGCTGGCGCCGCCGTTCACCGACCAGGTCGAAGCGCAGGGCGCGCGTGTGCTAGTGGATATGCGCCAGTTCAACGTCGAGCTGGCCGGCACCAACCTCACGACTACGCGTACTTTCCTGGCGCGCGAGCGCGAGGTCGCGCGGCGCTTCGTGATGGCCTATGCCGAGGCACTGCGCTTCGCCCGCGAGCACCGTGAGCCGACCGTCGCCGCGATCGTGCGTGGCACCCAGAACCCCGATCGCCAGCAGGCCGAAAGCGCTTATGCGATCTACCGCGACTTATGGGACCTCTGGCCGACCGAGGGCGCTATCCAGACTGTCCTGAACAACCTCGACGAGCCGGGCGCGGACCGCGTGCGCCCGGCCGAGCTGCTCGACCTGAGCATCCTGCACGAGCTGGAGCGCAGCGGCTGGCTGGCCCAGCACTACGGCGCCCCGTGAGCGGCTCAGCCGCCGATAGCGACTACCAGCCGCCCGCGCGTCGCCCCCCGTACGATCGCGCGCAACGCCTCCGGCACCTCGTCGAGCGCGATCTCGCGCGCGATGTGGCTGTCTAGGTGGGGCGGGCGCAGGTCGGTTGCCAGCCGCTGCCAGATGGCCACGCGCCGGTCGTGCGGGAGCTGCACCGAGTCGATGCCCAGCAGGGTCACCCCGCGCAAGATGAAGGGGAACACCGTCGTCTGCACGGCCGCGCCGCCCGCGTTGCCCGAGAGCGCGATGCTGCCGCCGTAGGCCATCGTGCGCAGTAGGTAGGCGAGCGTGGCGCCGCCCACGGCGTCCACCGCGCCGGCCCAGCGCCCGCGCTCCAGCGGCCGCTCGCTGGGCGCGCTGGTCTCGGCGCGGTCGAGCAGCTCGCGCGCGCCCAGTTCGCGCAGGTAGGTGTGCGCCTCCGCCGAGCCGGTACTCGCCACCACGTGGTAGCCACGCGCCGCCAGGATGTCCACGGCGATCGAGCCCACCCCACCCGACGCGCCGGTGACCACCACGGGGCCGGCATCGGGCCGCAGGCCCATGTACTCGAGGCGATCGACCGACAGCGCGGCGGTGAAGCCGGCGGTGCCCAGCGCCATCGCCTGCCGCAGCGTGAGCCCTGCAGGCAGCGGCACCACCCACTCGGCAGGCACGCGCGCGCACTCGGCATAGCCACCGTGATGGGCCACGCCGAGATCGTAGCCGTGTACGATCACGGGGTCGCCGGGACGGAAGCGCGGGTCGGCGCTCGTCTCGACGGTGCCCGCCAGGTCGATGCCCAGGATCAACGGGTAGCGGCGCGCCACCTTGCCGTCGGCGCGGGCGGCCAGGCCGTCCTTGTAGTTCACCGACGAGTAGGCGACACGGATCGTCACGTCTCCGGGCGGCAACTCGGCGAGCGACCATTGCTGCACGCCGACACGCGTGTCCCCCGCCTGCTGCTCCACGACCACCGCGCGAAACGTCTCCATGCCTGCTGCCTCCCCGCTAGCGCCTACCGACGCGGCGCTGGGGAACATGGTAGCCAGCCGTGCCGCCCCCTACCAACCCCGGCCGGGCGAGCGAGGCGCCCCGCACTAGCAACCACCCCAACCGAAAGCGGCTCTAGGCGGGCGTGCGGCGCACAGGCAGTAATAGCCACAGCAGGGCGTACAACAGCAGGCCGGGCACGCCGCCGGGCAAGAAGAACAGCAAGAACACGAAGCGAACCAGCCACACGGGCAAGTGCAGCCCCTCGGCGAGCCCGCCGCAAACGCCTGCGATGAGCCGGTGCCGGCGCGAGCGATACAAGCCAGCCATAGCGATCACCTCCTGCCCTGTTCAAGCAGCCGGCGTGCCAGGCTGGCGCGCTACAGCTCCTTTCCGCGCCGCCCCACTCGCCCGGGGCCTCGCGCTAGGGGTTCGGCAGCGGCTGGCCCACACCGACCGCGCAGGTGGCCCCTTTCTCAGGTTGCTGCGGCCCGTTGGCGTAGCGGTTGACGAACTCGGCCAGCCGCGGGTCGTTGGCGTCGTCGACCTTAAGCTGGAGCCCCCACGCGCTGGCCACGATCGGGCTGGGCAGCGGCGGGTCCGCCCAGGGGCTCACCAGCACGAAGTCGGGCTTGATACGCGCCAGGCTGCGCAGCTTCTGCACCTGTTCGTCGGGCAGGTCGGGCCGATAGGTGATCCAGACGGCACCGTGCTCCAGCGAATGGACAGCCATCGGGTTGTACAGCGGCTGATCGTACACGCCACACTTGTACCAGTACTCGGCGTGGGGCCCCCCCACGGGCGGGGTCTGGGGATAAGCGACATCGCCCGCCACATGCTCCCGGCTGAGGTTCTCGAACCGCTCCACCCCAGGGATCGGCTGGGCCGCTGGCAGGATGAACAGGAAGTACGCGCCCGCGGCCAGGATGACGACGAGCACCGCGGCGATGAGCCAGGGCAGCAGACGGCGACGCTGGCGAGCCGCGCGCTGCTCGCGCAGCAGCTGCTCGCGGCGCTCCAGCCGGGCCCGCCGGCTCTCTAGACGGCTCCGGCGCGACTCCGTGGTCGGGGTCTCGGGAGATTGGGTCGACACGCGTTCGGGATCGGCCACCGCGCCCTCCGCGCTGGCAGGATGATCCGTGCCCCTGCCCAGACTGTGCAGATGCCACCCTTGCAGTGTAGCGGATCATGGCCCGCCGCGCCGCTCGCCGGGCCGGCCGGGTCACTCGCCGCTGTCCGCGGCGGCCCACGTTGCAAACTGTTCCCGCAGGGCCTGGTCGAAACCCGCCAGTGTGGCCCCACCGGTGACCACGGCGAACGCGGCCGGCGTCGGCACCCCGGCGCGCTGCGCGTGCAGGAGAGCGAACACGGCCGCAGGCCCGAACCGCTGCGCGAATAGCGCTGCCGCATAGTACGCCTGGCCGTAGGCGCGATCGGCCGCTCCGACCCCGAGGCGGTCCCAGTCGCTGAAGCGCTCCAGCGCGGACAGCGGCAGCAGACGGCCTTCCGCAGCCGCCTGGGCCACCACCCGGGCACGCTGCTGCCGGCGGACCGCTACGCTCTGCGGCGCGACCACGGACAGCACCTCGCCCGCGACATACTCGGCCTGCCCCTCGATCAGCCAAGCGATAGCCTGGGGGAACACGTCGTCGAGGCCCGCGGCCGCCTGAGCCAGGTGCACCGCCTCGTGCGTCAGGTTCCACAGCAGCTCGTAGTCGTTCAGCGCGATGTGCAGGTGCTGCGCCCAACCGCCCTCGGCCGTGCGTACCCCCTGCCGTAAAGCGCGGCTCACGCCCGGCCCACGGTACTGCCCCCCCACGGCCTGTTCTAGATCCCACTCGGACTTGTAGATCACCAGCCGCAGCGGCCCGTGGTACCCTCCGCCCGTGGCCGCCTCCACGGCCGCCAGTTGGGCTTCTAGCAGCCGCGCCAAGCTGAGGGCCACAGACGGCTCCACGCCGTCGTCGCGTTGGAACTCCACGGTCCACTCGCCCAGAGCGAAGCGGGCGAAGCCATCGCCCCCATCCTGCACACTGGGCATATCGCCAGCCGGGGGCACGACGCGCAGCAGATCGAGGGTGAGCTGCGCCGCGCGGGCGTTGGTCGGGTCGGAGAACGCCACAACCTCCTCCGCCCGCGCGGCGGCCTCGGCGAACTCCCCCCGCGCCAGCAACACCCGCGCCAGCACCAGCCGCGCGGCCCCCGCGTTCTCCGCGGGCAGCGCGGGCGCCGCCAGCGCACGCTGGGCATCGCTCAGGGCTTCGGCATAGCGGCCCAGCTCCAAGCCGACCAGCGCGCGGAGCGTGCGCGCCGACTCCTCGTCGGCAGCACGCGTCAGCACGTGATCGAGATCGGCGAGCGCGGCCTGGGGCTGGCCAGCGCGATAGTAGGCCAGCGCGCGCACCAGGCGCGGCGCGAGCCACTCTGGCTCGCGGGCCAGCTGTGCCGAGGCCAGCGCGATCGCCTCACCGTAGCGCCCCGCGCGCACGCTCTCCAGGGCGTCGGGCTCGGCCGCACGGACCGGCGGCATCGCCCCGCTCGGCGGCAGGAGCACCAAGCCGGCGACCACTAGCCCCAACGCGCCCAGGCGGCCAACCAGCGCTCGCCACCGGCCACCCACTCGGCGCCATGGAGCGCGCCCTCGGGCCACGGGCGGTGTAGACTCCACGCTGCCGTCTCCGCTCGTCTGCACGGCCATCGTGCGCCGCTGCCGAGCAGCTGTCAAGTCCCGCTCACACCCTTGTGCCGCGTGGCCAGGGCAACAGCGCTTCTCGCGGCGCGACGGCCCCGGCCGCTCGTGCAATGTGCCTAACCGCCCGAAACGGTTTTCGTGTCGGCTGCCCGATGAAGGGCGCGCGAGGCGAGGGCTAGCCTAGGGGCGGAAGCGGGAAGGAGGTGGCCATGCCCTCAAGCGCGACGGCGGTCAACCCGGGCGATACCGCGTGGGTGCTGATCTCGGCGGCGCTCGTGATGCTGATGACACCCGCGTTGGGCTTCTTCTACGGCGGGCTGGTGCGCCGCAAGAATGTCCTCAGCACCATCATGCACAGCTTTTTCATCCTCGCCTTGATCAGCGTGGTCTGGGTGTTGTGGGGCTACACGCTCGCCTTTGGCCCCTCCCTCGGCGGGCTCATCGGTGGTTTCGACTGGCTGGGCTTGAACGGCGTGGGCGGTGAGCCCAATCCCGACTACGCGCCCACGATCCCGCACCTGACGTACGCGTTGTTCCAGATGATGTTCGCCATCATTACCCCGGCCCTGATCACCGGCGCGTTTGCCGAACGCAAGCGGTTTAAGGCGTTCGTCATCTTCAGCCTGCTGTGGGCCACGTTCGTGTATTGCCCCATCGCCCACTGGGTGTGGGCCGCGGGGGGCTGGCTAAAGGTGCTGGGCGCTCTCGACTTCGCGGGCGGCACCGTGGTGCACATCTCGAGCGGCGTCTCAGCGCTGGTCGCGGCGCTAGTGCTCGGGCCGCGGCGCGGGCTGGGCGAGGAACCGTTCGACCCCCATGACATTACCATGACCGTTCTCGGGGCCAGCTTGCTGTGGTTCGGCTGGTTCGGCTTCAACGCCGGCAGCGCGCTGGCCGCGGGCGACCTGGCCGCCAACGCGTTCGTGGTCACCAACACGGCAGCGGCGATGGCCGCGCTGACTTGGATGACGGTGAGCTGGGCGCACCACGGGCGGCCGAGCGTGCTGGGCGCAGCGGTGGGCGCCGTGGCCGGGCTGGTAGCGATCACCCCGGCCGCGGGCTACGTCACCCCTATCGCGGCGATCCTCATTGGCCTGGGCGCGGGGGTGATCTGCTACTGGGCCGTGCAGCTGCGCACCAAGCTCACGCGCATCGACGACGCGCTCGACGTGTGGGGTGTGCACGGAGTGGGCGGCACCTGGGGCGCCATCGCCACCGGCCTGTTCGCCACGATGGCGGTGAATCCTACCGCCGCCAACGGCCTCTTCTACGGCGACCCAAGCCAGCTGCTCAAGCAGCTCGTGGCCGTGGCGGTCACCTGGGTGTACGCCGGCGCGCTGACCTGGATCATCCTCAAGCTCATCGACGTTACCATCGGCTTGCGCGTCGAGGAGAAGGAAGAGGTGCTGGGCCTGGACACCACCCAGCACGGCGAGGTGGCCTACCAACTCTAACCCACGGGAGGGAAACGCACGATGGACACGGTGCTGCTGTTCATCTCGCTGGTCGCGTTCGCGGCGCTGGTCGTCGGCTGGATGATGCTGCCGGCGCAGGTACCCGGCGCCAGCGAGGCAGCCACGTCGGCCCCCGCCATGCACGCAGCGTAAACCGCGTCGATCCGCACGGCGGCGCTCCCGGCAGGCGGTCGGGAGCGCCGCCGTGCACGCTGCTCAGCCCCTTCCCGGCGACGGCCAGCGGTCCCAGCCCAGCCGCGGGCGCTCCGGTGCCAGCGGGGGCGGGATAGCGAGCGGCGCGGCCTGCTCGTCCAGCCCGTGAAGCGGCTGCGCGCCTAGCTCGCGGCCGAAGCCCACCACCCACAGCCGCCCCAGCCCGCCCGGGTTCGTCAGCGTGTCCAGTGCGGCCAGCTCGCCGCGCTCGACCACCGCCGGCAGGCGCCCACCGCGCACGGTTTCTCGCCACGTGTCGAGCCCCAGCCGCCGCAGGAAGTCGGCCTGGCGCGCGAGGCCCAGCGGCGCGAGGCCCGCGGCGCGGCCCTCCAGCAAGAGGCTGGTCAGGTCGACCTGGCTGGTCAGATCCTGGCGGCCCACGCGCGCGTAGAGATTCTCGCTCAGCGCGTGCCGGGAGTAGCCGCGCAGGGTGCCGCGGGGATAGCGCGCCGAGTACAGCACCTCCGCCGGGTGCCCGTAGTCGATCAGCAGCAGGGCGCCCCGCCGCAGGCGCGCTGCCTGCGCTCGCAGCCAGGCCAGCGCCGCGAGGTTCACCTCGGCCAGGTGGTCGTCCGGGGGGCGCAAGCCGAGGCGCGCGAAGTAGGCGGCCAGCGCCGGGGTCGAGGGCGGGCCGTCGATCTCGGCGAAGCCGGCGTCCGCCAGCGTCACATAGCGCTCGTACAGCCCCCCCTGCCGCCACACCACACGATGGACAGGGAAAGCGTCGAGCAGCTCGTTGGCCAGCAGCACGCCCTCCAGCGCGGGAGGCAGCGGCGCCAGGCCGCCGGCCGCGGCCGCCTCCGGCGCGACCCACTCCACCTGCGCGCTCCACGGGCGCAGCTGGCGCTGCTGCCAGCGCCGGAGTGCGGCGCTGCGCTCTACCAGCCGGTAGCGTACGGCCGCGGCGAAAGCAGGAGCCTCGGCCTGCGCGGCGGTGAGGAAGTCGTGCGCCAGCCGCCCGCTGCCGCCGCCCCACTCCTCGACCACGAACGGGGCGGGCCGCTCCAACCGCTCCCACACCTCACGCACCTGCCGCGCCAGCAGCGCGCCGAACGCCGCGTGCACCTCGGGGCTGGTGTAGAAGTCGCCGTGGGCGCCGGGCGGGGCCTGCAGGGCGCTATAGTAGCCCAGCGTGGGATGATAGAGCACCTGCTCCAGATAGGCCGCCACCGTGAGCGGCCCTTGCGCGCGAATGGCGGCGCGCAGGGCGGCGACCAGCCGTGGCCGGCTCTCTGTCCGCGCGTGGGTGCCGCTACGCCTCGACCTCGAAGATGCCTTCAATCTCGACCGCCATCCCATTGGGCAGCGCCTGCATGCCCACCGCCGAGCGGGCGTGCCGGCCCGCGTCGCCCCATAGGGCGATCAGCAGCTCCGAGCAGCCATTGATCACCTGCGGCGTCTGAGTGAACTCCTCGGTGCAGTTGACCATGCCCAGCAGCTTGACCACGCGGCGCACCTTCGCCAGGTCGCCCAGCACCAGCTTGATGCTGGCCAGCATGTTCAGCGCTGTCAGCCGCGCGGCCTCTTGGCCCTGCTCGATGGTCCACTCGCGGCCCACCTTGCCGATGAACTGCACCTTGCCATCCTTGACCGGACCGTGGCCCGAGACGAACAGCAGGTTGCCCACCTGCACCGCTGGCACGTACAGTGCCGCCGGTGGGAACGGGGCAGGCAGCTCGAGTCCCAGCGCGCGCAGCTTCTCCTCGGGATGCATACGCTCTCCTCAACATGGTGTGGCTAGCCGGCCGCACGGCTCACTCGTCCTGCGGGCGACCGAATAGGCTCCCGATAGTGAACCGCGGCGTGGGCCGCTCGGGTGGGGGCGCTGGCGCGGGGGCCTCGCCCGCCGCCGGGAACACCGCGGCGGGGTCGCCCGCACGCTCGGCCTCGGCTAACAGCTCCTCGAGCTGGCCCGCCATGTACAGGTCGTGGGCGTGGATGCGGGCCAGCACTACCCGCGCCTCCTCATCCTCGATGGCGTCCTTCTCCTCGCCGTAGTGCGCGGCCAGCTCGCGCTGGCGGGCGATGCCCGCGCGTAGGACGTAGGCGGCGTCGCGCGTGCGGTCGATGTCGTCGTGGCGGGTGGTCACCTCGCCGCCCAGGTCGCTGACCCGCTCGGCCAGCCAGCCCCAGTGCTTCATGTGCCACTGGGCGATGTCCAGTTGCAGCTCCTTGCCCAGCCGGTTCGCCTTGTGGACGAACGACTGGAAGAGATACTGCAACACCGTGGTGTACTCTTTGGCGATATCGTTGTTGAGCGCGGCAATGAGCTGCTCGTGGCCCGGCGGCAGCGCCATGCGCGCGGGCTCCTTGACGTAGATCACCTCGTTGGTAGCTCGGCCGCTGTAGGCACCGAAGGCCTCGGGCCGCGCGGCCGCCTCGCGCTGCGTCTCGGCGCTGGCCGGCTGCTGGATGTCATCCCGCGCCGCGCGGCGGCCGCTGAAGGGGCCGATATCTGGCCGCGGGGTGGGCGCGTCGGGGTCGCCGCCGAACTCGCTGACGAAGCCGCGGAACAGCTCGCGGTGCGCCCGCTCGTCGACCAGGATGCGCTCGAGCACGCGCTGGATACGGCGGTCGTCGATGTTGCGCAGGTGCTCCAGGTACATGGCGATGGCGCGGTCCTCGGCGTCGACATCCAGCAGCATCAGGTCGGCCGGCGGCGAGCCGTTGACGTAGATCACATCGCGCTCGATGGTCGGGTCGGAGCCGAGGTCGACCACCAGCTCGGCCAGCCAGCGGAAATGGCGCATCTCGTCGCGGGCGATCTCCTCCACCTCGCAGGGGATGTCGTTGCCCGTGTCGCCCATGCGCCAGACGTGCTGGAGATACTGGAGGATCGCCGCATGCTCGCCCGCGAGGTCATCCTGGAGCATGCGTACCACTGCGTCCCGCTCGCGCGCGTTCACCTTGCCTCCCACGGCGCTCTCGCGCCCCGTGCCGTCGTCGTGGGCATTCTACGTGGCCGCGGCCCCGCACAGCTAGCGGCGTCGGCTGCCCGCATTGCTTATAATGTCGAGTTAGAAAGTCAACGGCGGCCCGGCACGACGGCCACATGCCGTGGATGGTACCCTATAGATCAAGCTGCGCGGGGCTGGGCCGGCGTGCAGGTGGAGGAGGGCGTGTGAGCGAGGCAACACCGCCGCCTGGGAACGAGGCGCGGGGGAGCCAGGTGCCGCAGCTCGCCTTGCTGTATCGCAAGGTACTGGCGGGCGACTGCGGCGTCGCCCAAGTGTGGTTCGACCAGCGGGTGCTCGACCGCTATCGTGGGCAGGCCGGCTACCGCGTGCTACGGTCCAACAGCGCCGGGCGGCTGCGCGCGCCGGCCGGCTGGACGCTCGACTTCGGCATCGCCGATGGCGACCGGCTGATCCATGCCGCCGCTGCCGACCTGGCCCAGCGCCTGCCGCCGGCCGAGCGGCAGCACTGGCTCGAGCATGTCGTCACCCCGCCGGTGAGCCGCGTCTTTCTCACCATGCGGCTGGGCGCGGGGAGCTGCGTCGACGACGGCGAGATCCGCGACTGGTAGACCGTCGAGCCTGGGCAGCAAGCGAGAGGAGAGTGCCATGGCCAGCGAGGGCTATGCCAACCCGGCGGCGCTGGTGACCACCGAGTGGGTGGCCCAGCACCTCAACGACCCCAAGGTACGGTTGATCGAGGTCGATGTCGACACTACCGCCTACGACCAAGGGCATATCCCGGGCGCGGTCGGGGTGAACTGGAGCACCCAGCTCACCGACCAGATCCAGCGCGACATCCCCAAGAAGGAGGCGTGGGAGCGGCTGATGAGTCAGTGCGGCGTCACGCCCGACACGAAGATCGTCTTCTACGGGGACAACAACAACTGGTTTGCCGCCTACGCCTACTGGGTGGCCAAGATGTACGGCCACGAGGACGTCGTGCTGATGAACGGCGGCCGCAAGAAGTGGGAGCTGGAGGGCCGCCCGATGACCACCGAGCGCCCCAACATCCAGCCTACCCAGTACAAGGCCAAGGACCTAGACCCCAAGTACCGCGCCTACATGCGCGACGTCCTGCCGTTCGTGGGCGCGCCGGCGGGCAAGGCGCTGGTGGATGTACGCTCGCCGGCCGAGTACAACGGCGAGATCATCGCCCCGCCGGGCCTGCCCGAGACGGCCCAGCGCTGCGGCCACATTCCGGGCGCGGTGAACATCCCCTGGGGCCTGGCGGTCAACGAGGACGGCACGTTCAAGTCGCCCGAGGAGCTGCGCCAGCTGTACGCCAGCAAGGGCGTCACGCCGGACAAGGAGGTCATCGCCTACTGCCGTATCGGCGAGCGCTCCTCGCACACCTGGTTCGTGCTCAAGGAACTGCTGGGCTACCCGCACGTGCGCAACTACGACGGCTCGTGGACCGAGTGGGGCAGCGTGATCGGCGTGCCGATCGAGAACCCGGCCGCAAGCAAGGCTTAACCGCGCGGGGCGGGCGGCCTGGCGCTGCTCGCCCCGCCGACGCTGTTGGAGGGGAGAGTCATGGCCCAAGCCAGCACCGCGCCGACGCTGACGCGGCTCCAGGTGCGCATCACCCAGGAGGTGTTCCCTCCGTACCACGCGATGCACGGCACGCCCCACACCGTGGTGCAGCGGCTGTTCACCTTCGAATTCCCACAGGGCACGGCCGAGGTCGATCAGACCGACTACGGCCACCCCGGGCGGTTCAACCCCTGCCACGCGCGGCGCATCCCTACCCCGTTGCAGTCCAAGACGAACCAGATCGTGGCGGCCGCCGAGGCGCTGGCCGCGCTGCTCGACTGAGGCACGGGCCTACCAGCGGGCCGCTCGCCTGTGGGCGGGCGGCCTGTTCTTTCGGGAGGGGACGAGCAGCCGGCTACCCGCCCGGCGCCCCCATGCCTGGGCGGATAGCGTCAGTGGACGCCGCACAGGAACGCGAGTGCGGCGCATGCGTGCACCTGGGCGGTGGTTAGCAGGTCATCGAGCGTGACGAACTCGTCGGGACCGCCCATGTGGTGCGCCGTCGGGCCATAAACGACGGTGGGGATGCCGGCCGCGCGGAAGTAGCGCGCGTCAGTGGCGCCGAGCCGCACCACGGGCAGCGCCGGCTCCCCGCGCACCGCCGCGCTGGCCGCCACCACCGCCCGCACGATCGGCGCGTCGGGGGGGGTGCAGTGCGGATCGAACCGCGCCAGCACTTCGACAGCGACCTCTTCGACGCGCGCCGCCGCCAGCCGCGCCTCCAGCGCCTCTAGCACCGCATCGGCCCGCAGCCCGACGGGCAGGCGGATGTCCAGCGTGGCCTCGGCCTGGTCGGCCACCAGGTTCGTGGAAGTCCCTCCCGCCAGGGTGCCGATGTTCACCGTCACGCGGTCGAGGATGGCGGGCGCCTCCTCGCCCCAGTGCATGGCCACCAGCGGGCGCTGCCGCTCCAGCACCGCCGCTACCCCCGGCGGCGTGGCGGGGACGAGCTCGCCCAGCGACTCGGCGACCATCAGAGCACGGACCAGGCGGGCCGTCGCGCTTTGGCGGGTGCCGTAGGCGGCGTGGGCCGCGCGGCCCCGGGCGCGCAGCCGCAGCCAGAGGCCCCCCTTCTCGCCGATGCCCACAGCCCAGGGGCCGCACTGGTCGCCGATCAGGCAGGCGTCGGCGGCGCGCAGGGCGGGGAGGTGGGCCAACAGCCATCGCGTACCCCAGGTGCCGCCCGCCTCCTCGTCGGAGGAGTAGCTGAAGGTCACCCGGCCGGGCGGCGGCTGCTCGGCCCAGAGCCGCGCTAGCAGCAGCGAGGCGGCGAGCCCGGCGCGCATGTCGCTGGCGCCACGCCCATACAGCCGCCCGTCGGCCAGCAGCCCGCCGAACGGCGGCCGAGTCCAGCCCTCGCCCGCGGGGAAAGTGTCGAGATGGCTGTTGAGCAGCAGGTGCGGCCGCGCCGCTGCAGGCCCGAGCGTGGCCACGACATTCGGGCGCTCGGGGTGCGGCGCGTGGACCTGCACGGCTAGCCCGGCCGCCGCCAGGTAGTCGGCGACGAAGGCGGCCACGGCGCGCGTGTCGCCCGGCGGGTTCTCGCTCGGGAAGCGCACGAGCCGCGCGCACAGCGCGACCAGCTCCGCCTGCCGGGCCGCGACAGCGGCCCGCAGATGCGCGTAGCACGGCTCCATCCAAGCTCCCTCCCGCGCCGCGAACCCGGCTGTCCAGGGTATACAAAGTCGTGAGCAGTGGCGGCCAGCGTCCACGGTGTCATACATAATTTTGCCGAGAGTACGGTCGTCGTGGTGGTAAGCGCGCCGGTTGTCGATTGACATGAAAAGAGGCGCCACGTATAATCCCCCCATACCCGGGAGGGCCGCGGGGGTCCCTCGCGGGACAGACGCGGGATGGTCGAGCGGAGGGAGCATGCGCGCGGCGGCTCGCCTGGTGGCGCCCGGCGCGCCGTGGGACGCCCTGTGCGGTGCACAGCGGCGTTTTTTAGTTCCCTGCTCGGCCCGGGATGGCGCCCTGCAGGCAGGGCACTGCAAGCGGAGGTGGACGGCATGCAGTCGAGCCTGATCGGCAAGATCCAGAAGGCCATCGTGTACGCGCGCGAGCCCGAGCGGGTCCGCTTCTCTCAATTCACGGCCACCTTCCGCGGTGAGCACGACTCGTACACGGTGCGCTTCGACGGCAGCCGCTGGTCCTGCACCTGCGCCTTCTTCCCCGCTTGGGGCCTCTGCTCGCACACCATGGCCATCGAGAAGATGCTGGCTGCCATGCTGCCACAGGAGGCCCGCCAGTCGATGCCGGCGCCCGCCACGGTCTGAGCGCCCCGCGCCAGCCAGCGGGCCTCGCGCTGGGCGCCGGGTTCTGGATCGCCGTCCAGTTCTTGACGCGCCTGCCGGCGCCCCAGCCCCACGTACAGTGCGTCGCCCAGCTCGGGGTGGCGCTGCCGTTTTTTCCCGCTGTCGGCTTGCTGCTCGGCGCGCTGCTGGCGGCGGGCGAGTGGGCCTTGCGGCCGCTGCTGGCGCCCACGGTCGTTAGCGCGCTGCTGGTGGCCGCGCTGGTGGTACTCACCGGCGCGCTGCATCTCGACGGGTTGGTCGATACCTGCGACGCGCTGTGCCTGAACGCCGCGCCCACCGAGCGGCTCGCGCTGATGCACGATAGCCGCGCGCGCGACCCGGGCGCCATCGCCGCCTGCCTCTTGCTGCTGGGCAAGTTTGCCGCCATCCTCCTGCTACCCGAAACGGTCCGTACCAGCGCGCTGCTGGTCGCGCCGCTGGTGGGCCGCTGGGCCAACGTGGCGGCGTACTGGGGCTACCCCTACGCGCGGCGCACCCCGGGGGCGAGCCTCGCTCTCAAGCAGGGCGCCACGCGCGCGCGGATGCTGGCCGCCACGGCGTTCACCTGCGGTGGCTTACTGCTCGTGCTGGGCCCGGCGGGCGGCCTGGTGCTGCTCGGCGCGGCCGCGCTGACCCATCTCGTCGCCTGCCTCAGCCGCCAGCGGCTCGGCGGGCTCACCGGCGACGTGTACGGGGCGATCACCGAACTGGTCGAGGCCGCTACCCTCGTGCTCGTCCCGCTAGCAGTCGGGGCCTACGGATCATGAGCCTGCTGGTGGCCTTGCAGTTTCTGACGCGCCTGCCGCTGCCGGCCGGCCTGCCGATCGCCGGGCCGGCGCTGGGGCGCGCACTAGGCTGGTTTCCCCTCGTGGGGGCCCTGCTGGGAGCGGTGCTGGCCGCCGCCGACTGGGCGCTGAGCCACGCGCTCCCGCGCGGGCTGGTCGACGTGCTGCTGCTGGCGCTGTTGGCGTTGCTCACGGGCGGGTTGCACCTCGACGGATTCATGGATACCTGCGACGGGCTGTTCAGCTTGCGCAGCCCCGAGGAGCGCCTAGCCATCTTCCGCGACAGCCGGGTGGGCAGCTTCGGCGTGGTAGGGCTGACCACGCTGCTGCTGCTCCAGTGGGCCGCGCTGGGCGCTCTGCCGTCCGCCCACCGCGCCGGCTGTCTCATCGTCGCGCTGGCCACCGCGCGCTGGGCGATGGTGTACGCCATCGTGGCATTCCCCTACGGCCGCGCGGAGGGGTTGGGCCGTGTCTTCAAAGACCAGGCCGGGCCGCACGCCCTGCTGGTGGCCACGGCGCTGGGGGCGCTGATCGCGGGCGGGGTGCTGGGCGGGGTAGGACTAGTGACCCTGGCGCTCGCAGCGCTCATCGCCTGGCTGTTCGCCCGCTACTGCCTCGGCCGCCTGCCGGGGCTGACAGGAGACACCTACGGCGCGCTCAACGAGCTGGTGCAGACGCTGCTGCTGGTGCTGCTGCCGCCACTGCTGCGCGGGCAGGGCGCGGGTTAAGAATCGGTTGACGTTCGCGCCAACGCCCGCCTGGGGCCCGCCGGACTCTCTACCATAGGCTAGGGGAAGGAACGGTGAACATGCGGGGCCGTGCACAGGCAGCGGTCGAGTTCGCGCTGGTGCTGCCGCTGGTGTTGCTGGTGCTGGCCGGCACCATCGAGTTCGGCCGCGCGTTCTTCGCCTACGCCCAGCTGTTGCAAGCCGTGCAGGAGGGCGCGCGCTACGGCGCGCTGCTGGGCTACGCCACCAACGACGCAGCGATCACCGCGCGCGTGCAGCAGCTCGCGCCGGGCGGCAACGGCGATCCGGTGACGATCAGCGCCACGGTCAGCCCGACCGACTCCACGCCCGTGCCGGCCGCCAATCGCCAGCGGGGCAACGTGCTGCAAGTGGCGGCCACGCACCGGCATACGGTGCTGATTCCTTTGTTTCCGCTGAGCAGTCTGCGCCTGAGCGCCAGCGCGAG
The DNA here is from genome assembly GCA_035294645.1 of Chloroflexota bacterium. Classification (GTDB taxonomy): domain Bacteria; phylum Chloroflexota; class UBA6077; order UBA6077; family JAJPHF01; genus JADGHJ01. Next base: position 20,907 of record DATGKN010000119.1, read on the forward strand.
TATGGTCATCGAGACCAACCCCACCGCCTGGCTACCCGCACCGGCCGCCCCCCGGGAGGCCTGAGCGATGCGGGCGCGCGGGCAGGTCGTGGTGCTGGTCGCGGCGGCGCTACCGGTGCTGCTCGGCTTTCTCGGGCTCGCACTCGACGGGGGCTATTACTTCGCGGCCCGCGGCGCCGTGCAGTTCGCCGCCGACGCCGCCGCGCACGCCGCCGCGCAGGATGTGCAACTGGCGCAAGCCGGCAACGCGCTGTACTACGGCCGCGCCGCGACCGATGGCCAAACCGTAGGCCGCAACAACGTGGTGCCCCTGGAACTGACTGCTATCACCGTGGAGATCGCCTATAACGATTCGGCCACCGCGGCGCCCACCAGCAGTGGGTGGTACACGACCCTGCCGACTAGTAACACGCGCGCGGTGCGGGCGACGGTGCGCGCGCAATACCCCACGCTGTTCCTCAAGCTACTGGGGATCCCGCTGGTCGGGCTCGAGCGCACGGCCGTGGTCAGCCTGGGCGGGAGCGGGCTGCTGCCGCTGGCGGTCTGTGTCGCCGAGATGCAGCAGTTCCCAGCGGGGCCCTGGACGATCTACCAGAACGGCAGCTCGCTGTGCCGGCCCGCGCCCGTGTTGCTCTGGGATGGCCTGGTCAACATCGACAACCAGCGCAACTGCGGCACCGGCAACAACAGCTACTACCAGTGGATCGTGCCGCGGCCCAGCGCGCCCGCGCCGCCCGGCACGACGGTCACCCTCGACACGCGCGGCTGCAGCGGTCGCATCGACAACTGGGTGACCCAGGCCGGGTACACCAGCGCCACCATCCTCGTGGTGGACACGAGCACGGTGCTGGCCCCGTTGTTCTTGCAAGCCACGGTGAAAGGGTGTCGCGACGTGCAGCTCGCCATCCCGCGCAACAACGTGATCACCGCGACCCCACTCGGCCCGGTCCGCGGCTGTAGCGCGCTGGTGCAGACCTACTGACCCGCGGGCAGCTCGTACAGCACGGTGATGTGCTCGCGATTCACCGCCGCATAGCTCACGCGCGCCACCTCCGCGTCGGTGGCCGCCTGGGCGACGCGCACGTCGGTCAGGGGCAAGAACTGACTCTGGAGGTTAGCGAGATACTGTTCCCACACCACGTGCTCCAACAGATGCAGCGCACCGCTGAGTAGGTAGGCACCGACGCCCAGGCCCACGCGCACCGGCTCCTTGGCCACCAGCAGGCCCGCGGGCGAGCGCGGCTGCGTCTCCGTAGTCGGCAGGACGAACAGCACATCGTGCTTGCGCAGCAGCACGCGGCGGTGCGCGGGCGGCCAGACCTGGGCGCCCGTAGGCAGGATTTGGCCACCATGCAGCACGAGGTAGACGGCCGCGGTGTTGTTGAGCAGGTCGGTGAGCCGGCGGTAGCGCCCCAGCTCGACGAACCCGCGGACCCAGCCGTGCGCCGTGCAGGCGTTGATGCCAACGACCTCACCCGTGCTGGCGGCCGGCTGCATCGTTATCGCCTCTCCCCGCTCACGGCCCGGCGCCGGCCGGCTCCCGCAGGTACGCGCGGGCTAGCTCCTCGATAGTCACCGGCTCGGTGGGCACCGTGCCGCCCTGGTCGAAGCGCCGCAGGGCTAGGGCGATGCGCCCGCCCGTCTCCAGCAGGTACTCCAGCACCACGGCCTGCTGGTAGTCCAGCAGCAGGGTCACGGTCGCCACGGGGGTGTTGCTGGCGCGTGGCCGGCCTTCGGGCTGCCACGGCCCCACGGCGAACACCGGCACGTCCTGGAAGATGGTGCGCGCCACCGGCTCGTTGTTGGCGCGGTTCCAGGTGGCGATCACATCCACCCGGTCGCCCGGCTGGACGGCGCCCGCCACGGTCAGCGTCTCGGAGGCTGGAATAGCCAGAGCGACTTTGTCGCGCGGGATGAGCGCCGAAGGACGCACCCCGGCCGCGCCGCCGACACTCGAGGCCAGCCGCTCGGGGGTATCCAGCACGATCTCGCCGGGGGCGAGCGCCACGGTAGTGGCCTTACCGATCAGCTGGGCCGGCTGGGGCACGGCGCCGGGCGGCACCAGCTCGCTGGGCACCTGGCGGGTCGTCAGTAGCTGGTCGATGTTGCTGCCAGTGAACAGCGTGCGCTCCGGAATCGCCTCGCGGGCTACCACCACGGTGGTGGTGGCCCGGCCGGCGCTCTGCACACTCGTGAGAGTGGCGTACACCGCGACGCCGACTAGCAAGGCGAGCGTGGCGCCCGCGGCGATCAGCAGCTTGCTCGTCGAGTCCATGAGTCCTCAAGGCCGGCCCAGCAGGGCGATCGCGCTCAAGACCGCCGGGCCGATGATCACGATGAACAGCATCGGCATGATACAGAGCACGATGGGGAACAGCAGCTTGATCGGCGCCTGCCGGGCCAGCTCCTCCGCGCGCACCCGGCGCGCCGTGCGCAGCGAGCGGGCCTGGGCGCGGAGCGCTCGCGCCAGCCCCGTGCCCAACTCCTCGGCCTGGATCACCGCGGCGGCGAACTCGCGCAGGTGCAGCGACTGCGTGCGGGTAGCCAAGGCTTGTAGCGCCTCGCGGCGCGACCGGCCGAGCTGCAAATCGGTCAAGTAGCGCCGCAGCTCCTCGACCAACGGCCCGCGGCCCCGCTCGCACAGGAAGGCGATCGCGCTGTCGAAACTCAGCCCGGCCTCCAGGCTGAGGATCAGCACATCTACCGCGTCGACCAGCTCGCGCTCGATCGCCGCGCGGCGCGCGCGAACCATCCGGTCGAGCACGACCACCGGCAGCGCGTAGCCCAGCGCTAGCCCCAACAGCATCCCCAGCGGCCCAGGCACCCGCGCCAGCAGGGCCAGCACACCGCCTAGCGTGCCCCCCACGACCACAGCCAGCAAGCGCAGCCCCAGGAACTCCGCCACCGTCGTCTGCTCGGCCAGACCCGCGCGCGCCAGGGTAGCCCGCAGCTCGCGCACGCGCGCCGGCGACAGGCGCGCCGCCCAGCGCTGCCCCAAGTCCCCCAGCAGGTCACTGGCCGATGGGGAGCGGCCGGGCGCCGGTTCGGCCATGGCGCCGATCAGGCCAAAGCGCGTCAGCCGCTGGCGCATGACGCGCTGCTGGTGTAGCCGCAAGGCGGCCACCGTGAGCAGCAGCACGCCGAGCGCGCTGGCGAACGCCAGCCCCGCGGCGGTCACCGCCAGTCCGACGCCTCCCGTCACCTCAAACCTCCACGCGGTTGAGGATGCGGATGCTCAGCAACCCCACGCCGAGCAGCACCAGCGCGAACAACAGCAGCACGCGGCCGGCCTCGGTGTTGAACAGCGGGCTGATGTAAGAGGGGCTGGCCATCAGCATCACGCCCACCACCACGAACGGCAGCGCGGCCAGCACCCAGCCGGAAAACCGCGCCTGCGCCGTAAGCGCGCGCAGCTCGGCCTGCAGCTGCAAGCGCTCGTGGATGGCGGCAGCCAGGTTCATCAGCAGCCCGGGCAAGTCCCCCCCCACCCGGTGCTGCACCGCCAGGATGGTGGCGAAGAAGTGGAACACCCCGCTGTGGGTACGCTCGGCCAGCGCGTCGAGCGCCGCCTGCAGCGGCTGGCCGAGCTCGATCGCCCGCAACACCTGGGCGAACTCCTGGGCGATCGGATCGGGGGCGTCCTCGACCACCCGCTGCAGCGCTTGCACCAGGCTGGCACCGCTCTCCATGGCCGCGGCCATGGTCTGCAGCGCCGGCGCGAGCTGGGCCTCTAGCAGCGCGCGGCGCTCGCGCTGGCGCTGGTACTCCAACCAAACGATTACCGTGCCACAGGCCATGACCAGCGGCAGCACCAACGACCAGGCCAGCCCCAGCAGGCCGCCTAGCGCCAGCAGCACGATGGCCAAGCTCAGCGCAGCGCTACCCCGGTGCCGCGCCACCCACTGGCCGCCTCCGTGCAGCACCCCCCACAACGGGTGCGGTGACGCTGCAGCAGCAGCGGGAGCATCGGCCAGCGTCAGGAACCGGCGCGCGCGCCGGCGCATGGCGCGCCGCTGTCGCCACCCCCGAGCGCTGGCGACTACTAGCAAGAAGGTCGCCGCGCTCGCTGCCATCGCCGCTACGAAGGGAAGCAGCTCCATGGCACGTCACCCTCGCGCGTCGTTGCCGGCGCGCTCGACGTACTCGGCGAGCTTGTGCATGATCTGCGAGAACTCCGCCCTAGGGTTAGCGAGCACCACCGGCCGCCCCAGGTTCAGCGCGCTGGTCAGCTGGCGCCCGTAGCTGTTCAGGCGGAAATATTGGCCCGGGCCGAGTACTCGCTCGACCTCCTGCGGCGCGATGCCGACGTTCGAATTGGCCCGGTTGATGATCACCGCGATCTTACTGCGCGGGTAGCCGAGCGTCTCGGCGAGCTGCAAGAAGTGCTTGGCGTTGCGCAGGGCCCCTAGCTCCGGGTGCAGCACTAGGAAGATCACATCCGAACGGTCGAGCACCGCTAACAACTCTTCATCGTACGACACCTGGCAGTCGATGACGACGTAATCGAACGAGCGCGCCAGGACGGTGAGCACGCGCTCGATACAGGTAGCGTCGATCGTCTCGGCCAGCTCGGGGCGCTCGGGCCGGATCAGCAGCTCGACGCCGCTCTCGTGCTTGGCCAGCACCTGGTCGAGCAGGCTACTGTCCAGCTCCTCTAGATGCGGGAGCAGATCGACGATACTGCGGCCGAACGGCAGGTCCAGCAGGATGTTGGCATCGCCGAAGCGCAGGTCCGCATCCATGAGCACCACTCGCTTGCCGGTGCGCAGGCGCAGAGTGACCGCGAGGTTCACGGCGATAGTGGTTTTGCCCTGGCCGCCCTTGGGGCTGAACAACGCCACGCGCCGGGCGAGGCGTGGCGGGGGGGCGGGCACGACGGGCGCAGCGGGCGCGCCACGGGCGAGCAGCGCCTGCCGCTCCAGCGCCCGCTGGCGCACCGTGCGAATCGTGTCAGCCATCTGCGCGGCATCGGTGATCGGCTTGAGCAAGTAGCCCTGCGCCCCGGCCACCATCGCGCGCTGCATGTACTCGGTGCGCTCCTCCGAGCTGACCATGATCACCGAGCTGTCGGGGTTCTTGGAAGCGATCAGCCAGGTGGCGTGGATGCCGTCGATATCCGGCAGATGCACATCCATGAGGATCACATCGGGGTGCAGCTCGCTCGCGCGGCGCACCGCCTCTTGGCCGGTGGAGACGACGTCGACGACCTCCATGTCGGGCTGGGCAGCGAGCATGTCGCGGATCAGCCGCGCGGCCAGCGCGCTGTCGTCTACGACCAGGATGCGAATCTTCGGCGCTGCCATGCCCGTCGCTCGCCTCGGCCTACCCGCAGCGGGTACGGGGTGATGACTACAGCGGGAGGCAACTACCTAGCCCGCTGGGCCCCAGCCCCGGCCTTCGCGCTGCCCGTCCGCGCATTAGATAGCATGCCGCGGCCCACCGCAACCGGGTGTGCCAGAGTTGTGACCTGCCGGCAGTATACTCGCCCCCCCATCCGTGGTCCGCTCGCCGCACCAGGCGCCGCGCGTCAACGCTCGCGCGCGGGCAGCGGCAGCGGCTGGTCTTGGCGGTACGGCAGCCCCAGGCGCAGCGCGACCTCGGCGCGCGCCAGCTCGGCGCCCAGGTACGCCGCGTGGTCGAGCCGCGAGACGAGCCCGGCGGCCAGGATCGCGCGGTACAGCTCGGCGGCCGTGCGCCCCACGAAGCGATGGCCCGTCGGCCCGCTGAGGGCGGTCGCGTGGGCGACCACGATCTGCCCCTCGGCCACCGCGACCAGGAAGTTGCCCAGCGGGTCGGGCTCCCAGCTCGCCCCGGCGGACGGCTGGGCCAGTGGGACGGCATCGAGTGGTGGCGGCGTCCACCCGGCGGGCACCAGCACCGGCGTGCCCGTCGCGGTCGGCGGGGGCAAGGCACGGATCGCCGCGGCCACGCGCGCCGGATCGGTGCAACCGCGCAGGTCGACCGCCCTGACCTGGCGGCGGAAGCGCTCGACAGCCGCGGGGGGCAGGCGCAGCTCGGTGCCTGGCACGGTGCCGTCCGCAGCCAGGCCGTGCGCGACCAGGGCCACCAGGGCGCGGCCGCTGCCCGTGTAATCGACGCCGCAGACGACCAAGTAGCGCAGTGTGGGGTGGGCCAGCACGCTATCGACCAACAGGCCAATGCCCCACAGCGAGTAGAGGTTGCCGCAGGCAGCGTACAACTCCCGCGGCACGCCCGCCAGGATGCGGTCCTGGGGCGTCCAGAGGGTCACGAGCCCCACAGGACTCGCAGGGTCGCCGAGAGTGACCTCGGGGGGATAGCTGCTAGCCATTGCGCGTCGGCAAGTCCCCTTTCTGTGGGCAGGATACGCGGCGCACAGACCCGCAACAAGCGCTGCGGGGCCGACCGCGGGTATGGAATCCTCTATAGCGAGAAGCGCCCGCCAGGGGCGTGGGGCGTACTGGCGCGCGATTGCCCCGCTGCTGGCAACATGGTACGATCACACAGTTGCCCGAGGCGGCAGGCGCGCGCTTGGCGAGAGCAGCGAGAGAGCGGCTATGGCGCGCATCATCGCCGTCGCGAACCAGAAAGGCGGCGTGGGCAAGACGACGACGACCGCGAACCTCGGCGCCGCCTTGACCATGCTCGACCACCGTGTGCTGTTGGTGGACATGGACCCACAGGGCAATCTCACCGCCGCCTTCGGCCTGGAGAAGCAGGCGGAGTGCACGGTGGCCGATGCTCTGCTGGACCGCCGCGTGCCGCTGCCCATCGTGCCGGTGAACCCCGCAACCCATCCACGGCTCGACCTGGTGCCCTCGGCGATCCCCCTGGCGATGGCCGAGGCCGCGTTGAGCAACAAGCTCGGCCGCGAGCTCCGCCTACGCGACCAACTAGTCCCGGTCCAGGACGCGTACGACTACATCCTGATCGATACGCCGCCCGCCTTGGGCCTGCTGACCATCAACGCGCTAGTGGCGGCCACCGGGGTGATCGTACCCACCGAGGCCCGCTTCTTCTCCCTCCAAGGCCTCCAGATGCTCCAAGAGAGCGTCGACGAGATCCTATACCTCAACCCTCGGCTCACCCTGCTTGGTATTCTGTTAAGCAAGCTGGACCGGCGCTTGCGCGAGGAGCGGGCGGTAGCCGAGTACCTGCGCGAGCGGTGGGGGGCGCTGGTGTTCCGCACGGAGATCAGCGCCAACAGCAAGATTCTGGAGGCGGGGTCGGCGGGCACCTCGGTTTTCCGTTATGCTGGAGCCGAGCGCGCCGCCGAGTTGTATTTGGCTCTGGCCCGAGAGGTGGTGGAGCGTGGCTGAGACTCCCGGCTTCAACCCTGACCGCCTCGCCGACACCAAGCGGCCCGAGCCGGTGGTGCCGCGGATTCTCGATGCCCCGGTGGCCTCGCAGGCCCGCGGGTTCACCGAGATCAAGATCGTGGGGGTGGGCGGCGGCGGCGGCAATGCCGTCAACCGTATGATCGAGGCCGACGTGCGCGGCGTCGAGTTCATCGCCGTCAACACCGATAGCCAGGCCCTGAGCCAATCGCTCGCGCTCCAGCGCCTCTGCATCGGGGCGCGTACCACGCGCGGGCTCGGCGCGGGCGGCGACCCGCAGCAGGGCGAGCGGGCCGCCCTGGCCAGTGAGGCCGAGCTGCGCGAGCTGCTCGCCGACACGGACATGGTGTTCATCACCGCCGGCCTCGGCGGCGGTACGGGCACCGGTGCCGCCCCGGTGATCGCCGGCATCGCCCGTGAGCAGGGCGCGCTCACCGTGGCGGTAGTGACCCTGCCGTTCAGCTTCGAGGGGGCGCGCCGCCGCCGGGTGGCCGACGCCGGCCTGCGCGCCCTGCGCGAGCGCGTGGACGCTATCATCGTGATCCCCAACGACCGCCTGCTGCGGCTCAGCGACGGCCACCTGCCGATGGTCGAGGCGTTCCGGCTGGCCGACGACGTGCTGCGGCAGGGCGTGCAGGGCATCGCCGACCTGATCACCTATACGGGGCTGATCAACCTCGACTTCGCCGATGTCAAGACGGTGATGGCCAACGCCGGCACGGCGCTGATGGCCGTCGGTGAGGCGCGGGGCGAGGCGCGGGCGCTCCAGGCGGCCCACGCGGCGATCAATAGCCCGCTGCTCGATGCCAGCATCGCGGGCGCGCGCGGCGTGCTGATCAACATCACCGGCGGCCCCGACCTGACCCTCACCGAGGTCAGCGAGGCGGCCAACGCCATCTACGAGGTCGTGGACCCCGGCGCCAACATCCTCATCGGCGCGGTGGTGCACCCGCGCCCGCAGGCGGAGGTGCGGCTGACGCTGATCGCCACGGGGCTGCCCGACAGCGACAGCGGCGCCGGGCGGGAGGCGCGCGAGCGGCGCTGGCCTGGCGAGCGGGGCGGCTGGGAACGGCCTGCGCCACTCGACGAGGCCCGCGCGCACGACGACGCGTCCGACTGGGAGCGCGAGCCGCCGGAGCGCGAGGGGCGCCGCCCGCCGCCCGACGCCCCGCCGTGGGACTACCTCGTCTCGCGGCGGCACGATGACCCACCGCCAGCGCCGCCGCGCCGGCCGGAGCCCGCCGATCTCGACCTGCCGCCGTTCCTGCGCCGCCGCCGGCAGCGGCCGTAGCTTAGTCGCCGAAGCAGATCCCCAAGGCGCGTGCGGTGCGCACCAGCTCGCCATCGACGGGCACCCGTTTCTGCACGCCCACGGCCTCGGCCAGCGTGACGTCGACCACCGCCGTGCCGTGCAAAGCGACCATTCGCCCGAAGCCGCCGGCAGCGATCAACCGCGCGGCCGCCGCCCCGAAGCGCGTGGCCAAGTTGCGGTCGAACGCCGTGGGGCTCCCACCGCGCTGCAAGTGGCCGAGCACCACGGCGCGCGTCTCGATCCCGGTGCGCCGCTCGATCTCGCCCACTAGCCAGGGGCCGATGCCGCCCAACCGGGGCTGGGCCGCGGGATTGGACGACGGCTGATAGATGCGCTGGCCGCCGCGCGGCGCCGCGCCCTCGGCGACTACCACGATGCTCGAGTCGCGGCGCCGCTGGCTGCGCGCCTCCAGGGCCTGCGCCACGCGGTCGAGATCGAAGGGGAGCTCGGGGATCAGGATCACCGCCGCCGCACCGGCGAGGCCCGATTCGAGGGCGATCCAGCCGGCGTCGCGGCCCATTACCTCGACGATCATCACGCGGTGGTGGCTCTCGGTGGTGGTGTGCAGGCGGTCGATCGCCTCGGTCGCGGTCTGCACCGCCGTGTGGTAGCCGAACGTCACATCAGTCGCCGAGAGGTCGTTATCGATCGTCTTGGGCACCCCCACCAGCGGCACGCCCAGGTCGGCGAACCGCTTGGCGATGTGCAGCGAGCCGTCGCCGCCGACCACGCACAGGGCATCGAGGCCCAGCAGCTCCAGCGAGTGCAGCACTTCGGCCGAGCGGTCGCGGTGGACCAGCTGGCCGCCTTCATAGCTCACGTAGTCGAAGGGGTTGCAGCGGTTGGTGGTGCCGAGGATCGTGCCTCCGAGGGGCAGGATGCCCTTGACGGCATCGAGGTCGAGCGGGCGCGCCCGGGGCGGATCGAGCAGCCCCTCATAGCCATCGATGATCCCCAGCACCTGCCAGCCGTACTGGAGGACCGCCGTGCGGGTAAATGCCCGCAGCACGCCGTTGAGACCAGGGCAGTCACCGCCGCCGGTGAGGATGCCCACGCGCTGGATCATCCGGCTCGCCACGTGCCCCTCCTGTTCGCGCCCGAACACATGCCGCCTACGCTACCCCTGGGCTATTGTCCCGCCCGGCCGGCCGGGCGACAATCGCCTTGCCCCACGTCTGTGAGCCGCGTATCCTTCGAACTGCTCGCCCTTTGCCCTGCCGTCCTGAACGACGGGCCCGGCCGGGCGGCGGCGAATTACGCGGGGCACGCGTCGCGTAGGCGGGCTGCACGCGCTTTCCGCAGCGTGCGCCGGCTCAGCGCGCCGCCCAGGGGATCCGCAACGGTATGGATGACGCCATCCGCGCGCTGGCCGCGCTGCTGCGCCCGGCCACCCGCATCCTGGTGTTCACCGGGGCGGGCATGAGCACCGAGTCGGGCATTCCCGACTTCCGCAGCCCGGGCGGAATATGGGACCGCTACCCGATCGTGTACTTCGACGAGTTCCTGCGCGACGAGGAGGCGCGCAAGCGGTACTGGCGGCGCAGCCGCGAGACGTACCCGGTGCTGGCCCGCGCCGAGCCGAACCCGGCCCACTATGCTATCGCCGAGCTGGAGCGACGCGGCAAGGTGCTGGCGGTTGTCACCCAGAACATCGACGGCCTGCACGCGCGCGCCGGCACCACGCCCGACAAGCTGATCGAGCTGCACGGCAACAACCTCGCCGTGGTGTGCCTCGACTGTGGCGCGCGCACGCCGCGCGAGGCGATCCAGGCGGAGCTGGTGGCGGGGGTCGAGGTACCCCGCTGCGCCCGCTGCGGCGGGCTGCTGAAGAACACCACCGTCTCGTTCGGCGAGCCGCTGCCCGCCGAGGCGCTCCAGCGCGCGACACTGGCGGCCCTGACCTGCGACCTATGCCTGGTGATCGGCTCGTCGCTGGTAGTGTATCCGGCGGCCGACATCCCCGTGCTGGCCGCGCAGCAAGGAGCGCCACTGGCCATCATCAACACCACGCCCACGCCGCTGGATGCCACGGCCGACCTGGTCCTCCACGCGCGGGCCGGGGAGGTGCTGCCAGCGGCGGTGGCCGCGCTGGATCAGGCCGCGGACTAATCGCCCCAGTAGCGCTCCTCCTTCCAGGGGTCGCCGCGCATGTGGTAGCCGTAGCTCTCCCAGAAGCCCGGGGCATCTTCCGCGCGGAACTCCAACCCGCGCACCCACTTGGCGCTCTTCCAGAAGTACAGATGCGGCACTACCAGCCGCAGGGGCCCGCCGTGCTCGGGCGTTAGCTCCGCGCCGTCGTGCTTGTACGCGAACAGCACCTCGTCGCGGTCGAGGTCGGCCAGCGGCAGGTTGGTAGTGAAGCCCTGCTCGGCGTGGACCATCACGTAGCGCGCCTCCGGCAGGGGCTGGACGGCCTCCAGCACCCGGCGAGCCGGCACGCCCTCGAAGGTATTGTCGAACTTGCTCCAGCGCGTGACGCAGTGGATGTCGCAGGTGACCGCTGTATGGCCCAGGGCGCGGAACTGGTCGTACGTCCACTCCTGGGGCTGCGCGACTAGGCCCCACACGCGGAACCGCCAGCTGGGCAGGTGGACGCGTGGCACGTCGCCGTAGTGGAGAACGGGCCAGCCCTTGGTGAGGTACTGGCCGGGCGGCAGGCGGCCAGCCGGGGCCTCCGGACGGCGGCCCCTTGTGAAGAAGTCGAAGGCCATCGCGGTCTCCTCGCCGGGCTCTCTCGGCCCTCTGCCTGCATTATAGGGAGCGCGCGGGGCCAGCCCGCCGGCGCTGCCGCACAGCACCGCGCGGCTAGGGGCTCGCGGCCGCGCCGCAGTCCAACAACGTCAGCGCGCCGCCCACTCCACCAAAGCGCCGGCCGGGCAGGCGCGCCGGGCCATCGGCCGGGGCAACGTCCTCCCACTGCTCGCGCGGCACGCTCATGCAGTGCGTGTACGCCCATTCCACCAGCGCCTGTTGGCGAGCCGGGCCGAAAGCCCACGGCCCGCCCGCTGGCTCGGTCGGGGCGGGAAACAGCGCGTAGCGCACCGCGCCAGCAGCTATGTGGGCGGCGAACTGCTCGGGGGTAAGGATCGGGTCGCTGCCGCTGAAGCCGCCCACGGCCATAACGGGCGCGCCGGTGGCTAGGATCAGCGGGGCGGCCGTGTTGGCGTTGAGGGTAGCGACCAGGAAGCGCGCCCCGTCGCGGTGCTGAGTGAGAAACTCGATCAGGCGGGCGGTGGCCGGCGCGCTCGCCCAGCCCGGCTGCCGCAGGACCTCTGGGCCGGCGATCGGCCGCGGGCTATCCCCGTGCCAGCCCGGCAGGGCGGCCCAGACACCAGGCGCGAGGAGCAGGGCCAGCACCCCCCCACCTAGCGCGCCGGCGGCTAGCCGTGCCCAGCGGCCGTGGCGCCAGGCCCGCCGGCGAGCGACTAGCAACGCGGCGGCGCTGCCGAGGCTCAGGGCCGCGCTGGGCGGCGCGAGCCAGGCACTCCACTCGGGGTAGTCGGCCAGCAGGCGGCCCTCGGCGAGCACCCCAGCGAGCAGCAACGGCGGCAATAGCCAGCCGAGCCACGCCCGGCCCCGATACGCCTGCCAGAGCGTGGCGAGCCCGATGGCCGCCACCGCCGCGACCGCGGGGCTAAGCATGACCAGGTAATACGGCTGGAACTGGCGGGTAGCGCTGAAGAAGCCCACCACGGTCAGGAGCCAGCCGCCCCAGAGCCACAGCGCCTGCCGCTGGCGCAGCGTGAGGTGCCCGCGCCAGGCCAGCCCGACGAGCAGCAGCAGGCTGAGCGCGGCGAGCGGTAGCAGCCAGCCGATTTGGCCGCCGAGTGGGCGGGCGAGCAGGCGCAGCGGCCCCGGTGCGCCGATGCCCCCCGGGCCCGCGAAGGCGGCCGCCGCGGCCTCGGGCGCACCGCTGGCAACAGGGCTGCGAGCCGCCGGGCGGTCCGCCGCTAGGCCGCCGGCCATGGCATCCGCGGGCCCGGCCCCGGGAAACAGGGGCTGGCCGGGCAGCACGCGACTGAGGCCGTTGTGCCAGACGATCAACTCCAGAACCGAGTTGTGCGCCGTCGAGCCGACATACGGCCGCGCGGCCGCCGGGGTCAAGTCGACGGCCACGGCCCAGACGAGTGCCACGGCGCCCAGCACGCCGCTGGCGCACGCTAAATGCGCTATCCGTCGCCGCCAGGAGCCCGGCGCGGCGACCAGGTACGCCAGCCAGAACGCCGGCAGCACGAGTAACGCCTGGAGCATCTTGATGTTGAAGCCCAAGCCGAGCGTGCCAGCCGCCAGCAGGAGCCAGCGGAGCTGCCCGCGCTCGACGGCGCGGCCAAGCGCCCCGGCGGCGAGGAGCACGGCCAGCACCAGCAGGCTATCGATCGTGTTGTTGCGGTTCGTCGCGACGCTGATCGGCGTGAGCGCCAGGAACAGGGCGGCGAGCCCGCCGGCCAGCAGCCCATATGCGCGCCCCACGAGCGTGTACAGCACAGCCACCGCGAGCACCCCGGCTAGCGCCTGCGGCAACAGCAGGCTAAGCGCGCTGAACCCCAGCAGCCGGGCGCTCGCCGCCTGGAGCCAGAAGCCGAGCGGCGGCTTGTCCACGCTAACGAACCCGCCCGGGTCGAACGCCGCGTAGAACAGCGCGTGCCAGCCGCTGAGCATGCTGCGTACGGTGGCGGCGTAGTAGAGATTGCCGTAGCCGGCCTGGCCCAACCGAACCAGGTCGAGCGCTGCGGCGAGCAGGAGGCTCACGGCCCCCAGGGCGTGCGTGCGGCAAGCCAACAGCCCACGGGCGGCAGCGGCCGGCTGCCCGCGCCGCGCCCGCGCGGCGCGCAGGGAGTGGGGAAGGGCGAGCATGCGGCGCACCTCGTGCGACGGTCTCTCGCCCTCTCAGAGTAGGCGCTGGGTGTTAATGGCGCGGGGAGGGACTGTTAACGCCGTGTGGGCCTGGCGCGGCCCGAGAACGCCCCCCGATTGCCGCAACGCGACGGCCGGGCCTCAGCGCCGGCGGAGGTCGTCGAGGAACAGGATGGTCTCCCGCCAAGCATCGGCGGCGGCCGCCGGCAGGTAGCCCGAGCCCTCCGGCAGCGTGAAGGCGTGGCTCGCCCCGCTGTAGATCTTCAGCGCGAACGGCTTACCGTGGCGCTGCAGCGCCTGCGCCATCTCGATCGCGTGCTCCAGTGGCGCGCGCGGGTCGCCCGCGCAGTGCAGCATCAGCAGCGGCGCCCGGATGCGCGCCGCCCCGTCGATCGCCGCCTGCGTCTCCTCCGGCGCGCGCTCTCGGGTGAGCGTACCGTGGTAGATCAGCCCGGCCCACGGCCAGTCCCAGCGCGCCAGGGCCAGGTACGCCACCCGGCCGCCGAAGCAGTAGCCGCCCACGGCGATGCGGTCGCCGTCCACGTACTCCTGCGTGCGCAGCCAGGCGGCGGCGTCGGCCACGTACTGGAGCACCTCCTCGGTGGACGGCGTGGCGACGCGCGACTGCCAGTCGATCGCCAGCCCGACGTAGCCCTCGTCGCCGAACCGCTCGGCGGCGCGGCGGTTGCCCGCCTCCAGCCCGTTGAGCCCGTGCACCAGGATCACGGCCGGGAACCGGCCGGGCATGGCCGGCCGCCCCAGGTGGCCCCGCACCGTCGCCTCGCCGCTGCGGAAGCTCACGCTCTCGCCGGTCAGAATGCCCCAGCCCATGCTACCTCCTCTCTACACGGTCGCCGCCTGGCAGGCCGGAATGACCTGCTCGGCGAACAGGCGCAATGATCGCAAGGCTTGTTCGGCGGTCAGGTTGCCGAAGGCGAAGGCGCCCGCGAAGTAGTTGGCGCCGGTGATCGCCAGCGCCTCCTGCACGCGCTGGCGCACGGTGGCCGGCGAGCCGACGTAGATGCCGCCGATGGCCACGAACTCGTCCCAGTCGCCGCGCCGGATGCGCGTGTCGTTGTGCAGCGTCCAGAGGTAGCCGAAGCTCTCCAGGAACTCCTTGTACGCTTCCTTCGCCTCGCGCTCGGCCTGGGCGTCGGTCTCGGCCACGTACACATGGCGGGCCAGCCCGTAGCATGGCTCGGCCACATGGCCGTTCAGCCGCTGCGGGTCGCCGGCGTGGGCGGCGCGCTGGGCGTGGTAGATGGCGAATTGCTCGCGCGTGGCCTCCAGCGACGGGAACAGCGAGCCGAACATCGTGCTGAAGTTGTGCTGGCCGATCCAGGGCACCGAGGTCGGGTAGTTGGTCGGGTACCACAGCGGGGGGTAGGGCCGCTGGCGCGGCTGGTGGACCAACCGCACGTCCTTGAACGTGAAGTAGCGGCCCTCGAAGTTCACCGCGCCGGTGGCGAGCCCCTGGAGGATCACCGTGAGCGCCTCCTGGAAGATGGCGCGGCTCTCGTCGAGCGACACGTGGAAAGGGTCCATCTCGTACGGCGACACGCCGCGGCCCACCCCGGGCTCTAGTCGCCCCCCCGCGAGGTGATCGAGCATGGCGATCTCTTCCATCAGCCGCAGGGGGTGGTACAGCGGCAGGACATACACCATGGGGCCGAGCCGGATGCGGCGCGTACGCTGGGCCGCGGCGGCCAGGAACAGGTTGGGCGAGGGCGCCATGCACAGGGGCGTCCAGTGGTGCTCGGCGAGGTGGTAGTAGGCGTAGCCGAGCCGGTCGGCGGCCTCGATCAGCCGCAGGCGGTCCTCGTACAGCGTGCTGAGATCCACGCCCCGGCGCTGGTCCAGCCAGTCGAAGATACCGAAGCGCACGCGTGGGCTGGCACGCTCCAGCATGGAGGCGCCGGGCTCGGTCGTTGCAGACATGGCCGTGTTCCCTCCCTCCAGGGCCGCTGGCGGGAGTATAGAGGGCGCGGCGCGCGCTCGCCAGCAGCAGCGCCGACTACAGCGCGCCGGCCTCGCGCAGCGCGGCGATCTCCGCGGGGCTGAAGCCCGCGGCGGTCAGGATCTCGTCGGTGTGCTCGCCCAGCCGCGGCGCCGGGCGGCGGATCGTGCCGGGCGTGCGCGAGAGGCGGAACGCCATGCCGGGCATCTGCACCGTGCCCGCCGTGGGGTGCTCGACTGTGGCGCGCAGGCCGAGGTGCAGGACCTGCGGGTCGGCGAACACTTGCGCCAGGTCGTAGATCGGGCCGCAGGGCACC
Organism: Chloroflexota bacterium; assembly: GCA_035294645.1. GTDB lineage: Bacteria > Chloroflexota > UBA6077 > UBA6077 > JAJPHF01 > JADGHJ01. The sequence goes on from DATGKN010000119.1 coordinate 36,662, forward strand.
TCGGCGCGCTCCAGCAGCGCGAGGGCCTCGGCCATGGTCAGCTCGCGCAGCCGCGGCGTGATCGCCGCGATCAGCGCCTCGCGGTTGGTCACCCGATCGGCGTTAGTGCGGAAGCGCGGATCGTCCTGGAGCGCCTCGAGGCCCAGCGCGCGGCAGAAGCGCACCCAGATGGCCTCGTTGGCCACCCCGACGTTGATGTAGCCATCGGCCGTGGGCAGCGCCTCGTAGGGGGCGATCAGCGGGTGGCGGTTGCCCACGCGCCGCGGCGGCTGGCCGGTGGCGAAGTAGGCGCCGGCCTGATGCGACAGCAGCGCGACCAGGCCCCCCAGCATCGAGGTGTCGATGACCTGCCCCTGGCCAGAGCGGGTGCGCTCGTACAGCGCGGCCACGGTGGCGAAGGCGGCGAACATGCCCGCGGCCAAGTCCCCGATGGGGATGCCCGCCTTGAGGGGCCCGCTCTCCTCTGTGCCCGTCAGGCTCATGATGCCGCCGATGCCCTGGAGGATCTGGTCGTAGGCGGGCTGGTCGCGCCGCGGGCCGTCCTGCCCGAAGCCGCTGACGGCCGTGTAGATCAGGTGTGGGTTGAGCGCGAGCGCCTGCTCGGGGCTGAGCCCCAGTCGCGCGAGCGTGCCAGGCCGGAAGTTCTCCACGAGGATGTCGGCCTGCTGGACGAGCCGATAGAGCACCTCGCGGGCGGCGGGCACCTTGAGGTTGAGCGTCAGCGAGCGCTTGTTGCGGTTGACGGTCAGGAAATAGGCGCTCTCGCCAGCGATGAACGGGGGGCCCCAGCCGCGCGTCTCGTCGCCCCCGGGTGGCTCGACCTTGAGCACGTCCGCTCCCAGGTCGCCCAGCATGAGCGTGCAGTAGGGCCCCGCCAGGGCGCGGGTGAGGTCGAGCACGACGATGCCCGCTAGCGGCCCGCCGATCGGCTGGGGCATGGGGCGCGGCTGGGCGGTTGGCTGCACGATCACCTGTCCGAGCGGCCGGTAGGCCGGCCTATTTCGCTGGTATAGCAGAGCCGGCCCTCGCGTGCCCAGCGCCCGCCGGCTACGGCGCGGTGGCCGGCCGCGGCAGCCGCTCGCGGAGCCGCTCGAAGCCGTGCTGGAGGTGCTCCTGCAGCTCGTGCATCGTCTCCTGCACGTGGGCCAGGTGGCGCGCGATCGCCGCGCGGCGCCGCGAGGTGTACGGCCCGATGCGACGGTAGCGCTGGTACCGCGCGCGCACCAGCCGGCCCGGCGGGGTGGCCAGTAGCTGCGGCAGCTCGTGCGCGACGGCGGCGTGGACCGCCTGCACCGCCGCAGCCGGGTCGGTGTGCGCGCCGCCCGCCGGCTCGGGCACGATAGCGTCGATGATGCCCAGCTCCAGCAGGTCGGGCGCCGTGATGCGCAGCGCCGGGGCCAGGGCGGGCGCCTGGGTGGCGTCGCGGTACAGGATGGCCGAGGCGCCCTCCGGCGAGATGACCGAGAAGATAGCGTGCTCCTGCATCAGCACGCGGTCGGCCACCGCCAGCGCCAGCGCGCCCCCGCTGCCCCCCTCGCCGATCACCACGGCGAGGGTCGGCACCGGTAGGCTCACCATGCGCGCCAGGCAATGCGCGATCGCGTGGGCCAGCCCGCGGGCCTCGGCCTCCACCCCGGCCTCGGCGCCCGGGGTGTCCACGAAGGTGAGTAGCGGCAAGCGAAACTTGGCCGCCAGCCGCATCACCCGCAGGGCCTTGCGGTAGCCCTCGGGCAGCGCGCGCCCGCCGCGCCGGCGCGGGTCGTCGGGGTCGCGCTCCAACCCGATGGCCGCCACGGGCTGGCCGTCGAGCGTGCCGAGCCCGACGACCACCGCCGGGTCATCGCCATACGCCTGATCGCCGTGCAGCTCGTAGAAGTCGGGCAGCAGGCCACGGATGTAGTCGAGCGCGGTCGGCCGCGCGGGGTGGCGGGCGAGCTGGACCGTCTCCCACGCCGAGGGGCGCGGCCCGTCGGACGGCGCCGGGGCGCTCTCGGCGGGCGGCTCGCGCCGGGGCACGTGCGCGGGTGCCAGCAGGCCGAGCAGCGTCGCCAGCGTGGCGCGCAGCTCCGGGCGCGGCACCACGGCGTCGACGAAGCCGTGCGCGTGCAGGAACTCGGCGCTATGCGAGCGCTCGCCGGCCGCGGTGGCGCCGCCTGCCCCGGTCTGCTCGCGCACGCGCGGGCCGGCAAAGCCGATCAGCGCCCCGGGCTCGGCCAGGTGGATGTCGCCCAGGCTGGCGAAGCTGGCGAACACGCCGCCCGTGGTGGGGTGGGTAAGCACCACGATGTACGGCACCCGCGCGGCGTGCAGCCGGTGAGCCGCGGCGGCCGTCTTGGCCATCTGCATCAGCGACAGCATGCCCTCCTGCATGCGCGCGCCGCCGCTACCGATGATGGCGATCAGCGGCCAGCGCTGGCGCGCCGCCAGCTCGAACGCCAGCGCCACTTTTTCGCCCACCACCGAGCCCATACTGCCGCCGAGAAACTCGAAGTCGAGCACGGCGAGCACCGCCGGGCGCCCTTCTACGCGCAGCGTGCCGGTCACCACCGCCTCGCTCAGCCCGGTGCGCCGCTGCGCCTCCTCCAGCCGCGCCTGGTAGGGCATCCGATCGCTGAACCGCAAGGGGTCCACGGAGATCAGTTCGGCGTGCGTCTCGCGGAACGAGCCCGGGTCGGCCAGCGCGGCGATGCGCTCGCGGGCGCCGAGCGGGTAGTGGTAGCCGCAGTGGGGGCAGACGCGCAGGCGCTCATACAGCTCCGCGCCGTCGAGCGCGCCGGTGCAGCGCGTGCACTGGCGCGGCGGAGGTGACTCGACTGCAGCTGGGGGATCGGGAGCACGCCGGTGCCGCCAGTCCGCGAACAGCTCGGTCAGGTTCCGCACAAGCCCTCCTCGGCGCGCGGCCTGTGGCCAGCCTTTTTGGCTGCCGGCGGAACGCTCGCGGGCGCCGCTGCCCGCGGCGGCGCTGCCGTATCCTAGGTCTAGTCTACTCCAGTGCGCGGGCGAGCGACATCTCGGCGCTGCAACGCCGGTGCGTGCCGTACACGGCGAGCAGCGGGGGAGAACACAGGGTGACCGCTCGGCGGGTGTGGGTGGGCGAAGACGCCGGCCAGCGGGCGCTGTTCGTCGAGGGCGTGGTCCAGTCGGTCGCGGCGGCCGATGCCTTGCGGGGGCCGGGCTACTGGCCCGCCATGCTGCCCGACGCGCGCCCGCGCCGCGCGCTGCTGCTGGGCCTGGGCGGCGGCACGATCGCCCACCTGCTGGTGCGCCGTTTCGGGCCGCTGCCGCTGGTGGGCGTCGAGATCGATCCCGACGTGCTGGCGGTCGCCCGCGCCGCGTTCGACCTCGCCCTGCCGTCGCTAACCGTGGTCGAGGGCGACGCGGTCGATTACATCGCCACCTGCACCGAGCGCTTCGACTACATCTGCGTCGATCTGTACCGCGGCGCGGAGCCCGAGCGGCGCGTGTACGCGCGCCCGTTCCTGCGCCAGCTCCGCGCGCGGTGCCTGCCGGGCGGGCTGGTGGTGTTCAACCTGTTTCGCGACGGGCGCACCGCGCGCCGGCTGCACCGCCTCCAGCAGGTGTTCCCACACACCACCAGCGAGCGCATCGGCCAGAACATCGTCGTGCGCGCCCGCGTTCCTTGAGCCAGGGCGCAGCGCCCAGTGCCCGCTGCCGGCAGGCGATCGATGTTCGTCTCGCTCAGCGGTCGGCTTGGAGCTTGCGCGCGGCGGCCAGGATCGAGCGCACGATCCCCTCGTAGCCGGTGCAGCGGCATAGGTTGCCGGCGGCGTTCTCGCGCACCTCGCGCTCGGTCGGGTTGGGATTGTCGCGCAGGAACTCGTAGGCCGCCATCAGCACCCCTGGGGTGCAGAAACCACACTGGAGGCCGTGGTGCTCCCAGAACGCCTCCTGCAAGGGGTGCAGCTGCTCGCCGCGCGCCAGCCCCTCGACGGTCATGATCTCGGCGCCATCGACCTGCACGGCGAACAGCAGGCAGGAGCGCACCGCCCGGCCGTCCACCAGCACGGTGCAGGCGCCGCAGATGCCGTGCTCGCAGCCCACGTGCGTGCCCGTCAGGCCCAGGTCCTCGCGCAGGAAGTCGCTCAGCAGCCGTCGCGGCTCGACCTGGCCCTCGTACTCGATCCCGTTCACGCGCACGGTGATCGCTTGCTTGCGCGTGCGCGCCACGTGGCGCATGCTGCACCTCCCTCTCGCGCTCTACTGGGTATCGGCCGCGGCGGCGCGCTGGAGAGCGAGCCGCAGCGCCCGCCGCGTCAGCACGCGCACCATGTCGCGCCGGTAGTCGGCGCTGGCGTGAATATCGCTCTCCGGCTCGGCCTGCGCGGCGGCGCGCACCCCCGCCTCGGCGAACAGCTCCTCGCCGGGGCGCTCGCCGACCAACAGCGCCTCCGCCTCGGTGGCCTTGATCGGTACCGGCCCCGCGCCGCACAGGCCGATGCCGGCGCGCGCCACCGTGCCGTCGGGGGCCAGCTCGAGCTGCACGCCCACACCGACCATGGCGTAGTCGCCGTGCCGCCGGCTCAGCTCCAGGAACGCGCCGCCGTGCCGCCCCGTGGGCAGCCGGAAGCGCGCCTCGACCAGCAGCTCGGTCGGGTCGAGCGTGGTAGTCAGATAGGTGAGATAGAACTCTTCCGGTGCCAGCGGGCGCTGGCCGGCGACGCTGGCCGCCACCAGCTCGCCGCCCAGCGCCACCAGCACGGCGGGCAGCTCGGAGGCCGGATCGGCGTGCGCCAGGTTGCCGCCGATGGTGCCGCGGTTGCGGATCTGCGCGTGGCCGAGGGCGTGCAGCGCGTCGGCGACGAGCGGCAGGTGCTGCCGGACCAGCGGGTAGCGCTCCAGGGTGCGCTGGCGCGTGATGGCGCCGATGGCGAGCCAGCCGTTCTCCTCGCGGATGTAGTCCAGCTCGCGCAGGCGGTTGATGTCGACCAGCGCCTCGGGCTTGGCCAGCCGCATGTTCAGCAGCGGCACGAGGCTCTGGCCGCCAGCGAGGATCTTCGCCGCGTCGCCGCGCTCGGCCAGCACGGCCAGCGCCTCGTCCAGCGTGTCGGGCGCGTAGTAGTCGAAAGCGGCGGGCTTCACGGTTGGCCTCCCGTGGCCTGGCGGGCACGCGCCTCGCGTAGCAGCGCCCACACTTTGCTCGGCGTGATCGGCAGCGAGGTGATCTCGATGCCCAGCGGCTTGAGCGCGTCGGCCACGGCGTTGGCGATCGCCGCGGGCGCCGTCTCCGAGCTGCTCTCGCCCACCCCCTTGGCGCCGGTGAGCGAGGCGGGCGTGGGATATTCGACGTGGCCGATGGTCAGCGGCGGCGCCTCCATCGCCGTCGGACAGAGGTAGTCCATGAAGGTGCCCGCCAGGAACGCGCCGTTCTCGTCGTACACCATCTCCTCGTACATCGCGCCGGCCATCCCATGCAGCACCGCGCCCCAGATCTGGCCCTCGACGAGCAGCGGGTTCAGGATGCGGCCGGCGTCGTGCATCGAGTAGTAGTGCTGGAGCTGGATCTCGCCGGTCTCGGGGTCGATCTCCACGGCCACGATCTCGCCCACGAAGCCGTACAGCTGCGACGAGTTGACGCGGTCCTGGTCGTCGGGCGCCACGGCGTGCTCGAAGTTCCACACCGAGGTGTTCTGCAGGCCCGGCTCGATGCCGGGTGGCAGCGCGTTGGGGTTCCAGTGGGCCACCCCGGCCACGCGGCGGAACGTCACGTTGCGGTCGGGCTGGCCCTTGACGAAGAACACGCCGTCTTCGAGCACCACGTCGTCGGGGGCGGCCTCCAGCAGGTGGGCGGCGATGGCGCGCATCTTCTCCTTGACGCGCCGCGCCGCCAGTAGCGTGGCGCTAGCTCCCGCCGCGGCGAAGCGGCTGGAGTAGGTGCCCGTGGCGATCGACCAGGCGCGCGAGTTGCTGTCGAAGTCGGCCACCACACGTACGTTCTCGATGGGGATGCCGAACTCCTCGGCCACCAGCTGCGCGACGGTCGTCTCGTGGCCCTGGCCCTCGGGACAGGTGTTGATCGTGCAGGTCACGTTGCCGCGAGCGTCGACCATCACCGTGCCCGTCTCGGCGGCGCCCGACTTAGCCTGGTAGCCGGGGCGCTGGCGCAGCTTGCGGTCGAAGGCGATCGTCACGTAGCCCATGTTGGACACCGACGGGTCGACCGCCAGCGCGATGCCGATGCCGTACAGGCGGCCCGCGGCCCGCGCCCGCGCCTGCTCCTCGCGCAGCCGGGCGTAGTTGGCCAGCTCCAGGAGCTTCTCGAAGGTGGCCGGGTAGTCGCCCGCGTCGTAGATGCCGCCGGTGGGCGTGGTGTACGGCATGGCGCTGCCGGGGATGAGGTTGCGGCGCCGCAGCTCGGCCGGGTCCAGGCCCAGCGTGTCGGCCGCCTTGTCCAGCAGCCGCTCGATGTTGAAGTACAGGTGCTGGCAGCCGTAGCCGCGGTTGGGGCCCGTGAGCGACTTGTTGGTGTGCACCGCGTAGGCTTCGACGGCCAGGTGCTGGAACCGGTAGGGGCCGACCTGGTTGCCCAGCGGGCGGAACAGGCAGCCGGGGTCCGGGGCGCGGATGTAGGCGCCCACGTTGTCGATCAGCTTCTGGCGCATGCCCAAAATCGTGCCGTCGCGCTTGAGCGCCACCTCCATGTAGGCCACGCGGTCGGTGTTCGACGAGCTGGCGGCCAGGTGTTCGAGGCGGTCCTCGACCCACTTCACCGGCACGCCCGTCTTGCGCGCGGCCAGCGCGATCAGCGCGATGTAGGGGAACATGCTCGACTTAATGCCGAACCCGCCGCCGATATCCGGCGGCACGATGAACCGTAGCTTGTTCTCCGGTGTGCGCAGCGCCCGTGCAGTGACCGGGTGCAGGCTGAACGGCCCCTGGAAGTTGGACCAGATGGTGTACTCGCCGTTGATCGGGTTGAACTGGGCGATGACGGCGTAGCACTCCATCGGCGTGGAGCTGTACTTGGGGAACACCTGCCGCTGGCTGACGACCACATCGGCCTCGGCAAAGGCCGCGTCGGGGTCGCCGTAGCGCAGGCTGCGGTGGCAAGCGATGTTGTGGCCGATGTCCTCGTGCAACACCGGCGCGTCGGGCGCCATGGCCCGCTCGGGGTCGACCACGGCGGGCAGCGGCTCGTAGTCGACCTCGATCAGCTCGCGCGCGTCCTCGGCGATGTAGCGGTCTTTGGCCACCACCACGCACACCGGCTCGCCCACGAAGCGCACCTTGTCGGTGGCGGTGGCGTAGTAGCGCACGGGCGTTTCCACCCCCACGGGGAACGGGTCGGACATCTCCAACACGTCCTGGGGAGTGAGGATGCCGACCACGCCCGGCACGGCCAGCGCCCGCTCGATGTTGACCGACCGGATGCGCGCGTGGGCGTGGGGGCTGCGCAGGATGGCGGCGTGGTACAGCACCGGCAGCGGGCGCAGGTCGTCCACGTAGGTGCCTTGGCCCGTCAGCAGGCGCGGGTCCTCGGCGCGCTTGATCGGCTGGCCGATCCACTTGGGCATGGCTCGTTCCCTCTGCGGTGTGGGCCGCTACAGCCGCAGCAGACGTGCGGCGGTACCTCCCAGGATAGCTTGCAGCGCAGCGTCGTCCAATGGCAGGCGCCGCAGGGCGGCGATGTTGTCGCCGATCTCGGTAGGGATCCCCGGCCAGTCGGAGCCGAACACGCACTTGTGGGCGATGCGCGGCAGGTCGGGAAAGTAGGCGAGCAGCTTGTGCGGCGGCAGCCCCGCCAGGTCGATGTACACGTTGGCGTGCAGCCGGGCCAGCGCCGCCGCGCGATCGTACCAGAACGGCCGCCCGCCGTGGCACAGCAGCAGGTTCAGCTCCGGGAAATCGACCGCCACGTCATCGAGATAGAGCGGGTCGCCGTACTTGAGCCGCGCGCCGGGGAAGACGGACGAGCCGGTGTGGCACAGCACGGGAATCCCCAGCTCCTGCGCACGGGCGTACAGCGGGTACAGCAGCGGGTCGTTCGGGTAGTAGTAGCTGTAGGTGGGGTACAGCTTCAGCGCCCGAAAGCCCAGCTCGCGCACCAGGCGGTCGAGCTGGCGCGCCGGCTCGCGATCGACGAACGGGTTCAGGCTGGCACACGGCAGCAGGCGCGGACTCGCCGCGCAGAACTGGGCCACGTACTCGTTGCTGATCACCCCGGGCGAGGCGGGCGTGTTGGAGGCCAGCACTAGGGCGTAGTCCACCCCCTGCTCGTCCAGATAGGCCAGGAACCGGTGGGGATCGGCCCACTCGGCGACGAACGCCGCGTAGGGCTGTCGGCGATTGGCCTCGACATGGGCCGCGTAGCCCGGGCTGAGCACCTCCATCCGCGCGGTGTGCACGTGGCAGTCGACGACCGGCATCGCCTCGCTACCGCCCCCCTACTTCTTGTAGTAGCGCACCTCGAAGGTGGTGCAGCCCTCTGGCGCGACCCAGGGGCCGTGCGGCATGCCGGGCGGCCGGCAGGCGTACATCCCCTTGGTGAACGTCTGGTTCAGAGAGAGGTCGTGTAGGCTCCCGTCGATGATCCAGACCTCCTCCCAGAAGTCGTGCCGCTGCACGCCCAGCGGCGAGGTGTCGGTGCCGGGCTCGAAGCGCAGCATCCGGGTGTAATCCCCCGTCTCGGGGTCGCGGCTGAGGATCCGCTGCTTGAGCCCCGGGACCTCGAGGTCTTCCCACGGGATCGACGAGGGATCGAAAAATTCGTACTCGGGCTTGGGCATGCCCACGCTCCCTCTGTAAAAACTCTACCGCGCCAAGCCGTCTGCCGCCCCGGCCGCTCCACTCAGACATCCAGGTCGTCGACCACCCTTACCGTGTAGGCGCAGCGCAGCGCGCGCCCGTCGGGGTGCGCCAGCACGGCCGTGAACTGGGTGCCGCAGCGCAGCGCGCCCCCGAGCAGGGGCAGCGTGCCGCAGAAGATCGCGCTGCCCTCCAGGTCGCCTCCTACGCGCTGGCGCACCAGAGCGAGAATCGCATCGGGCGGTAGCAGCTCGGCCACGCTCCCCTCTTGGTACGGCGCTCCGTCGACCTCGCTGCGCAGGTGGCAGCGATCCCAGGCATCGCGCACGGCCGCCCAGCGCCATGCGGCACGCGAGATCGGCTTGGGACAGACTTGCTTGCTGCGCGCGACGTGCAGGCGCTCCAACGCGCGGTCGGTATGGTCGCTGCCCACGGCGACGTACAGCTCGCCGCCCGTGTACAGCAGGACGAACTCGGCCTCACCGGAGGTGTCGCGCCCCACCACGTAGACGTGCTCCGCGGTAGTCAGGCGATCGGGCGCCAAGGCGTACAGCGCGGGCGTGCGCGCCGGGGCTGGAATGCCGTGCTCGCGCAGCTCGGCGATGTGGCGCGCGACAGCGGCCTGGTCACGACCAGTGTAGCCCGCGATCAGCAGGCGCCGCGGCTCGAACGCCACCGCCGTACCCTCGACTTCGAGCTGCAACACGCTCCCTCCTCGCTGCTCCAGGGCTGTGCCTCCAGCTCCCCGGCGCGGCTTCGCCCCATTGTAGCACCGCCTTCCCCTCCCCACCGCGCTGCCGCTCGGCGGCCCGCCCTCGCCTTGCAGACGGTAATTGCGGTCTGTGCGGGCACGGCCCTATACCAGCCGGGAACCCACGAGGCCGGAACGCGAGAGCACAGCGGCGTCACGCCGCGGAGAAGGCAGAGGTATGATGCGAGCGCTTCAGCAGCCCCTAGCCGTGGGATTTCTCGGGCTGGCACTCGCCGTGGGCACCGTGGTCAGTACAGCGGCCCTCCCGGCTCCCCTAGCCGCCGCGCAGGCGACGCCCTCTCCGAGTCCGACCAGCGTCGGCGGCGCTGGCCAGCCGTCGCGCGAGGCCGAGGGCAGTGGACAAGCCGTGGCGACCAGCAGCGAGGGGCCGCCGCCCACTGGCGCCGCGTCGAACACGCCCACCCCAACAGTCAGCGCCGCCCCCACACGTCAGGTGGCTACGGCCGCTGGCAGCGACAGCGCCGCGCCGCCCAGTGGCCAAGGCACCACCGGCGGTGGGCAGACGGGTAGCGGCCAGCCTGCGGCGGGCAGCAGCGAGGCCAGCAGCCAGGGCAGCGGGGGAACCCAGGCGAGCGGCCAAACCACAGCCGGGGGCCAAGAGACGGCAGGCGCGAGCCAGAACGCCAGTCCGGGCGGGCAGCCCGCCGGCGCGCCGCAGGAGGCGGGCAGCACGGCGGGATCCTCGTCCGGCACGGGCCAAGCAGCAGGCGCGACGACCGCCGCGGTAGATCCGGCCGCGCCGTTCATCGCTCGGCTCGACCGGCTCGAGGCCGCCCTGCGCGCGGGCGACTGCACAGCGGCCGCCGGTGAGCTCGCGGCGATCAATCGCGAGGGGCCCGACGCCCTGGTGCGCGCTGGCCTGAGCCAGCGCCAGATCGAGGAGCTCCAGCGGCGCTTCGGGGAGCTCTTGCTGCTCGGCTTCCAGCGCTGCTGAGCGCGGCATGCGCGCCCAACGACTAGCCGCCCCGGGACTAAGGCGAGGTTGCGGGCCGTGGCGGTTTGTCGTTTAATCGCGCGGTGATGTATCCAGCGGCACGACGACGGCCTCCTCGCCTGGCGCGGCTGCTCGACCGGGCCTGGGCGCGCTATGACGACCTCAGCGACCCGCAGCGGGTACTGCTCGGCGTCCTCCTGGCGCTCGTGCTGGCGGCCAGCGCGCTGTACCTGCTCGGCGCGGCCAGCCTGCTCGCGCTCCAACGCTGGCCCGAGGGACTACCGCCCTCAACGACCAGTCCCCAGCAAGCGGCCGCCTCCCCAACCGAGGAGGTCGAGCCTATCTCGCCCCTGTTAGCGGACATCACTCCCACGCTACGGCCGACGCTCACGCCCCGGCCCACCTCCACAGCCTCCCCCACGCCGCCCCGCGCGAGCGGGCTGCCGGGCGCGGGGCCCCCGAGCGTTTCCCCGGGCGGCCGCCCGCTCGGCCTCACTACCCCGACGCCCACGGGCCGCGGGATCGCCATCACCCCCACGCCCCCGCGCTCCCTGCGCTGAGCGGCCTACCGGGCGAAAAGCGGCCGCGCCAGACGGCTATGCTATACTCCCCGCGACACGGCCGCTGCACGGCTAGCGAGGGAAGCGTGGCCCTAGGCAAAGACTTCCTAGCGATCGGCGACCTCGACGCCGACGAGCTACACGCGCTGCTAGACACCGCGCTGGCCTTGAAAGCCGAGTGGGCGCGCGGACACCTACCGCCGCTGCTGGCGGGCAAGCGACTGGCGCTGGTGTTCCAGAAGCCGTCGCTGCGCACGCGCGTGTCGTTCGAGGTGGCCATGCAGCACCTCGGCGGCACCGCCCTGTACCTCTCCCCGGCCGAGGTGGGGCTGGGCCAGCGGGAGAGCTTCGCCGACGTGGCGCGGGTGCTCAGCCGCTACGTGGACGCGATCGCCGCGCGCACGTTCCTGCACAGCGACTGCGAGACGCTGGCCGCCCACGCCACCGTGCCGGTGATCAACGCGCTGTCCGACCGCGAGCACCCCTGCCAGTGCCTGGCGGACCTGCTGTCGATCCGCGAGCGGTTCGGGCGGCTGGAGGGCATCCCGGTAGCGTTCGTGGGCGACGGGAACAACGTGGCAGCGTCGCTGATCGCCGCCGCGCCGCTGGTGGGGCTCGACCTGCGCGTGGCCACCCCCCCGGGCTACGAGCCCGACGCGGGGATCTGGAAGCGAGCCCGCCAGCGTGCCCAAACGCCGGCCGCCGAGGCGCGCGGGGCGCGGCTGCGCCTGTTCCACGACCCCACCGAGGCCGTGCGCGGCGCCCGCGTCATCTACACCGACGTCTGGTTTAGTATGGGACAGGAGGCCGAGCGCGAGCAGCGCCAGGCGATCTTCCCGCCCTACCAGGTCAACGCCGCGCTGGTGGCCCACGCGGCCGACGACGCAGTGGTGATGCACTGCCTGCCCGCCCACCGCGGCGAGGAGATCACCGACGAGGTGCTCGACGGCCCGCGCTCGATCGTGCTGGACCAAGCGGAGAACCGGCTGCACGCGCAGAAGGCGCTGCTGTGCGCGCTGCTCGGGGCCCCCGAGGTGGCCCTGGCGCGAGGCGCCCGCCCCGAAGCGGGCAGCAGCTAGTACCCCGGCGCGGGGCGGCGCGCCGGACAGCCGGCGGCGCGTGCGCGGCGCGGCTCGCCCGGGCGGGCCACGGGGAGACGTGCGGCCTTGAGTGAGCTGCTCCAGAACCTGCTCTACGGCCTCCGCCTGCTCGTCGACTGGCGCGGGCTGGTCGAGTTCCTGATCATCACCGTGGTGATCTATGTCGGCCTGTCGTTCATCCAAGGGACCACGGCGATGCCTATCCTGCGCGGGCTGGCCATCGCCTACGTCGTCGGCGCCGTGCTGGCCAACCTGTTTGCCTTCTCGGTGATCGGCTCGCTGCTGCGCGGCGCGCTCAACGGCCTGCTGCTCGCCCTGGTGGTCATCTTCGCCCCCGAGCTGCGTCGCGCGGGCGAGCAGCTCGGGCGGCCTGGCCAGCTGCTGCGCCGCCCGGCCACCCTCACGGCCGCCGGCCGCACCATCGACACGATCGCCACCACCGCGCGGCGGCTGTCCGAGCTGCGCTGGGGCGCGCTGATCGTGCTGGAGCGCAACACCGGCCTGGGCGAGTACGCCGAGACCGGCACGCGGTTGGACGCCCTGCTGTCCGAGCAGATGTTGCTGAACATCTTCTTCCCCCACGCGCCACTGCACGACGGCGCGGTGATCGTGCAGGGCGAGCGGATCGTCGCCGCGGGCTGCCTCCTGCCGCTCACGGAAAACACGCACCTCGGCGCGCACCTGGGCACCCGCCACCGGGCGGCGATCGGGATCACGGAGCGGACCGACGCACTGTGCGTGGTGGTCTCGGAGGAGAACGGCCAGATCTCGATCGCCAACAACGGCCGCATGGTGCGCAACCTCGACGAGGAGAAGCTGCGCAAGGTGCTCCAAGTCATCTACCAGCCGGCGCAGCAACGCGGGCGGCTACGGCTCGTGCGTGGGATCACGAGCTGGCTGCGCGACGTGGGTACCTGGATTCGCGGCGGGGAGGCGCGGCGCCATGCCTGAGATTCCAGGGTTCGACCTCGGCCGCGCCCTGCTGGCCCTCGCCTTCTCGCTCGCCATCTGGGTGCAGGTACAAGCCGAGCAGAACCCCGAGCGCCTGACCACGCTGCGGCTCACCGTCGAGCCGCGCAACGTGCCCCCGGGGCTGGTGGTCACCAACCAGGCGGAGTGGAGCCCGGTGGAGGTCCAGATCAGTGCGCCGCGCGACGCGCTGGCCGAGGTTCACGAGGCGGACTTCCGCGCCTTCGTCGACCTCTCGCGTGCCGTGCGCACCACCGATCCCGCGGGCGAGGAGTTCGAGGTCCAGGTGGCGCAAGTGGGCAGCCGCGACCCGCGCGTGCGCATCGGCGAGCCGAATCCGCGCCGGCTGCGCGTGCGGCTGGAGGAGGTGATCTCGCGCTCGGTGCCGGTGCGCGCGCGCACCGAGGGCAACCCCCCGTTCGGGTACCGCGCGGGGCGCGCGGAGATCAGCCCCCCCAGCGTGAGCGTGACCGGCCCGGCCAGCTACGTCAACCGCGTCGAGGCGGCGGAGGTCGAGGTGCGCTTGGACGCGGCCACCGCCGACATCGACCAGCAGCTGCCGGTGCAGTTGGTCAGCGCCCAGGGCGAGCGCCTCAATCCCAGCACCGCCCAGACCCAGGTCCAGCCCGCGCTGGTCCGCGTCACCCTGCCCGTCACGCAGCAGCTCGGCTACAAGGAGGTCGGCATTCATCCCCGCGTGCAGGGGAGCGTTCCCCCAGGCTATTGGGTGCAGAGCGTTACCGTCGATCCCGCCGTCGTCCCGCTGGTCGGCGATCCCGCCGCCCTGACCAACGTGAACGCGGTGGAGACCAGTCCTATCGATCTCACCGGTCATACCAGCCCCTTCTCGCAACCGGTCAGCGCGCAGGTGCCCCCGGGCCTCACGCTGGGCCGGGCCGATCAGATCACCCTGACCGTGCAGGTCGTGCCGCTGACCCTGACGCAGACGCTGCGCGTGCCGATCAACGTCGCCAACCTAGCTAGCACCCTCTACGTCAGTAACGACCTCCCCCTGGTCGAGGTCACCGCCAGTGGACCGGCTACCCAGGGGCTGAACGCGACGGACGTGCGCGCCCGGGTCGACGCCAGCAGCCTCGACGCCGGCACGTACGCGCTGCCCGTCGCGGTGCAGCTGCCGCCGGGCTTCACGCTGGAGGCGCTGCAACCGAGCACCGTGACGCTCACGTTGCAAGCGGTGAGCTCGCGCGCCGCTCCCACGCCCGCGCCACCACCGCCCTCCCCGCCCCCGCCCACCGTGGAGGGGAGCGGCGTGCCCCAGCCGGAAGCGTCCGCGACTCCCGTGCCGATCCCCACCGCATCGCCCTCCGCAACCCCGACCGCCCCGCCGACGGCCACGCCCACGGGCACGCGCACCGCCTCGCCCACGCCCGGCGCGTCCGCCACGGCCACCCCGGCGCCGACACGCACCACGACGGCAGGGGAGCGATAGCCATATGGTCAAACCGCTGGTCGCCTTGGTCGGCCGGCCGAACGTCGGCAAATCGACGCTGTTCAACCGCCTCATCGGGCGCCCTTACGCAGTGACGCACGAGGTGCCCGGCACCACGCGCGACCGCCTGTACGGCAACGCGGAGTGGGCCGAGGTGGAGTTCACGCTGGTCGATACGGGGGGCATCGGGCTGGAAGTCGAAGGCGACATCATGGCCGGCACGCGGGCCCAGGCCCAGGCGGCTATCGACGAGGCCGACGTTATCGTGCTGGTCACCGATGGACAGACCGGCCCCACCAGCGCCGACTTCGACCTGGCCGAGCTGCTGCGCCGCACTCAGAAGCCCGTGCTGGTCGCGGTGAACAAGACCGAGGGCCCGCGCGGACCGCTCCTCGCGCTGGAGTTCCACGCGCTGGGGCTCGGCGAGCCGATCGCGATCTCCGCCATCCACGGTAGCGGCGTGGCCGACCTGCTCGACGCTATCCTCGTGCGGCTGCCCCGCACTCCTGAGGAGCCGCCCGCCGAGGACGAGATCGGCATCGCCATCGTCGGGCGCCCGAACGTGGGCAAGAGTTCGCTGCTCAACGCTATCGTGGGCCAGCCGCGCTCGATCGTCAGCGACCTCCCCGGGACCACGCGCGACGCGGTAGATACCGTATTCGACTACGGCGAGCACCGCCTGCGCCTGATCGATACCGCCGGCATCCGCCGCCGTGGCCGCATCGTGCCGGGGGTCGAGAAGTACAGCGTGCTGCGCGCCCTACGGGCCATCGACCGCGCCGATGTAGCTATCTTGGTGCTGGACGCCCAGGAGGGCATCACGGCGCAGGACGCCCACATCGCGGGCTACATCCAAGAGGCGGCCAAGGGCGTCGTGCTGGTCTTGAACAAGTGGGACCTGGTGGAGAAGAACCCGCGCGTGCAGACCGAGTGGACGCAGGTCGTGCGCCGCAATCTCCAGTTTCTGGACTACGCGCCGCTGCTGTTCGTGTCGGCGCTGACGGGGCGCGGCGTGCGGCGTGTGCTCGACGCGGCGATCGCGGCGGCGCAGGAGCATCGCCGCCGGGTGCCCACCGCGCGGCTGAACGCCGTGATCGGCCAGGCGATACAGGACCACCCGCTGTACAGCAAGGGCAAACAGTTCAAGATCCTCTATGCCACCCAGAGCGACGTGCGGCCGCCCACGTTCGTGTTCTTCTGCAACGACCCAGAGCTGCTCCACTTCTCGTACCGGCGCTACCTGGAGAACCGCCTGCGGCAGGCGTTCGGCTTCGAGGGCACGGGCCTCAAGTTGGTGTTCCGCGGCCGGCGCGAGGAGTGAGTGGGAAGCGCGCGAGCGGCGTGTAGCGCGGGCCCGCTGGCTGCAGCTCGCTGCGCATGAGCGTCAGCGCCTCGACGGTGAACGGCGGCGGCGCGGCGGGCAGCGGCAAGGCGGGGAGCTGCCGGGCGAGTCGCCGGCCGACGGCCGGGTCGGCTCCTGGGCGGGCACGACCGAGTGTCAGGTGCGCTACCAGCGGCTTGCGGTCGAACGCCACGCCTTCGGCGGCCAGCGCCGCGCCCACGGCAGCGTGCAGCGCCTCCAGCCCATGGCCGCTGGCGTGGGCGCCCACCCACAGCACACGCGGGACCGCCCCGCCGAAGTGGCCGAGCGGGCCCAGGGCGAGCTGAAAAGGCGCCTGGCGCGCGGTGGCGTCACGCAGCGCGCGCTCGATGGCCGCGCGCTGCGCCGGCGGCTGCTCGCCGAGAAACACCACGGTCAGATGGAGCAGCTCGGGCGCGACCCAGCGGGCATAGCCGGGCGCTAGCCGCTCCAGCTCCGCCGCCCGCGCGGCCAGGTAGCGGCGCCACGCCGCGGGCAGCTCGATAGCCACGAACAGCCGCAGCCGCGCGGCGGCCGGCGGCTCCGCCTCGCCGGTGCCGGCGGGGGGGTTAGTGGCCATCGCCTCCCCCATTCGGCGACGCCTCGCTCTCGGCCCGCGCGCGGTCGTCGAACACGCCCACCTCGCGGCCCACGAACACCGAGACCACGAAGTCCTCGCGCGCTACCCCGGCTGTCCAGACCAGATCGTCGTCGATCTGGGCGAGCAACGCGCGCACCACCGCGCGGTCGAGCTCCTGCTCGAGCAGGAGCAGTCCGTACACCACGCCTTGGGCGAAGTGCAGCTCGAGGCGCCCGAGCGGCGTCTCGCCCAGGCTCAGGAGGTACGCCTCGGAGGCCAGGGTGCGGTACAGCCGGTCATAGCGGAGCGCGCGGCTCTCGGCCACGGCCGGGCTCCTAGTAGACCTGCAGGTAGCGCTCGATCTCCCAGGGCGTGACCTGCTTGCGGTACTCATCCCATTCCTGGCGCTTGGCCTCCAGGAACCAGTCGAACACGTGCTGACCGAGCGCCTCGCGCACCACGTCGTCGCGCTCCAGCTCGTCGAGCGCCTCGGCCAGCGAGGTGGGCAGCATGCCCACGGCGTGCTTGGCCATGGTCTGCTCGTCGAAATGGAACAGGTCCTCCTCGATCGGCGGCGGCAGCGGCAGCTGGCGCTTGATCCCGTCGAGGCCACAGGCGAGCATCACGGCGAAGGCGAGGTACGGGTTGCAGCTCGGGTCGGGGCAGCGCAGCTCGATGCGGGTCGACGAGGGACGCCCCTTGGTGATGCGCGGTACCCGTACCAGTGCCGAGCGGTTGATGCGCCCCCAGCTGATGTACACCGGCGCCTCGTAGCCAGGCACCAGCCGCTTGTAGGAGTTCACCAGCGGCGCCAGCACGGCGCACATGCCGCGCGCGTGGTGCAACAGCCCGGCCATGTAGTGGCGCGCGATCGCCGACAGGCCGTACTCGTTGGTCTCGTCGTGGAACAGGTTCTGGCCCGTGTGGATGTCGGCGAGGCTCTGGTGCGTATGCATGCCAGAGCCGGCCATGCCGTAGAACGGCTTGGGCATGAACGTGGCATACAGGCCGTGGCGCTCGGCGATCGCCTTCATGGTCACCCGGAAGGTAATCGCCGCGTCGGCGGTGCGCAGCGCCGGCCCGTAGCGGAAGTCGATCTCGTGCTGGCCCGGCGCCACCTCGTGGTGGCTCGCCTCGACGGTGATGCCCTGGGCCTCCAGGGCATTGACCATCTCCTTGCGCACCTCGGCGGCCTCGTCGGTGGTCACGTCGAAGTAGCTGGCCCGATCGTGCGGCAAGCTCTCGATGGCCCCGGGCCGGTCGCCGCGCAGCAGGAAGAACTCCAGCTCCGGCCCCGTTTGGAACAGGAAGCCCAGGCGCGCCGCCTCGGCCTCCATGCGCCGCAGCACATAGCGCGGGTCGCCGGCGAACTCCGTCCCATCGGGGGTGTACACGTTGCAGATCACCTTGGCCGTGGGGTTGCCGTCCTGCTCCCAGGGGATCGGCCCGAACGTGGCCAGGTCGGGCTCCAGGTACATGTCGCTCTCGTGGATGCGCGCGAACCCCTCGATCGAGGAGCCATCGAACCACAGGCCGTAGTCGATGGCATCCTCGAACTTATGGATGGGGATAGTGATGTTCTTCACCACTCCGACGATGTCGGTGAACTGCAAGTTGACGAACTTGACGCCGCTGCGCTCGGCCTGGCTGAGCACCTCCTGCTTCAGCTCGCGATTGGCCCGGTTGCTCATCTGCTCCTATCCTCTCTAGCGTGTGCCACGCGGCTCGCCCGCGCTGCCTGTGCGCCGTTGACCGGCTCCCCGGCCGCGGCGCCGCTCGCCTCCACCACCTCCACCGGGCGCCGCGGCCCGGCCGCCGGCCGCAGGCGCAGGGCGACCTGCACGGCCAGCCGCACCTCAGGATCGTCCAGGTCGAGCCCGGCGATCGCCTGGATGCGGGCCAGGCGGTACAGCAGCGTGTTGCGGTGCAGGTGCAGCGCCTCGGCGGCGCGCACGTGGTTGCCGTGGTGGGCGAAGAACCCCTCCAGGGTGCGGATCAGCTCGGTGCCGTGGCGCTCGTCGTAGCTCTCCAGCGCCCCCAGGAACTCGTCGTAGAACGCCTGCAGCTCGGGCGAGCCGCGCAGCGGGAACAGCAGCCGGCGGATGCCCAGATCGGCGAAGTGGGTGGTCCGGCTGCCGCCGAGCAATGCTTGGCCGATGGCCAACGCCTCGGCGGCCTCGTGGTAGCTGGTGCTCAGCCCCGCCAGCCCCCGATAGGCGCGCCCGACGCCCAGCGAGACCGCCAGCCCTTCGAGCAGGCCCGCCAACGCCTGGCGCAGCGCCTCCGGCCCAGGCCCCCCGCGCGCCACCTCGGGGCCAGCGGGCACGAACACCACCACGCGCTCCTCTTCTTGGCGCAGCAGGTATGCCACACCGCGTTCGTCGAGCAGCCGCCGCAGCGCATCGCGCAGCCGCAGGCGGGGTTGCTCGACCGTGCTGCTATCGCCGGCCGGGCCGTGGTCGAGGGCGAAGGCCAGCGCGACGTGCTCGCCGTTTAGATCGTAGCCCAGCGCGCGCGCCCGGGCCGCCAGCTCGGCCTCGGACGCGAAGCGGCCGGTCAGCGCGGCGTCGAGCACATCGGCCTGCAGGCGGTACTCGGCCTCGGCCACGGCCCGCTGCTTGGCGATCTCCAGTGCGCAGACAATCGCCGCCGGGCCGATGATCAGGTGGTCCAGCTCGTCGCAGGCCGCCGCCGGTCCCACGGCGCTGAGGAACCCGGCCATCGTACGCTTGAGCACGATCGGCACGATCACCCGCGCCAGGCCCGAGTCGCCCAACAGCTGCACCTGGGGGCTGGGGGCGTGGGCGCGCAGCTCCTCACGGCGGGGCCAGGGCAACTCGCGCGTGCGCGCTTGCAGCTCGGCGATCACCACCGCTAGCGGGGGGAGTGGCGCGTCGGCGCGCGGGGCCTGCGGCGCCGCGGCCTCCTGCACGAGCCCATACTCGTCCTGGATCACCACCAGCTTCTCCATCGTGTCGGCCAAGGCCTGCACGATGGCCCCGAGCCCGCGGTCTTCCAGCGCGATGCGCGTGAGCCGCTGGTAGGTCTCGTCGGCGCGCTGGCGCAGGTGGGCGCGGCGATCCACGATCAGCGCGACGATCGCACGTTCCAGATCCGCTGCGCGTACCGCCGCGGGCGCGACGAGTAGCGGCATGCCCGCCGCCTCGGCCGCCTCGACCAACGCGGACGGGGGCGGCTGCACCAGCAGCAGGCCCGCGACTTTGATCTCGTCGAGCAGGCCGACCAGCCGGCGGGCGCTCTCGCTGGTGACCGCCGGGGGAAGCGCCGCGAAAATCACCAGCTCGCCGGCTTCCAGCGAGCCGGCGGCGAGCGGGCGCGTACCCGCTACCCGAGCCCAGTGGACGGGACGCTGGAGGTTGGCCGCGCCGGCGAGGACCCGCGTGTCGGCGGGCAAGGCAAGGCGCATGATCTCCGCCAGGGTCAGCTGGCGCAACGAGCAGCCCTCTCTGCGTCGACTGGCTGAGCGAGCAACTACAGCGACCGGGATGCGAGCAGCGGCGACATCGGCGCGGCGGCAAGCCCCGAGCCTGTGCAAAGTATACGAGCCACACGGCGCGCTGGCAAGCCGCGACGCCCGCCACTAGGCCGTTACACCCAAGGCATGTTGGGCGGGCAGCACGAATCCCGGTGCCGCTTGGCACCAACCGCTCCCGCATGGTACCGTGGAGGTGGCAGGAACGACGCCTGCTCGCGCCTTTAAACCGGTCCCGCGAGGCTGGAAAGGAGCGATTCGCCGTGTTCGTGTGTCCCCGCCGCCCTCCCACTGCGGCTCGCCCCGCGCTCACACGGTGTGTCGCCGCCAGCCCGCCGGTCCTGGGACGCTAGGACGATGGCGGTCGACGGCGCAGCCGCGCGCGTGGTCATGGACGCCGAGGCGATCCGGCGGGCGCTGGTACGCCTGAGCCACGAGATCGCCGAGCGGCGCGGTGGGGCGGCCCCGCTAGTGCTGGTCGGGCTGCGCACCCGGGGCATCCCGCTGGCTGCCCGGCTGGCGAACCAGCTCGCCGCGCTCGGTGCCGCGCCCTTGGCCGTTGGCCGGCTCGACCCCACCCTGTACCGCGACGACCTCTCGCGCGTGCGCCCGCGGCTCGACCGCACGGCGATCCCCGTGGACATCGCCGGCCGGCGCGTCGTGCTGGTCGACGACGTGTTGTACACCGGCCGCACCGTGCGCGCGGCGCTCGACGCCCTGGTCGACCTGGGCCGGCCGGCGGTGGTAGAGCTGGCGGTGCTGGTCGATCGGGGCCACCGCGAGCTGCCGATCCGCGCCGACTTCGTGGGCAAGAACCTACCGACCCACCGCCAGGAGCGCGTGACGGTGCGCCTGGTCGAGGTCGACGGCCGCGATGAGGTGGTCATCGAGCGGCCGGAGGGGCCGGCAGTCAGTCGCAGGAACGAGGAGGTGCAGTGACCCAGTCGGTCGTAGCAGTCCCCGCGCCCGTCGCCCCACGCCCGACTGCGCCCGCGTGGCCCGGCCGCCGCCACGTGCTCGATCTCGACGACTTCACGCCCGCCGAGATCACGCATGTGCTGGACACCGCGGCGAGCATGAAGGAGGTCCTGGCGCGGCCGATCAAGCAGGTGCCGGCGCTGCGCGGCACCACGGTGGTGACACTGTTCTACGAGGCCAGCACGCGCACGCGCGTGTCGTTCGAGCTGGCGGCCAAGCGGCTGGGCGCCGACGTGGTGAACGTCACGGCCTCGGCCAGCAGCGTGGTCAAGGGCGAGTCGCTACTGGATACTGCCGACACGCTGCGCGCGCTGGGCGCCGACATCCTGGTGATGCGCCATAGCGCGGCGGGCGCGCCGTACCTGGTTGCCCAGCGCGTCGCCTGCCGCGTGATCAACGCGGGCGACGGCTGGCACGCCCATCCCACCCAGGCGCTGCTCGACCTCTACACCGTGCGCGAGCGGCTGGGGCGAATCGCTGGCCTGCGCCTGGCTATCGTGGGCGACGTGCTGCACAGCCGGGTGGCGCGCTCGGCCGTCTGGGGCTTCACCAAGCTGGGCGCGCGGGTGACTCTCTGCGGGCCGCCCACGCTGCTGCCCACGGGGCCGCTGCCCTGGCCGGCGACAGAGGTTACCCACGACCTGGAGCGCGCGCTGGCCGGGGCCGACGTGGTGATGGGCCTGCGCTTGCAGCGCGAGCGCCAGCAGGCGGCGCTGCTGCCCAGCGAGCGCGAGTACGTGCGCCTCTACGGCCTCACGGCCGAGCGGCTAGCGCGGCTGTGCCCCGACGCCCTGGTGCTGCACCCCGGGCCGATGAACGAGGGGGTCGAGATCATGCCCGCGGTGGCCCACGGGCCACGCTCGGCGATCGCCGATCAGGTAACCAACGGCGTGGCGGTGCGCATGGCACTGCTGTACCTGCTGGGAGGCGAGGGCGCATGACCGCCCTGTGCATCCGCGGCGGCCGGGTCATCGACCCCGCGAGCGGCCTCGACGGCCTCGCCGACGTGCGCCTGCACGACGGCCGGGTGGTCGAGGTCGGCCCGGCGCTCGCCGCGGCGGCCGACGAGGTGGTGCTCGACGCCACGGGCTGCATCGTGGCCCCGGGCTTCATCGACCTGCAGTGCCACCTCGGCGACGCCGACCACGACGACGCCGAGACGCTCGCCACGCTGGGGGCGGCGGCCGCGGCCGGCGGCTTCACGACGCTCTGCTGCCTGCGCGAGGGCGACCCCTGCGTCGACGACGCGGCGGCGGTGGTGGCGCTGCGCGAGCGGGCGGCCGCCGAGACCCGCGTGCGCGTGCGGCCCCTGGGGGCGGTGACCCGCGGACGCCAGGGCGCGGAACTCGCCGAGCTGGGCGCCATGGCCGAGGCCGGCGCGGTGGCGTTCACCGACGGCGGGCTGTCGGTGCGCAGCGCGCGGGTGCTGCGCAACGCGCTCAGCTACAGTGTGCTCACGGGGCGGCCGGTGGTCGAGCAGCCGTGCGACCCCGACCTCGCCCAGGGCGGCCTGGCGCACGAGGGGGCGGTGGCCACACACCTGGGCCTGCCGGGCATCCCCGCCGCCGCCGAGGAGTTCGCCGTGGCGCGGGCGCTGGCGCTCGCGCGGGCGACCGGCGGGCGGTTGCACCTCGGCCCGCTGAGCACGGCGGCGGCCGTGGAGCAGGTGCGCGCCGCGCGCGCCGCCGGGCTGGCGGTCACCGCCGCCGTGACCGCGCACCACCTGCTGCTCGACGAGACGGCGCTGGCCAGCGGGCCCGAGGGCTGGCCCTACACCACCAGCACCAAGCTCCTGCCACCGCTGCGGACCGCCGCCGATCGCGCGGCGCTGTGCGCGGGCGTCGCCGATGGCACGCTGGTGGTGGTGAGCGACCACTGGCCGCGCCGCGCGATCGAGAAGGACTGCGAGTACGTCTACGCCGCGCCGGGCGCGAGTGCTCTGGAGAGCGTGCTGGGCGTGCTGCTGGAGCTGGTGGCGCGGGGCGAGCTGGCGCTGGACGCCGCGCTGCGCGCCCTGACCGTCGGGCCCGCGGCCGCGTTCGGCTTGGAGGGCGGGCGCCTGGCGCCGGGCGCGCCGGCCGACTGCGTGGTGTTCGACCCCGAGCCACGCTGGCAGGTCGAGCCGGCGCGCTGGCGCTCGCGCGGGCGCAGCACGCCGCTGGCCGGCCACTGGCTGCGCGGCCGCGTGCGGGCCACCATCGCCGGCGGCGAGATCGTCTATCGTGTGTAGCAGGGCTGAGATGGTAGTGCATGTAGAATCCCCCCCGAGCGCCCCGGTCCCGCGGCTCGCCGTGCCGGGCGCGCTGGTGCTGGAAGACGGTGCCGCATACGTGGGCACGCTGTTCGGCGCCGGGCGGGAGACGGCCGCCGAGGTCGTCTTCAACACTGGCATGACGGGGTACCAGGAGATCTGCACCGACCCGTCGTATCGCGGCCAGATGGTGGTGCTCACGCACCCGCAGATCGGCAACTACGGTGTCGATCTGGCGGTGGCGGAGTCGACGCGGCCGTGGGTGGCGGGGCTGATCGTGCGCGAGCTGGCCCTGGAGCCGCACCACTGGCGCGCGAGCGAGCCGCTGGACGCCTACCTGGCGCGCCACGGCGTCACGGGGCTGGAGGGGATCGACACCCGCGCGCTGACGCGGCGGCTGCGGCGGCGCGGGGCGCTGCGCGGGGTGCTGGCGCCGATCGCGCGGCCAGAGCTGTCCACCGGCGAGCACGCCGCGCTGCTCCAGCGCGCCCGCCAGCTGCCGGCGCTGTCGGAGCGCGACGTGGTGAGCGAGGTGGTGGGCGCCGCGAGCGCGGCCGTCACGCCCGCCGGCACGGGGCCGCGCGTGGTGGTGCTCGACTGCGGCGCCAAGCACAACATCGTGCGCTCGCTGCAACGGCGCGGCGCGGCGGTGACCACGGTGGGCGCCGACGCCACGCTGGAGACGATCCTCGCCGCGCGGCCGGCGGGGGTGGTGCTGGCCAACGGGCCGGGCGATCCGGCGGCGCTGCCGGGCGTCGTGGGGCTGGTCCGCGACTTGTTGCGCACCGACCTGCCCATCTTTGGCATCTGCCTGGGCCATCAGTTGCTCGCGCTGGCGGTGGGGGCCACCACCAGCCGCCTGCCGTTCGGCCACCACGGCAGCAACCACCCGGTGCAGGACGTGCGCACGGGCGCGGTACACATCACCGCGCAGAATCATGAGTTCCAGGTGGACCGTGACTCGCTGCCGGCGGCGTCGGGCTTCTACGTGAGCCACATCAACTTGAACGACGGCTCGGTCGAGGGCCTGGCCCACCGCGAGCGGCCGGTGTTCTCCGTGCAGTTTCACCCGGAGGGCTGCCCCGGGCCACAGGACAACCAGTACCTGTTCGATGAGTTCTTCGCGCTGCTGGCGGCGCGCGTAGGCGAGTGACGACGCATGAGCAAAGTGTTAGCGCCTCCCCCCGCAACCACGCACGTCGCCCAGGCGGTGCGCAAGGTGCTGGTGATCGGCTCCGGGCCGATCGTCATCGGCCAGGCGGCGGAGTTCGACTACGCGGGCACCCAGGCTTGCCGGGCGCTGCGTGAGGAGGGCATCACCACCATCCTGGTCAACTCCAACCCGGCCACGATCATGACCGACGAGAACGTGGCTGACGTGGTGTACATCGAGCCGCTGACCGTCGAGGTGCTCACGCGGGTCATCGAGCGCGAGCGGCCCGACGGCCTGCTGGCCACGCTCGGCGGCCAGACGGGCCTGAACCTGGCGGTGGCGCTGGCCGAGGCGGGGGTGCTCGACCGCTACGGCGTGCGCCTGCTGGGCACGCCACTGCGCGCCATCCAGGAAGCGGAGGACCGCGAGCGGTTCCGCGCGCTGCTCCAGCGCATCGGTGAGCCGGTGCCGGATAGCGTGATCGCCCACAGCGTGGACGAGGCGCTGGCGGTGGGCGACCAGCTCGGTTTCCCCCTGATCGTACGCCCGGCGTACACCCTGGGCGGCACCGGCGGGGGCATCGCGCCCGACCCGCAGGCGCTGGCGGAGATCGCGCGCGCCGGGCTGGCGGCCAGCCCCATCCACCAGGTGCTCGTCGAGCGCTCGCTGCTGGGCTGGAAGGAGATCGAGTACGAGGTGATGCGGGACGCCGCCGACACCTGCATCACCATCTGCAACATGGAGAATATCGACCCGATGGGCGTCCACACGGGCGACTCCATCGTGGTCGCGCCCAGCCAGACGCTCAGCGACCGCGACTACCAGCGGCTGCGCTCGGCCGCGCTGCGCATCATCCGCGCGCTGGGCATCGAGGGCGGCTGCAACGTGCAGTTCGCGCTCGACCCGGCCAGCGATCAGTACTACGTGATCGAGGTCAACCCGCGGGTGAGCCGCTCGTCGGCCCTGGCCTCGAAGGCCACGGGCTACCCGATCGCGCGGGTGGCGGCCAAGATCGCCATCGGCAAGCGGCTGCACGAGATCCCCAACGCCGTCACCCAGCGTACCACGGCCGCCTTCGAGCCGGCGCTCGACTACCTGGTGGTGAAGATCCCCCGCTGGCCATTCGACAAGTTCGCCACGGGCGACCGCACGCTCGGGACGCAGATGAAGGCGACCGGCGAGGTGATGGCCATCGACCGCTCGTTCGAGGCGGCGCTGCAGAAGGCCGTGCGCTCGCTGGAGTTCGGCGGCCGCTCGCTGCTGTGGGAGGCCAGCGAGTGGGCGGGCGAGGCGGGCCGCGCGGCGCTGCTGGCGGCGCTGGAGCAGCCGTCCGACCTGCGCCTGTGGGCGATCGCCGCCGCGCTGCGCCGCGACCTGTCGATCGATGAGGTGGCGCGCCGCACGCGGATCGACCGCTTCTTCATCGCCAAGATCGCGGCGATCATCGACACCGAGCGCCAGCTGCTGGGCAGCCCGCTCACGCCCGCGCTGCTGCGCAAGGCGAAGCGGCAGGGCTTCTCCGACGCCCAGATCGGCCGGCTGGCCGACCTGCTGCCCGACCAGGTGCGCGCGCTGCGCCACACCTGGGGCATCCGCCCCGTGTACAAGATGGTCGACACCTGCGCGGCGGAGTTCGAGGCGGCCACGCCGTACTTCTACTCGACCTACGAGACCGAGAACGAGGCGCCCGCGCTGGAGGGCCCCAAGGCGGTGGTGATCGGCTCGGGGCCGATCCGCATCGGCCAGGGCATCGAGTTCGACTACTGTAGTGTGCACGCGGCCGAGACGCTGCGCGCGCGCGGCGTGGCCAGCATCATGATCAACAGCAACCCCGAGACGGTCAGCACCGACTTCGACGCGTCGAGCCGGCTGTACTTCGAGCCGCTCGACGCCGAGTGCGTGCAGGAGGTGCTGGCCAACGAGACCACTCCGGACAGCACCCCCGGGGTAGTGGTCCAGTTCGGCGGCCAAACGGCGATCAACCTGGCCGAGCCGCTGGCTCGCGCGGGCGCGCACGTGCTGGGCAGCAGCGTGGAGGCGATCGACCTGGCCGAGGACCGCCACCGCTTCGAGGAGCTGGTCAGCCAGCTCGGCGTGCCCCAGCCGCCCGGCGCGGCGGTGACCAGCGAGCGCGAGGCGCTGCTCACCGCGCAGAACATCGGCTACCCGGTGCTCATCCGGCCCTCGTACGTGCTCGGCGGGCGCGGCATGGAGATCGTGCACAACGCCACCGACCTGCTGCGCTACACCGCCGCCGCGGCCGAGCTGTCCGAGCGCCGGCCGTACCTGATCGACAAGTACATCGAGGGCATCGAGCTCGAGGTCGACGCCATCTGCGACGGCGAGCAGGTGCTCATCCCCGGCATCATGGAGCACGTCGAGCGCGCGGGGGTGCACTCGGGCGACAGCCTCGCCGTGTACCCGGCGCAGTCGCTCACCTACGCGCAGCGCGAGCAGGTGGTCGACTACACCACGCGCCTGGGCCGCGGGCTGGGCGTGCGCGGGCTGTTCAACGTGCAGTACGTGCTGCACCGCGCCACGCGCACGCTGTACGTGCTGGAGGTCAACCCGCGGGCGAGCCGCACGGTACCGTTCCTGAGCAAGGTGACCGGCGTGCCGATGATCGAGATCGCCACGCGGATCATGCTGGGCGAGAGCCTGGCGGCGCAGGGCTACGCGCCCGGGCTGTGGCCCGCCCAGCCGCTGGTGGCGGTGAAGGCACCGGTGTTCTCGATGGCCAAGCTGCCGCAGGTGGATACTTACCTGGGCCCCGAGATGAAGAGCACCGGCGAGGTGATGGGTGTCGACTGGACCTACGAGGGCGCGCTGACCAAGGCGCTGATCGCCGCGGGGCTCATGCTGCCGCCCGCGGGGGCGATCCTAGCTACGGTGGCCGACGACGACAAGCCGGCCGCCGCGGTGCTGCTCGCCTCGCTGGCCGAGCAGGGCTACCGCATCTACGCCACCGAGGGCACCGCCCGCGCCCTGCAGGTGTTCGGGCTGCCCGTGGCGTGCGTGGTGGCCAAGCTGGGCACCGGCCACCCTGACTGCGAGGACGTGATCCGCGACGGCACCGTGCAGGTGGTACTCAACACCTTGTCGCCGAGCCGCGTGCCGCTGCGCGACGGCCTGGCCATGCGCCGCGCGGCGGTCGAGCGCCGCGTGCCATGCTTCACCTCGCTGGACACGCTGCGCGTGGCCGTGCAGGCGCTGGCGGCGGCGCGCGGCGCGCAGCAGGCCTACGAGGTGCGGCCGCTGCCCGAGTACCGCGCCGGTCGCGCGCGGGCGGCCGCCCCTAGCGTACCGGTCCGCCGATGAACACTGCCGCCCCCGCTCCCGCCGAGCCAGCGGCCACGCGCGACGAGGAGGTGGCGCGCCGGCTGGGCAGGGCGCGGCGGCAACACTTCCTGCTCGTGGCGACGGCGAGTCTTGTGTTGCCCGGGCTGGCGTGGTCCAGCGGGCTGGCGGCGCGCTGGACCGCCGCGCTGAGCGCCCTGCTGCCCGCCTGGGCCGTGGCGCCCGCGTTGGTCGCCGGGCTGCTGGCGCTGTACCGCCTCCTGCTGCTGCCCGCGAGCTACGGCTGGGGATATTGGCTGCCGCGGCGCTACGGGCTCGCCACGCAGTCGCCCGCCGGCTGGCTGCTCGACTGGCTGAAAGCCAGCGCGCTCGGCGTGGCGCTCGGCACGCTGGTTGCCAGCCTGTTCTACCTGTGCGTGGCGGCGCTCGGCCCCCACTGGTGGTGGGGCTACGCGCTGCTGCTGAGCGCGGGCGCCGTGCTGCTGGCCTATGTGACGCCGTACGTCGTGGTTCCGCTGTTCTACCCCCTGCGGCCCCTCGACAGCCCGCCGCTGGCGGCGCGCATCGCGGCGCTGTTCGAGCGTGCGGGCGTGCGGCCGCCGCGGGTGGCGGTGATCGCCCTGAGCCGGCGCACGGCGGAGGCGAACGCGGCGGTGATCGGGCTGGGCCAGTCGCGGCGCGTGGTGCTGGGCGACACGCTGCTGGCGCAGTTCACCCCCGAGGAGATCGAGACGATCGTGGCCCACGAGCTGGGGCACCACGTGCGCGGCGATATCTGGCGCGGGATCGCCCTCGAGCTGGCCGGGATCTGGGGCGGGCTGGCGCTGGCCGCCTGGCTGCTCCCGTGGGTGTTCGCCACTTGGGGGCTGGGCGACTGGCGTGCACCCGCGGCGTTCCCCCTGCTGGCACTGCTCGCCGCCGCGGCCGGACTTGCTACCATGCCCCTGGTGAACGCCTGGTCGCGGGCTTGCGAGCGCGCGGCCGATCGCTACGCGGTCGCGCTGTCGGGCAACGGGGCGGCGTTCGCGACGGCCCTGGAGCGGCTGGCGGCGCAGAACCGGCTCGAACGCCAGCCGCCGCGGTGGGCGGAGCTGCTGCTGGCCACGCACCCGTCGGTGGCCGAGCGGGTGGCGCGGGCACGAGGAGGCGCACGTGCGTGAGATGCACATCGGCGGCCGGCGCTTCCCGGCAGGGCTGCTGCTGGCGGTGGTCGGGCCGGCCTGCGCGCTGATCCTGCTGGCCACAGCGCAGCGGGCGGTGGAGGGCTACCAGCTGGCGCGCCAGGTGGAGGCGATGCGCCGCGAGGTGGCCGAGCTGCGCGAGCAGAACGTGGAGCTGCAGCGGCGCATCGCGCGCTACCGCAGCGACGCCTATATCGAGCGAGTGGCGCGCGAGGAGCTGAACCTCGTGCGGCCGGGCGATGTGCCGGTGATCATCGTGGCGCCCACGCCCGCCCCGACCGCCGCGCGCCCCACTCCTACCCCGGATATCCCCGTGCCCCGCCAGTGGCTGCGCCACTTCCTCGACGAGCCATGAGCGGGGCCGCGTCGGACCCTACCGCTCCCACGACCGCGCGGGTCGATCGCGCGCTGCGGGCCAGCCTGGCGGCCCTGCGCGCCGCGGGGCTGGGCAGCGGGGCGCGGGTGCTGGTCGGCCTCTCGGGCGGGCAGGACTCGCTGGCGCTCACGCATGCGCTCTGGCGGCTGCGCGCGGAGCACGGGTGGGCGCTGCATCCAGTGTACGTCGACCACGGCCTGCGCGCGGCGGGCGCCGCGGAGAGCGCCCATCTGGCCGCGCTGTGCGCCGACTGGGGCCTGCCACTGGTCACGCTGCACCTCGACGTGCCGGCCTACCGCCGCCAGCATCGCCTGAACGTGCAGGCCGCGGCGCGCTACGCCCGCTACCAGGCGCTGGCGCGGCTGGCGGCGCAGCTCGGCGCCGACGCGGTGGCCGTCGGCCACACCGCCGACGACGTGGCGGAGACGCTGCTGCTGCACCTGCTGCGCGGCGCGGGCCTCGACGGCCTGAGCGCCATGCCGTTGGTGGCCACGCTGCCGCTGGCGGCGCTCGGCCCGCCGCTGGACGCGCCCGCGCCGCCGCCCAGCGCGCTGCGTGTGGTGCGGCCGCTGCTGGCGGTCGCCCGCGCCGACACGCTGGCCTACTGCGCCGAGCAGGGGCTCGCGCCGCTGGTCGAGGCCGGGCGTGCCTACACGCGCAACCGCGTGCGCGACGAGGTACTCCCCTGTCTGGAGCGCGTGCAGCCCGGGGCGCGCCAGGCGCTGATGCGGGCGGCGCGGGCGCTGGCCGAGGAGCGCACGGTGGTGGAGCGCGCCGTGGAGATGGAGTGGCGCCAGCGCGCCCGGCTGGCGGACGCGGCGGTGACGCTCGCCCTCGCCGGCTGGGCGGAGCTGCCCGCGGCGCTGCAACGGCGGCTGATTCGCCGGGCGGTGGTGGCGCTGCGGGGCACCGCCGCCGATCTCAGCCAGGCGGTGCTCGACGCGGCGCTGCGAGTCGCTGCGGGGGAATCGGGGCGCGGGATCGACCTGCCGCACGGGCTGCGGCTGGAGCGCGAGGGCCCCACGCTGCGCTTGGTCGCTCGTGCCCCGGCGCGCGCGGCGGAGGCGGCGAGCTGGCCGCTGCCCGTGCCGGGCGGCCTGGTGCTGCCCGGCTGGGGCTGCCTGCGGGCGGAGTACGCGCCACCCCCGCCGCCGGACCGCTGGCGCGCGGTCGCGCCATTCGAGGGCTGGCTGGACGCCGCGGCCGTGCGCTTGCCGCTGCGCGTGCGGTTCCGTCGGCCGGGCGACCGCTTCCAGCCGCTGGGCATGGCGCACGCCAAGCGGCTACAAGACTTCCTGGTGGACAGCCGCGTGCCACGCCACCAGCGCGCGCGTTTACCCCTGGTAGTGGCCGATAATGGTATTGTGTGGGTAGTCGGGCAGCGCATCGCGCACTGGGCGCGCCTGCGGCCCGAGACGACGACCGCGCTGCACTTGTGGGCGGAGCCCGGGATGGCAAGCAGCGCTTGTCCTCTCCCCGTGCAGCGATTAGAGGTAGCGCCGTGACGGTCGAACGCCCGCGTTTCGCCCCGCCGGAGGGGGCTCTCCTCGGCGAGGACCCTGGCCCGCTGCAGCCCGCCGACCATCCCGACATCGAGGCGGTGCTCGTGTCGCGCGAGGCGCTCGCCCGCCGCGTGGCCGCGCTGGGCGCCCAGATCACCGCCGACTACGCCGCGCGCACGGCCGACGCGCCGCCGGTGGTGATCGGCATCCTCAAGGGCGCGCTGCTGTTCCTCGCCGACCTGGTGCGCGCGATCGACATCCCGATCGCCGTGGACTGCATGCGGGCGGCCAGCTACGGCGCGCGGACCGTCACCAGCGGCACGGTGCGCATCCAGCAGCCGCCGAGCGAGCCGCTGGCGGGGCGCGATGTGCTGGTGGTGGACATGGTGCTGGACACCGGGCTCACGCTGCGCACGATCGATCGCTACCTGCGCGAGCAGGGCGCGCGGTCGGTCCGCTACTGCGTGCTGGTGGCCAAGGTGCGCGACGGGCACCTGCCGTACCCGGTGGACTACGTCGGGTTCCGCATCCCCGATCGCTGGGTGGTGGGCTACGGCGGCGATTACGCCGACCGCTATCGGAACCTGCCGTACATCGGGATCTTGCGCCCGGAGGTGTACGCCGCCCAGTCGTAGATGCCCGCGCGGGCAGTTGGTCCGCGCCGGGCCGTCTGATATACTTCCCACACTGGCTACTGGACCATGCTGGACGCACTGCTTACCGCTTCGGCCTCTGGTCGGGGGCACCTCCCCGCGCGGGGCTTGCGTCCTCTCGGCAACGGCCGGCGCGCGCCGGCGCGTTGGAGGACAATGGATGGATACCAAATGGCTGCGCAATAGTCTGGTCTACTTGATCATCCTGGTCGCCGTGATCGCACTGTTCATCACGGTGTCCTCGGGCACGCAGGAAAAAGAAGGCACCACCGTATCCATGAGCGAGGTGGCCGCCGGCGTCAAGATGGGCACCATCCGCAAGATCACGGTGCAGGAAGACAAGCTGACCTTCGAGAAGGGCGACGGGAAGCGCTACACGGCGCGTAAGGAGCACAACTCGACGGTTAGCCAGACGCTGCGCGACTACGGGGTGACCCCGGAGCAGCTCGAAGCGGTGAACATCCAGGTGGTCGATCCCCCGCAGTTCACCAACTGGCTCGGCCTGCTGGTGAACTTGCTGCCCGTAGTGTTCTTCGGCGCCGTGTTGTTGTTCATGATGCGGCAAGCGCAGGGGTCGAACAACCAGGCGCTGTCGTTCGGCAAGAGCCGCGCGCGCATGTTCTTGGGCAACAAGCCCACGGTGACCTTCGCCGACGTGGCCGGGGTCGATGAGGCGAAGCAGGAGCTGCAGGAGATCGTCGAGTTCCTGAAGTACCCGGAGAAGTTCGCCGCCCTTGGCGCGCGCATCCCGAAGGGCGTGCTGCTGGTCGGCCCGCCGGGCACGGGCAAGACGCTGCTCTCGCGCGCGGTGGCCGGCGAGGCGGGCGTGCCGTTCTTCAGCATCAGCGGCTCCGAGTTCGTCGAGATGTTCGTCGGCGTCGGCGCCTCGCGGGTGCGCGACCTGTTCGACCAGGCCAAGCGCAACGCACCATGCATCGTGTTCGTGGACGAGATCGACGCGGTCGGTCGCCAGCGCGGCGCCGGCCTGGGCGGCAGCCACGACGAGCGCGAGCAGACGCTCAACCAGATCCTGGTGGAGATGGACGGCTTCGACACGAACACCAATGTGATCGTGATCGCGGCCACCAACCGCCCGGACGTGCTCGACCCGGCGCTGCTACGGCCGGGCCGCTTCGATCGCCAGGTGGTGCTCGACCGGCCCGACATCAATGGCCGCCGGCAGATCCTCGAGGTGCACGCGCGCGGCAAGCCGCTGGAGAAAAACGTTTCGCTCGACCTGTTGGCCAAGCAGACCCCGGGCTTCTCGGGCGCCGACCTGATGAACCTGGTCAACGAGGCGGCGATCCTGGCCGCTCGGCGCAACCGCAAGGCGATCTCGCTGCAGGATCTGGAGGAGGCGATCGACCGCGTGATCGCCGGGCCGGAGCGCAAGAGCCGCCTAATGAGCGAGCGCGAGAAGGCGATCACCGCCTACCACGAGTCGGGCCACGCGCTGGTCGGCCGCATGCTGAAGAACCACGACCCGGTGCACAAAGTGTCGATCATCGCCCGCGGCATGATGGGCGGCTACACGCGCTTCCTGCCGAGCGAAGATCGCTACTTCTGGACCAAGTCGCAGTTCGAGGACATGATCGCGGCGGCGCTGGGCGGCCATGTAGCCGAGGTGCTGGTGTTCGGCGAGATGAGCACCGGGCCGCAGAACGACATCGAGCGGGCCACCAACCTGGCGCGCAAGATGGTCTGCGAGTATGGCATGAGCGAGAAACTCGGCCCGCTGGCCCTGGGCCATAAGGAGGAGCTGGTCTTCCTCGGCCGCGAGATCGGCGAGCAGAAGAACTACAGCGAGAAAGTGGCCGAGGCGATCGACGAGGAGGTACGGCGGATCATCGACAAGGGCTACAAAACGGCCGAGGCGATCCTGCGCCAGCACATGGACAAGCTGCACTACATGGCGCAGCAGCTGATCCAGCACGAGACGCTGGAGGGCGAGGAGCTGGAGCGGATCTTCGCCGACCTGCCGCCGCCAGCCTCCGAGCCGCCGGCGCCACCGCCGGCGACCGCCGCACAGCCCGCGCCGGCCCAGCCCCCCGCGCCCGCGCCGCAACCGCGCTTGCTGCCCGGGCCGGCACCTAGCGTCTGAGCGGACCTAGTCCACGGGCGGGGCCACGGCAGGGTCCCGCCCGTTTCGCATCGGGCGGAGCCGCCTATGTCGTCGACTGGGCTATACTACTCGCCGCAGTTCCTGCGCCATGAGGCCCCTGGCCATCCTGAGGCCCCTTCCCGCCTGACCGCTGCCTGGGCCCTGTTCGAACGCCACGGCTTGTTGCTCGATCTCGCGGTGAGCCAGCCCCCCCCGGCCGACCTCGCGGTGATCGAGGGCGTGCACAGCGCACCCTACATCCGCACGGTGCGCGCCATGGCCGCCGAGGGGGGGGGCTGGCTGGATGGCGACACGTTCGTGAGCCCCGCGTCGTTCGAGGCGGCGGTGCTCGCGGCCGGCGCGGCGGTAGACGCCACCGCTGCAGTGCTGGCCGGCCGCTTGCGCAACGCCTTCGTCCTGGTCCGTCCGCCGGGCCACCACGCCGTGCGCGACCAGGCGATGGGCTTCTGCCTGTTCAACAATGTGGCGATCGCCGCCCAGTGGGCCGTGCGCGCCGGCGGCGCCCAGCGCGTGTTGATCGTCGACTTCGATGTGCACCATGGGAACGGCACGCAGGAGATCTTCTACGAGCGGGCCGATGTCTGCTTCTTCTCGATCCACCAGTTCCCCCTCTATCCGGGCACCGGCCGCCTGGCAGAGGCCGGCAGCGGCGCGGGCGCCGGCACGACGGCCAACCTCCCGCTGCCGCCCGGGTGCGGCAATGCGGAGTATCTGCGGGCGTTCGACGAGATCTTGACGCCACTCGCCCAGCGCTGGCGCCCGGACGTGCTCCTGGTGTCGGCTGGCTATGACGCCCACTGGCGCGACCCGCTGGCCAACATGCGCTTGACAGTCGAGGGCTATGTAGCCCTGGTGGAACGCCTGCAAGCGCTAGCCGCCGAGCTGTGCGGCGGGCGGCTGGTGGTAGTCCTGGAGGGCGGCTACAACTTGAATGCCATCGCCGCCGCGGCGGTGGCCAGCGCCCAGGTGTTGGCAGGCCTGCCCCCGCTCGGCGACCCCTACGGCCAACCGCCGCCTCATCCCCTGGCCACGCAGGCCGAGTCCGTCCTGGCGGCCGCCCGCGAGCGATGGCAGCTCTGATCCAGAGCTCGGCCGCGCCGCGCGTCCACCGCCACCGTTCGTCCGCTCCATGCGCTCCGGGCCCCACAGGGCCGGCCCGAACGCGTGTCGCGCCTGTGCAACTTGCTCGAGTGCAGCGGCCGACTATTGGCACCTTGGTCCTATTGTCGGGGGGCCGGGTTGATGTTACCCTGGTGCCGCGTTGGCCCCACTTCGTCGGTTGAGAGGAGAGCGAGCCATGCATGGGTGCGCACACGGCGACGGGCGGGTGGAGCGCCTGCACGACGAGCTCGTGGACCGCGCGGCGAATTTGGACCGCCTCACCCATCACGACCAGCTCAACCCGGCGGGCCTGGAGGCCTTCCTCAGCGCGCGCCGGGCGACGCGGCGCGATGTGCTGCGGTTCGGCGGGCTGCTGGCGTACACAACGGTCGCCTTTCCCCTAGGCGCCCAGGCGGCCACCCAGCCGTGGCTGCCGATCGCGGGCGGCGCGGCCAGCCAAGCGCCCCTATTCGATCCGAACCCACAGGCCCGCACGCACACCGTGGACTCGATCCCGGGCGAGACGGTCGTACTCGGCCAGTTCGACGTCACCAAAGCGCCGATCCTGACGATCGACCCGGGCGACATCATCGTCTACCGCAACACGCTGACCCACTTCCTCGGGGCCATCCGCCCCGGGGTGAGCATCGACGAGATCGCGCAGCTCCGGCGCGACAATCCCGGGCGCGGGCCGCACTCGATCATCGGCCCCATCGCCGTGCGCGGCGCGGAGCCGGGCGACGTGCTGGAGTTTCGCCTGCTGCGCATCGACCCCATCGAGTATGGGTTCAACTTCAACAACCCGGCCGACCTGCGCACCGGCGCGCTGCCCGACGAGTTCCCCGAGGGCCAGGTGCGCTACTTCGATATCGACAAGGCGCAGGGGGTCGTGCGCTGGGACGATACGATCGCGCTCCAGCTCGCCCCCTTCCAGGGCACGCTCGGGGTAGCGCCCGACGTGACCGAGCCGGTTAGCTCGGTGCCGCCCGGCCCGTTCGGCGGCAACACCGACCTGCGCGAGCAGGTGGAGGGCACGCGGATCTTCATCCCGGTGTTCAAGCCGGGCGCGCTGATCTTCACCGGCGACTCCCACGCCCTGCAGGGCGACGGCGAGGTGAACCTCAC
The DNA here is from genome assembly GCA_035294645.1 of Chloroflexota bacterium. Lineage (GTDB taxonomy): Bacteria > Chloroflexota > UBA6077 > UBA6077 > JAJPHF01 > JADGHJ01. The sequence continues at coordinate 72,382 of DATGKN010000119.1, forward strand.
AGCGGTCGAGACGGCCATGCGCGAGGTCCGCGTGCAGGTACTGCTGCACAAGGCGGTGCCGCTCAGCTGGCCGATCGCCGAGACGCCCACCCACTGGATCCCGCTAGCCACCCACACCGACCTCAACGAGGCGTTTCGCCAGTGCCTGCGCAACGTGGTCGACTTCCTGGTGCGCAGCGCGGGCCTGACGCCGCTCGACGCCTACGGCCTGGCCAGCGTGGCGGTGAGCTTCCGGATCACGCAGGTGGTCAACGTGAACCAGGGCGTGCACGGCATGATCGCCAAGGCGTTGTTCGCGGAGGACGCCCGCCGGGAGATCGATCCGCTGCGGCGCCCTAGCTGACTCGCGCGCGGCGGGCTCTGGAACGCGAGCGCTCGGCCTGGCGCGCCCCGCGCCCGGGCTGAGCGCTCGCGGCGGCGCGCGGGTACTAGCCCCCGTTCACCGCTGGCCGCGGCCAGTTGACGGGCGTGGTTTGCCCTCGACGGGCAATTCAACAAGGCGACAGGGCCTAGCGAATGAACCCCTGGTAATGGCGCATGAGCAACTGCGCCTCGAGCTGCTTGATGGTGTCGAGCACGACCCCGACCACGATCAACAACGCGGTGCTGCTCAAGGTGAGCGCCTGGATGTGCGTGATACTGCGTACGATGAAGGGTAGCACGGCCACGAGGCCCAGGAAGATGGCGCCCCCCCACGTGATCCGCGTCAGCACTTTGTAGAGATACTCCTGGGTCGGCCGCCCCGGCCGAATGCCGGGGATGAACCCGCCGTGCTTCTGCAGCGTCTCGGCGATCTTTTGCTGCTCGAACAGCACGAGCGCGTAGAAGAACGTGAAGCCGACCACCAACCAGAAGTAGAGGACCCAGTAGACCCAGCTGGTGCCCAAATAGAAGAGTTGATAGACGAACGTGGCGAAGCGGGCCACCAGTTCGTTCTGCGAGGTAGTAAAGTAGCTGGCGACCGTCCCGGGGAAGATCATGATCGACGAGGCGAAGATCAAGGGGATCATGCCGGCCGAGTTGACGCGTAGGGGAATATGAGTGGTGCCGCCGCCATACCAGCGATTCCCCCGCAGCCGCCGCGCGTACTGCACAGGGATACGACGCTGCCCCTCGTAGACGAAGACGATCGCGTAGGTCGTGATCAACCCCATCACGACGAACACGACCAGGGGCAGGATGTTCTCGACAGTGCCCGAGGCGATCGCTTTCCAGGCCGCCGATGGGAAGGCAGCCACGATCCCACCGAAGATGATGATGGAGACCCCGTTCCCGATCCCGTACTGGGTGATCAGCTCCCCAATCCAGATCAGAAACATCGTGCCCGCGGTCATCGCGATCAACATCGCCAGGGTGCCCAGAAAATCGCGATCGAAGCCGAACCGTGGCAAGATCGGCCCCTGGGTGCTGGTGGCATTGATGAACTGCACGGTGCCGAACGCCTGCAGGAACGCCAGCGGGACGGTGAGGTAGTGGGTCACCTGGTTGATCTTCTGGCGCCCGGCCTCGCCCTCGTTCGTCCACTCCTGTAACCGCGGGATGATGGGCACCATGAGCTGGACGATGATCTGGGCGGTGATGTACGGATACACGCCCATCGCCGCGATGGAGAGCGAGGAGAGCGCACCGCCCGAGAACAGGTCCAGCAAGCCGATGAGCTGGTTCGCCTCGAACACCGACCGCAGGGCGGCGAGGTTGACCCCTGGCACGGGCACGTTGGCCACCAGGCGGAAGACCACCAGCATTGCCGCGGTGAAGAACAGCTTCTGGCGGAGATCGGGAATGCGAAACAGGCTGGCAGCGGCGTCGATCATGCCGACCCCTCCGCGACGCGGGCCGCGCCGCGCGGCTTGCCCCGCTTCTCCTTGCGTGGCAACAGCTCCTCGACGCTACCACCCGCGGCCTCGATCTTGGCCCGCGCCGGGGCAGAGACGCGGTCCACGCGCACCCGCAGCGGCACGGTGATCTCGCCGTCGCCCAGCAGCTTGATGGGGCGCTCCCCGGGGTGGACCAGGCCGTGCGCCACCAGGGTCTCGACGGTCACCTCGCTATGGGCGGGCAGCTCGGCGAGCTGGCGTAGGTTCACGGCGGTGAAGCTCACGCGGAAGGGGTTCTTGAACCCGCGGCGGTGCGGCAGCCGCCGCACGAGGGGCAACTGGCCGCCCTCGAAATACGGAGGCTTGGCGCCGCCGGAGCGTGCCTTTTGGCCCTTGGTGCCCTTGCCGGCCGTGGTACCGCGCCCGGAGCCGAGGCCGCGGCCGACGCGGCGCCGCTCGCGCCGGGCCCCCTTGGGGGGGCGGAGATCGTGTAGTCTCATGCGGGCTCTACCTTTTCTACCTTGACCAAGTGCTGTACTTTGGCGATGAGACCGCGCACCGCAGGGGTATCATCGCGCTCGACGGTGTGGCGGATACGCCGCAGGCCGAGCGCGCGCACGGCCGCGCGCTGATCGGCCGGGTGGCCGATCAGGCTACGCACTAATTGTATCCGCAAGCGTCCACTGGTCATGCTGTTTACAGCTCCCCGTTAGCGGCTGGCGCGGGGCTCGCGGCGGCCGGTGGCTCCTCGCCCTTCGGCTCGGCCACGGCCGTGGGGGGCGGCGCTGCCGGACCGCCCTGACCGCGGCGTAGGCGTCGCACCTCGTCGGGGTCGCGGAGCTGCGCCAGGCCTTTGAGCGTGGCCTGCACCACATTCACCGGGTTCGAGCTGCCCAGCGACTTGGTCAGCACGTCGCGGATGCCCGCAGCCTCGACTACCGCGCGGACCGAGCCACCGGCGATGACGCCCGTGCCCGGGCGGGCCGGCTTGAGCAGCACACGCGCCGCCCCGAAATCGGCCACGATCTCATGGGGGATCGTACGCCCGCGCAGCGGCACGCGGATGAGGTTCTTCTTGGCCACCTCGGCGCCCTTGCGGATAGCGTCGGGCACCTCGTTGGCCTTGCCCAGCCCGACGCCGACCAGGCCGTTGCCGTCGCCGACCACCACCACCGCGCTGAAGCTGAAGCGGCGGCCGCCTTTGACGACCTTGGCCACGCGGTTGACGCGCACCACCCGCTCTTCGAGGTCTTTACCAGCAATATCGATCTTTGGCATGCTGCACTTCTCCAGGCGGCACCGGGACGGCCGGCCGGGCCGCTCAGAACTGGAGCCCGGCGGCGCGCGCGCCGTCCGCCAGCGCCTTGACACGCCCGTGGTAGAGATAGCCGCCGCGGTCGAAGACCACCTTCTCGATGCCCTTGGCGCGCGCGCGCTGGGCGATCAGCTCGCCTACCGCTCGGGCCAGCGCGGTCTTCGGCCCCTGCGCGGTCCCGCGGAGGGCGGGCTCGTTGGACGACGCGGCGGCTAGGGTGATCCCCCGCGTGTCGTCGATCACCTGGGCATAAATGTGCTTGAGGCTGCGAAAGACATTCAGCCGCGGACGCTCGGGCGTGCCCGCCACGCGCTTGCGAATACGGCGGTGCCGGCGGGCTCGCGCCGCCCGCGTATCGAATGGTGTGTACATCGCTCTCCCACCTCGGATCCGCGCTAGCGCTTCTTGCCGGCCGCCTTGCCCGCCTTGCGGCGCACGTTCTCACCGAGGTAGCGGATTCCCTTGCCCTTGTAGGGCTCGGGCGGGCGCAAGCGGCGGATGCGCGCTGCGATCTCGCCGACCAGCTCCTTGTCCGCCCCGCTAACCACGATGCGGTTGCCCGGTTCCACGCTGAGCTGGATGCCCGGCGGCGGCTCGAACTCGATGGGGTGCGAGTAGCCCACTTGAATGACGACGGCGTTCTGGAGCTGCTGGGCGCGGTAGCCGGTGCCCTGGATCTCCAGCCGCTTCTCGAACCCGGCGGTCACCCCGGTGACCATGTTGGCGATCAGCGTGCGCATCAGCCCGTGCAGGGCCTTGTGCTGCGGCGCGTCGCTCGCGCGTTGTACCCGCAGCACCCCGTCCTCGCGCACCACGCTGATACCAGCGGGCAGCGGGCGCTCTAGCTCGCCCTTAGGGCCCTTCACGCGCACCCGCTCCGGGGAGATCTCCACCTGCACGTTGGCCGGCAGCGGGATAGGCATGCGACCGATCCGCGACATCGTTCCCTCCCCGCTACCAAACCTTGCACAGGATCTCGCCGCCGACACCGAGACGCCGCGCCTGCTCGCCGGTCATGACGCCCCGCGGGGTGGAGAGGATCGCGGTGCCGACGCCGCCGAATACCCGGGGAATAGCGTCACGCTTGGTGTACACGCGCAGGCCGGGCCGGCTGACCCGCTCGAGGCCCAGCAGCATCGGCTGCTTCTTGTCGGTGTAGCGCAGGTGCACGCGCAGGACCCGCTTGCCCTTGTCCTCCTGGACTTCGTAGCCGCGGATGTACCCCTCCTCGCGCAGCACGCGCGCGATCTCGGTCTTTAGCTTCGAGGCGGGCATGACCACCGTCGGGTGCCGCGCGGCCGAAGCGTTGCGCAGTCGGGTGAGCATGTCCGCGATGGGATCGGTCATCATAGCTGCTCGCTCCGCCCTACCAGCTCGCCTTCACCACGCCGGGGATCTCGCCCCGCAGCGCCCGCTCGCGGAAGCAGATACGGCACATGGCAAAGCGGCGCATGTACGCGCGGGGCCGCCCGCAGATCAGGCAGCGGTTGTGCTGCTGGACCCGAAACTTGGGCGGGCGCTTCGCCTTGGCGATCATCGATTTTTTAGCCATGCTCCTCTCCAGGCTCTACGCCGCGCGCTGGAACGGCATGCCGAGCAGCTCCAGCAGTCGGCGCGCCTCCGGGTCGGTCCGCGCCGACGTGACGATCGAGATCTCCATTCCGCGCACTTTATCGATTTTATCGTAGTCGACCTCGGGGAACAGCAACTGCTCGCGCAGGCCGAGCGTGTAGTTGCCGCGCCCATCGAACGAGCGGGTCGACACCCCGCGGAAGTCGCGCAGCCGCGGCAACGCGGCGTTCACCAGGCGGTCGAAAAACTCGTACATCCGCTCGCCGCGCAGGGTCACCGTCACACCAATGGGCATTCCCTTGCGCAACCGAAACGCGGCGATCGACTTTTTGGCCCGCGTCACGATCGGTTTCTGGCCCGTGATCAGGCTGATATCGCGGACCGTGGCGTCGAGCGCTTTAGGGTTCTGGATGGCCTCGCCGACGCCCACATTGACCACGATCTTGTACAGCCGGGGAACCTCCATGACGTTCCGGTAGTTGAACTCCTTCATCATGGTAGGGACCACGGACTGCTGATACAGCTCACGCAAGCGACTAGGCATCCTCGCCTCCTCTCGCAGGGCGATGGCGATGTTGGCCGCGTGCCGAGGCGCGGGCGCGCGGACCAGCGCTCATCCCCACCGCAAACTGGTCAGCCGCGCCACTGCACCGGGATATCGCTCCCACACTTCTTGCAGACGCGGATCGTACCGCCCTGCGGCAACACCCGCCGCGCCGCCCGCGTCGGCCGGTCGCAGTTCGGGCAGATCAGCATCACGTTCGAGATATGCAGGGGCGCCTCGATGTCGATGATACCCGCCTGGCGCGCGCCCCGCTGCCCCGGCTTGGCATGACGCTTAACGATGTTCGTCTCGACCAGGATCACGCGCTGCTGCTTGGGCAGCACCGCGCGGACCTTGGCGCGCTTGCCCCGCTCGCGGCCGGCGATCACGAGCACGGTATCGTTCTTGGCGACGTGCACGGCCTCCTCCCCGCAGCTACAGCACTTCCGGTGCGAGCGAGACGATCTTCATGTAGTTCTTGTCGCGCAGCTCGCGCGCGACCGGGCCGAAGATGCGCGTGCCCTTCGGGTTGAAGCGGTCGGACAGGATCACCGCCGCGTTCTCGTCGAAGCGGATATACGAGCCGTCGGGGCGCCCATACTCCTTGGCCACACGCACCACGACTGCCCGGACGACATCGCCTTTCTTGACCGCTCCGCCGGGCACCGCCTGCTTCACCGAGGCGACGATAACATCACCGACGGTGGCGGTATCCTTGCCCCCCGCGAGCACCCGGATGCACATCAGCTCGCGGGCCCCGGTATTATCGGCAACGTTGAGGCGTGTTTGCTGCCGAATCATCGCGAGTCCCCCTGGGATTCGCCGCCGACCGGCTCCTCGCTGCGGGCCCGCCGCAGGATCTGGGTCACGATCCAGTGCTTCTCCTTGCTGAGCGGACGCGACTCCATGATCTCAACCTGATCACCGACCCGGCAGGCGTTGTCCGGATCGTGCGCCTTGAAGCGGCGGGTACGGCGGATCTGCCGGCCATATAGCGGGTGACGGCGGAAATGCTCGACCGCTACCACGACCGTCTTGTCCATTTTGTCGCTGACGACCACCCCGATCTTCGTCTTCCGGTTGCTCGTCTTCGGTTGCTGGGGCGCTGACGTGGCCATACGTCTCATCCTTGCCGCTGCGCGAGCAGCTCGAGTTCCCGCTGCCGGGTGAGCAGGCGAGCGATATCGCGCCGCACCTGACGGATCCGCGCCGTGTTTGTCAGCCGGCGCGTGGCGTACTGGAAGCGCAAGTTGAACAGCTCCTGGCGCAGCTCGGCGAGCCGCGCCGGGATCTCCTCCGCAGTCAGCGTGCGCAGCTCACCCTTCTTCATCGGGCACGACCTCCTGCCGCACGATCACTTTGGTCGCCATGGGCAGCTTGTACGCCGCGAGCCGCAGTGCCTCTTCGGCCAGCTCGGGCCGCACGCCGGCCACCTCGAACAGCACGCGTCCCGGCTTGACCACCGCCACCCAGTGATCGGGCGAGCCCTTCCCGCTGCCCATGCGCGTCTCCGCGGGCTTGGCGGTGACGGCGTGGTCAGGAAAGATCCGGATCCAGACCTTGCCCCCGCGCTTGAGGTGGTGGGTGATCGCCCGCCGGGCGGCCTCGATCTGGCGGGCGGTTACCCAGGCGGGCTCCAGCGCTTTAAGGCCCATATCGCCATGCGCCAGCGTGTTGCCCGCCAGCGCGAGCCCCTTCGAGCTCGGCGCGTGCGGCTTGCGGAACTTCACGCGCTTGGGCTGTAGCATCGCGGCGTCCCCCTACTCTGACGTGCTCGGCTCGGGCGCGGGCGCGGCGCTGGGGGCCGGCGCGGGCGCGGGCGCCTCGGCCGGCGCTACGGGGCGCGCCCCGCGGCCAGAGGGGGTACGGGGCGCCGCAGGACGCGTACGGCCCTCGGGCCGAGCCGCTGGGGCACGCCGCTCTCCGCGGGGAGCTGGCGCCGCGACGGCTGGGCGCGCCGCCTCCTGGGCCTGCTGGCCAGGGATCACATCGCCGCGGTAGATCCAGGCCTTGACCCCGATCACGCCGTAGGTCGTGTGCGCCTCGGCCGTGCCGAAGTCGATGTCGGCGCGCAGCGTGTGCAGCGGCACGCGGCCCTCGCGCTCCCACTCGGTGCGCGACATCTCGGCGCCGCCCAGCCGCCCGGCCACCTGCACGCGGATGCCCTTGGCGCCCGCGCGCATGGCGCGCTGCACGGCCTGCTTCATAGCGCGGCGGAAGGCCACGCGGCGTTCGAGCTGCTCGGCGATGTTGCGCGCCACCAAGCGCGCGTCCAGCTCCGGCTGCCGGATCTCCTGGATAGTGACGCGCACCTTCTTGTTGGTCAGCAGTTCGAGCGCTTTGCGCACTAGCTCGACCTTAGCGCCCGACTTGCCGATCACGATGCCCGGCTTGGCGGCGGCGATGATCACCGTCATCTGGTTGGCCGAGCGCTCGATGGTCACCTGGGAGACCCCAGCCACGGCCAGGCCGTTCTCGACCAGGTCGCGCAGCTCGCGCCGCGCGGCCTCGACCTCACGGCGCTCGCGGTTGCGCAGCTGGCTGGCTTGATCGTTCCACAGGGCGATGAACAGGCGCTTGCCCTCGGGCTCGTGCCCGAAGCCCTCCATGATGAACCGGCGGACCTTCAGGTCCTCGTGCACCAGCGCTGGGAAATCGCGCCGGTTGGCGTACCAGCGCGCCTGCCAGTCCTTGATGATCCCCAGGCGGAAGCCGATGGGGTGGACTTTCTGTCCCACGGTCCTCGCTCCTTACTCGCGCTCCGCCACGACGACCGTGAGGTGGCTGAAGCGCCGCAGGATCGGCCCCACGCGCCCGCGGGCCTTGGGCTTGTAGCGCTTCAGCATGCGCCCCTTGTCCGCCGTCGCGCGGACCACTACTAGCTCGGCGGGGTCGAGATTGAAGTTGTTCTCGGCATTGGCCACGGCCGACTGGACGACCTTGTAGTATTGCCGCGCCGCCTTGTGGGGCAGAAAGCGCAGCAGCGCCAGCGCCTGCTCCACCGGCTTGCCCCGGATCACCTGGGCTACCAGCCCCGCCTTCTGCGGCGAGCCTGGTACATTGCGCGCGACCGCGCGCACCTCGACTCTAGCCATCCCTCGCCCTCCGCGCTGGGAGCCGCCACGAGGCTACCGCACCGACGTCGACTTCTCGCCGCGCGCGGTATGCCCGCGGAAGGTACGGGTGGGCGCAAACTCGCCGAGCTTGTGCCCCACCATGTTCTCCGTGATATAGATCGGCACGTGCCGGCGCCCGTCGTGGACGCCGATGGTGTGCCCGACCAACTCCGGGAAGATGGTGCAGTCCCGCGACCACGTCTTCAGCACTTCCTTGCGGCCCGTCTGGTTGAGCCGCTGCACTTTTTGCAGCAAGCGGGGGTCGATGTACCACCCCTTCTTGGTCGAACGACTCATCGCCCTGTCCTCTACTTGCGGCGCCGCACGATGAAGCGGTCGGTCGCCTTGTTGCGCCGCGTCTTCACGCCCATCGCCGGCTTGCCCCACGGCGTCTGCGGCTGGCCACCGATCGGGGCCTTGCCCTCGCCCCCGCCGTGCGGGTGATCGCGCGGGGTCATCGCCGAGCCGCGCACATGCGGGCGCCGCCCACGCCAGCGGTTGCGCCCGGCCTTGCCGATGGTGATCGTGGCGTGCTCGGGGTTGCCCACCGCGCCGATCGTGGCCATGCAAGTGATGTGGACCCGCCGCACCTCGCCCGAGGGGAGGCGGATCTGGGCCCAGTTGCCCTCTTTGGCCATCAGCTGGGCGCCGGTGCCGGCACTGCGGACCAGCTGGCCCCCGCGGCCGGGGTACAACTCGATATTGTGGATCACCGTGCCCAGCGGGATGTCGCGCAGCGGCAGCGCGTTGCCGACCGCGATCTCGGCCCCCTCGCCGGACATGATCGTCTGGCCGACCTGCAGGCCCTGCGGCGCCAGGATGTAGCGCTTCTCGCCGTCGGCGTACTCGACCAGCGCGATGCGCGCCGTGCGGTTCGGATCGTACTCGATGGTGCGCACCACCGCCGGCACGCCGCGCTTGTTCCGCTTCCAGTCGATGATGCGGTACAGCCGCTTGTGCCCGCCGCCACGATGGCGCACCGTGATGCGCCCCTGGGCGTTGCGCCCACCCGTCTTCTTCAGCGGGCGGGTCAGGGGCTTATACGGCTCGGTCGCCGTGATCTCCTCGAACGTGTACCCCGTCATGCCCCGGCGACCGGGCGAGGTCGGCTTGAACTGACGAATCGGCATCTCACACTCCCTCGTACAGCTCGATGCGGTCGCCCGGCGCCAGAGTGACGATCGCTTTCTTCCACGGGCGCGTGTAGCCCTCGGTCCGTCGCCGGCCTGGCGAGCGGCGCAGCTTGCCCTTGACGTTGATGATGTTGACCTTCACCACGCGGACGTTGAACACGTCCTCGACGGCGCGCTTGACATCCAGCTTGTTCGCCGCTTGGGCCACCTCGAAGATGTACTTGCCCTGCGTGTTCAGCAGCGTATTCTTCTCGGTGATCACCGGCCGGCGGATGATCTCGTGGCTACTCAGCATGGTGCGGCTCCTCGGGGGGCGTGGGCAGCGCAGCGGCCGGCGTGGCGACCCCGTTGCGCCCGCGGCGGATTTCCGCCGTCAGGGTACGCGTCAGCGTCTCCACGGCCTCGACCGTCAGCACCAGCCAGCGGTGCTTCAGCAGGTCCACCAGGTTGGCGCCCTCGGGCAAGACCGTGCGCACCTTCGGCAGGTTGGCCGCCGCACGCTTGACTCCCTCGTCGCGGGCGCCCAGCACCACCAGCGCGCTGTCCGCCACGCCCAGCCGTTCGAGCACGGCGCGCATCTCGCGCGTCTTCGGTCGCGGCAGCTCGAGCTTGTCCAGCACTACGAGCTCGCCGTCGCGCAGCTTCGCCGAGAGCACCGAGCGCAGCGCCAGCCGGCGCATCTTGCGCGGCAGGTCCTGGTGGTACGAGCGCGGGTGCGGGCCGAACACCACCCCGCCGCCCCGCCAGTGCGGGGCCCGGATCGAGCCTTGGCGCGCGCGGCCGGTGCCCTTCTGGCGCCATGGCTTGCGCCCGCCGCCGGCCACCATACCGCGCGTCTTGGTGCTGTGCGTACCGCGGCGCCGGTTAGCCAGCTGGGCGACCACCGCCTGGTGGACCACCGCGACGTTCGGCTCGATGCCGAACACCCGCTCATCCAGGGCGAGCTGGCGCACGACTTCACCGGTCACGCTCTTGACGGGTACCTCGATCATGGCGTCCCCCGGCTCTTGCGGAGCAGCACCAGGCTGTTGCGCGCGCCGGGCACGGCGCCTTTGAGTGCCACCAGGTTGCGCTCCGGATCGACTTGTAGCACCTGCAGGTTGCGCACCGTCACCCGCTTGCCGCCCATGCGGCCGGCCATGCGCAGGCCCTTGATCACGCGGCCCGGCGTGGTGCCACTCCCGATCGAGCCCGGCGCGCGGTGGCGGTCCGACTGCCCGTGCGTCTTGGGGCCGCCGCCGAAACCGTGCCGCTTCACTACGCCCTGGAAGCCGCGGCCCTTGGAGGTGCCGACAACATCGACCCGGTCGCCCGGTTTGAGCAGGCTGACATCGAACTTGGCGCCCACGGAGACCGTGGCGCCCGCCTCGATCGGCACCTCGCGCAGGTGGCGCAGCTTCGGCAAGTTTTTCAAGTGCCCCTGCTGGGGCCGATTCAGGCGCTTAGTCTCCTCGTAGCCGATCTGGGCGGCCGAGTAGCCGTCGCGCTCGGGGGTGCGGACCTGGGTGACCCAGCAGGGCCCGGCCTGCACGAGCGTCAGGGCCACCGAAGCCCCGTTCTCATCGAAGGCGCGCGTCATCCCCAGCTTGCGCCCTAGCAGACCGCGTATCATAGCTATCCTCGGTCGGCCGTAGAGGTTGCCAGCGCGCGGGCAACGTGCGGCGCTGTGTGCTTAGAGCTTGATCTCGATATCCACGCCCGCGGGCACGTTGAGGCGCATCAGCTGATCCACCGTGCGCGGCGTGGGGTCCAGCACGTCGATCAGCCGCTTGTGCGTGCGCATCTCGAACTGCTCGCGCGAGTCTTTGTCGATGAACGGCGAGCGGATCACCGTGAACCGCTCGATGCGCGTCGGCAGCGGCACCGGCCCGGCGACCGTCGCCCCGGTCCGCTCGGCCGTCTCGACGATCTGCTGTGCCGATTGATCGAGAATCTTGTGGTCGAACGCCTTGAGCCGAATACGGATGCGCTGCCTGGCCATCTCTCCCTCTACCCTGGCCCCGCCCCGTTTTGGCCCGGTCAGCCTGGCGCGGCTCCCCTGCGGCGGAACCAGAGGAGCCGCGCCCTGCACACCGGACCGGTGAGCGGGGAGCTATTCGAGGATCTTGGTGACGACCCCGGCGCCGACGGTGCGGCCGCCCTCGCGGATGGCGAACCGCAGCCCCTCCTCCAGCGCCACCTCCGAGATCAGCTCGATCTCCATCTGCACGTTGTCCCCCGGCATCACCA
>DATGKN010000120.1:0-4064 GCA_035294645.1 Chloroflexota bacterium
GAACGCCTTGGCCTGCGCCTCGGCCATCAAGTGCCCGTTGAGGTCGGCCCAGACGGGCAGCGCGGTGTCGAGCCGCGTGGCCAGTTCCGCGCCGTAGTGGTGCGCGCCCACGATGCAGTCCGGGCGAAACACCTCCAGCACCGAGCGCAGGAACCGCTCGTTGGCGCACACCGCCTCGTCCACGTCGATACGCTGCACGCCGAGGTCCGCGTCGATATAGGTGGCCACCGGCGGTACGTCTGGGGGATACACGTGGGGAATGCGCCGGCAGACGAGCGTCACCTCGTGGCCGGCGGCGCGCAGCCCACGGGCGAACTGCCAGGTGCGCAGCCCTGCGGCGTACGACCGCAGAGTGTTCTCAGTGGGCAGAGGGGCCATCCCCAGCAGGAGCACACGCGTCATACTACCCGCCTCCGCAGCTTGCGCCGCAGCCGCTGTATGGCCAGCTCGGGGCTGCTGCGCAGCAGGCGCAGGTAGGCGCGCCCGAGCGGCGCCAGCTCCTCCGGCGACATCCACTTGCGGGCCCAGGTCAGCTCGAACGGCAGGAACCGCTGGGCCAGGTCTTTGCTCGGGAACGTCTTGAACACGAACCGCAGCCGGTTGCGGTGGTACATGGTAAGGTAGCGCGCGGACGCCTTGCCCGTGGAGGCCGCCTCCTGGTGGACGAGCGTGGCGTCGGGCACGTACAGCACGCGGTAGCCGAGCGCGCGCGCCGTGACGCACAGGTCGGTCTCCTCGAAATAGGCGGGGAAGTAGCGCTCGTCGAGCAGGCCGTAGACGTTGACCAGCTCGCGGCGCAGGGCCAACATGGCGCCGGTGACGTATTCGGGCTCGCTGATGGCATCGTACTGCCCCGCGTCGATCTCGCCGCGGCCGATGTGGCTGCTCAGCCCGTTGGGCTTCAGCTCGCCGCCCGCGTGCTGGAGGGTGCGCCCGTCCGGCTCGTAGATCTTGCAGCCGGCGATCGCCGCCCGCGGGTGCTGCTGGAGGGCGCGCACGAGGGCCGCGATGCAGCCGGGGTCGAGCACCACGTCCTGATTCACCAGACACAGGATCTCGCCCGTGGAGTGGCGGATGCCCACGTTGTTGCCGCCGGCGTAGCCCAGATTCCGCCGGTTGCGAATCAGCTTGACCTGGGGGAACTGCGCGGCCACCAGCTCGGCAGAGCCGTCGGCGGAGGCGTTGTCGACGACGATCACCTCGAGGTTCGGGTAGTCCTGGGCCAGCACGGAACGCAGGCAGTCGGCGAGGAACGGGCGCCCGTTGTAGGCCAGCACGATGGCGGACACCCGCGGGCAGAGCTGGCGCAGCCGCTCGGCAGCGGCCGTGGCGCCGTGGTAGGCGCTTTCCAGGGCGCGGTAGGCGGTCTCCAAGGCGGCGAGCTCGTCGCGCTTGCCTAGATAGGCATGTTCTAGCTGCCGGTACGCCTGCTCGACCGTCCCGAGGTGGTCGCACGCTTGGCGGTAGGTCGCTTCCAGGGCGCGGTAGCTCTCCTCGACCGTGCCGAGGTGGGCGCGTGTCTGGCGGTGGGCCTGTTCGAGCTGGCGGTAGGCGCTTTCCAGGGCAGCGAGCGCGTCGACCTTATCGTGATACGCCTGTTCGAGCTGGCGATAGGCCGCGACTGCCGCGTCCAATTGGGCCTGGAGGTCGTTGGCCCAGCGGGCGGTCTGCTCGCGTTCGGCCCGCTCGCTGGCCAACTGCTCCTGCAGTGTCTGGGCCCACTGCGCGGCGCGCTGCTGCTCGGCCTCCTGCTCGGCCAGCCGCGCCCGGGCGTCGTCCAGCGCGCGCGTCGCGGCGGCGAGTTGGGCCTGGAGGTCCTGGGCCCAGCGGGCGGTCTGCTCGCGTTCCGCCTCTTTCGCCGCCAGTTGCGCTTCCAGCTCCTTGGCCCAGCGGACGGCGCCCTCCCGCTCGCGCGCGAGTTCGTCCGCGTAGCGGCGGAGCGCTCGCGTCTCGTCGACGGTCGTGGCCAGCTGGTCGATCAGCAACACCTCGTGGGGCAGCCAGTGCAGGGCCGCCGTCTCGCGGGCGCACACCGCGACGAAGTACTTGCTCGCGTCCGGTGTGAGCGGCTCGCCAGGGGCGAGCTGGTTCTCCACTAGCCGACCGACGTGCACGACGGAGCCGTCGCGCTCCAGGGCGGCGTCCGCCTGCAGCGCGCACAGGTGGTTGCCGACCAGCGGCTGCTGGCCGTACCAGGCGATGGCGGGGAAGTAGCGCGCTAGCAGCTCGCGAAACTCCGCGAAGTCCATCTCGCGGAGGTGGTACGGGTTGGGCTCGCCAGACTCGCCGTCTAGCGCGCGGTACACGGGCCGGTTGGGGGTCGAGACCACGAACAGCCCATCGGCGGCCAGCACCCGTGCTACCTCGGCGAGCAGCGCGTGCTGGTCCGGCTCGGCCAGGTGCTCGATGACCTCGAAGCAGGTCACCAGCGCGAAGGGCCCATCGAAGGGCAGCCGCGTCGCGTTCGCCACCTCGAATGCCAGGTTGGCGCGGGGGTAGCGGCCCCGCGCGTGCGCGATCGCTTCGGGGGCGATATCGATACCGACAACCCGCTCGGCCGTCGCGGCGAGCAGGTGTGCCCCGTAGCCCTCGCCGCAGCCGAGATCGAGCACCGTGCGGCCGGCCGCCAGGCGCTGGGCGAGCAGATAGCGGATGTAGTGCTCGTAGGCCAGCTCGGCCTCGCCCGCGCCGGGCACGAACCGCTCGCCCGTCCATGGGAGCATGATGGTATCCCTGAGCCCGCTATCGCGCGTCCCGTCCCGCCGCCCGCCAACCGCCGAGCCGCTCATGGGCTCCCAGTCGGCACCGCGCAGCACGCGGCCTGTCCATCCCCCGTTGGGCATACCGCCGCCCCGGGCGTGGAGCCGGGGGTACTAGGGAGGAACGATGAGCCTGCGGCTCACCGAAGGAGCGCTGCCGCAAGCCGGCTGCGCGCTCCTGGTTGGCCACCGCGAGTGGATAAGGGGGACTGTGACGCACCCTGTTGCACTTCGGTTGTTTCGGCCCTGGCTCGTCGACGCCCACGCGCGGGCCCGGCCGTGCGGGCGCCCGCGCGGTCTGCCGCGCCCGGCCGCAGATCGACGGCAGATTGTAGCCTGGGCGCGGGGCTGTCGCAATATCCTTCCCTCCGTGGGCACCCTTCGGCGGCGTGGCACGCGGCAGGTTAACCGCGGGTGGCCGGCAGCGAGCAGTCTAGAGGCGGGGCGTGCACCGGCGCGACCGCCGGGCGTCAAAGGCCAGGGTGCCGCGTGGAGGCCGCTCAGTTTGGGGGGCGCTCGGGGCCGAGTTGCCAGCGGGATGCCAGTAGCGTAGAATATCAACAGGAGATGCGTCATCTCCTGGGCCGCTAGCTCAACTGGTAGAGCAGCTGACTCTTAATCAGCGGGTTGGGGGTTCGAGTCCCTCGCGGCTCACGCCGATTTCCCGCAGAATTCCGCCAGATCTGGCGGACCATCTTGAGACCGTGTCGCGGCCGCCGGGCGGGTTGATGCCTACGCTGATGCCTACCGGGCGCGAAAGACGGCGTCCAGCCGCTGCGCCGCGTCGGCCAGCAGGGTGGGCGACACGTGGGTGTACAGGTTGGCCGTGAGCGCCACCTGCGCGTGGCCGAGCACCTGCTGCACCACCCGCAGGTCCGCCCCGTGCGCCAGCAGCAGGCTGGCCGCCGTGTGCCGCAGCGTGTGGAACGGCCGCCGGGGCAGCCCCGCCCGCTGGAGCAGCGCGTGGTAGTGCCGCACCACGTTGCGCGGCTCCAGCGGCGTGCCCACCGTGCTGCAGAACACCAGCCCGTGCTCCGCCCACGTCGCCCCGGCCCGCAGCCGCTCCGCCGCCTGCCGCGCGCGGTGCTGGCGCAGGGCCTCGCACACGAAGGCCGGCAGCTCCAGCGTGCGCCGCGCCCGCGCCGACTTCGGCTCGGTGAGCACCAGCTGCCCGCCCACGCGCTGCAACTGCCGCCGCACCGCGAGGCGCCCGCGGGCGAGGTCGACATCCGCCCACTGCAACCCGAGGAGCTCCCCCTGCCGCAGTCCCAGCCCGAGCGCCACCGCGTACAGCGCTTCCAGGCG
>DATGKN010000121.1:0-31234 GCA_035294645.1 Chloroflexota bacterium
CATCCGCATCTGTTCTGTCGCCGCTGCGGCCGTATCGACGACTACCCGCTCGACGACCTCTCGGTGCTGACCGCGGCCGCCGCCGCGCGCAGCGGCTACACCGACCTCACCGCCCGCCTCGATTTCTACGGCCTCTGCGCCGTGTGCAGCGACACGGAAATGTCGGCCAGCGCCTGAGCGGTGCCCGACGAGCGCGGCTCACCTTCTGCTTCCCTGATAGAGATGCCCTAGAATAGCACGTCCGCGGCCCGAGCGTGTCCGGCCGGGGAGTCACGCGGGTTAGTGTGGGGGGACGCGCCGTGTACTACTTCTTCCCGGGCAACTACATGTGGTCGCAGGCGGTGAATCGCGCTGTCCAGTCGGGCGGAGCGCTGGGCGAGGTGGCGACCGTGGTGGCCGCCCTGCAGGAGGCCGCGCGCGACTACGACTACGAGGCGTGGTACCGTGCCTGGCACGCCCTAGCCGAGCGCCTGTGGCGCCAGGGCGAGCGCGAGCTGGCCGCCGACCACCCGCGTAGCGCGCGCGAGAGCTTCCTGCGCGCCTGTGGCTACTATCAGTGGGCGATCGCCTACCTCGACTTCGACGATCCGCGCAAAGCCGCCGGGCACCAGCGCTCGGTCGAGGCGTTTGGTCGCTTCGCGGCGCTCGCCGAGCCCCCCATCGAGCGCGTCGAGATCCCCTATGCGGGCACCTCGTTTCCAGCCTGGCTGGTACCCGGGCTGGGGGCCACCGGCCGCCAGCCGGCGGTGATCTTCCTGCCCGGGCTGGAGAGCACGAAGGAACAGGCCCTGCCGTTCGCCCAGGTGCTCGCCGTGCGCGGCTTCAGCGTGCTGCTGCCCGACGGCCCCGGGGTGGGCGAGGCGGTGCTGTTCCGCGGGCTGTTGAATCGCTACGACTACGAGGTGCCCGGCCGGGCGATGTTCGACTACCTGGCCGCCCGCCCCGACATCGACGCGGGGCGCATCGCCGTCGTAGGCATCAGCATGGGCGGCTACCGCGCACCACGCTTCGCGGCGTTCGAGCCGCGCCTGGCTGCCCTGGTAGCCTGGGGCGCGGTGTGGGACTGGGCAGCCGTCTGGGCGCGGCGCGTGGGCAACGAGCGCGGCGCGGTGCCCACCACGCACCGCCACGTGATGCATGTGATGGGCGCGCGCACACTCGACGAGGTGGCCGACCGGGTGCGCAACTGGCGGCTGGAGGGCGTGGCGCACCAGATCCGCTGCCCAGTGCTCATCACCCACGGCGAGCGCGACGCCCAGGTGCCGGTCGAGCAGGCCTACGCCCTGTACGCGGGCGTGGGCTCGGCCCAGAAGGAGCTCAAGATCTTCACCGCCGAGGAGGGCGGCGCGGCTCACTGTCAGAACGACCACCGCCTGCTGGCCCACGCCTACATCGCCGACTGGTTAGAGGATGTGCTGCTGCGCGGGCGCCCGCGCCAAGGCATCATCGTCGGCTGGGAACGGCGGGCCTAGCGCCGCGCGGGAGCGAGGGAGAGATAGCCATGCGTCTCTGGCTCGGTAGACCGCTCGCGGTCGGCTGCGCGGTGGCGCTGCTGCTCGGCTGCGCCGGGCGCGGCCAGGCCCCTACCCCGAGCACCGCGCCCGCCACGCCCTCCCCGGCGGGGAACACGCCGGCCCCTGCGGCCGCCCAGGCCAGCACGCCGCCCTTGCAGACACTGCGCTACAGCCTGCAAACCCACGCCGCGACGCACTGGGCGGTGTACATCGCGCAGCAGAAGGGGCTGTTCGCCCAGCAGGGCCTAGAGCTGGACATGACCGTGACCCAGACGGCGGCGCGCAGCATCCAGTTCTTGGTCAGTGACGCGCTCGATCTGGCCAGCACCTCCGCCGGCTCGATGATCAAGGCCAACGAGCAGGGCGCCGACCTCGTGATCGTCAGCGGGCTGAACAACAACGTCGTCTACAGCCTCGTGGCCCAACCCGACCTCCCCAGCTTCGCCGCGCTGCGCGGCAAGACCATCGGGGTATCCGACCTGGCCGATGGCTCCACCGTGTTGATGCGCAAGCTGCTGCGCGCCAACGGCCTGGCCGACAACGACTACGAGATCGTGCAGGTGGGCGGCACCAGCGAGCGGTACGCCGCGCTGAAGAGCGGGGGCGTGGCCGCCGCCATGCTGATCCAGCCAACCGACTTCCGCGCCGTGCGCGAGGGCTTCCGCCAGCTGGGCATGACCTCGGAGGTCGTCACCAACTACGCGTTCATCGTCGACATCGTGCGCCGCGAGTGGGCGCGGCAGCACGAGCCGCTGCTGCTCGCCTACTTGCGGGCGCGCATCGCCGCCGACCGCTGGCTGTACGACCCGGCCAATCGCGAGGAGGCCCTCGCCATCCTGATGGATACGCTCAAGGCGACCCCCGAGGACGCCACCGCGACCTACGACCTGCTGGTCCGGCAGTTCCAGATCTACTCGCACGCCGCCGAGGTCAACCTGAGCGGACTACGCACCCTGCTGGAAGCGATGAGCGAGCTGGGCCAGCTCACGCCGCCGCTACCCGACCCTGCCACGCTGGTAGACGACAGCTACCGCCAGCGCGCGGGCGGCTGATCCGCCACGACGGCGCGATGCCCCACGCCCTTACGGAACATAGG
The DNA here is from genome assembly GCA_035294645.1 of Chloroflexota bacterium. Taxonomy (GTDB): domain Bacteria; phylum Chloroflexota; class UBA6077; order UBA6077; family JAJPHF01; genus JADGHJ01. Next base: position 2,611 of record DATGKN010000121.1, read on the forward strand.
GGCCGAGCTGGGCGACGGCATAGTCGGCGAAGCGTTGGTCGATGACCTGGTCCAGATCGACCTTGGTCTTGACGTAGCCCTGCTCGGCGAACCAGTCCTGAGCGGCCACGAACGTCGCCCCGTGCACGCGCCCGTCGGGGTCGAGCGGCAGCCAGTGCATCTGGTCGTATAGGGCGCGGTCCTTCAGCGCGCTGTGCTTCTGCAGGATGGCGATGATCGCCTCCCGGTCGCGCCCCTGGGTGCGCGCCCGCTCGTAGTCGCGGACGCCGCGCACGTAGGCCTTGGCGTACCGATAGCCGGCCTGGTTCGCGGCGTCCGCGAAGGCCTGCGAATACATCACTACCGCCATGTGATCGTTGGGGATCAGGTCGCCCCACAGGCGAAACATGGCGGCAAAGCCCTGACTGATCGCCTGCACCGCGAACGGCTCGATCGAGACCGCCGCATCGATGTTGCGGTTGCCCAGGGCGAGTGTCATATCGGGATACCCCAGCTCGACGACGTCGACGTCGGCCAGGGTAAGGCCGCCCTGCGCCAACGCCCGGCTCAGCGTGAGTTCCGTGGCCTGGCCCTTGGAAGTGATGGCGACGCGACGCCCGCGCAGGTCGGCCGGCTCGCGGACCGCCCCACTGTCGAGCAGGTCCTTACGCACCAGCAGGCCGCCCGCACTGTCGCCCGGGTAGGCGGAAGTGCTGTCCAGGACGATCTTCAGCGGGATGCCCTGAGCGATGGCGTTGAACAGCCCGGCGCTGATGCCACCGATGCCCACCTCGATCTGCCCCGCGGCGAGGGCCGGGAGCATCTTCGCCGAGGTATCGAACGGTACGTCCTCGAAGGTGATGCCCTCCTCCTGAAAGTACCCGCGCTCGATAGCCACGAAGCGACCGGCGTTGCTGATGGCGCCGGGCACCGTGCCGAGCCGCACCGTCACCGCGGGCGGCCTGGCAGTGGCCTCGCTGCCGGGCACGGCCGGCGCCGCACCGCTGGCCGGCGGCGCCGGGGAAGGCGCGGACCGTCCGCTGCATGCGGCGAGCAGCAGCACGAGAACACCGACCGTCTGCGGTGAGCCGAGGCGAAGCGACATGCTGCCCTCCCATTGCTCCGCGAGATAGCCCGAATCATACACGAGGCCTGGAGGCGGCCGTGCTCGAGGGGCACATCTCGATCAAGCCGGAACGGACGGCGGGGCGATCTACCGAACGTTCGCCGCGGATAGCTGGTCAGTCGGGCCCGATTGGCGTATACCTAGCGGTAACCCGGGTCCCGGGCACCTATCTCGAACGATTGGGAGCAGAGCCGCACAGCAGAGACCCGACGAGCCAGGTGGGGCAGGGGGGAAGCGCATGAACATCGCAGAGCCGACGACCGCGTCGCGGTTGACCGCGCTGCGCGCGTGCTGGCATCCGGTGGCGTACAGTCGCGATGTGGGCGACCAGCCGCGCGCCAGCACCCTGCTCGACGTCCCGCTGGTGCTCTGGCGCGACGCGCAGGGCACGCCGCACGCCTTTCACGATCTCTGTATCCATCGTGGTACGGCCCTATCCCTCGGCACCGTGCAGGGAAACGAGCTGATCTGCGCGTATCACGGCTGGCGGTACCGCGGTGACGGCACGTGTACGGCGATCCCACAGCTCCCAGACCCGACGCGCGTGCCGGCCAAAGCGCGCGCCACGGCCTACCACTGCGAGGAGCGCTACGACCTGATCTGGGTGGCGCTGGCGGAGCCGCGCTGGCCGCTGCCCACCGTACCCGAGTTCGCGGCCCCAGGCTGGAAGACGGTGCTCACCGGTCCGTTCGCCTGGCACTGCGAGGCGTCGCGGCAGATCGAGAACTTCACCGACCTCGCGCACTTCCCCTGGGTCCATCCGGGCCTGCTGGGCGATCCGTCGCGGCCCGTGGTGCCCCCACCAACGGTGCACACCGACGAGCACGTACTGCGCTACGAGTACCTGCGGCCCGAGGCGCGCAGTACCGAGAAGTACCCGCTGTTCCCCAACTGGGAGCGCCGCGACTCGGTGCGGCGCACGCGCTACGAGCTGTACCTACCGTACACGATCGTCGTGCGGATGGACTGGGGCGGGGCGGAGCAGCTCGTCTATCTGTTCGCCTCGCAGCCGGTGAGCGCCAACCGCTGCATCGGCTACTGCCTGATTCGACAGAACTACAACCTGGACCAGCCGGACACCGTGTTCCAGGCGTTCGAGGACGAGGTCTTCGAGCAGGATCGCCGTGTGGTCGAGTCGCAGCGGCCCGAGCAGGTGCCGTTCGACCTGCACGAGGAGCTGCACCTGAAGTTCGACGCGGTAGCGGTCGCCTACCGCCGGGCGATGCGCGCGCTGGGGCTAGGCTGAGCCCGCGGGGGCCCGGCGGTCCCCATGGCAGGATCGACTATACTGTGCCCACAGCCCCACCCACCGGAGGCGACGCATGGCCGAGGCCAAGATCCTGCGCCCGAGCGAGATCCCGGCCGTCGATCGCGGCGGCGGCGCGCGCACCATCCCGCTCGTCTGCTGCGAGATCGGCGCCCAGGGCGTGCTCAACGGCATCACCGAGTTCGATCCCGGCGCGGCGATCCCCCTGCACTACCACAACTGCGAGGAGACGGTGCTCGTGCTGGAGGGCGAGGCCACCTTCGAGGTGGATGGCCGCGTGTACGAGCTGCGCCCGCTGGATACCACCTGGGTGCCCACCGGCGTGCCCCATCGCTTCCTGAACCGCTCGAACCGCCGCATGCGCATCTTCTGGACCTACTCGTCGGTCGACGCCACGCGCACCATCGTGGCCACCGGCGAGACGTTCAAGATCGGCTCGGCGCAGGACCGGGCGCCAGCCACCCCGCGCGCCGATGGCTAGCTCCGCGCCGCCCACCCGCTATCCGGCCGCCACGCTGCGCACGTTCACGGCCGCGGTGCTCGAACGGGTCGGCCTGCCGCCCGACGACGCCGCGCTGGTCGCCGCGCGGATGATCGAGGCCGACCTCAGCGGGCAGGACGGCCACGGCATCTTCCGGCTGCCGCAATACGTGCGGCGCATTCGCGGCGGGGCGGTCAACGTGCGCCCCAGCCTCCGCGTCACGCGCACGGGGCCGGGCACGGCGCTGGTCGATGGCGACAACGGCATGGGCCAGCTGGTCATGACCCGCGCCGCCGAGGTGGCCATCGAGCTGGCGCGCGAGGCGGGTGTCGGCTGGGTCGGCGTGCGGCGCAGCAACCACGCCGGCACCGGGGCGCTGTACGCCACCCTGCCGCTGGCGCACGACATGATCGGCCTCTACACCGCGGTGGCCAACGCCAACCACATGGCCCCCTGGGGCGCGCAGGAGCTGCTCCTGGGCACCAACCCGCTGGCTATCGCCGTGCCGGCTGCCGAGGAGCCGCCGATCGTGCTCGACATGGCTACTACGGTCGTCTCCTACGGCACGATCAAGCAGCACGCCCTGCGCGGCGAGCCGCTCCCGCCCGGCTGGGTGGTCGACGCGCGGGGCGCGCCGATCACCGACCCGGCCCGCGCGCACGAGGGGTTCCTGCTGCCCATCGGCGGCTACAAGGGCAGCGGCCTGGCGCTGCTGCTCGGCCTGCTGGCCGGGGTGCTCAACGGCGCCGCCTTCGGCCGCGACGTGGTCGACTTCAACGCCGACGACCACACGCCGACCAACACCGGCCACGCCCTGATCGCCTTGGAGATCGCGCGCTTCCAGCCGCCCGAGGTGTTCAAGCGCGAGGTGGACCGCCACGTGCGCGAGCTGCGCGCGGCGCGGCGCCTGCCGGGCGTCGAGGCGATCTACCTGCCCGGGGAGCGGCGGCACGCGCGCATCCAGGAGCGCACCGCGCACGGCATCCCGCTGCCGGCGCCGCTGGTAGCCGAGCTAGACCGTCTGGCCACCAGCGTGGGGCTCCCGGCGCTCTCGGCGGCCGAGGCCAGTTAGCGCCCGTAGAGCTGGGCCTCCAGCCCCTCGCGGTCGAGCGCCTCCTGGAAGCTGGTGTCCAGGAACTGCGCGGGGGCAGCGTCCTGGGCGCCAGGGGTGGTAGCCGCCAGCTCGGCGAGGATCGTCCGCGTGCCCTCCAGGTACGCGCGCGGCACGTCCTGCACCAGTCGCGACGTGTAGGTGTCGTACACCGCGGCCAGCAGCTCCTCGTCGTCGCTCTGCAAGTACTGGCGCATCACCTGCAGCGCCAGCGGGCGGTCGGTCTTGTACAGGTGGGTGGCCTCCCACACGGCGCGCAGGAAGCGCAGCACCAGGTCGCGATGCGCGGTGGCGAAGCGGCGGGTGGTGACCAGGGTGGACTGCGGGTACTCGACCCCCAGCTGGGTCAGGTCGGCCAGCTCGTGAGCGCCGTTGCGGACGGCCACCACGTTGGTGGGCGACGAGGTGACCGCGGCCTGGATGGCCCCGCTCTGGAGGGCAGACAGCATCGCCGCGTGCTCGCCCACCTCGACCACCGTGACGTCGCTCTGCGGCGAGAGGCCGAGCTGGCGCAGGTAGTACTGGAGGGCCACGTCGGAGGTCGAGTTGCGGCGCGTGATGCCGACCCGCTTGCCGCGCAAGTCGGCCGGCGAGGTGATATCCGGGGTCGCGACGACCCAGAAGCCGAAGGTGCGCTGGATAGCGCCGATGTAGATCGTGTCGGCGCCGCTGAGCCCCGCGGCGACCACGGCGCTCGCCGCCGTGATGCCCGCGTCGGCCTCGCCCGCTAGCAGGGCCTGCATGCTGAGTGTGCCGCTGCTGACGTAGCGCAGCGAGGCATCGATCCCGTAGCGCGCGTAGATCCCCGCCTCGGCGGCCAGCCACAGCGGCACCACCCCCCCGTCGCGCGTGGCATAGACGAGGCGCAGCGGCTCGCGGGCCAGCGGCGCGGTGGCACCAGGGGTTCGCTCGGCGCCCGGGGCGGCCTGCGCGGCGGGCGGCGCGCTGCTGGCCGGTGCCTCGCGTGGGGCCGCCGACGGGCGGCTGCACCCGACCGACGCCAGCAAGAGCCAGCCCACCACCACACGCAACACGCGCCGCGTCATCTTCCTTCCTCTCGGTCGCCCGCGGCAATCGTCGGTGAGCGCCAGTGTAGGGAGGGCATCGCGCGGCGTCAAGCCCTGATCGCCGTCTGCCCCCGCGCGCCGATCGACAAGACCACTATTCACTTCGGCACGCCCGCAGCGCCCCGTTGTCGTCGCGCCAAACAGCGGCGGAAGGGCTCCCGGTAAGGACGACGCACAAGGGCGCGGTCGCCTATCCTGTAGCGGCGCCTGTCCGCGCAAACACCACGCGAGGAGCAAGCTGCCCGTGGAGCTCCAGCAGGTCGCCGTCGGCGTGATCGCGGTGGCCACGCTGGCGGCGGTGATGCTGCGTCCTCGCGCGATCCCCGAGGCGATCAGCGCGCTCACGGGCGGGGCGCTGGTCGTGCTGGTCGGCGCCGTGCCGCCCATCGAGGCCGTGCGGCTGCTCCTCGCGGCGTGGAACGTGTTCGCTTTCTTCCTCGGCCTGATGCTCATCGCCGCAGCGGCCGATCACGCCGGGGTGTTCGACGTGCTGGCCTGGCTGGCAGCCCGCGCGGCCGGCGGCAGCCGCCGGCGCCTGCTGCTGAACCTGTTCGTGCTCGGGGCGGGACTCACGGCGCTGCTGTCCAACGACGCCACGGCGCTGATCCTGACACCGGTCGTGTACACGCTGACCCTGCGGCTGGGGCTGCCCACGCGGCCCTACGCTTTCGCCTGCACGTTCATCGCCGACACGGCCTCGTTCCTGCTGCCGGTCAGCAACCCGATCAACATCCTGGTACTCGAGCGCTTCCCCGCTTCGCTCGGCGACTACCTCCACCACCTGCTGCCCGCTGCACTGGCCGCCATCGCGGTGAACGTGGCCGTGTTCTTGTGGCTGTTCCGCGCTGAGCTAGCTGGCGGCTTCGCGCCGACCGATCTCCCGCCGCCTGCGGTCCTGGCGCTCGCGCCGCGGCGGTTCCGCCTCACCGCGCTGGGCCTGGGCGTGCTGGCCGGCGCGTACCTCCTGGCCGCCTGGCGGGGCTGGCCACTGGGGCTGGTCGCCCTGGCGGGCGGCGCGGTGCTGGCGGGCGGCGCGGTGGCCTGGGGTAAGCTCGCCGCGCGCGGGCTGGCCGGGGCCATCTCCTGGGGGCTGTTCGGGTTCATCGCCGGCTTCCTGGTGCTCGTGCAGGGCGTGGAGAACGTCGGGTGGAGCGCCGGGCTGGGGCGCGCGCTGGCCGCGCTGGCGGGCGACGCCCCACTCCGTAGCGCGGCCGCCGCGGTAGTCGTGAGCGCGCTGGGAGCGAACCTCGTGAACAACGTGCCCGCCGCGCTGCTCCAGCTGGCGGCCATCGACAGCCTGCCGTCGACTCCCGTGCGGGGGCTGCTGGCCTACGGCACGCTCGTGGGCGCCGACCTAGGGCCGAACCTGACCACTGTCGGCTCGCTGGCCACCATGCTGTGGCTGTTGCTGCTGCGCCAGCGTGGCGTCACCATCTCCTCGCTGGAGTACTTCCGCGTCGGGCTGATCACAACTCCAGGCCTGCTGGCTGCGGCGACACTGGCGCTGTGGTGGATGGGGAGGTGAGCGATGCGCGTGCTGGTGGCGATCGGGCCGAGCGGCGACTGTGCCTGGCTGGCGCGGCTGGCGAGCTTGCTGCCCGCCGCGACTACCGAAGTGTGCCTGGCACACGTGGTAGACCTCGAGGCACGCCGCGACTGGGAGCGCGCGCGACAGCGGTTCATCGGCCGGCCGCCGCTGCCGCCGCACCGGCGCGACGAGGTGGAGGCGGTCGAGCGCGAGCGCGGCCGGGCCGTACTCGCGGCGGCCGAGGCCGCACTGCGCCGCGCTGGCTGCAGCGCGACCACACGGCAGGAGTTACTGACCGAGCGCCCCGAGCGCGCGCTGGTCGCCCTGGCCACCCACTGGCCGGCGGAGCTTCTGGCGCTGCGGGCCCGCGACGCGCCGGGCCATCCGCCCACGGGGCCAGGGTCGGTCGGGCACGTGGCGCGGTTCGTGCTCGACCATGCCCCGTGCCCCGTGCTGCTGGTGCGCGCGACCGGCCGCTGAGCGCCGGCTACGCGGCGGCGCCGGGCCGCCAGTCGAGCGCCACCGGGCCGGTGTACTCCAGGATGTACAGGCCGCCCGTGTGGCGGTCGACCGTATAGATCAGCCCGCGCTCATCCACGTACACGTCGTTCAGCTGGATGGCGCCCATCGGCGAGTCGGGCGGGGGCTCGGGGATGTAGTAGGCGATCTCCTCGGGATGGTCGGCGTCGCGAATGTCGTACAGGCGCACGCCGCCCGCAAAGAAGGTGCCCACCACGAAGTGCTCCGACACACCGCAGCCGGGCAGCGGCATGATCTCGTGCACGTTGTGGGCGCCGAAACGGCCGCCGCGCTGGCACAACTCGTCGCGGTTGGCCGGCAGCGGGAACGCGCTGCGGAAGCGCGGCTGCGTCTCGTCGGTGATGTCCACCAGGCGCACCAGCTTTGGCGCGTCTTGGCAGGCAGGCATCACCGACTCCTCGGCAACCACCAGCAGGTTGCGGCTGGGAAGCGGGGTGGCAGTGTGAGCGTAGCCCGGCAGGTCGTCGGGATACACCAGGCGACCGACCATACGCGGCGCCGTGGGGTCGCTGATATCCAGCACGATCACGCCGCCGTCGATGTAGCCCAGGTAGGCGCGGTCCGGGCGCGCCGGCAGGACGTTGGCGTTGTGCAGGCGCGCGCCGTTGTCGCGCGGCCGGCGGCGCGGGGTGATGGGCGGCGCGGGGTCGCCCTGGCGTGTGCCGGGCAGCCACCAGCGGCCCACCTCGCGCGGGTGCTCGGGGTCCTGGATATCCACGATCATGTAGAACTGGTCGTCGGGCGGGTAGGTAGGCACGAAGTCCGGCGCGCCGGTGGAGAGGTGCGCGTACTGGCCATCCACGCACCACACGAAGTGCACGCCGCGCGAGAGGCCGCCCGAAGTGTCGAAGAACGACAGGGCGCGCGGCGCGGCGGGGTCGGAGACGTCGTACAGCCACAGCCCTGCCGGTTGCTCGCCGGCCTGGGCCACCTGGCGGGCGACCAGCAGCAGGTTGTCCACTACGGCCAGCGAGTTGCCACGCACGCGCGGGTGCTCGACGGGCAGCTGGGCGAGCAGCTCGGGCTGCCGCGGGTCGGTCACGTCGAGGATAGAGACGGCTAGGGGGGCCGACTCGTGAGCGATGTAGAAGATGCGGCGGCCGTCGGGGCGCACCTGGAGCACCAGCCCCTCGCCCCCGTTGCCGACGCCGCCGAGATCGTGGTGTGCGACGAGCGCCAGGTCGCGCGCTTCGGCTGCCATCGCGGTGCCTCCTCCCGAGGGGTCGGCCGGAATTGTAGCCCCCGCCGATAGCTTGTCGCGAGCTGCCCGCGCACCGCCAGGCGGCCCCGGGGCAGCAGTGCGCTACACTGGGGCGAGATCGTGCCAGAGGGAGCAAGAGTGATCAAGCGACTAGTCTGCTCGCGCGGCTACCACCGGGGCGCCGTGCTCCTCCTGTCACTCCTGCTGCTCGCCTGCACCAGTGGCGGCAGGTCGGGCGGAGCTGCGTCCACGACCGGGGCGGCCGCGGGCTCCCAGGGGGCTGGATCGGCCGGGACGGTGCCAGCGGCCCCGAACGCCCGCGAGCCGCTGAAGATCGCCATCACGTTCATCAGCGCCGAGACGCTGCCCGTGTGGGCGGCGCAAGAGCTGGGGCTGTTCGAGAAGTATGGGCTGCAGGCCGAGGTGGTCTCCATCCTCACCGGGGCGCAGGCGCCGCCGGCCATGGCCGCGGGCGACGTGCACCTCGCGCTGATGACCGGCCTAGCTGTGGTGGAGTACGACCTGGTCGGCGGTGACCTGGTAGTCGTGGCGGGCTACAGCAACGAGATGCGCTACTTCCTGCACGCGCGGCCCGAGATTCGGCGCATCGAGGACCTGCGCGGCCAGCGGATCGGCATCACGCGCCGCGGCGCGGGCATCGACATGGCCACCCGCATCTTCCTGGAGCGCGCGGGCCTCAGCTACGAGCGCGACGCGACGATCATCCAGCTCGGCACGGCGCGCGACCAGATCAACGGGCTGGTAGCGGGGGCCGTCGACGCGGCAGTAGTGGCCGTGCCGACCAACTTCCAGGCCGAGCGGCTCGGCTTCCCCAAGGTCGCCGATACCAAGCAGTACCACGTGCCGTTCCCGACCAACGTGCTCGCGGTGCGCCGCGACTTCCTGGCCAGCCGATCCGAAGCGGTGCGCCGCTATCTCCAGGCGCACATCGAGGCAGTGGAGATCCTACGCCGCGATAAGGCGCTGGCCAAGCGCCTATTAGCGCAGGGCACCAGCACCGACGACGACGAGATCCTGGAGCGCAGCTACCAGCTCTTCGTAGAGGATCTCCAGGACGTGCCGTATCCCGCGGAAGCGGCGCTGCAGGGCGTGCTCGACCTAGTGGCACTCGAGCGGCCCGAGGCCCGGGCGGCCGATCCTCGCGCCTTCTACGACGATCGGCTGGTACGCGAGCTGGACCAGAGTGGCTTCATCCGGGGGCTGCGCGGGAGCTGAGCCGCGGCGCGCGGGTCGGGGCAGGTAGGCGAGCCAGAGCGGGGGCAGGGGCGCAACCAGCCCGGGCTACGAGCCGGGCGTAGCGGCTACCCCCGGCGTGGGCAGGCCGACCGGGGCCCCCGCGCCCGGCGTGGCGGTCGCACTCGATGTGGCCGTGGCACTCGCGGTCGCCTCCGGAGTCGCTGACGGCTGCGGCGAGGGCGCTGGAGTTGGTTCGTAGGCGGGCTCCTTCACGAACCGCTCGATGTCCTCGACATTGAACGTGCCCACCACCCACACGGTGTCGCTGTTCGGCTGCTTGGCGTAGTAGCCGCCCTCGTTGGGCGTCTTGTCGCCGATCAGCAGGGTGTAGGTTTGGCCGTCGGGCAGGCCGAGAGTGAGCGAGTCTTTCGGCTGATCCAGCCCGTAAGTGGCGAGGTCGGTGGGGGTATCCGTCACCTTGCGGCTGGCGCGCATGTTGCTCAGCCGGATCAGGGTACCGCTGATGCGCCAGTAGTCGGCGCGTACATCCTGCGGCATCAGGTACCACAGTCCGTCGGCCCGCTTCTCCATGACCTGCTCTTGGCCCCCGGCCATGGTAACCACGCGGTTCACCGCGTCCTTATCCACCTTCCAGATCTGCAGCTTCGGGTCGAGGCTGGACACCTCCGGCCGCGGGCGGATCTCGAAGAAGTACACGCCCGCGCCGAATACCAGGAACACCGCCAGCAGGATCCAGGTCGTGCGAAAGCTCATCGCCGGTTCCACCACACCAGGCCGCCCGCCACCAGGACCAGCGCCGGCAGGAACAGCACGGTCGTGAAGAAGATCGTATTGCGCTGCACGCCCGTGAGGAACATCTGCCGCTGTTCAGGCGGCCGGGCACGCAGCGATGCCAGCTCCTCGGAGCCGGTCAGCCAGTTCACCGCGTTCACGAACAGGTCGCGGTTGAAGAACGGCGGGCGCGCGACGTTGTTCGAGGGAAAGTCGGCGTCGCCCACGATCACCGCCCGCGTCTTCGGCCGCGCGGCCGGCGGGGCATCGGGCCGGTCGGGCGGCGCGGGGGCGTTGGGCGCGTCCGCCTCCACAGCCACCGCCAGCACCAGCGGCCCGCGCTGGTCCACCCCCTCCTGGAACTCGATGGTCTGGGCGTCCAGCTTCTTGGTCCAGCTGCGGTCGGCGCTGGTCTCCACCAGCCGCGTGATCTGCACCCCCGACTGCTGCTCGCTTGGTAGGTTGAGATTGGTTGCCTCCACGAACAGCACGGGCGTGCGGTCGCGCGCCAGGTCGCGGGTGATCGTGTGGAAGCCGAACTGCTGGATCACGATGGCGCGCGGGTCGGCGAGCTGGCCGATCTGCAGGGCGTTGGCCAAATCCACCACGAGGTCGCCGCTGAACGACAGGTTCCAGCGCTGTAGCAGCGGTGCCAGGTACTCGGCCGTGCGCGGGTCGGCGAGCAGGAACACGTGGCCCGCGGCGTCGAGGTACTGGTTCAGCGCGGTCAGCTCCTCGGGCAGCAGCGGCTGCTGGGGGCTGGCGATGATCACCGCCGCCGCGTCGGCCGGTACCGTCTGGGCGGTGAGCAGGTTGAGCGATGCGACCTGGAAGTTGTCGTTCTGCAGCGCCTGCCGCATCTGCGAGTAGCTATCCTGGCCGGTGGCCTCCGGACTGCGCTCGCCGTGGCCGGTCAGGAAGTACACCTTTGGCTGCTGGGCCGCCGTTAGCTTGATCAGCGCGGCGGTGATGCCCGCCTCGTCCAGGCTCGTGGTGTCCTGGCGCTTGTCGCCCTGCTGGAGCACCAGGGTGTTGTACTGGCGGATGTTGTACTGGCGTGCCAGGCCGGGGTTGGCATCAGGATCGATGAGCTCCCAGCTCAGCTTGCCGCCCGAGGCCGTCTCGTAGTTGCGCAACAGCGACTCGGTGTTCTCGGTGAGCTGCTCGCCCGGGGTCATGAACGCCACGATGTGGACCGGCTGCGTGAGGCCATCGAGCACCTTCTGGGTCTGGGCGGAGAGTGAGAATTGCCCGCTGGCGGTGACATCCCAGCGGTGCGAGTAGCGGATGCTCAGGAAGTTGGCCAGCCCCAGAATCCCGACGAACAAGACGACCGCCAGCACGGTGTTGGCACCATAGCGCGTGGTGCGCGCGCCCAGTGCCCCAGCGACTTCCCCCGGCTCGATGGCCACATAGATGCCCACCAGCAGCACGCCGGCCACCAGCAGCACACGCGGCGGGAGACCGAACTCGCCGGTGACCAGATACCATGCTCCCGCGGCCAGCAGTGCCAAGCCGCCCACCACGAGCACGGGGAGGCGAATACGCTCGAGTAGCGTGGCCATCAGCGCCACCTCCGCGACTGCACCGACTGGACGGTGAGGAACAGCGCCACGGCGATCACGCTCAGGAAGTACACCACGTGGCGCGTGTCGATGATCCCGCGCGGGAACTCGTCCAGGTGCCGCGTGATGCTCAGGAACCGGAACAAATCGCCGATGCGCCCGCCCGTGTAGTTGCCCAGCGCGTCGCTGAGCCACAGCAGCAGCAGGATCACGAACGTGAGCATGGCGGCGATGATCTGGTTCTGCGTCAGCGACGAGGCGAACAGCCCGATGGCCAAAAACGCCGCCGCTTGGAGCACGATGCCGAGGTAGCCGGCCAGGATCGGCCCGCGGTCGGGGTTGCCGGCCAGCAGCAGGATCGCCGGGTAGATCGCCGTGCAGGCCAGGATCGCCAGCACCAGCAGCAGCGCGCCCAAGAACTTGCCCAGCACCAGCTGCGAGTCGCGCACCGGGGCGGTGAGCAAGAGCTCGAGGGTGCCGCTGCGCGCCTCCTCGGCCAGCAGGCGCATCGTCAGAAATGGCACGGCGAACAGGAAGATCACCGAGAGGTTGCCGAACAGCGGCCGCATGGTCGCCTCGCTGCTGAGATTAAGGATGAGCGAGAACAAGAAGCCGCTGATCAGCAGGAACAGCCCGCCGACCACGTAGGCGATCGGCGAGACGAAGTAGGCATACAGCTCGCGGCGGGCAATCGCCCAGATATTACGCATGCGACGTGCTCTCCGTCAGGCCTCGACCGGCTCGGCCTGCGGCTCCTCGGTAATGATCCGCAGGAAGATCTCCTCCAGGCTGAGCCGCACGCTGCGCAGCTCGGCCAGGCCGTAGCCCGCGCCCACTACCGCCGCGGCCAACTGCTCGCGCAGGTCGCTGCCCAGGGCACACGAGACGGTGAATAGCGTGCGCCCATCGGGCGCCGGCTCGGCCACCACGTCCAGCACCTGCGGCTGCGCGCGCAGCAGCTGCGCCACGGCCTCACGCGGGCCGCGCACCTCGAGCTGCAGCGTCTCCGCCCCGCGCAGCCGGCGGGTGAGATTCTCGGGCGTGTCGACAGCGGCGATCTCACCGTCGTTGATGATGATCACGCGCTGGCAGGTGGCACTGACCTCCGGCAAGATATGCGTGCTCAGGATGACCGTGTGTTCGCCGGCCAGGCTCTTGATCAGGTTGCGCGTCTCGATGATCTGCTTCGGGTCCAGGCCGATCGTCGGCTCGTCGAGGATCAGCACCTCGGGATCGGCCACCAGCGCCTGGGCCAACCCGACCCGCTGCCGGTACCCCTTCGACAGCTTGGCGATCAGCCGGTCGCGCATGTGGGTCAGGTTGGTCTGCTCCATCACGGCGTCCACGCGCTGCCGCCGCTGGCGACTGTTGGTGAGGCCGCGGATCTCGGCCATGAAGTGGAGGTAGTCCGCCACCGCCATCTCTGGGTACAAGGGCACATTCTCGGGCAGATAGCCGATGTGGCGGCGCGCCTCCAGCGAGTGGGTCAGAATATCGTAGCCGGCGATCTTGGCCGTGCCGCTGGTGGGCGGGAGGTAGCCCGTGAGCATGCGCATGGTGGTCGACTTGCCCGCCCCATTGGGGCCGAGAAAACCGAGAATCTCCCCCTTGGCGACCTCGAAGGTCACATCGCGCACGGCGGCGCGCGGGCCGTAGTACTTGGTCAAGTGTTCGGCCTGGATCATCGTCGGTCCTCGCTGCGCTGCGGGTGGCGCCCAGGCATGCTTCTGCGGCAAACAGCGCAGACGCTCCCCTCGCTCGGGCGCCACTGGCGTCCTGGCGAGGGGCAACAGGCACGTGCGGTGGCGATAGCCGCACGCCTCTACAGTCTACCGACGCCCGACAGCCGCCGGGAAGGATTTCTCCCCGCCACGGGGGCGGCCGCTAGCCCTTGTGCACCCGTGCGGGGGCGTCGGTGTTGGGCGCCACGGTGCCCGTGTCGGCCGCCTGGTGGCCGGGCGTGTGCTGCTGCACGGCGGGCGGGTACGGCACCACTTTCCAGAAGCGCGGCGCGTAGGTGTCCCAGTCGTCCAGGATCGCCCGCGCCCGCGCGCTGCCGGTGGCGGCCACGTGTTCTTCGAGCAGCTGCACCAGGCGCTCGAAATCGGCCTCCTCGCGCAGCCGCTCGAGGTAGACCAGCTCCGTGTTCACCTTGCGCGGGAAGTCGCCGGCCTCGTCCAGCACGTAGGCCACGCCCGCCGACATGCCGGCGCCGAAGTTGCGGCCCGTGCTGCCGAGCACCACCACCACGCCGCCGGTCATGTACTCGCAGCAGTGGTCGCCGGTGCCCTCGACCACCGCCAGCGCGCCGCTGTTGCGCACGGCGAACCGCTCGCCGGCACGGCCCGCCACGTACAGCCGCCCGCTGGTGGCGCCGTAGAGCACCGTGTTGCCCACGATCACGTTGTCGTGGGCGGCGAAGCGCGCCGTGGGCGGCGGCCGCACGATGATCTCCGCGCCGCACAGCCCCTTGCCCACGTAATCGTTGGCCTCGCCCACCAGCACCAGCCGTAGCCCGCGCGTGCAGAAGGCGCCGAAGCTCTGGCCGGCGGTGCCGCGCAGATGCACCTCGATGGTGCCGTCGGGTAGGCCCGCGCTGCCCCAGCGCCGCGCGATCTCGCCCGACAGCCGCGCGCCGACGGTGCGCTGGTCGTTGCGGATCGCGTAGTGCAGCGTCACCGGCTCGCGCCGCTCCAGCGCCGGCCGCGCGTCGCGGAGGAGTTGTTCGTCGAACGGGATGTCGCCCGGGCGGTCGTTGCGCGGCTGCTCGCAGCGGCGCGGCCGGTCCGCGGGCGGCGGCGCTAGCAGCGCGCTGAGGTCGAGCCGCGCCGCGCGCGGGCTGGCCGGGGGGGCCGGCGCCAGCAGATCGGTACGGCCGATCGCCTCCTGCAGCGAGCGCAGCCCCAGCGAGGCCAGGAGCTCGCGCACCTCCTGCGCCATCTGCGTGAAGTAGTTGATCAGGTGCTGCGCCTTCTGCTCCATGATGGCGCGGCGCCGCGCGGGGTCGTCGGGCGGGCCGAACGCCCGCCAGCGGAGGTCCTCGCGCTGCGTGGCGATGCCGGTGGGGCACGTATTGAGGTGGCACTGCCGCGCCATATCGCAGCCGATGGCCACCACCGCCGACGTGCCGAAGCCGTACTCCTCGGCGCCCAGCAGCGCGGCGATCACGATGTCGCGGCCGGTCTTCAGCCCGCCGTCGGTGCGCAGCCGCACGCGGCCCCGCAGGTCGTTGAGCATCAACACCTGCTGCGTCTCGGCCAGGCCCAGCTCCCAGGGGCAGCCGGCGTTCTTGATGGAACTCAGCGGCGAGGCCCCCGTCCCGCCCTCGTGCCCCGAGATCAGGATGTAGTCGGCATACGCCTTCGCCACCCCGGCGGCGATCGTGCCCACGCCCGCCTCGGAGACGAGCTTGACGCCGATGCGCGCGCGGGGGTTGGCGATCTTGAGATCATAGATGAGCTGCGCCAGGTCCTCGATGCTGTAGATATCGTGGTGTGGCGGCGGCGAGATCAGCGCGATGCCGGGCACCGCGTGGCGCAGGCGGGCGATCATCGCCGACACCTTGTGGCCCGGCAGCTGGCCGCCCTCGCCGGGCTTCGAGCCCTGCGCCATCTTGATCTCCAGCTCCTCGGCGTGCGCCAGGTACAGCGCCGTCACGCCGAAGCGCGCGGAGGCCACCTGCTTGATCTTGTTGTGCGCGGGCACGCCCCAGCTCGTGTCGCGGTACCAGTCGGGATCCTCGCCGCCCTCGCCCGAGTTGCTGCGCGCGCCGATCCGGTTCATAGCGATGGCCAGCGTCTGCACCGCCTCCGGGCTCAGCGCGCCCAGCGACATCGCCGTGCTCACGAACCGCTTCAGGATCGCCGCCACCGGCTCGACCTCCTCCAGCGGTACCGGGGGCCCGGCGGGCCGGAAGGTCAGCAGGTCGCGGATGCTCAAGGGCCCGGTGGCCTCCACCAGCGCGCGGAACTCCTGGTAGTCGCTGTAGCGCCCGCTGGCCACCGCGCGGTGCATCGCCTTCACCACCGGCGGCGCGTAGCCGTGCCGCTCGCCGTCGCCGCGGTAGCGCACGAAACCGTAGTCGCGCAGGCGCCCGTTGGCCGGCGCGGTGAACGCCTCGCGGTGGCGGCGCAACACCTGGTCGGCCAGGTCGCGCAGGCCCAGCCCGCCGATGCGGCAGGGCGTCCCGGCGAAGGCACGGTCGACCAACGCCTGGTCGAGCCCGACGATCTCGAAGATCTGCGCGCCGCGATAGCTCGACAGACACGAGATGCCCATCTTGGAGCAGATCTTCAGCAGGCCGGCCTCGACGGCAGCGCGGAACTTCAGCAGCGCCTCCTCGACCGTCAGCTCCTCCAGGCCGCGCTCGCCCGGCAGCGCCGCAGCGGTGGCCAGCGCCACGTAGGGGTGCACCGCGCTGGCGCCGTAGCCGATCAGCACCGCGAAGTGGTGGATGTCCCAGGCGTCGCCCGTCTCGGCGATGAGGTCGGCGCGCAGGCGCTTGCCGGCGCGGATCAGGTGGTGGTGCACCGCCCCCACCGCCAGGGCCATCGGCAGCGGCGCGTGCTCGGCGTCCACCCCGCGATCCGAGAGGATCAACAGATGCGCCCCCGCATCCACCGCCTGCTCGGCCTCGGTGCACAGGCGGTCCAGCGCGCGTTCCAGGCCCTCGACGCCCTCGCGCACCGGCCACAGCGTGCGCAGCGTGGCGCTCTTGAACGCCGGGTCGTGGCCCAGCGCGCGCAGCCGCTCCAGGTCGTGGGCCAGCAGCACCGGGGTGGGTAGGTGGATCAAATGGGCGTGCGCCGGGCTCTCCTCCAGCACGCTCGGCCGCGCCCCGGCGTAGGTCGACAGCGACATCACGAGCTGCTCGCGCAGCGGGTCGATGGGCGGGTTGGTCACCTGCGCGAAGCGCTGGCGGAAGTAGTTGTAGAAGCTGCGCGGGTGCTCGGACAGCACCGGCAGCGGCGTATCGTCGCCCATCGACCACACCGCGTCGTGGCCGGTGGCGCCCATCGGGCGGATGATCAGGCGCACGTCCTCGGCGGTGTAGCCGAACGCGCGCTGCTGCTGCTGCAGCTCGGCGGCCGGATCGCCCCCCTCCGCGTGCGCCGCGCCGTTGGTGTAGCGGCCGTCCCCGTGGGGCCAGTAGAAGCCGCGGCCGTACAGCGCTGTGGGCGGGGGCGGTGGTGCCTCTAGCCGGCGCAGCTCGGCGTCGAGCCAGGCGCCGTAGGGGCGCCGACGCGCCAGCTCGCGCTTGATCTCCTCGTTGCGCAAGAACACGCCCTGCGCGGTGTCCACGGCGATCATCTGGCCGGGGCCCAGCCGGCCCTTCTCGACGATCGCCTCATCCGGCAGGTCTACCACCCCGACCTCGGAGGCCATCACCACCAGGCCGTCGTGCGTGTACCAGTAGCGCGCGGGGCGCAGGCCGTTGCGGTCCAGCGTGGCGGCGACCGTCACGCCGTCGGTGAACGCCAGCGCCGCGGGGCCGTCCCAGGGCTCCATCAGGCAAGCATGGTACTCGTAGAAGGCGCGCAGCTGCGGGTCGAGGTCGGGCATGTTCTCCCAGGCCTCGGGCACTAGCATGGCCATAGCGTGCAGCAGGTCGCGGCCGCTGCGTTCCAGCAACTCCAGCGCGTTGTCCAGGCTGGCCGAGTCGCTACCCGCCTCCCAGATCACGGGGCGCAGCAGCGCGCGGTCGCCGTTCCACAGCGGCGAGGCCAGCTCCGGCTCGCGGGCACGCATCCAGTTACGGTTGCCCTGCAGGGTGTTGATCTCGCCGTTGTGGGCCAGCATGCGGAACGGCTGCGCCAGCAGCCAGTTGGGCAGCGTGTTGGTGCTGTACCGCTGGTGGAAGATAGCCAGCGCCGTCTCGTAGGCTGGATCGCGCAGGTCGGCGTAGAAGCCCGCCAGCTGGGGCGCCACGAACAGGCCCTTGTACACGATCGTGCGGTGCGACAGCGAGGGCAGGTACAGCGTGTCCAGCCCCTCGGCCGCGGCGCGGGCCTCGATATCCTTGCGTACCAGGTACAGCACGCGCTCGAAATCGCTCGGGCCCAGCGCGCCGTTCTGCGCGATCAGCACCTGCTCGATCTGCGGCTGCGTGTCGCGCGCCTTGGCGCCCAGCACCTCGGGGTGAACCGGCACCACGCGCCAGCCGAGCAAGTCGAGCCCCTGGCGCGCCACAGCCTCCTGCACGAGCCGGCGCCCGCGCGCCTGGCCGGCCGGGTCGCGCGGCAGGAACACCATCCCGACGGCCAGGCGGCTGAGGTCGGCCAGGCGGATCCCGAGCCGGGCGAGCTCCCGGGCGAACAGGCCGCGGGGCAGCTGCGTCAGCACGCCCGCGCCGTCGCCCGACGCGGCATCGGCGTCGACCGCGCCGCGGTGGGTCAGGTTGACCACCGAGGTCAGGGCGTACTGCAAAATGGCGTGGGAGGCCACGCCCGCTACATGCGCTACGAAACCGACACCGCACGCGTCGTGTTCGAACCGCGGGTCATAGAGAGGACAGTGATCTGGGCGTGCGGCAGTCTGTTCCATCGGGCACCCTGCTCTATATGTTCAGGCTCGCACGCCCGGCGGACACCCCCGAGGCGCGCGGCAACGCCAGATCCGCAGATAACAACAAAGTCGGCCCGAGGGCCGACCTCATCGTCGTTGGAAAGACAAAGCCCTACAGACGGCGGGACGCGGACATAATACCACAGGGGTGGCGTCGTCGCACGCCCCCGCGGTGTGCGCGGGTAACATGGCGCATGCTACCCTGTTGCCAAAGGGTAGCAGACTCCGCCACGTTTTGCCAGCCCCGTAGCTCGGACAGGGGGCAAGCCGCGCGGTGGAGCGACTCGCCCCCGCCCGACTCAGTGGCCCCGGTGTCCTGGCGACGGTGGCGCCGGCGCGGGGAACCACGCCGCTCGCCAGGCCCGCAGCTGGTCGATCTCCCGCTGCTGGGCGGCGATGATAGCCTGAGCCAGCGCGCGCAGCTCCTCGTGCTCGGCGCGCTCCAGCGCCAGGCGCGCGGCCTCGATCGCGCTCTGGTGGTGCGGGATCATCAGGTCGATGAACGCCAACTCGAACGGCTCGGGCGCGGCGCGCAGCTGCTCTACCTCCGCGCTCATATCGTGCACCATTTCCGCACCGCCCGTGGCACCAGCCAGCATCGGCATCTGGCTCAGCGGTGGCGTGTCCGGCGAACCGAACCACGCCTGGCGCCAGGCCCGCAGCTGATCGATCTCCGCGGACTGGCTGCGCGCGATGTCGTCGGCCAGCTGGCGGATCTCGGGCCGGCTAGCGCGCTGGAGCGCGATGCGGGCCATCTCCACGGCGCCCTGGTGGTGCGGCACCATCATGTCAATGAACTGCTGGTCGAACGGCACTTGCGCCGGGGCCGCGCCACTGGCGATCACGGGGATCGGCTGTTCGAGGCCAGCGGGCGGGGCCTGCGCCGCGGCCAGCCTGGGGAGCGTGGCCAAGACCAACATCACCGCGCCCACGGCACGCGCCGCCCCTGCGCGGTGAACAAACCACAACAGCATGAACCGACCTCCTCTTCACCTCTAGTCGTCGCGGGGCCTGCGCCGAGGCGGAGGTGATCAGTTCAGGAACACTTGCAGCAGCGCGCGCCGCGCCGTGGGAGTGCGCGCGGTCGCCCAGGCGAGCGCGGGCGCGGCGGCCGGGGCATCTAGCAGCGCGACCACGGCCCGAGCGTAGGCGCCCAGCCGGCAGGCGACCGCC
Organism: Chloroflexota bacterium; assembly: GCA_035294645.1. Taxonomy (GTDB): domain Bacteria; phylum Chloroflexota; class UBA6077; order UBA6077; family JAJPHF01; genus JADGHJ01. The sequence continues at coordinate 22,202 of DATGKN010000121.1, forward strand.
TCATGGGGGCCGGGCAGGAGCCCGGGCCAGGCATGACAGACATGTGTGGTCAGGGCCGACGGTGAGGCACCGATCGCCGCCCAGGCACCGAACGGCGCCGCCGCCTGAGGGGGCAGGCCCCCGGCAGCGTGCGAGCCGACCGCGGCGTGCGTCGGCAGCTCGATCGCGTGGTGCGCGGGCGCGGCCGCCGGCGGTGGGAGCCCATCCGACCCCGCCAGGCCCACGCAGGGCAGACACACGGCGAGCAGTGCGCCGACTAGCACCAACCGCCAGAAGGCAGCCGGCAGTCGCCAACGAGCCAGCCCGGCGCGCGTGTTCACCACGTGGCTCCCTGTCGTGCCGACGCGCTCTGCTTCCAGAGTAACAAGCCGCGGGGCCAGCCACTAGGCTTCGCCGCGCCGCGAGCCGTCCACCGGGCTCAAGGGCTGGGGCACCGCGCGGCGAGCTGCGCGGCGACGAACTCCTTTAGCAGCGCGCGGGCGCGCTCCGTGTACGGCCCGGGCTCCTTGGCGAACTGGTGGGGCTGGTCCGGGAAGAGCTCCAGCCGTACCTCCCCGACGGCCGCGCGGTAGGCGGCGACGAAGCGCTCCTGGAGCGCGGGCGTCACGTTGGCGTCGGCGGTGCCCTGGATGATCAGCGCGGGCGGCCGCTCGACCGGCTCGCCCCGCTCGAGGATGGCCACCGGGCTCGCCTCCCAGATCGTGTCCCAGGGCGCGAAGAACGTGCGGGTGGAGGCCACGATATCGGCGCGGCCAGTGGCCTGGGCGAAGATGAAGCGGCCATAGGGGTCGAGGATCGGCCAGGGCAGCAGCAGGTACGCCAGCGCGGCGTCGGCGTCCGGGGCCTCCGGCAGCGGCAAGGCGCTGTAGCGCGGGTCGCGCGGGCGCATGGCGATGAGCATGATCAGGTGGCCGCCACTGGAGCTGCCCAGCCCGCCGAGCGGCGCCGGCAGGGCGTTGAATTCGGCCGCGTGGGCCTTGAACCAGCGGATCGCGTAGTGGATGTCCTGGAGGGCCGTGGGGTACGGCGTGGCAGGCGTGGCCAGGTGGAAGTCCGGCGCGAACACCACCAGCCCGCTAGCCGCCAGCTCCTCGCTCAGGGGGCCGTTGCCGGTGCGGTCGCCGCGGGTCCACTGCCCGCCATGGATGTCCACCAGCGCGGGGAACGGCCCCGGGCCCTGCGGCCGGTAGATGCGGGCCAGCAGCGGCGTGGCGCCCACGCGGCGGTACTCGATGTCGAACACGTCCAGCGGGTAGCGCCGCGCCGGATCGTAGCGCAGAGTAGCTGCGCTCGCCGGCACGGCGGCGGCGTTGCGCGTCTCCATCCCCCCCTCCCGCGATGAACTGGGCGCCCCCGCGACCGACCGAGGGGCGCCACTAGACGTCGAGGTTGCGCACGCTGCGCGCGTGGGTCTGGATGAACTTGCGCCGCGGCGGCACGGCGTCGCCCATCAGCATGTCGAAGATCGAGTCGGCCGCGGCCGCATCCTCGATGTCGACCTGGAGCACCGTGCGCGTGGCCGGGTTCATCGTCGTCTCCCACAGCTGCTCGGGGTTCATCTCGCCCAGCCCCTTGTAGCGCTGGATCGGGATCTCCTTGTCCGGGTTGCGCTTCTTGAGCTGCTCGATCAGCTCGTCGCGCTCGCGGTCGCTGTACACCCAGCGGTGCTCGTTGCGCCCGAGCTGGATCCGGTACAGCGGCGGCTGGGCAATGAACAGGTGGCCGTTGGTGATCAGCGCCTCCATGTTGCGGAAGAAGAACGTGAGCAGCAGCGTGCGGATGTGCGAGCCGTCGACGTCGGCGTCGCACATCAGGATGATGCGACCGTAGCGGAGCTTGTCCAGGTTGAACCGCTCGCCGATGTCGGTGCCCAGCGCGGTGATGATGGCGCGGATCTCCTCGTTGGCCAGCATCTTGTCGGGCCGCGCGCGCTCGACATTGAGGATCTTGCCGCGCAGCGGCAGCACGGCCTGGAAGCGGCGGTCGCGCGCCTGCTTGGCGCTGCCGCCGGCGCTGTCGCCCTCGACCAGGAACAGTTCGCACTTGCTCGGGTCGCGCTCGGTGCAGTCGGCCAGCTTGCCCGGCAGCGTCATCCCTTCCAGCGCGCTCTTGCGGATGATCAGCTCCTTGGCGCGCTGGGCGGCCTCGCGGGCGCGCGCGGCGGTGAGACACTTCTCGATGATGCGCCGCGCGTCATTGGGGTTGCTCTCCAGCCAGGTGGCGAGCGCGTCGCTGGCCACCGTCTGCACCTGCACGCCGACCTCGCTGTTGCCCAGCTTGCCCTTGGTCTGGCCCTCGAACTGCGGGTCGCGCAGCTTGACGCTCACGATCGCCGTGAGCCCCTGGCGGCTGTCCTCGCCGGTGATCGACAGCTTGTCGCTGTCCTTCAGCACGCCGAGCTTGCGCGCGTAGGCGTTCAGCGTGCGCGTCAGCGCCGTGCGGAAGCCGGTCAGGTGCGTGCCGCCGTCGACCGTGTTGATGTTGTTGGCGAACGAGTAGGTCGACTCGGCGAAGCCGTCGTTGTACTGCAACGCGATCTCCACCAGCGTGCCGTTCACCTGCTTCTCGACGTAGAACGGCCGCGGGTGGATCACCTGCCGGTTCTGGTTCAGGTGCCGCACGAACGAGACGATGCCGCCCTCGAAGTAGAACGAGTGCTCGCGGTCGTGGCGCTCGTCGATAAACGTGATGTGCAGCCCCTTGGTGAGGTACGCCATCTCGCGGAAGCGCTGGAGCAGCGTCTCGTACTGGTAGTCGAGCGTCTCGAAGATCTCGCGGTCGGGCAGGAAGCTGACCGTGGTGCCCGTGCCCTCGGCGGGCCCGACGGCGCGCACCGGGGCGACCGGGGTGCCACGCCGATACTCCTGTACCCACAGCTGGCCGTCGCGGCGCACCTCCGCCCGCAGCCAGGTCGACAGCGCGTTGACCACCGACACGCCCACGCCGTGTAGCCCGCCCGAGACCTTGTAGCCCGCGCCGCCGAACTTGCCGCCCGCGTGCAGCATGGTCATGACGACCTCGAGCGCGGGGCGCCCGGTCTGCGGCTGGATGTCGACGGGGATACCGCGACCGTTGTCGACCACCGACACCGAGCTGTCGGCGTGGATGGTCACGCGGATCGTATCGCAGTAGCCGGCCAGCGCCTCGTCGACCGCGTTGTCCACCACCTCGTAGACCAGATGGTGCAGCCCGCGCACATCGGTGCTGCCGATGTACATGCCGGGCCGCTTGCGGACGGCCTCCAGCCCTTCGAGAACGGTGATATCGGCGCCGCTGTAGCTCGAGGCCGGCGCGGCCGGCCGCATCGCCTGCTCAGCCAACAGTCACTCCTGCAGCGGCTGCTAGCCGATAGGCGGGCAAACCGCTAGCAGCGCGCTGTGCGCAGTCGTTGTCGTGTAGAGGCCCGCGCGGGACGGGGGCGCGTGGCGCCGCACCCGAGGAGCGCACGGCTTAAGATTCGCGACCTCTTACAGGGTTATTGTACTCGACGAGCGGGCCGCCGCTCAGCGGTTGCCGTCGTGCCTTCGGCCTCCAGTCCTCGCTCGGGGGCGCCGCCATCCCGGCCGCCGCGGGGATACCGCGACACCGGGATCGCGCGCTGTTACGTAGGATTGCCTCACCCCCCCGCCGCGCGGGGCCCCCCACCTTCCCTGGGCAAGCCGAGGGCGCATCCCCGCCGAGCGCCAGCGGGCACTACAATAAAGCTCGCGGCGTACGGCCGCGGCGGGCGCTCAGGGGAGGGAGGCCGATGGGCGAGGTGATTCGCAGCCAGTGCTGGGAGTGCAGCACGTTCTGTGGCACACTGGTGACCCGCGAGGCCGACGGCCGCCTGCGCATCAGTGGCAACCCCGACCACCCCGCCTCCAAGGGCGCTTTCTGCATCAAGGGCGCGGCCGGCGCGCTCGCCCTAGTCGACGCCCCCGGCCGCGTGCTGCACCCGCTCGTGCGCGACGGGCCGCGCGGCAGCGGGCGCTGGCGGCGGGCGAGCTGGGCCGAGGCGCTGGCTCGCGCCGCCGACGGGCTGGCCGCCGTACAGGCGCGCTACGGCCCGCTGGCTATCGCGGGCGCGGTGAGCAGTGCTTTCTTCAGCCGCGGCGTGCAGGTCGTCCAGCTGCTGCGCTCGCTCGGCTCGCCCAACGTGCTGATCAACCAGGACCTCTGCCAGGGCTGCCGCTCGGTAAGCGATATGGTCACGGGGCTGGATCTCGGCGGCGGGGGCGAGGAGATCGAGCGCGCCGACCTGGTAGTCCTAGTGGGCAGCAACCTGTCGGCCTCCAACCCCAGCCTGTGGCTCCAGCTCAAGGCGGCGCGCCGCCGTGGGGCCCAGCTGGTGGTCGTCGACCCGCGCCGCACGCCCGCGGTAGACCTCGGCGCCGAGCACCTGGCCATCCGTCCGGGCACCGACCGCGCGCTGGCGCTAGGGCTGCTCCACGTGGTGGTCCGCGAGGCGCTGTACGACCGCGCGTTCGTCGCCCAGCACTGCTACGGCTTCGCCGAGCTGGCGGCGCACGTGGCGCCGTACACGCCCGAGCGCATAGCTGCCGCTACCGGCCTGCGCGCGGAGCAGCTCGTGGCGCTCGCGCGGCGCTACGCGACCACCCCCGCCGCCACGCTGGTGCTCGGCCACGGCCTCGACGCCCAGGTGGGCGGCGTGCAGACCGTGCGCGCGTTCCACCTCCTGCTGGCCATCACCGGCCACCTCGACGTGCCGGGCGGCAACCGGCGTGCCAAGCGCCTGCCGGGCTTCCGCAGCTACTGGGACTTCATCTACGCGCCCGAGTACCGGCTCGACCGCGCCACCGAGGAGCAGATCCTGGGCGGGCGCGAGTTCCCCCTGTGGTGCGGCCCCGACGGCTGGGCGCACGCCTGCCACAACCCCACCGCCATCCAGGCCATGCTCACCGGCGAGCCGTACCCCGTGCGCGCGCTGTACGTCAGCGGCGTGAACATCGCCCTGACCTACCCCGACACGCCGCGCACCCTGGCCGCGCTGCGCGGGCTCGACTGCCTGATCGTGGCCACCGACACCCTGACCCCGGTGGCCCACCTGGCGGACGTGGTCCTGCCCAAGACCGTCGCGCTGGAGGAGGAGCAGGTGCAGTGGCAGCCGAAAGGCCCCTGCATCAGCTACACGGCCGCCGTGCTGCCACCGCGCGGCGAGGCCCGCAACGACACCGACATCGCGGTGGCCCTGCTCGACGCGCTGCGGGCGCGAGGCGCCGTGCGCCACGAGCTGCTGCCCTGGCGCAGCCACGCCGAGTTCCTGCGCGTGCAGCTCGGCGACTCGGGCCTCACGTTGGAGGAGCTGCGCGCCCGCGGCTACGTGCCGATTCCCTACCAGTACCGCGACTACGCGCGCTTCCGCACCCCCACGGGCAAGGTCGAGCTGTACGCCACGCGCCTCGCGCGGCACGGCCTGGCGCCGCTGCCCACCTGGGACGACGCCGACGCGCCTGCCGCCCCGCCGCCCGAGTACCCGCTGCGCTTGCTCACGGGCACGCGCTCGATCGTGTACCACCACTCGCGCTTTCGCGACCACGCCTGGGCGCGGCGCAAGGAGCCCGAGCCACGGGTCCACGTGCATCCCGACACGGCCGCCGCTCTGGGCCTCGCGGACGGTAGCTGGGTCGAGGGCCGCCTGCCGGGCCGCCCCGAGACGTTCGCCGCGCGGCTGTGCTGCGACGACCGCGTGCCGCCCGGGGTGGCCAGCACGGGCATGGGCTGGTGGCAGACGCCCCCCGACGGGGCACCGGACCTTACCTGGAACATCAACAACTGCACCTCGTATGGCCCGCCGTGGGACCCGGTGATCGGCGGCCCGGCCACGCGCGGGCTTCCCTGCCAGCTGCGCCCGCTGCCAGGGCCACCACCGCTCGCTGCTAGCATGCCCGCCGCGAACGCTAGCCGGTAATTGCACACGCTTGCCATACTGTCCGCGAGCGATCTTGCTCCTCTTCTTCTAAGGAGGCTGTCATGCCGCGGTCCATGCGTGGCCCGGCCCTTGGAGCGCTCGGCGCCGCCCTGCTGCTGCTGGCGCTCGCGCCCATGCCTGCTCGCGCTGCCCTCGCAGGGCCGTCGCCCGCGGCCGCCTCCGCCCGGCTCGCGGCATCGGCGCCACTAGCCCAGGCGTCGGCTAGCTTCTACTGGCAGCGGGGCACCGACCGGGCCCAACAGGGCGACTATCGGGGGGCCATCGACGATTTCACCCACGCGCTCAACCTGTTGCACAGCGTAGACCGCACACGGGCAGATCTGTACGTGGCGCGCGGCTGGGCCTACGCCAACAGCGGCGACCCGCGCGCGGCGATCGCCGACTTCGAGCGCGCGCTGCGCTTCAACAGCGAGCTGGCCGACGCCTACCTGGGCCGGGGCGCCGCCCGCGCTGCACTGAACGACTACCAGGGCGCCATCGCCGACTTCACCCGCGCCCTCCAGATCAACCCCGCCAACGCCGACGCCTACAGCAGCCGCGCCAATGCCCGCGCCGCCCTCGGCGACCAGCTAGGCGCCATTGCCGACTTCACCTTGGCGCTCGCCGCGAACCCGCGCGCGGCCAGCGCCTACACCGGCCGCGCCTGGGCCCGGGCCAAGCTGGGCGACCGGCAGGGGGCCTTGGAGGACTTCTCGCTCGCGCTTGCCGTGGACCCCACCAACACCGATGCTTACAGCGGCCGCGCCGGTCTGCGCGCCGAGTTGAACGACCCGCGCGGGGCGATCGAGGACTACACCGCCGCACTCCAGTGGCAGCCGAACGACGCCGGCCTGTATGTGGGCCGCGGCTGGGCCCGCGCCACGCTCGGCGACCACGCTGGCGCGCTGCAGGACTTCACGGCCGCGTTAGCGCTGCGCCCCGATACCCTCGACGCCCGGCTCGGTCTGGCGAGCGCGCGGGCCGCCCTGGGCGACCACCAGGGCGCCATCGCCGAGTTCACGCGCGCGCTGGCCCTCGACCCCACCAACGCCGACGCTTACAGCAGCCGTGGGCAGGCGCGGGCAGCGCTGGGGGACGCCGCCGGGGCGATCGCCGACTACACCGCCGCACTCCAGCAGCGCCCGAACGATGCCGGCCTGTATGTGGGTCGCGGCTGGGCCCGCGCCGCCCTCGGCGACGCGGCGGGAGCCGTCGCCGACTTCACCACTGCCCTCCAGCTAGCTCCCGACCAGTCGGATGCCTACAGCGGCCGCGCCAGCGCCCGCGCCGCCCTGGGCGACACCGCCGGGGCCATCGCCGACTACACCCACCTGCTGGCCCTGCGGCCCGATGACGCCGACGCCTACAACGGCCGGGCGCGTGCACGGGCCGCGGCGGGCGACGACACCGGCGCCATCGCCGACTACACCGCCGCACTCCAGCAGCGCCCCGATGACGTGGGCGCCTACCTAGGCCGTGGCTTCGCGCGCGCCACGCTCGGCGACCACCAGGGCGCGTGGGCGGACTTCAGCGCCGCGCTGACGCTCGACCCCGCCAGCGCCGATGCCTACGGGGGGCGCGCCTGGGCCCGCGCTGCCCTGGGCGACACCGAGGGGGCCGTCGCCGACCTGCAGCAGGCCGCCGCGCTGTACCAGGCGCAGGGCGACCAAGCCGGCTACCAGCAGGCTATCGAGGGCTTGCAGCAGCTGACCGCGCCGTGAGCTATCCCCCTCCCGCTGGGGCAGCCGCCGGCGCGGCTACAATGGGGAGAACAGCGCCCCCCATCGATCGCCGTGGGGCCACCTGCTGGGGCCGCGTGCGCCCCGGCGCCGACGCAGAGGAGGCTTGGCCGTGAGGCGACTGCTCGCCGCGCACCGCAGCGCAACCACCCGCATCGAGACCGACAGCATGGGCGCCATCGAGGTGCCCAGCGACCGCTACTGGGGCGCGCAGACCGCGCGCTCGCTGCGTTACTTCGATATCGGCCCCGACGCCATGCCGCGGCCCGTGATCCGCGCTTTCGGCATCCTGAAGCGCGCTGCGGCCGAGGTGAACCGCGACCTGGGCAAACTGCCGCCCGAGAAGGCCGAGGCGATCATCGCCGCCGCCCAAGAGGTGATCGACGGCCAGCTCGACGAGCACTTCCCGCTCAGCATCTGGCAGACCGGCAGCGGCACCCAGACCAATATGAACGTCAACGAGGTGATCGCCAACCGCGCCATCGAGCGGCTCGGCGGCGTGCTGGGCAGCAAGCGGCCGGTCCACCCCAACGACGACGTGAACATGTCGCAGTCGTCGAACGACACGTTCCCCACGGCCATGCACATCGCCGCCGCCCAGGAGCTGACCGCGCGCCTGATCCCCAGCGTGCGGCACCTGCGCGACACCCTGGCGGCCAAGGGGCGCGAGTTCGCCGACATCATCAAGATCGGCCGCACCCACCTGATGGACGCCGTGCCGCTCACGCTCGGCCAGGAGTTCAGCGGCTACGTGGCCCAGCTCGATGCCGACCTGCAGCGCCTGGAGCGCGTGCTGCCCGACATCTACGAGCTAGCCATCGGCGGCACCGCCGTGGGCACCGGCCTGAACACGCATCCCGAGTTCGCCGAGCGCGTGGCGCGGCGCATCGCCGAGCTTACGGGGCTGCCGTTCGTGTCGGCGCCCAACAAGTTCGCCGCGCTGGCCGCCCACGACGCGCTGGTCATGGCCAGCGGCGCCCTGCGCACCCTCGCCTGCTCGCTGATGAAGATCGCCAACGACATCCGCTGGATGGGCAGCGGCCCCCGCGCCGGCCTGGGCGAGCTGCTGCTACCCGAGAACGAGCCGGGCTCGTCGATCATGCCGGGCAAGGTCAACCCCACCCAATCGGAAGCGCTCACGATGGTGTGCGTGCAGGTGCTGGGCAACGACACGGCGATCGCCATCGCCGGCTCGCAGGGCAACTTCGAGCTGAACGTCTTCAAGCCGCTGATCATCCACAACCTGCTGCACTCGATCGACTTGCTGAGCGACGCCTGCCGCTCGTTCGCCGACCACTGCGTGGCCGGGATCGAGCCGAACCGCGAGCGGCTGCGCGAGTACGTGGACCGCTCGCTGATGCTGGTCACCGCGCTGAGCCCGCA
>DATGKN010000122.1:0-129709 GCA_035294645.1 Chloroflexota bacterium
CAGCTTGCTGCGCCAGGAGGGCTTCCTGCAGCGCGTTGTGTTCCTGAGCGCGACCCCACAGCGGGAGGTCCTAGAGCTCCTCAAGCGGTTGTTCGCCCCGAAGACGATCGCGGCGCAGGTCGTGCCTGAAAGCCACCAGCCGAGTCGTCGCGTGCTCCATCCAGTCGACCTCGAGGTAACCTCGGTGTCGCACGTGGTGGAGGAAATGGCTGACCGTATCGGTGCGCTGCGCCGCAGGTTGCGCTTATCGGAGTCGGACCACGACTTCGTGCCGATGGTCGCGATCGTCAACTCGGTTCTGGCGGCTATCCACCTCGAAGATCTGCTCGTCCGTCGCGGCTTCGATCGGGACCTGCTCGGGATCTATCGAGGCTTGAGCGACCGATCCATTCGTGATATCCAAGGGAAGCTCATCGTCATTGGCACCAGCGCAATCGAGGTGGGCGTTGATTTCGATGCCGGACATCTGCTGTTCGAGGCCTGGTCTGGGCCGTCCTTTCTCCAGCGATTCGGCCGAATCGGCCGCCATCGAGAGGGGAGCGCCGTGCTCTTCGCACCCGAGCACGTCATGGCACACGCCAGACAGCTTGCCGGCCGCCTCAGTCGCGACGAGCTTGCGCAGCTCGCTTTCCACTGGTACGGGGAGTTCGATGCCCGACCCTGGTTCGGAGGCACCGCTCGGGGGCTGCTGGCCTGCGCAGCGCTGCTCGAGCGCTATGCCAGCCTCGCGAGCGGCGCAGACCTGGCCAGCCAGCTGCGGGAGCGCCGCGCCCAGCTGCTCAGCGATTTCGGCGAACGTCTGGGCGTCTCCCCGCACCTGCTGGCTCAGATTCAGCATCTCCTGAAGCAACCTCCTGCGTGGCTAGCGACTTACGTGCGCGCCCAGAGCTTCCGGTCGAGCAGCCTATCAGTGCCCGTGTTCGACGTGGTGGAGGCGCACCGACGCGGCAAGACGACGCATGGATGGTATGAGGCAGAACTGCGCGTACTCCTGGAACGAGCACGCGAGCCAGAGTGGCGTGGCGATCATCTCCGAATTCAGGGCTATGGCGAGCGGCGGCGAATCTCCGCAGAGAGCCTATTCGCCGACAACGAATATGGACGCATCAAACCCTGTTCGGAGGTGCGGCCGTTCTTCATCGTCGATGGCAACCATCACCCCCTCTCCGATTTTGCCCAGCGCGACGAGCATGTCGTCGTCAAGGTGCCGCCGACTGCCGAGCCATATCTTGACTGGCGCATGGATTACTATCCCACGCGAGGGGGATTCCTACTCTTTGATGGAAACGCGTTGCTGGCATGCGAGATCTTCGAACGACACAGATCGCATCAGCCATAGGGAGCAAGAGGCATGAAGGGCCGCATCATCGACCTGACCGTCACGGTGGATGTGAACACCAAGAGCCCGCCCTCGACCGATCTCAAGGTCGAGCTGACCCGCTACCACCGCGGGCCCGGCTTCTGGCAGGTGACCGCCGTCGCCCAGAGCCTGCACACCGGCAGCCACATCGACTCGCCGCTGCACTGCTACGAGCGGGGCGGCACCACCGCCGAGATCCCGCTCGACCAGGTGATCGGCGAGGCGTTCGTCATCGACTGCTCCTACGTCGAGCCGGAGCAGCCGATCGAGGTGCGCGACCTGGAGCGCGGCGCCCAGGGCATCCAGCCGGGCGACATCGTGATCGTGCGCACCGACTGGACCGACCGCTCGTGGGGCCGCTTCCCCGAGTTCTTCACCCGCTCGCCGTACCTCACCCCGGAGGCCGCGGAGTGGCTGGCCGCCCAGCGGCCGAAGGCGATCGGCTTCGACTTCTTCGAGGAGTACAGCGCGCGCCTGCCCGACTTCACCAGCGAGGACTTCGTCTGCCACCGCATCCTGCTCGGCGCGGGCGTGCCGCTGCTGGAGCAGATCACCGGGCTCGGGCGCGTGGGGCGCCAGCGCTTCCCGTTCTTCGCGCCGTTCTACAAGCTGGCGGGCGTCGAAGGGGCGCCGGCTCGCTACTTCGCCATCGTGGACTGAGCGCGCCAGCGCCCCGCGCGGGTCCACGAGCCGTGGCCGCGGCCGCCGGCCGGCCCGCCGGGCGCGGGAGGAGATCGATGAGTGCGGAGACCGCCGGCGCCACGATGCGCGCGCTGGTGCTGCGCGCCTTCGGCGGCCCGCTGCACCTGGAGCAGCTCCCGCGGCCCGCGCCCGGGCCCGGCGAGGTGCTGGTGCGCGTCGCCGCCTGCGGGCTCGGGCTCACCGTGGACCACGCCATCGCCGGCCGGCTGCCCAGCCCCACGCGCAAGCTACCGGTGATCCCGGGCCACGAGGTGGCCGGGGTGGTCGAGGCGCTCGGGCCAGGGGTAACCGAGCCAGCCGTCGGCCAGCGCGTGATCACCTCGTTCTACCTCACCTGCGGCAGCTGCCGCTTCTGCCGCGCCGGCCGCGAGCCGCTGTGCGAGCGCTTCCGCGGCTATCTGGGCGCCGACGCCGATGGCGGCTACGCCGAGTACGTCGTGGTGCCCGCGGCCAACGCGCTGCCGATCCCCGACGCGCTGGACCTGGTGGCCGCCACGGCTATCCCCGACGCCATCGGCACGCCGTTCCACGTCTGCCACACCCGCGCGGCGGTGCGCCCCGGCCAGCGGGTGCTGGTGACGGGCGCGGCGGGCGGCGTAGGCGTGCACATGGTGCAGATGGCGCGGGCCTGCGGCGCCGAGGTGATCGCCCTCGACATCGATGACGCGCGGCTGGCGCGGCTGGCGGAGTACGGCGCCGCCCTGACGCTGAGCTGGCCGCGCGTGGCCGGCCTCAGCCCGCAGCAGGCGGGGCTCGGGCGCGGCGTGGACGTGGCGATCGACCTGGTGGGCCAGCCCGCGGTGCTCGCCTGGTGCTTCGCGGCGCTCGACCGCGGCGGCACGCTGGTGAGCCTGACCACCCACACGCGCCTGGAGGCGCTGCCGGTGCCGTCGCACCTGCTGGTGAACAAAGAGGCGACGGTGATGGGCTCGCGCTACGTGGCGCGCTGGGAGCTGCTGCGGGCCATCGAGCTGGTGGCGCGCGGGGTGATCCGCCCGGTGGTCAGCGCGACATGCGACCTGGCGGGCGCGGCGGCGCTGTTCGAGCGGCTGCGCGCCGGCCAGCTGTTCGGCCGCGGCGCGGTGCTGCCGACTTAAGTGGTTCCGCGACCGGCGGATCGCGCTGTTCCCCCGACTCGCCCTGCTGGGCAGCGGTGAACGGCGCGGGGCACGGAGCACGGGGCCGCGGCGCGTGGCGGGCAGCCCCGCGAGGACTAGTCTGCCGCAGGCGCCCGGCAATGCAATAAGGTTGGGCGCGCGCTGGCGGCCATGCTATGCTCTCCGGTGACCGAGGGGGAGTATCCCCACACGGACGCTCGCCGTCAGGACGGCCCACGCGGCCCGGCAGCGTCGCCCCACGGGGCGGGAGAGACCTTCGGCTGAAGCCGATCGCTGTCAGCCGGAGGTGCAAGCGTGACCGTCGACCTGTGGGCGTGGGGCGCGTTCGTCGGGTTCATCCTCTTCCTGCTAGCCCTCGACCTGTTCCTGTTCCACCGCGAGGCCCATGAGATCAGTATCCGCGAGGCCACGGTCTGGAGCGTCATCTGGATCGCGCTGGGCCTCGCCTTCGGCGCGGTCATCTGGGCCTGGCAGGGCGGGGAGGCGGCCGGCGAGTATCTAGCCGGCTACCTGATCGAGAAGAGCCTGTCGGTCGATAACATCTTCGTCTTCGCGGTGCTGTTCTCCTACTTCGCAGTACCCGCCGCCTACCAGCACCGGGTGCTGTTCTGGGGCGTGCTCGGGGCGATCGTGTTCCGCGCCATCTTCATCGCCGCGGGCTTGACCCTGCTGAACCTGTTCCATGGGGTGATCTACGTCTTCGGCGGCTTCCTGGTCCTGACCGGCCTCAAGATGGCGCTGCTCCGCGACGAGGAGGTGCACCCCGAGCAGAACCCCGCGCTGCGAGCGCTGCGCCGCGTGCTGCCGATCACCGCCCAGTACCACGGCCAGCGCTTCCTCACGCGCGTCGAGGGCCGGCTGTTCGCCACGCCGCTGCTAGCGGTGCTGGTGGTCGTGGAGACCACCGACATCGTGTTCGCGATCGACTCGATCCCGGCGATCCTGGCGATTACCCGCGACCCGTTCCTGGTGTTTAGCTCCAACGCCTTCGCCATCCTGGGGCTGCGCGCGCTGTACTTCGTGCTAGCGGGCATGATGCAGCGCTTCGTGTACCTGAAGCCGGGCCTCGGCGTGCTGCTGGTGTTCGTCGGGGGGAAGATGCTGCTGAGCGACGTGTACAAGCTGCCGATCTGGCTGTCGCTGGCGCTCATCGCCACGATCGTGGGCGTGAGCATCGTGGCCTCGCTGCTGGCGAGCCGACGGCCGGCGGTCGCGCGGCCCACGCCCCTGCCCGCGCGGGATCCCCCTGGCCCCGGCGTGCCACCTGCCGCCGCCGAGGCGCGGGCCGCGGTGCCCACCCCCGATGGCACGGCCCGCCCCGCCCCCGCGCGGCCGCGACCGGAGGGGTGAGCGGGATGGGCTGCCCGATCTGCCATACGGCGCTGGAGTTCGTCGAGCCGCGCCAGGCCGGCGTGGCCCACTGCCGTGGCTGCGGCCGCGCGTGGTGGGTGGAGCGCTATGCCAGCGCGCGCGGCGAAGGGAGAGCAAGGGATGAAGTGCCCGAACTGCACGACCACCCTCCAGCTCGCTGAGCGGCAGGGGGTGGAGATCGACTACTGCCCGCGCTGCCGCGGCGTGTGGCTCGACCGCGGGGAGCTGGACAAGCTGATCGAGCGCGCGGCCGCGGAGTGGGACGCCCCACCGCGCTACCCGAGCGGCCCGCGCTGGCCGGCCCCGCGGGGCGACGACGCTGACGACGCGCGCTACCCCAGGCGCCAGCGGAAGTCGCTGCTGAGCGAGCTGTTCGACTTCTAGCCGCGAGCCCGGGGGAGGCCGCTCACCGCCGAGCGGTCTCCGCCCGGGCGCCCGCCGCACCGCCGCCCATTAACCCGACTCCTTGTTTTCTCTGAAGTTGTCAGATAAACTATGGCAGGAGCGGAGCGATGGTGGAAGAGCTGGTGCGGCGCGATCTCCGGCACGCGGGTTTGCGGGTCACCCCGCAGCGGCTCGCGCTGCTCCACGCCCTGCGCGCCGCCCCGCACGGCCACGCCACGGCCGAGGCGCTCCAGGCGGCGGCGCGCGCGGCGGGCGTTGCCATCCCGCTGCCCACCGTGTACGCCGTGCTCGGCGATCTGGTGGCCGCGGGCCTGGCACGCGAGGTGCGAGGGGAGAGTGGGCCAGTCCGGTTCGACGCCAACGTCGCGCGGCACCACCACCTCGCCTGCCGCCGCTGCGGGCTGCTCGTCGACGTGCCGTGCGCCGACGTGGACAGCTCGGATCCGTGTCTGACCCTAGCCGATACTCGGGGCTGGCAGGTCGCGGCCGCCGAGGTCACCTTCCGGGGCCTCTGCCCGCGCTGCCAGGCCCAGCTCGCTCAGAGAGGAGATCCCGACGATGCTGACTGAGACGCTCACGACGCTGGACACCCAAGCGACGATCGAGCGGCTGAACCGCCACCTGGCCGACGCGCTGCTGCTCGCCGCCGAGGCGAAGGCGTGGCACTGGAGCGTGTACGGCCCGACGTTCCCCGAGCTGCACGCGCTGTTCGAGGCGCAGGCGGAGAGCGCGCGCCGCGGCGCCGACGAGCTGGCCGAGCGCGTGGTGCAGCTGGGCGGCGTGCCGGCCGCATTCCCGCAGGAGTGGCTAGCTCACGGCGCGCTCGAAGTGCCCGAGGCGGGCAGCGTGCCGGCGCCGCGCGAGATGCTGCGGCACTTCGCCGCGAACCTCGACCGCATCATCGCCGCCGTGCGCGAGGACATCCCGCGCGTCGATCCCACCACCGCCGACATCCTGACCGACTGGCTGCGCGAGACCGAGAAGAACCGCTGGATGGTCACCGCCACGGCCCGCGAGTGACGCCATTCGTGGCGAACCGGTACAGGCGCAGCGGCCGCGCGTACACTCGCTCGCCGGCCGCTAGCGCCAGCGCCGCGTACTGCTCACGGGTGAGGTGGGCTTCCACCAGCGGCGCCGCGGGGGTTGCCAGGGCCAGCTGGACGCGCACCTGCGGGCCGACCAGCCGCACCGCGCGGACCTCGGCGGCCAGCGCCCCCGCCGCCGGCTCGCGGCTCAGGTGCAGCTCGTGCGGGCGCACATACGCCACCGGGGCCTCCGTGGCAGCGGCCGTCGGGGTACCTGCGCCGGGCCAGCGGTAGGTTTGGCCCAGGAACTCGCACACGAATGCGTTGGCGGGCTGGTCGTAGATCTCCCGGGGTGCTCCCACCTGCTCGATCCGTCCGGCGCGCAGGATCGCCAGGCGGTCGGCGATCTCCAGCGCCTCCTCCTGGTCGTGGGTAACCAATAGGGCGGTGAGATGCAGCTCGTGGAGCAGCTCGCGCACCCATTGGCGCAGCTCGCGGCGCACCCCGGCATCGAGCGCGCCGAACGGCTCGTCGAGCAGCAGCACCCGCGGCTCGATAGCCAGCGCGCGGGCGAGGGCCACGCGCTGCCGCTGCCCGCCTGAGAGCTGCGCGGGGTAGCGATCGGCCAGCCCGTCGAGCTGCACGGTCGCCAGCAGCTCGGCCACGCGTCGCCGCAGCGCCGGCTCGCTCGGGCGCTGGCCGCGGGGCCGGACCCGCAGCCCGAACGCCACGTTCTCGAACACCGTCAGGTGCCGGAACAGCGCGTAGTGCTGGAACACGAAGCCGATGCCGCGCTCGCGGGCCGGCTGCCGCGTGGCATCCCTGCCCTCGATGACGATCTGGCCCGCGTCGGGCGCCTCCAGCCCCGCGATCACGCGCAGCAGCGTGGTCTTCCCCGAGCCCGACGGCCCGAGCAGCGCCACCAGCTCGCCGCGGCCCACCTCCAGGCTGACCCGATCGAGCGCCCGGAACGCGCCGAACCACTTGCTGACCTCCCGCACCACCACGCTCATGGCGCCTCCCGGCCAGCGCGGGGCGCGCCCGGCTCGGCCACGGTGTGTTCGCCCGCCAGGTGCTTGACCAGCAGCGTCACCAGGGCCAGCAGGGTCAGCAGCGAGGCCACGGCGAAGGCGTCGGTGAAGCGGTACTCGTTGTACAGCACCTCCACGTGCAGCGGGATCGTGTTGGTCAGCCCCCGCACGTGCCCCGACACCACCGACACCGCGCCGAACTCGCCCATCGCCCGCGCGTTGCACAAGATCAAGCCGTTGAGCAAGCCCCACTTGATGTTGGGCAGCGTGACGCGCCAGAACACCGCCCAGCCGCCAGCGCCGAGCAGCACGGCGGCCTCCTCCTCCTCCTCCGCGCCGAGCGCCTCCAGCAGCGGCAGCAGCTCGCCGGCGACCAGCGGCAGGGTGACGAACAGCGTGGCGATCACCACCCCGGGCGGGGCGAAGATGACCGGCCAGCCGCGGTCGGCCAGCCAGGGGCCCAGCGGCCCCCGCGCGCCCAGCAGCAGGACGAAGATCAGCCCGGCGATCACCGGCGAGACCGCCAGCGGCAGGGGAATCGCCGCCCGCAGCAGCCCCCGGCCAGCAAACCGAAAGCGCGCGATCGCCCAAGCCGCCGCCAGCCCGAACAGGGTGTTCAGCGGCACCACGATCGCCGCCGTGAGCAGCGTGAGGCGGATAGCGTCGCGCGCGGCGGGCTCGGTCACCGCGGCCAGGTACCCGGCCACCCCGTGCTGCAACGCCTGGGTGAACACGGCCGCCAGCGGCAGCACCAGGAACAGCCCCAAGTAGAGCGTGGCCGCGGCGATCAGCAACCAGCGCACGGGCGCCGGCTCCGCCGTCGGGCGGCGCGTGCCGCGCGCGACGTGCAGCGGCTCGGCCGCGCGGGCGGCAGTGGGCAACACCAGCGGGTCAGCTTGGTTCATCGTGGACACGGCTCCAACGCTGGAGGAGATGGACCACCCGCAGCAACAGGAACGAGGCGCCCAGCATGACCGTGGCGAGCGCCGCGGCGCCGGGGTAGTCGTACTGCTCCAGCTTGATCAGGATCAGCAGCGGCGCGATCTCGGTCTGGAGCGGCAGGTTCCCCGCGATGAACACCACCGAGCCGTACTCGCCTAGCGTGCGCGCGCAGGCTAGCGCGAAGCCCGTCAGCAGCGCGGGCACCAGCGCCGGCCACACCATCCGCCAGAACGTCTGCCAGCGGTCGGCGCCCAGGGTCGCGGCGGCCTCCTCCAGCTCCGGCTCCAGGGCGGCGAGCACCGGCTGCACGGTGCGCACCACGAACGGCAGCCCGATGAAGGTGAGTGCCACCACCACGCCCAGCGGGGTGAACGCCGCCTGCACGCCCGCCAGCGCCAGCAGGCGCCCCACCCAGCCCTCCGGGGCGTACAGCGCGGTCAGCGCGATGCCCGCCACCGCCGTGGGCAGCGCGAACGGCAGGTCGACCAGCGCGTCGAGCACCCGCCGGCCGGGGAAGTCGTAGCGGACCAGCACCCAGGCGACTAGCAGCCCCCAGGCGACGTTGACCAGCGAGCTGACCAGCGCGGCGCCGAAGCTCAGCCGGTAGGCGGCCAGCGCCCGCGGCGCGGTGACCGTCGCCCAGAACTGCTCCCAGGAGAGGCCGGCGGCCCGCAGCGCCAGCATCGCCAGCGGGAGCAGCACGAGCAGCGTCAGGTACAGCAGCGTGAATCCCAGCGCCGGCCCGAAGCCCGGCAGCACGCTGTACGCGCGCAGCGACATCGGCGCCCCCTAGCGCCCGGGCTGGTAGAGCTCGTCGAACACGCCGCCGTCGCTGAAGTGCCGGCGCTGCGCCTGCGCCCAGCTGCCGAACACCTCGTCGAGGGTGAACAGCTGCACGGCCGGGAAGCGGTCGGCGTACTTGGCGGCGACACGAGCCAGCCGCGGGCGGTAGCCGTGGCGCGCCGCCAGCTCCTGGCCCTCCTCGGTGTACAGGAACTCGAGGTACGCCTGCGCGACCGCGCGCGTCCCCCGCCGGTCGACCACGCGATCGACCACCGCCACCGGGGGCTCGGCAAGGATGCTCAGCGACGGCACGACGATCTCGAAGCGGTCCGGCCCCAGCTCCTCGAGGGCCAGCAGCGCCTCGTTCTCCCAAGCCAGCAGCACATCGCCCAGCCCGCGCTGCACGAAGGTGGTGGTCGCGCCGCGGGCGCCGGTGTCCAGCACCGGCACGTTCTTGAACAGCCGCGCCACGAACTCGCGCGCCGCCGCCTCGCTGCCCCCGGCCTGGCGCAGCGCGTAGCCCCAGGCGGCGAGGTAGTTCCAGCGCGCCCCGCCCGAGGTCTTGGGGTTCGGGGTGATCACCGCCACGTCGGGCCGCAGCAGGTCGGGCCAGTCGCGGATCTGCTTGGGGTTGCCGCGCCGCACCAGGAACACGATCGTCGAAGTGTACGGCGCGCTGTTATTGGGCAGCCGCTGCTGCCAGCCCGGGGCGACGAGGCCCGCCTCTTCCAACACGTCGATGTCGTACCCCAGCGCTAGGGTCACCACGTCGGCCTCCAGGCCTTCCAGCACCGCCCGCGCCTGCGCCCCCGAGCCGCCGTGCGACTGCTTGATGGTCACCCCCTGGCCCGTCTGCGCCTGCCAGCGGGCCGCGAACGCGCGATTCACCTCGGCATACAGCTCGCGCGTGGGATCGTAGGAGACATTGAGCAGCTCGACAGCCGGCGGCGCGGTGGAGGCGGCCGGCGCCGGGCCGCGCGCACACCCCTGGAGCAGCCCGGCGAGCAGGACGAGCCCCCCGAACGCTAGGCCGGGGCGCAGCCACAGCATGATCATGCCTCCCCAGGGCGGCGGCGTACCGCCCTAATCTTGATGTAGTAAATCAACATAGTTGACTTATGGGTCGAGGGGGATTGTACGTGTGGGTGAGGGCGGTGTCAAGGGGGTGCAGGGGGCGGGACGTTTGGTGGTAGCGCCTATATGCCGCTGGATACCATTGACAACGGAAGGCAAAAGATGCAAGCTAGCGGCACCACGGGCCTGCCCGCTGCGGCCACGTGCGGGGAGGCCGAGAGCGACCAGGACGACGCGGGAGGGGAGCCATGGCGGAAGCGATCGTCACCGCCCCCGCGGGGGGCAAAGAGTCGCCCGAGCGCGTGGTACCGATGGGGCGCGAGCCGGCGCTGCCGATCCGCCCCCTGCCGCCGCCGATCAACTGGCTGCACATCCTCGGCCCGGGGATGGTGCTCACCGCCCTGGGCGTCGGCCTGGGCGAGACGTTCATGTGGCCCCGCCTGGTGGTGGTGTTCGGGGAGAACATCCGCATCCTGTTCCTGCTCGGAGTCACCATCCAGTTATTCGTCATGCTGGAGATGGCGCGCTGGACGCTGGCCACAGGGGAGAGCGTCTTCTTCGGGGCCGCGCGCATCCATCGCTGGGTGATGTGGGCGTTCTGGCTGGTGGCGATCCTGGTCTACATCTGGCCGGGCCACATCGGGCTGGGCGCCCAGTCGTTGAACATCGTGTTGGGCAACGCGGTGTCCTGGCCGTGGCTGGCCACCGCCGGCATCGTGCTGATCGCGCTGGTGCTCACCTTTGCCCCGGTCGCCTACAGCGCGGTGGAGACGATCCTGTCGGTGCTCATCGCCTTGCTCGTGATCGGCTCGGCGCTGGTAGCCGCGCTGGTAGCGCAGCCCGGCGAGTTCTGGCGCACGGTCACGGGCATGTTCATGTTGGGCAGTTGGCTGCCCGACGCGCCGAACCCGTTCAGCAAGGAGTGGTTTCCGATCATCGTCGGCTCGGCGGCGTTCGCAGGGCCATCGGGCATGCAGCAGATGTGGTTCACGCTGTACCTGCGCGACAAGGGCGCGGGCATGGGCCACTACGCTGGCCGCATCACCAGCTGGCTGACCGGCGAGGAGGAGTCGATGCCCTCGCGCGGGTACACGTTCGACCCGCGGGACCTCGAGGAGCAGGCGAAGTGGCGCGGCTGGCTGGCCTGGGCGCGGTTCGACGCCATCGTACTGTTCTGGGGCATCACGATGCTCACCACGATGATCTTCACCACCCTGGCCCTGGCGTCGATCCGCATCGATCCCACCGCGCAGGACCTGATCCAGCAGGGGCAGCAGGCGCAGGCCCTACGCGCCATGTCGGCCTCGTTCGCCGCGGCGGGCGGGCCGCTGCTCGGCGCGCTGTTCTACATCTCGATGGCCATCGTCGGCTGGAAGATGAGCTTCGGCATCTTCGATGCCTTCTCGCGTGGCCAGGCCGACATGACCTGGTACTTCATGCCCAAGGCGCAGCGCTGGAGCATGAGCCGCTGGTACTACTTCTTCCTCTACCTCGTGTGCATCCTGGGCATCGCGGTGATCTGGATCAATCAAGGGCGGCCGGCCACGTTCCTGCTCGACATCCTGGCGTTCCTGTCGCCGTTCATCATGGGTGGCTACTGCCTGGTGCTGCTGTGGACCAACAACCGCTTCCTACCCAAGGAGATCCGCCCGCACCCCGTGGTGAGCGTGATCGTGGCGCTGGGCGTGGTGCTGTACTGGGGCGGCCTGTTCGCCTCGCTGCTATTCTTCCGCGCTATCCCCAGCGGCTGAGCCGCCCGCGCCAGACACCATGGACCGTGCACCGCGCCTGACTCCTGCACCGCTGGCTGCCGACGCGGCGCGCGCCCGCCAGCTCGGCGCCTGGCTGCGCCGGGCCGGACGCGCCTTGTGGCAGGCGCTGCGCCCCTATGGCACCGCAGCTTGGCGCCATCCGCCCCGCGGCGCCTGATGAGCCGCCGTGCCCCCTGGCAGGGGGCCAGCCAGCGCGGTCGCAGCGAGGGAGGGACCGTGCTGATCCCTCCCCCCACGGCTCTGGGAGGGCGAGGTGAGCGAGCCAGCCGCCGCGCGCACCGCTCGGACGGACTGGCGCGCGGTCGTGGCGCGCTACGCCGGCACCATCGTGGCCTGCGCGGCCGCGGTGGTGGTCGGCGCCCTGTTCGTGTGGAGCGCGCGCCAGCAGGGCCTACCGGTCGACGCGGTGCGCGCGTTCGCGCTGTTGCCGGGCCTGGCGCTCGGCGGGCTGGGGCTTGATCACTGGCAGATGCGGGCCCCCGCGCTGGGGCTGGCGTACCTCCAGCGCGCTACCCTCTACTGGGCGGCGGTGTTCCCCTGGGCGCGGCTGCTGCAAGACCTCATCGCCTATCTCCATTACTACCAGGCCGATCCCACGCTCGGTTTGGCGGAGCTGTTCCCCGCCTTCGCGAGCCCCGCAGCGTTCGTCGGCTGGGCGGTGTTCCAGGCGGTGTGTGGCGTTGGCTTCGGGTTCGGCTGCGGGATTCTCGCCCGCCGGCTGAGCCATGCCGTGGCGCGGGGCTAGCGCCGGTCTGCTAGCATCAGGCGGGGCGGCCGTCGCCCCAACACGACATCTGCCCGAGGCTACCACGTGGACCGTGCTCTCGCCCGCATCCTGATGGACACCGCGCTGGGGCGTCGGCCCGCCGACCTGGTCGTCACCCACGCCACGGTGCTCAACGTGTTCACCGGCGAGCTGCTGCCCGACCAGACGATCGCGGTCAAGGCGGGCCACTTCGCCGCGGTAGGCGCCGACTTATCGCTTGCCCGCGGTCCCGAGACGATGGTGTTCGACGCGGCGGGCCAGATCGCCATCCCGGGGCTGGTCGACGGGCACACCCACCAGGCGCCCCGCCTGCTGCCCGAGACGCTCATCGCCGCGGTGCTCGCCAGCGGCACCACCACGATCATCACCGAGCTGGAGGGCATGGCGTTCGTCGGCGGCACCGAGGGCCTGCGCGTGTTCCTCGACGCGCTGCGCGACCAGCCAATCAAGGTGTTCGCCACGCTGCCACCTATGGCCGCGCTGCACCCGGCGCTGGAGGAGCAGGCGCCGACGCTGGCCGAGGCCGAGCAGCTGCTGGCACGCGCCGACATCGTGGGCCTGGGCGAGATTCCCTGGGCGAACCTGCTGCGCGATGCCCCGCGGCTGCTCGACCTGGTCGCGCTAGCGCGCCGACTGGGCAAGCCGCCGCAGGGCCACAGCGCCGGCGCCCGCGGCGCGCGCCTGCAAGCGTACTTCGCCAGCGGGATCGGCTCCTGCCACGAGCCGATCACCCCCGACGAGGTCCGCGAGCGCCTGCGCCTCGGCGTGCACACGATGGTGCGACACGGCGGCGTGCGGCGCGATATCGACCACGTAGCGCCCCTGTGGGCCGAGCCGCTCGACTGGCGCCGGCTGATCCTGGTGACCGACAGTGTCGACGCGCGCGGGCTGCTGGCCGACGGCTACCTCGACGCGGTGGTGCAGCGGGCCATCGACACCGGGCTCGCCCCGGTGCGCGCTATCCAGGCCGCCACGCTCAACGTGGCCGAGCACTTTCGGCTAGACCACCGCCTCGGCGCCATCGCCCCGGGCCGGGAGGCCGATCTCGCGCTGCTACCCGACCTCCGCACTCTCCGGCCGACACTGGTGCTGTCGCGCGGACAGCTGATCGCTCGCGAGGGCCAGCCGCTGGTGCAGGCGCGCCGCCACCGCTACCCGCCGTGGCTGTACCGCACCCTCCGCTTGCCAGAGGTGACAGCCGATTGGTTCCGCCTCCCCGCCGCCCAGCAGACCAACCGCCTGCGCGCGCTGGCCTTCGGCGAGGGGCTGGTGACAGGCGAGGCGTGGGTCGAGGGCGGCGCGGCCGACGGCGCCATCGCCCTGCTGCCCGACGCCGACCTGGCCAAGCTGGCCTGTATCGAGCGACAGACGCCCACGCCGCGCCGCTTCGTGGGGCTGGCGCAGGGGTTCGGCCTGCGCGCGGGCGCCTGCGCCACCACGTCCGGCTGGGACGCCGCCTGCATCACCGCCATCGGGGTCAACGACGCCGACCTGGCGCTGGCGGTCAACCGCGTGCGCGCGCTGCAAGGCGGGGTGGTGGTGTGCGCGGGCGGGCGCGTGCTGGCCGAGTGCGCCACGCCGGTCGGGGGGCTGTGGAGCGAGGAGCCCGTCGCGGCGGTGGCCGCCGCCGAGGAGCGGCTGGAGGGGGCGCTACGCGAGCTGGGCGTGCGCCACCCGCGGCCGCTGCTAGCGCTGGATATCCTGACCACCGGCGCCATCCCGCACCTGCGCCTCACGCCACTGGGCTACGTGCGCCTGCGCGACGGCGCCCTGCTGGGGCTGACCGACCCCGCCTAGCGGCGTGGTGCGCTTCTCACGGGCCGCTATTGTTTGCACGGGGCGCTTATAGAAGACCGAGCACCTCGCCGCTCGCCGGGACACGGTGTGGGCAGCGGCGCGGCGAGGGCGAGGTGCTCGCGCTACCACATGCTCTCAGTAGCCCGACGAGAAGGGGTTAGGCGGCAAGAACGGCGGCTGCGGCGCGGGCGGCTGCGGGGCTGGCGGCGCTGCGCCCGGCGCACTGGACGGCTGGTATGTCAGGTACACGCCGTAGCCCTGCGGACCGCTCATGGTGGTAGTGCTCCAGCCCGGAGTGACCGCAGCGAGCTGCTGCGCCAGCTCCTCGCAGGTGGCTGCCTGGTCCAGGGAGCAGAAGAGCAGCGGGTGACTCAGCGCCATCTGCCCGCCTGGCAGGCGCGCTACCTGGAGCGGCGCCTGCTGGAGCGCCATCGGCGGCAAGAATTGCTGGAGCGGCGGCAACACGTAGGTGGAAACGACGACCGGCAACGGCTGCCCGACCGGCGGCAGGAACGGTGCCCCGTTGACCGTGACCGTTACAGGGCCCACCGGGATCCAGCGCGGATCCCAGGCAAAGGCCGAAGGGGCTACCGCGGCGGCGGCTACTACTACCGCGGCAACCACGGCGAGTAAACGAACTAATCGCATATGCCTCTCCTCTCTTTGCTTTCCTGCAAGCGCCAGTCGCACTGGGCTCGCTCGCTACGCCCGTGGGCATAGGGGCCTACTGCCATGCTGCCGCCTAGAACGCGTTCTCGGTCGGGGGGCAGCCCTCGATTTGGTTGAGAGCCTGCCCCTCATTGCGGGCTTGATGCACCTCCCGTGCCAGGGTGCCTAGGGGCCGACGCGGAGTCACGGCGCGGCCAGCGCGAACGCACCCCATGCAGAGACTTGCAGGCGCTCTCCGCCTCTGCTACGCTCGGACACACTTGCCGGCAGCCTTGCCCGGCCCATTGCCTCTCGCTTTACCACGAGCTAGCTCCAACCGTCCCGGGGCGGGGCTGGCCAGGGCCGCCGGGACCGCACCGCAGGGGAGGAGTCGCTGCATGCGCCGTGGACTGTGGCTGATCATCGCTACGCTCTGCCTGCCTCTCAGCTGGAGCCTCGCCACCCCCGGGCCGATCGCCGCGGCGCGGCAAGCCGCGGCGCCGGTGGCCGCGGCGGCGGAGGCCTTGCAGGCCACCCGCATCAACATCGGATACCTCGGCATCCTCAGCGACGCGCCGTTCATCCTGATGCGCGAGCGCGGCTACCTGGCCGAGCAGGGGCTCGACGCCGACTACCAGATCTTCGACTCTGGCGCGCGGATGACCCCGGCGCTCGCTACCGGTCAGCTGGACATGGCGCCGGGCTCGCCCAGTGTCAGCCTGTACAACGCGGTGGCCCGCGGGGTGAACGCCAAGATCGTGGCCGACTGGGTCACCGGGTCGCCGGACGGCCCGGCCGCCTGGATCGTGGTGCGCAAAGATCTCCTCGACAGCGGCACGGTGCGCGACTACGCCGACCTGCGCGGTCGCCGCATCTCGGTCACCGCGGTGGGCACCAGCGTCCATGCCATTGCCGGGCGGCTCGCCGAGCGCGGCGGGTTCAGCCTGCGCGATCTCGACGTCGTCGAGCTAGGCTACCCTGACATGCTGCCGGCGCTCGCGGGCCGCTCGCTCGACGCCGCGGTGCTGGTCGAGCCGTTCGTGGTGCGCGCCGAGGACCAGGGCATCGGCGTGCGCTGGCGCTCTAGCGACGAGCTGGTGCCGGGCCAGGTCGCCGCGACGGTAATGTACGGACCGACCTTCCTAGAGCAGCGGCCGGAGGTGGGCCGGCGCGTGATGGTGGCGTACATCAAGGCGCTGCGCGACTACTACGGCACCTTCATCGCGAAAGATCCGGCCGTGCGCGCGCAGATCATCCCCATTCTGATCCAGGCCACCAACTTCAAGGACCCCGCACTATACGACCGCGTGCAGCTGCCCAGCGTCAACCCCGACGGCTACGTGAACGTCGACGCGCTGGAGACCGACTATCGCTGGTACATCAGCCAGGGGCTGATCGGCGACGTGGTGAACGTCCGCTCGCTGGTGATCAACGACTTCGTGGACTACGCGCTCCAGCAGCTCGGGCCCTACCCGCGCTGAGCGCCGAGCCGCTGGCGCAGCTCGCGGCGCAGGATCTTGCCGCTGGCGCTCTTGGGCAGCGCGTCCAGGAACACGACGCGGCTGGGCGCCTTGTACGGGGTGAGGCGCTGCTTGCACCAGGCGATCAGCTCCTCCGCCGTCGCCTGGGCGCCCGGCCGCAGCACCACCATGGCACACACCAGCTCGCCCTTGATCGAGTCGGGGACGCCCACTACCCCCGCCTCGGCTACCGCCGGGTGCAGGTACAGGGCGTCCTCGACCTCGCGCGGGTAGACGTTGAAGCCACTAGTGATGATCACGTCCTTCTTGCGGTCGACGATGAAGATATAGCCATCGGCGTCGATGTAGCCCACGTCGCCGGTGCGGAACCACTCGCCCGCGAACGCCTCGGCAGTCGCCTCTGGCCGCCGCCAGTAGCCGCGCGTCACCGTCGGCCCGCGCAGGCACAGCTCGCCGATCTGGCCGGGCGACAGCGGGCGGCCGGCGTCGTCGAGCACCGCCACCTCCATCCCGCGCTGCGGCACGCCGACCGACCCGCGCTTGTGCGGCCCCGCGGGTGGGTTCATGCTGATGCCGCCGCTCGCCTCGGTCGCGCCGTAGCCCTCGACCACCCTCAGCCCCAGCTCGGTCGCTAGCGCGTCGAGCAGCCCCTCGGGCGCAGGCGCCCCGCCGGTGAGCACGATGCGCAGGCTGCTGAGATCGTAGCGCCGCGGGTGGACGCGGATCATCGCCAGCAGGGTGGGCACCACCCCCATCACCGTGCAGCGCTGCTGCTCGACGGTGGCCAGCAGGGTGTCCAGGTCCAGCGCGGGCGTGAACACGGCGGCCGCCCCGCGGTACAGCGTGCCGTTCATCGACAGCGAGCAGCCCAGGATATGCCCCAGCGGCGCCACGGCCAGCAGGCGATCGTCCGCACGCACGCCGAGCTGCTCGGTCACGCACTCCGCGTTGAGCGCCAGGCCATGGTGGGTGAGCATCACCCCCTTGGGGCGGCCGGTGGTACCAGAGGTGTAGATGAGCTGCGCCAGATCGTCGTCCGCCGCAACGCCCGGGTCGAGCGCGCCGCCGTCGTGCAGCAGCGCGGCTAGCTCGATCTCGTCTGGACAGGTGGGCGGCGCACCAGCAACGAGCAGCGGCGCGAGGGCGGCGCCATCGGCTAGCGCCGCGCGCAGCTCGGGCAGGGCAGCAGCGTGGACGATGGCCCCGCGCACCTCGGCGTCGTCGAGCACATAGGCCATCTCGGGCGCCCGCGCCCGCGGGTTGATCGGCACGACGACCGCCCCCGCGCCGACAATGCCGTAGAAGGCGATGACGTACTCCGGCTGGTTGGGCAGCACCAGCGCCACGCGGTCGCCGGGGCGCACCCCCAGCCGGCGCAGGTGCGCGGCCAGCGAGGCGGCCTGGGCCTGGAGGGCCCCGTAGCTCACCGCGCGATCTTCGAGGAGCAGGGCGGGGCGATCGGCGCCGTGCTGGGCGCCGTGGGCGAGCAGCTCGATCAGGTTCATCGTACATCCTCGGGCGAGCGGCCCTACCGGGCACGGTGCTGTGTGCGCTACGGTAGCAAGGCGGCCGTACCCCCGCAAGTGCAAGCGTAGGGACGGCGCCGCTGCGGGCGCAGGGAGGCGGCCCTGCTACACTTAGCGATGTCAGGCCGAACACCCACCGTCGAGAGGAGGTCCGCGCCTCATGGCCACCCAGCAGCCGCACCCCGACACCGCCGCCTTCTCGCGCGTGCTGGTCATCGTGGCCCACCCGGACGATATCGAGTGGGGGATGGCGGGCACCGTGGCCCGCTGGGTCGACGAGGGCAAGCAGGTGACCTACCTCTTGGTGACCCGCGGCGAGGCGGGCGCCGAGGACCGCGGGCTGTCGCTCGCGGAGGCGGCGGCGCTGCGCGAGCGTGAGCAGCGGGCGGCGGCCGCCGCGGTGGGGGTGCACGATGTGCGTTTTCTCGACTGGGCTGACGACGCCGTGTACTACGGCCCCGAGCTGCGCCGCGCCCTGGCACGCGTGATCCGCCAGGTGCGTCCCGAGATTGTCATGACCCACCAGTTCACCCACTTCTGGGGTGGCGGCCACGTCAACCACGCCGACCACCGCGCCGTGGGCGAGGCGACGATGGACGCGATCCTCGACGCCTCGCTGCACCACGCCTTCCCCGAGCTGCGCGCGGAGGGCCTGGAGCCGTGGCGTGGCGTCAAGCGGCTGTATCTGTGCGGCGACCCGCAGGCCGACGAGGCGGTCGACGTGAGCGCTACGCTGGACCGCGCCATCGCCGCGCTGCAGCAGCACGCCACGTATATGGCCGGCCTCGGGCTCGACGCCGCGCGCCTGCTGCGCGAGCAGACCGCCCAGAACGGCGCGCTGTGGGGCCTGGCCCACGCCGAGGTGTACCGCGTCGTACGATATGACTAGAAGAGGCAGTGGGCGCGGCGGCGCCCGTGGAAAGGAAGCCCTGGCATGCTAGCCAAAGCCGCCATCGCACGCGCACGCGCGTGGCCCGAAGCGGTGGACGAGGCGCTGGCGGCGACCCGCCTCGATGCGCCGGCCGACCTGGTGCTGTTGTTTGCCAGCGCCTACTACGCGCGCTACTACGACGAGCTGGTGGCGCGCGTGTACGCCGCCAGCGGGGCGCGCTGGCTCGCCGGGTGCAGCGGGCAGGGCGTTATCGGCCCGCAGCGCGAGGTCGAGCGCGAGCCCGCGCTGGCCCTGCTCCAGCTCGCGCTGCCCGGCGCGACCGTCCACGCCGTCCACCTCACGCAGCGTACGCTCGAAGAACAGGGCGTGGTACGGTTGGGCGGGCTCTCGCTCGAAGAGGTCAACGCCTGGCTGCTGTTCGCCGACCCGTTCCGGCTCGATGTCGAGCGGCTGATTCGCGAGCTGGAGGCCGCGTATCCGGGGGTCACGCTGATCGGCGGGCTGGCGTCGGGGCGGCTGGACGAGCGCCGCACGTACGTGTTCCTCAACGACCGCGTCTACCCCGAGGGGGCTGTGGCAGTCGGTCTGGGCGGTCACTTGCGCGTGCACACCGTGGTCTCGCAGGGCGCCGAGCCGATCGGCCAGCCATGGACGATCACCGGGGCGCATGAGAACATCCTGGAGACGGTCGGCGGGCGGCCGGCGTACCAGGTGCTGGTGGAGACGATCCAGAGCCTGCCCCTGGAACTGCAGCAGCGCGCGGCGCGCAACCTGCTGGTCGGCCTGGCCATGGACGAGTACAAGGAGAGCTTCGGCCGTGGCGACTACTTGATCCGCAACCTGCTCGGCGCCGACCGCCAGAGCGGCGCGCTGGCCATCGGCGCCTTCCCGCGGGTGGGCCAGACGCTCCAGTTCCAGATGCGCGACGCGCGGGCGGCCGACGAGGACCTACAGGCGTTGCTGGCCCAGGCGCGCGCCGAGCTGGGCGACCAGCGGCCGCTCGCTGCAGTGCTGTGCAGCTGCAATGGCCGCGGCGAGAACCTGTTCGGCCCCATCGACCACGACGCGCGCGGCGTGGCGGCGGTGTTCGGCAACGTGCCGCTGGCCGGCTTCTTCTGCAACGGCGAGATCGGCCCCGTCGGCGGCAAGACGTTCCTACACGGCTTCACGGCGAGCATCGCGCTGCTCGTCCCGCGCGACTAGCGGCGCATGCTCGACCCGCTGCGCGCCAACGATCCGCGGCTGGGCCATTACCTCGACAGCCTGCCGCACTACCGCGCCTGGCTGGAGCGCGAGCTGGACGCTGTGCGCCGCGCCGCCCCCACGGCCGATGTCGCGCTGGCCACCGCGAGCATCTATCTGGGGATCAAGCTGTGCGACGCCGACCGCCACGCCGCGCGCGTGACTACCGAGGCATACACGCTGCCGCGCAAGGCGAACGCCCTGCGTGAATATCTCTCGGGCTGGGTGCACCTCTCCGCGGCCCTGGACGGCTTCGTGTTCGCCGGCTACGGCGCGCTCGACGCGCTCGCCCAGGTGGCGGTGCGGGTCTGCGCGGTCGTGCCCGACGAGGAGGTCAAGTTTCCGGCGCTCGAGCGCCTGCTCGCCCGCGCCCCGGCCCAGGCCCCGGCCGCCGCGGCGCTGGCGGTGGTGCGCGCCACTTTGGCGGCCGACTGGTTCCACGACCTGCGACGGCTGCGCAACTTGGTCAACTACCGCAGCGTGCTGCCCGCCGCGCCCGCGGGCGCGCTCCCGCTGGGGCAGGCTCGCGCCGCCTGGGCCGACCCGCCCCTGCCGGGGCTGGATCGCCTCGACGCCCTGGCGCCCTACACGCGCGCCACGCTCGCCCAGGTGGCCGCCACCGTCGAGGCGCTGCTTGCCGGCCTCGCGGCCACCCGCTAACCGCACCGAAGGAGCCATGGCTATGATCCGTCGCCGTTCGCGCCGCTCGCGCCGCTTGCCGATGCAGCCGAACCCCACACTCAACCGCAACCAGCGCCTCGGCCGGCCGATGCAGGACGAGAACCTGCTGAGCTGGTGCGAGCCCGACCGGCGCCGAGCAGCGGAGTTCACCCAAACCGATCCCTGGCGCGTGCTGCGCATCCTCAGCGAGTTCGTCGACGGGTTCGACGCCCTGGCGACGCTAGGGCCGGCGGTGTCGATCTTCGGCTCGGCGCGGGTCACGCCGAGCGATCCATACTATGCCAAGGCACGCGAGATCGCCCGGCGGCTGGCGGATGCCGGGTTCGCCGTCATCACTGGAGGCGGGCCGGGCATCATGGAGGCCGCCAACCGCGGCGCCGCCGAGGCGGGCGGGGTGTCGGTCGGCTGCAACATCGAGCTGCCGTTCGAGCAGCAGATGAACGCCTACGTCACCCTGCCGCTCAACTTCCGCTACTTCTTCGTCCGCAAGACGATGTTCGTGAAGTACGCGGTCGGCTTCGTGATCCTCCCGGGCGGGTTCGGCACGCTGGACGAGCTGTTCGAGGCGGTGACGCTGCTCCAAACGCGCAAGGTCCACAACTTCCCCGTGGTGCTGGTGGGCCGGGCGTACTGGCAGGGCCTGCTAGACTGGCTCCGGGCACAGCCGCTGGCCGAGGGCAAGCTCACCGCCGCCGACCTGGCGCTGCTGCAGGTCACGGACGACCCGCAGCGGTCTGCGACATCGTGCGGGAACACTACGCCCGCGAGTGCGGGCGCACCCTGGCCGCCCCCCCTGCGGCCACGCCGCCGGCCGCCCCAACGGCCAGCCACGCCCGCCGCCACGCCGCACGCCGCCCCCGCGCACGGTGAGCGCCGCCGCAGCGGTGCCCGGGCAACGGCAGCGACATGGACAGAGGCTACCAGGAGGATTGTGCGGGCGTCACGGCCGTGCTACATTCTCGGCAGCGTTCCGCGCGGTGGGAAGCCTCTGCAGAGCTTGGCGAGCCGGCGGGGAGCGCTCCACCGCAGCATGCACCGAGGGGAGGTTGGTCTGTGTCGGCTTCCCGTGTGGCCCTCCTGCTCCTGGCTGGCGCGCTGGCCCTGGGCCTCAGCGCACCGGCCGCCGTGGCGCGCACGCCGCATGCCGCGGCCGCCGCGCCGGTCGCTGCGGCTGCCGCCGCGCCACCCGCGCAGCCGCTGCGCACCGTGCGCATGGGCTTGATCCCTGTGATCCCGTCGGCGACCTTCTACGTGCCTATGGAAAAAGGCTACTTCGCCGCCGAAGGTATCGACCTGCAGTGGGAGAACGTGCAGGTCACGGCTGAGGCGATCGCGCAAGTCGGGGCCGGCAACCTGGAGGCCGCGGTGGCGACCCTCGGGGCGGCCGTGCTCAACAGCCTCAATCGTGGCGTGGACATCCGCATCCTCTCGGGCGTACATGGCAATCCGCCTGAAGGCAACGGCGGCGACCCGATGGTGGCCCGCAAGGACCTATACGATAGCGGCGCCGTCCGCGACGCCAGCGGCCTACGCGGGCGCCGGGTGGGCGGCAATGCCACGGGCGTGTACACCGAGTACGCGATCAATGGGGCGATGCGCACCGCCGGCCTGAGCATCGCCGATGTCGAGTTTGTGCCGATCCCCTTCCCGGACATCCCCAACGCGCTGGCCAACCAGGCGATCGACGCCGCGTTCGTGCCCGAGCCGTCGGCCACCTTCGCCATCGAATCGGGCTACGCGGTGCAGATCGTGCCCGAGTTCCTGCGCGGGGCGCAGATCAGCGTGCTCGTGGCCGGGCCGACCCTGACGCGCGATCGGGAGCTGACCGAGGCGTTCATGCGAGGCTTCTTGCGCGGCCTGCGCGACCTGAACACCGAGGGGTGGACCTCCCCGGCCAACGCGGCCATCATCGAGAAGTACACGCGGGTGCCGGCGGCGGTCGTGCAGCGCATGATCCCGCAGTACGCCGACCCCGAGGGCCGCATCAACTGGGAATCGCTGATGGACCAGCAGCGCTTCTATATGGACCGCGGGTACCTCAACTTCCGCGAGCCGCTGGACCTCACCCGCTACGCGGACGATGGCCCGCGGCAGGCAGCGTTGGCTGCGCTCCGCTAACCCGAACTCGGCCAGCGACCAGCGCGGGGAGCGCGACATCACAGCATTGTGACACACGGCTCCCCGCGCCATTACGTAGTATTGAGGCGGAACCATCGCTCGCGCTGCGTCAGCGGCCTCAGCGCGCGGCGCGGAGGACTCGATGCAGTCTACCCCGCGGTTGGCGCCGCCGTTCGCCAGCCTCGTCCTCGTGTTCGTGACCTCGCTCGCTTTAGGGACGCTCGCTCTGCTCACTGGTTGGTGGCTAGAGGCGCGCGTGTGGGGCGACGAGCCTGCTCCGCCGCCGCTGGTTCCCGCCGTCGAGGCCTGGGTGGGCCGCCTGGCGGGGGAGCCGGCGCCGCCGCCCCTCCCCACGCCCACCCCCACCCCAGAGCCGCCGCCGCCCCCCGCGCCCATCCTGGCCACCCACCGGCTCGTCACGTTCTATGGCAACCCACTCACCGAGACGATGGGGATACTAGGCCAGCGGCCGCCCGAGCGGATGATCGAGCGCCTGCGCCAGCAAGCGGCCGCCTACCAACAGGCCGGCGGGCGCCCGGTCCTCGCCGCGCTGCACTTGGTCACCCCGGTGGCACAAGCCCAGCCGGGCGCGGATGGCATGTATCGCTTGCGCATGGACCCCGAGCTGCTCGAAGAGTGGTGCGACCTCGCCGAGCGCCACGGGCTCTCGTTCATCCTCGACGTGCAGGTGGGCCGCAGCAGCGTGCAGGAAGAGGTCGAGCAGTTGCGGCCCTGGCTGGTGCGGCCGCATGTGCACCTCGCGCTGGACCCCGAGTTCGCCATGAGCCCCTCGACCGAGCCCGGCAAGCAGATCGGCTCGCTGTCGGCGGCGGACATCAACTGGGCAATCGAGTACCTGGCCGACATCGCCATCACGCACCGCACCGGCAACCGCATCCTGATCGTGCATCAGTTCACCGACCACATGGTGCCCGACCGCGAGAACCTCGAGCCGAACCCCTACGTCGATCTGGTGCTGATGATGGACGGCTTCGGGGCCCCAGCGCTCAAGCGGGCGCAGTACGACCGCTATATCGCCACTGCGCCGGTAGACTTCACGGGGATCAAGCTGTTCTACCAGCACGACCGCCCATTGATGACGCCCGCGGAGGTGCTAACGCTTGACCCGCCCCCGGACGTGATCACCTATCAGTGAGCGGGAAGCGAAGCCGAGCCCCAGCCCCAGTCCCTGGCTCCCGGCGGGAGCGGGGAGGGCACCGGGCCGGCCCACCGCTGCACGCCAGAGCGCCGGCGGCTACGATCCTCCCTGGGGCGGCATGGGCGCGGCGAGGAGCTGGAGCGCCCGCTCCAGCAGCGCGCGGCGCAAGGCACGCTCCTCGGCGGGGGAGCGCTCGGCGTCGCCCAGCGGCGTGCAGATCCCGTGGCCGGCCACGATCCGGTTCGAGCCGACCATCTCGGCCACGGGTGTCATCGTGCAGATGTGCGCGGTGGGAATGCCCGCCCGCTCCAGCTCGGTGGCGATCGCTGCCCCGCAGCGGGTGCTGGTCCCTCAGGTGGAGGTGAGGATCACCGCGTCGACCCCGGCCTGCCGCAGGTACTCGGCCATCTCGCGACCCAGCCGACGGCTGTTGGCGAGCGGATTGGTCAAGCCGGTGGTGCTCAGGAAATAATCGTGCAGTTTGCCGATCACGCCCGCCGCTTCCAGCTCGCGGGCGGCATCGACGGGCACCAGGCGGTCGGGATCGGCTTGCACTAGGCTCGTATCGTAGCCGCCGTGCGACACTTCATAATCCGCGGCGTCGAGGTCGTGCTTGCCGGCGATCGAGTACACACCGAACTTGGTGGCCGCGCGCGATTCGATGCCGTCGGGGTTGCCGCGCGGCACGAGCCCACCGTCGGTAACCAGCGCGACCCGTGCTCGGCGCAGGTCGGGCACCGGCGGCGGGGGCGGCACGGGACGAAAGCGCGGCAAGACGACCTCGGTCTCGAACGGCTGGCCCGCCAGTTTCGCCAGCAGCATATCCGCCGCGCGCGCCGCGGCCGGCCGGTCGGCGCGCGCCGGCCGGATCTCGCCCCGCGGGAAGTAGCCCTCGCTGCGCGGCCGGCCGAGCGGTTCGCCGCGCACCAGTTTGCGGCCCAGCCGCAGCAGCGCGCCGAGGTCGGCGGCCATATTGCGCGCCGTGTCGCCTGTGCGGACGATGTACACCGCACGGTGGTACAGCTCCACTCCAGGATTCTCCTCGGCCATGCCGGTGACCGCGGGGATGCCTAGCTCGCGCTGCACCGCGGCACACAGGGCGCCGCACGCCTGGCCGTAGCGGCCCGCGTTGAACGCGGGGCCGGCGAGCAGCAGGCCCGGCCGGGCCGCGCGCGCCAGCGCCACTAGCGTGGCGATCGCCTCGTCGAGGTGCTCGGCGACATAGTTATCGCCGCAGATCAGTGTGGCCACGATCTGGTCGTCACCCAGCTGCGGGGCGAGCGCCCGGCCCGGCCCGACCGCGCCCGCGACAGCGCGCGGCGGCGCATCGGCCGCCTCCTCGCCACCTAGGCCGCCGAACAGCTGGTTGAGAAAGTGCACGATCCGCAGCCCTTGTTGTGCCATGGCCATTCGCTCCCTGTTGTCTCCCCTTCCCCTCGGGGGAGAGGACCTGAGGTGACGGGCAACCACCACGCCGTCGACTGCTGCAGACGCGCCTCCGCTATGCGGAGTGTAGCGCCGGGCCGCGGCGTGCTCCAGGCGCCTAGCCCTGCGGCCCCCGAGGCGGTACCCTATCGTCGGCGCGGAGCGCGCGCCCGGCCCCCCTGAGGAGGCAGGCATGGAGCAGCGAGTCCTCGGCCGCACCGGCCTGCGTGTGTCGGCGATCGGCTTCGGTTGCGGCAACATCGGCGGCCTGCTGGTCCGCGGCACCGAGGCCGCCCAGCGCGACGCGATCGCCACGGCGCTGGCGGCTGGGATCAACTACTTCGATACCGCCGCGCAGTACGGCAATGGCCTCTCCGAGACCCACCTGGGGCGCGCGCTGCGCGCGCTGGGCGCCGAGCCACTGGTCGGCACCAAGGTGCGGCTCACGCCCGCCCAGCTCGCCGACCTCCCCGGGGCGCTGCGCGCGGCCTTGGAGGCGAGCCTGCGCCGGCTGGGCCGCGACCACGTCGACCTGTTCCAGTTGCACAACGCCATCGCGGCCGAGAGCGACCCGGGGCGCGGCGTCTTGGACGTGGCCACGGTGTGCGGCCCGGTCGCGGAGGGCCTGCGCGCGCTCCAGGCGGCCGGGCTGACTCGCTACATCGGCTGCACTGGCCTGGGCGACCCGGCAGCACTGCACCAAGTAGTAGCCAGCGGGGCGTTCGACACGATCCAGTGCTACTTCAACGCCCTCAACCCCAGCGCGGGCTACTCGGGCCACGCACCTACCGACGCGCAGGATTTCGCCGGCCTCATCGACCGCGCGGCCGCCGTCGGGCTGGGCGTGCTGGCCATCCGGGTGCTGGCCGCAGGCGCCCTAGCCGCCACGCCCGAGCGCCACGCCCTGGCCGGCGCGCCCGGGGCGCCACTGACCGCCGGCGGCGACTACGCGCGCGACTTGGCGCGCGCCGCGCGGCTGCGCCAGCTCGCCACGGAGTTGGGGCTGGAGGGGCCGCTCGAGCTGGCGCTGCGCTTCGCGCTGGCCCAGCCGCGGGTAAGCGTAGCGCTGGTGGGCTTCTCCGACACCGCCCAGGTCGCCGCCGCGGTGCGCTGGGCGGAGCGCGGGCCGCTGCCCGCGGAGGCCGTGGCGCGCGTGCTGGCACTCGCCACCGGCTAGCGCGCGGGGGCCGGCAGCGGATCGTCGGAGGGGAACGGCGCGAGCGCGGGGAACGGCTAGCGCGCGGCCGGCTGTCCCCCCGTGGCGGCCGCCTGGGGCGCGGGATCGGCGCGCAGCAGCAGGAACCGCTGGTCCTCGCCCGGGGTGGCCAGCACTAACAGGAACCCTTGCGTGCCCGGAGGGTCCGGCACCTGCCAGAGGCTCCAGGCGACCATCCCCTCGGCCTGGCCGCCCTGGCGCGTCCAACCAGCAGCCGCGAGCTGCTGGGCGAAGTACGCCTCCAGCTCGGCGGGCACTTGCGGTGCGGTGGCCATGGCCGTACTGGTCGCGCTCTGGCCCCCCGGCGTCCCTGGTGGCCCGCTGGGCGGCACGCCGACCGTGAACAGCCGCGCGTCGGCGGGCGCCGTGAGCGCCGGGAGCTGCACGGCCGACGAGGCCACGGGCTGCGGCGACGTCCCCGGCGCGGCACACGGCGGCACGACGGCCATGCCCGCCGGGATGGAGGAGGGGTCGGGGCGAATGATCGTGACGCGGGCGAGGCTGGCGGCGCCGCTCTTGGCCACGACCGTGAGGTTTAGATACTGGCGGCTGTCCGGCCCGCAGAACAACACACTGGGCGTCCCCGTGGGCACAGCCTGGAAGCCGCCCGTCCGCGCGGTCATCTGAAGCGTCGGCGACCACCACCCGAGCTCGGTCAGCGCGCGCTGGTAGAACTCCTGCATGGCCGCCAGGGCCAGCGGCGCCTCGGCCACCATCTCCGCGCTGACGAGGCGCCCGTTGGCGCGCTGCACGGCACTGCCCAGCAGGCGCCCCTGGGGCGGCACCGGGAGGGCGAAGTCCAGCCCCGGCGGCTGCTGGCCGGGCAGCAGGTCGATCGCCGGCTGGCTCCCTGGCCTGGACGGCCCCCCGTAGCTCCCGTAGGACTGGAGCAGCAGCGCCTCGGCCAGCTCGCGCAGCTGCGCCTCGCTGTCTGCCTGAGCGCCGACAGCCGGTGCGCGCCCGCTTGCCATCCCCAGCGCTAGCCCGACACCCACCAGCACGGCTAATGCACGCCCAGCGACCTCACGCCACCCCCGGCTATCCATGTCTCCTCCCTTCGTTGGCGCTCGTCGCGCGTCAGGACCGATCTGCGGCCAGCGAGGAGTAGCTCCTGCCCTCCGCGGATACCAGTTCAGCGCCCGCTCGCTCGGCGTACAGGTGCGCGAGGAAGCGCCGCGGCACATCGGGCCGTTGGAGCAGGTACAGCATGCCGTGCCACATCGCCTGCTGCTCGTCGCGGAACGTCACAGGCTCCAGACCGCCGCCCCCTGCTGCGCCGTGCGGCCGAGGATCCAGCCGGCCCGCTCCAACTCCTGCCGGTAGTGCGCAGCCAGCGCGGCGAGGTCAGCGTCGGCCTCCACCACGGTCGAGGCCAGCGCGAGGGACGGACTGATGCTGCCACCCAGCGGCCACTGCCACGCGCGAGGCGGCGGCGCGATCGTGGGTAGCACTGTGGCCATCATCGGGAAACCGCCCCGCGGCGCGCGCGGCACCGCCTGCGGGTCGGTCTGGAGGTCGAGCCGCACGTCGGTGAGGGCGTTGGCCAGTGCCAGCGTCTGCACGGTGAGAGTCGGCCCCTGTTCGCTGCGGACGAATACCGCGCGCAACGCGCCGGACTGCCCCGGTAGCCCGCTGGCGGCAAAGCCGCCCAGCCGCGGGGTGCCGACCTCCGGCTCGTGCCACCCTCGCGCGCTCAGCTCGCGCCGGTAGTAGGCGAGCACCTCGGCGGCCGGAAGCGCGCTGGCCACCACCACTGTGGCCCAGCGCGAGCTACGGACCAAGCTGCCCACGAGGTGCGCGCCTGGCGGGAAAGGGAGGTCCGATGGCCAGGCGGGCGGTACCTGCCCCGCCAAGAGGGTGGCCTGGGGATCCACCGGGGCGGGCAGCCCCGGCTGCCAGGGGGCGGCCAGCAGCCGCAACGCTAGCGTCCGCAGCGCGACTAGCTCGGCACGGGGATCACGCGGTGCTGTCGCCATCTTTAGGCCTCCTGGCTGTTGGAAGCACGGGGGGCCGCGGCAGGAACCCACTACCCGGAGGACAGACCAGCCACCCGGCGATGGGGAGGGCCACCGCTGGCGCTACACCCGCCGGAGCGGTATCAGGCGCCGTTGGCGTGCTCGTTGGGCTGGGCGCGCACCTCATGCGCACGCTGGTAGGCGACCAGGGCATCCCACGCGCGCTGTCGCTCTTGCGGATCCGTGGCCCGCTCCAAGGCGTCAAGGAGCGCCTGGAGTTCCGGCTCCGGCGGCTGGTCCGACATACCCCATTCCTTCACCGTGCCTTGATTCCGGATGCGGAGCCGCACCCAGCTGCTCGCGGCCACGCGCCCGCCCTGGCTGGCATAGTAACGCCGGGCCAGGTCTATCGGCCAGGGCGCTACCCCGTGCCGCCGATCCGTTTGCCCCCCACGTGGGGGGCGGGCTAGCCCGCCTATTTGCGCAGGCTCACGCTGTCCGGGCACAATAACTGCCGGCTGCGCGCGGGGGTGAACGCGCGCCCGCGACGACGCGGGCCAGGGGCTATGTGGGGAGCGGCCAGTGCATGGCTTCAACTGGCGCGTGCGCGAGACCGCGCACTTCATCTTCCACTACCTGCCAGACTCCTACGCGGCCGACCACCTGCCCTGGCTCATCGGCCGCGCGGAGACCACCTGGCGTGAACTGCGGGCGTTCGTGGGTGAGGACACCCCAGCGCCGCCCAAACCCAAAGTCTACCTGCTGCTGCTGTTGCCCCACCCCACCCAGCCCGAGCAGCACCTCACGCGCGGCGCCTACGCCGATCCCCACACGGGCGAGATCTGGGCCGTGTGCCGGCCCGAATCGCCGGCCGAGGGGCTAGAGGAGGCGATCGGGCACCTGGTGATCTTCCAGCCCTACGCGCCGGTGGCCGGCGAGGTGCCGTTCCTGCGCGCCGGGCTGATCGCCTACATCATGGCCCACGCGACAGGCGCGCCCCGCCCCGAGCGCCTGCACCGCGCGGTGCTCGACCGCCTCCAGCGCGGCGAGCCGGTGGCCATCTTCCCCCTCCTCGCCGAACGCTCGCCGCTCGACCAGCGGCAGTACACGGGCCTGGCGCTGTCGTTCTTCACCTTTCTGGCCGAGCAGTACGGGATCGCCGCGCTGCAGGCGTTCCTCGGGCACTACGACCCACGCACCCCCGACCAGGCAGCCCAACTGGCCTATGGCCGGCCGGTCGCCGCGCTGCACGATGAGTGGCTGGCCACCGTGGCCCGCTATGCTGCCACGCAGGTTGGCGTGCGCGACTTTTTTCGGCGCCTGCTCCCGTATCTTCGGCCGTATCCGGCCCAGATCGCGCTGATCCTCGTCTACCTGCTGGTCGCTATCGGTTTCGCGCTGGGGCTCCAGCTCTCCGTCAAGTACCTGATCGATACCGTGATCGCGCCGGGCAACTTCGCCTTGTTGCTGCAGCTACTGGGCCTGTTGTTCATCGGCTTCGTGCTCAACGCTCTGACCAGCCTCCACCGTGCGTATCTCACCGCCTGGGTCGGCGAACAGATCCTGATGAGCCTGCGGCGCGATCTGTTCGCGCGCTTGCAGGCACTGTCGGCCAGCTTCTACGCCCGTGCGCGCGTCGGCGACCTGGTCTCCCGGATGTCCAACGACCTGGTCGTGGTGCAGATGGCTCTCAGCAACGCGCTGCTCTCGGGCCTGTACTATGCGCTCAGCGGCCTGCTGGCAGCGATTACGCTGTTCCTGTTGGACTGGCGGCTGGCCGCCGTGGTGCTCGTGCTGCTGCCGCTGCTGTTCGTGGCCACCGCCCTGCTCAGCGGGCGGGTAACCCGCTACAGCCGCGAGCGATCGGAGCGGCTGGGCGACGTAACCGATGTGCTGCAGGAGAACCTCAACGCCGCGGCGGTAGTGCGCGCGTTCGGGCTGCAAGCGACGATGCGCGAGCGGTTCGCCGCCGCGCTGCAGGCACTATTCCGCAGCTCCGTACGGCTGGTGCTGTTCGGCTCGCTGTTCGGGCTCTCCAGCAGTCTGGTCACCTCGCTGATCCAGCTCGTCGTGCTCGGGCTGGGCGGCTACCTCATCCTGAGCGGCAGCTTCTCGGTGGGCGCGCTGTTCGCGTTCATGGGCATCCTCGGGCAGGTGACCAGCCCCGTCGAGAGCTTCACCCAGCTCTGGCAGGCGCTCCAGCAGGCGGCTGGCTCGATGCAGCGAGTAGCACAGGTGCTCGATGAGCCGGTCGAGGTGCGCGACGCGCCCGACGCGCGCGAGCTACCGCGCCTACAGCACGAGATTCGCTTCGACCACGTGTGGTTCAGCTATACGGGCGCGCAACCGAACCTCCAGGATGTAAGCTTCGTCATCCCCGCCGGGCGCCACGTGGCGATCGTGGGCCCCTCGGGCTCCGGCAAGAGCACGGTGCTCAACCTGCTGCTGCGCTTCTACGACCCGCAGTACGGCAGCGTGAGCATCGATGGCCTCGACCTGCGCACCGTCACGCAAGCGTCGCTGCGCGCCCAGATCGGCGTGGTGTTCCAGGACACCTTCCTGTTCAACACCTCGATCCGCGAGAACCTCCGCTACGGCCGGCTGGACGCCACCGACGCGGAGATCGAGGCGGCGGCGCGGCAAGCCGAGATCCACGACTTCATCGTGTCCCTGCCGCAGGGCTACGACACACCGGTCGGCGAGCGCGGGGCACGGCTATCGGGTGGCCAGCGCCAACGCCTGGCCCTCGCGCGGGCGCTGCTGCGCCACCCGGCTATCCTGCTGCTGGACGAGGCCACCTCGGCGCTCGACCCCGAGACGGAGGCGCAGATCCAGCAGACCCTAGCGCGGGCG
Source organism: Chloroflexota bacterium (assembly GCA_035294645.1). GTDB lineage: Bacteria > Chloroflexota > UBA6077 > UBA6077 > JAJPHF01 > JADGHJ01. Next base: position 31,343 of record DATGKN010000122.1, read on the forward strand.
ACCCAGCACCTCACCACCATCACAGTGACGCACCGGCTGGCCGCCGCGGCGCAGGCCGACTACATCTTCGTGCTGGATCGCGGCACGCTGGTGGAGCAGGGCACGCACGAGCAGCTCCTGGCTGCCGGCGGCCTGTACGCGCGCCTGTACGAGGAGCAACAGGGGCTGCCCGCGCTCGGTGCCATCCCCAGCGTGCAGGTCCACCGCCTACGACGCGTGCCGCTGTTCGCCGAGCTGCCGGCCGAGGCGCTAGCCGCTATCGCCCAGCGGCTGGTGGTGGAGCGCTACGCGCCGGGCGACGTAATCGTCCGACAGGGCGACGTGGGGGACAAACTGTACCTGATCGAGCGTGGGCAAGTGGAGGTCACGGTACAGCACGGCCCGGCGGCCGTCGAGCAGCCGCTCAACACGCTGCACGAGGGCGACTACTTCGGCGAGATCGCGCTGCTGCTCGACGTGCCGCGCACCGCAACGGTGCGGGCCACCACCGCGGTGCAGCTGCTGGCGCTCGGCAAGGCCGACTTCCTCACGCTGCTCGGCCGGCTGCCTGCGCTGGCCCAGCGGCTGCACCCCACCGTGCAGGGCCGGCTCGCGGTCCTCGGCGTGACGGGCTCAGGGTAGCGCGATGGCCGAGTCGGCAGCGGCCCTGCGGGACGTGCTGGTGGCGCTGCCCAAAGTGGCGCTGTTCGCCGACCTGCCGCCGCCACAGGTCCACGCCATCGCGCGGATCGTGCGCTGCCAGCGGTTCCCCAAGGGCGCCGTGATCTGCGCGCAGGGCGAGGTGGGCGAGGTCGCGTTCTTGATCCTCGCCGGCCGCGTCGACATCGTAATCGCTGCCGCCGACGGCCGACAGTTCTTGCTCGCCGAGCTGGGGCCGCACGAGTGGTTCGGCGAGCTGGCCCTCCTCGACGAGACGGAGCGCCAGCGCTCGGCCACTGCCGTCGCGCGCGCCGACACCGAGGTGGCCCTCCTGCGGCGCGCCGACTTCCTGGTCCTGCTCGACCAGCACCCTTCGATCGCCCGCCGCCTGCTGCGCAGCCTCGCACGCCGGCTGCGCCAGGCCAACGCCCAGATCGCCAGCCTGGTGTTCGCCGATGTCGCCGCCCGCCTGGCGCGCGTGCTGCTCGCGCTGGCCCAACAGGAGCCCGATGGGCGCTGGACCGTGCGGGCCACCCACGAGGACCTCGCCGGCCAGATCGGCGCCGCGCGCCAGACAGTCACCCGCGTGCTCAACGAGTGGCGCCGCCACGGCACGCTGGCCACCGGCCGCGAGCACCTGCTGCTGCTCCAGCCCGAGACGCTGCGAGCAATCGCCGCCGGCGCCGAGTGAGCGCCGCCCCATCTGGCGGGACGAAGTGCGCGCCGGCGGGCGGCCGTGTTAGAGTCAGCCGGCAGATCGCTCGCCGCGAGGTGCTCTGTGCCCGATCTCCTCCTCCACCAGCCGCGCTCGCTCGACGAGGCCTGCGCCACCCTCGCACGCTACGATGGTGCGGCACGGGCCATCGCGGGCGGCACGGCGCTGGTGCTGATGCTCCGCCAGGGGCTGCTGGCACCGCCCGCGCTGGTGCGCCTGGACACCATCCCCGGCTTGGACACCATCGCCGAGGTGGACGGCACGCTGCGCCTCGGCGCGCTGGCCACGCTCAGCGCCGTGGCCGCCTCGCCGCTGGTGCGCGCCCGCGTGCCCGTGTTGGCCGCGGCCTGCGCCCTGGTGGGCAACGTGCGCGTGCGCAACGCCGCCACGCTCGGCGGCAACCTGTGCGAGGCCGACTACGCTTCCGATCCCCCCGGCGTCCTGGTAGCCCTCGACGCGCGCGTGCGCATCCACGGCCCACATGGCGCGCGCGAGCTGCCCGTGGCGGCGCTGGTGCGCGACTTCTACGAGACGGCGCTCGCCCCGGACGAGCTGGTCACCGAAGTCTGCATCCCGTTGCCAGCGCCCACAGGCGTGTACCTGAAGTACGTCACGCGCTCGGCCGAGGACCGGCCGTGCGTGGGGGTCACGGCGCTGGTGCGGCACGCCGCCGATGGGCGCCTGGCGGAGGCACGGGTGGCGGTGGGCGCCGTGGCGGGCCGCCCGCTGCGGCTGCCGGCGGCCGAGGCGCTGGCCCACGGCGCGGTCCCGGACGAGGCGCTGTTCCACGCCATCGGCCAGGCGTACGCCGCGGCGGCGGAGCCCGTGAGCGACGCGCGCGGGTCGGCAGCGTACCGCCAGCAGATGGTCGCCGTGTTCGTGCGCCGCGCGCTGCGGGCGGCGGCCGCCGGCCAACAGGGGGCCTGGCGCGTCTGAGGGCGCGCCGCCGCAGGGGGGCAACCATGCGAGTAGTGAGCTGGGGGTAAGCGATGCGGGCAGTCCGCGAGCGCGACGCCATCGCCAAGGTCACGGGCCAGATCCCCTACGCACTCAACGTGACGCTGCCGGGGATGGCCCACGCGCGCTGCGTGCGCAGCCCCTACGCGCACGCGCGCATCGTGGCCGTCGACCCCTCCCGCGCGCTGGCGCTGCCCGGGGTGGTGTGCGCGCTCACCCGCGACGATCTGCTGGACGGGCAGCTGTTCCCCTACTACGGCGCGGCGATCAAGGACCAGCCGATCGTCGCCATCGACAAGGCCCGCCACGTGGGCGACGTGGTGGCGGCTGTCGTGGCCGAGGAGCCGGAGATAGCCGCCGAGGCCGCCGCCCTGGTGGACGTGGAGTACGAGGAGCTGCCCGCCGTATTCGACCCCGTCGAGGCGCTGCGGCCCGGCGCCCCGCTGGTCCACGAGCAGATCGTCGGGCGCTACGAGATCCCGCCCAATCCGATCCTCCGCCCGCAGAACGGCACCAACCTGCTCAACCACATGAAAGTGCGCCGCGGCGACGTGGAGCGCGGCTTCGCCGAGGCCGACTTCGTGTTCGAGGAGGTCTACTCCAGCCCGGCGCTGCACCACTGCGCCCTGGAGCCGCACGTCGCCGTGGCCCGCTGGGAAGCGGACCAGCTCACCGTCTGGTCGGCCACGCAGAACCCCTACTTCGTGCGCGACCAGCTGGCGGCCATCTTCCGCGTGCCGCCCGAACGTGTGCGAGTGATCGTGTACACCCTGGGCGGCGGCTACGGCTCGAAGACCTACGCGCGGATGGAGCCGCTGGCGGCCGTGCTGGCCTGGAAGGCGCGCCGGCCGGTGAAAGTCGTCCTCACGCGCGCCGAGGAGTTCGTGACCACCACCAAGCACGAGGCGCGCGTGCGGATCAAGAGCGGGGTGAAGCGCGACGGCACGCTGGTTGCCCGCGAGGTGGAGATCCACTACAACGCCGGCGCCTACGCCGACCGCAGCGGCACCATCGCCCGCTCGGGCGGCATCGGCGCGATCGGCCCCTACCGCATCCCCCACGTGAAGGTGGATGCCTACGCGGTGTACACCAACCGCCCCAACGCCGTGCCGTTCCGCGGGCTGGCGATCTCGCAGGTAGCCTGGGCCTACGAGTGCCACACCGACGAGCTGGCGCGCCGGCTGGGCCTCGACCCGCTGGAGTTCCGCCGGCGGAACCTGCTGCACCCGGGCGACCGCTTCGCCACCGGCGAGGTGCTGGAGGACATCCACTTCGCCGAGCTGCTGGAGGACGCGGCGCGCGCCATCGACTACCACGGGCCGTTGCCCGCACCATCGGCCCCGGAGCGCGTGGTGGGCCGTGGGCTAGCGGTGATCATCAAGCACATGGGCAGCAACCCGGCCACCACGCGCATCGACCTGCGCCTCGACGCCGCCGGCGCGCTGACGGTGCTGAGCAGCACGGTGGACATCGGCCAGGGCGCCCGCGCCGTGTTGGCCCGCGAGGCGGCGCGCGCGCTGGATATCCCCGAGGAGGTAGTGCAGGTGCCGTTCGTGGAAACGGGCACCACCCCGCCGGACCAGGGCACCACCTCCAGCCGCTCGACGTTCTTCAACGGCCTGGCCCTGCGCGCGGCGGCCGCCGACCTGCGACGCCAGCTGGCCGAGCTGGCCGCGCGCCTGTACGAGACCACGCCCGAGCAGGTCGCCGTCCGCGGCGGGCGCGTGTTCGCCCCGGGCGCACCGGCAGAAGGGGTACCGTGGGGCGCGCTGCTCAGCGGGGCGGGCGTGGCCAGCCTCACGGCCAGCGGCACCTTCGGCACGCAGATCTGGGTCGATCCCGAGACGGGCCAGGGCAAGGCCTCGCACCACTGGCACCAGGCTGCCGCCGCGGCCATCGTCGAGGTGGATCGCGAGACGGGCAAGCTCTACCTGCGCCGGCTGCACCTGGCGACCCACGCCGGCCGCGTGATCGACCGGCCGAACGCCGAGCTCCAGAACGAGGGCTGCGCCACCTTCGGCCTGGCGCAGGCGCTGTTCGAGGAACTGCTGTTCGACGACAACGGCCAGGTAACCAACCCGAACCTGGCCGACTACATGATCCCAGCGCTGGCCGACTTCCCGGCCGCCTTCAGCACCACGCTGGCCGAGAACCCCGAGCCCGACCCAGAGGTCCATGGGTTGGGCGAGACGGGCCTACCCGCCGTGCCACCCGCCATCGGCAACGCGCTGCGCGATGCCACGGGCGTGCGGCTGCCGCGCATCCCGCTGCTGCCCGAGCGGGTGCTGGCCGCGCTGCAAGCGCAAGGCCCCGCGGCTGCCAGCTAGCGATGCTCGCCACCCTGCGGCCCGCCCAGGAGGGAACGTGGAGACCATCACCCTGCGCGTGAACGGACGCCCCTACCAGCTCACTGTGCGGGGCAACGAGCCCCTGCTCGACGTGCTGCGCGACCGGCTCGGGCTGCTCAGCGTGCGCGAGGGCTGCGGCATCGGGATCTGCGGCGCCTGCACAGTGCTGCTCGACGGCCGGCCCTACAGCGCGTGCCTCACCCTGGCGGCGCTGGCCGCGGGCCGCGAGATCCTCACCGCAGAGGGGCTCGGCACCGCAGAGCAGTTGGACCCCGTGCAGCAAGCGTTCCTGGCCTGCACGGGGTTCCAGTGCTCGTACTGCACCCCGGGCATCCTCCTGACCGCCAAGGCACTGCTGGCCGAACACCCCGACGCGACCGACGCGGAGCTGCGGGAGTATCTCAGCGGCAACCTGTGTCGCTGCGGCAGCTACGTGAAGATCGTGGACTCGGTACGTGCAGCTATCGCGCGCCTGCGGGCCGAGTAGATCGCCGCTGCAGCCTGGTACTCCGCCCTAGGCTGCTCGCCAGTGGCGGCGGCGCCTGTACCGTGCTGCCGCGCCGCGGGCGGGTGCGCTATACTCCGCGCTGCGACAGGGCGAGAGTGAAAGGGCCGCGGTGTGCGGCGGAGCGGTGGGCAGCGCAGCGCGCTCATGGGAGCAGGCCTCGGCCTGCTGGGCTGGAGTGTAGGGTGCAGCGCGCCGGTCGAGCCGCTCAACCCGGTCACCCCCCAGGGCCTGGCGATCGCGAACCTGTTCAATCTCGCGCTGGCGCTCTCGGCCCTGATCCTCGCGCTGGTCGTCGGCCTGCTGCTCCGCACGCTCTGGCGCGACCGCGAACGGCCAGGCGCCCCAGAGCCCCCGCAGATCCACGGCAACCGCACCTTGGAGATCGTCTGGACGGCGACCCCGGCCCTGCTGCTGACCGCAATGTTCTTCCTGATGCTCCAGACGATGCACGCCGTCGACGCCGCCGTCCCCGACGCGCTCCGCATCCAGGTGCTGGGCCGGCAATGGTGGTGGGAGTACCGCTATCCCGACCTGGGCGTGGTGACGGCGAATGAGCTCCACGTGCCGGTGGGCCACCCCCTGACTCTGGAGCTGACGGGCGACGACGTCATCCACAGCTACTGGGTCCCACGGCTCACGGGCAAACGCGACGCCATCCCGGGCAAATGGAACACGTTGCAGCTGGCGGTGCAGCAGCCAGGCGTGTACGACGGCGCCTGCACGGAGTACTGCGGGCTCCAGCACGCGTGGATGCGCATCCGCGTGTTCGCCGACCCGCCCGACCAGTTCGAGGCCTGGGTGCGCCAGCAGCAACAGCCCGCCGCGGCGCCGGCCGCACCGCCGGCGGTGCGGGGCCAACAGGTGTTCCTGCAGAACACCTGCGTGAACTGCCACGCCATCGCGGGCACCCCCGCCGCGGCGCGAGTCGGCCCCGACCTCACGCACTTCGGGAGCCGCACCACCCTGGGCGCCGGCGTGCGCGCGAACACCCCGGACAACCTGCGCGACTGGATCCGCCACGCCCAGGATGTCAAGCCGGGCGCGTTGATGCCGAGTTTCGACACCCTGTCGGCCGCCGACCTGGACGCGCTCGCCGCCTACCTGGAGGGCCTGAAGTAGCATGGCCACGCTCGCCGAGCAGCAGCCAGCCGACATCGGCGCCAGCCGCGCGGACGTCCTCTATCGCTGGGTGGCCACCACCGACCACAAGCAGATCGGGATCCTGTACCTGCTCACCTCGACCGGCTTCTTCCTCCTCGGGGGAATCGAGGCGCTGCTCATGCGCCTCCAGCTGGCGGTCCCCGAAGCGCGGCTGCTCGCGCCGGGCCAGTACAACGCGCTGTTCACCATGCATGGCACGACGATGATCTTCCTCGTCGTCATGCCGCTGCTGCTCGGGTTCGCCAACTACTTCGTGCCTCTGATGATCGGCGCGCGCGACATGGCATTCCCCCGGCTGAACGCCTTGAGCTACTGGCTGCTGCTGTTCGGGGGCCTGCTGCTGTACTACAGCTTCCTCAACGGCACGCCGCCCGACACAGGCTGGTTCAGCTACGCGCCGCTGACCCTGCCGCCGTATCAGCTCAGCCCGGGCGTCGAGTACTGGGCACTGGGGTTGCTCGTCACCAGTGTTGGGACGATCCTCACGGGCCTCAACCTGATCGTTACCGTGGCCAAGCTGCGCGCCCCCGGGCTGACCGCCGCGCGGCTGCCGGTGTTTGTCTGGATGGCGGTCGTGACCGGCTTTCTCATCCTCTGGGCGATCCCGGGCCTCACCGCCGCCCAGGTGATGCTGCTGTTCGACCGCCGGCTCGGCACCCACTTCTTCGATCCGGCCCGGGGCGGCAACGTGCTGCTCTGGCAGCACCTCTTCTGGTGGTTCGGTCACCCCGAGGTGTACATCATGGCGTTGCCGGCCTTCGGGATCTTGTCCGAGGTGATCCCCGTGTTCGCCGGCAAGCCGCTGTTCGGCTACGCGGTCGTCGTCGGCTCGGGTATCGCTATCGGCTTCTACAGCCTCCTGGTCTGGGCGCACCATATGTTCGCGGTAGGCATGGGTACGGTCGCCGATGCCGTCTTCGGCGCGACTAGTATGATCATCGCCGTGCCGACCGGCATCAAGGTTTTCAGCTGGTTAGCCACCATGTGGGGCGGCCGGCTACGCTTCACCACAGCCATGCTGTTCTGCGTGGCCTTCCTCGTGCAGTTCACCATCGGGGGACTGAGCGGCGTCCACTTCGCGATCGTGCCGCTCGACTGGCAGACCACCGACTCGTACTACGTGGTCGCCCACTTCCACTACGTCCTGTTCGGTGGCTCGTACTTCGGGATCAGCGCGGCGGCCTACTACTGGTTCCCGAAGATCACCGGTCGCCTGCTCGACGAGCGCCTGGGCAAGCTGCACTTCTGGCTCACCGTCATCGGCTTCAACCTGACGTTCTTCCCGATGCACTGGCTCGGCCTGCAGGGGATGCCGCGGCGCGTGTACACCTACCCCGATCTGCCCGGCTGGGGCCTATGGAACCTCGTCGAAACGATCGGCGCGTTCATCCTGGCCGCCTCGGTGCTGGTCTTCCTGTGGAACGTCTCCGTGAGCCTGCGGCGGGGCGCGCTGGCGGGCGACAACCCCTGGAACGCCTGGACCCTGGAGTGGGCGACCACCTCGCCGCCGCCGGCCTACAACTTCGCCACGCTGCCGCCGATCCGCAGCGCCCGCCCGCTGTGGGACCTGCGACACCCGCCGGCGGTGCGCGGGGGCGCGGCCGGCGCGCGGCCCGGGGCCCGCCAGGAGGCGGGGGGCTGGCTGGCGCGGTGGTCGGCCCCTGTGCTTGGTGTGCTGGCCTTCATCTCGTCGGAGGTCGTCTTCTTCGGCTCGCTCATCGTGGCCTACCTCTTGTATCGCCACAGCACAGGCGGCGGCCCGGGGCCCGACATCCTGAACATCCCGCGCACGGCGCTGTTCAGCCTGGCGCTGTTCGCCAGTAGCGCCACGATCTGGCTCGCCGAGCGGCGGCTCGGGCGCGGCGACCTCGCCGGCTTCCGGCTCGGGTTGCTCGCCACCATCGCCCTGGGCGTGCTCTTCCTAGTCGGCCAGGTCACCGAGTACACCCGCCTCTTCGCCGAGGGTATCGGGATCGGGACCAACCTGTTCAGCTCGGCGTTCTTCACCCTCACCGGCTTCCACGGCTTGCACGTGCTTGTCGGGTTAATCACGCTGGTCGTACTCGCCGGGCTCGCCTTCGCCGGCGACATCCGCCGCGACCGGCGCACCGCTGTCGAGGCGGTAGCAGTGTACTGGCACTTCGTCGATGGAGTGTGGGTCGTCATCTTCTCGCTGGTGTACCTATGGAACCTACTGTAAGCGCGGGGCAGCGGCTCTGGGCAAGTTGGAACTGGGAGCCGAGCATCATCGGCGGGCTGCTCGCGCTGGCCACCGCCTACATCGGTGGCACGCGCACGGGCTGGCGGCGCCCGGGCGCCCGGGCTGTGGCGCTCCGCGGGCTGGCGTTCCTGGCGGGGCTCCTCACCCTGGTTGTGGCGCTCCTCTCGCCGCTGGACACGCTGGCGGACCGCTACCTATTCAGCGCCCACATGGCGCAGCACCTGCTGCTCCTGCTCGTCGCACCGCCGCTGCTGCTGCTCGGCCTGCCCGCGCCGCTCGCCCGCGGCCTCATCCGGCACCCGCTGCTGGGCCCGATCGAACGGGGGCTCGGCCATCCGGCGGTCGCCCTGGCACTGTACACGAGCGCCATGCTCGGCTGGCACGTGCCCCGCTTCTACGAGGCGGCGCTGGCGAGCGCGCAGCTCCACGCGGTCGAGCACCTGACCCTGCTAACGACGGCCGTGCTGTTCTGGTGGCCGGTAATCCAGCCCGGGGCAGCGAGCGCCGCGCTCGACCCCCTGGGAGCGCTGCTGTACCTGCTCGTGGCCAGCGCGCCGGGCACGCTACTAGGGGCCGTGCTCACCTTTGCCGCCGCGCCCCTCTACCCGACTTACGCGGCGGCCGACGATCCGCTGGGCCTGCACCCGCTCACGCGTGGAGCGTGGGGCCTCACCCCGCTGGTCGACCAGCAGCTCGGTGGCCTGCTGATGTGGGTGCCGGGCGGGCTCGGCTACCTGCTGGCCGGCGGCCTCGTGTTCCGGCGACTATTCGTGGCGGCAGCGGAGCCAGAGCCGCTGCCCGTGGCGGAGGGACGGGAATGAAGCCGGATATCACGGAGGACATCCATCCGCCCGCGCTCAGCGTTTGGCCAGCGGTCCTGGGCGCGGGGATCACGCTGCTCGCGTTCGGGCTACTGACGAGTTCCCTGTTCTGCGCGGTGGGAGTGCTCACCATTGTCGGGGGCCTCGTCGGCTGGATCGGAGAGCTGCGCCATGCGTGATCCCGTCGCGCCCCAGCTAGCCGAGCGAGTGGTCAGCCGCCGCCGCCTGCTGACCTGGCTGAATCTCGGCTTCGGCGCGCTGGCGGCGGCAGTGGTCAGTGTGCCGATCGTGGCCTACCTGCTCAGCCCGTTGCTCGGCCTGCGCCAGGTTTGGGTGCGGCTCGGGCCGGTCAGCCAGTTCCGCATCGGCGCCACGCAAGAGGTCGCCTACGACGACCCATCGCCGTTGCCCTGGGCCGGCCAGACCGCGCGCACCGCCGTCTGGGTGCGCCGCACGGGCGAGACCGACTTTATCGTCTTCGCCGTGAACTGCACACACCTAGGCTGCCCCGTGAACTGGCTGCCCGAGGCCAACCTGTTCCTGTGCCCGTGCCACGGCGGCGTGTACTACGCCGACGGCACGGTAGCCGGGGGGCCGCCGCCCAGCCCCCTGTTCCGCTACGCCACGCGCGTGCAGGACGGCTATCTCGAGATCCTGAGCCGTCCCCTGCCGATCGTCTGACCGGGAGGCGCGGCGATGATGCGAGCCCTGCTGGGCGTCTATCGCTGGCTCGACGAGCGGCTCGGCTGGTCGCAAGCGATCTGGCCAATCATCGCCCACCCTGTACCGCGCACTATCAATTGGTGGTACGTATTCGGCAGCGCCACCCTGGTCGCCTTCGTCATGCAGGTGGTGACCGGCGTGGCGCTGGCCTTCACCTACGTCCCCGCCCCGAACAGCGCCTACGACAGCCTCCAGTGGATCACGCACCAGGCGCTCCTGGGCGGCGTCGTGCGGGGGATCCATTACTTCGGTGCCTCGGCGATGGTCATCCTGATCGTCGTGCACCTGCTCCGCACCTTCCTCATGGGCGCCTACAAGTTCCCGCGCGAGCTGAACTGGCTGACGGGCGTCGGCCTATTCTTCTTGACCCTGGGCATGGCGTTCACCGGGCAGCTGCTGCGCTGGAACCAGGACGCGTACTGGGCCGTGGTGGTCGCGGCCGAGCAGGCCGCGCGCGTGCCCCTGATCGGGCACATCCTCGCCTACATTCTGTTCGCGGGGCCGACGGTGGGCGGCGGCACCCTCACGCGGTTCTACGCCACACACGTGTTCCTCTTCCCCGCCCTGATGTTCGTGCTGATCGGCCTCCACCTGTACCTCGTCGTGCGCCACGGCATCTCCGAGCCGCCGCAGGCTGGGCGCCCCGTGGACCGGGCAACATACCAGCGCTGGTACGCGGAGCTGCTCCACCGCGATGGCGTGCCGTTCTGGCCGGAGGTCGCCTGGCGCGACCTGGTCTTCGCGCTCATCGTCGGCGCGGGCGTGCTGGCGCTGGCCGCGCTCGTCGGTCCGCCCGAGCTCGGCAAGGAAGCCGACCCGACGATTCTGCAGGCGTATCCGCGGCCAGACTGGTACTTCCTCTGGTACTTCGCGATCCTCGCCCTCATCCCCCCGCAGCTGGAGAGCTGGGTGATCGTGGGGTTTCCCCTGCTGGTGGGGATCGTGCTGCTACTGCTACCGTTCGTCGCCCCGGTGGGCGAGCGCAGCCCCCGCCGGCGGCCCTGGGCGGTGGGCGTGGCTGGGCTCGCCCTGATCAGCATCGTCGCGCTGTTGAACGAGGGACGGCGAGCTCCCTGGTCGCCCGTGCTGCCCGCGCCGGCGCTGCCGGCGGCAGTCGTGCAGCCGCTCACCGGCCCCGCCCGCCATGGCGCTACCGTGTTCATGGAGAAGGGCTGCCACAACTGCCACACGATCGCGGGGACAGGGGGGCAGCGCGGCCCCGACCTCAGCGCGATCGGCAGCCGGCTGTCGCGCGACCAGCTGACCTGGCGCATCCTCTACGGGGGGACCAATATGCCCGCCTACGGCACCAACCTCCAGCCCGAGGAGCTCGCCGCGCTGGTCGACTTCTTGGCGGCGCAGCGCGGCGCAGCGCCCTAACCCACCCGGCAGCCGCAGGCCCGAGCCACGCGCGAGGCACCGGGGCGCGCGGCTCGGCCCGGGCTCACCCCCCGGCGACGAGCACGATGCCGAGCAGGCCGAGCAACACGATGAGGTGCATCAGCCAGCGCAGGGAGACATTCCGCTGCACCGCCCGGGCGCCGGCACAGGCCTGCAGCCATGCCGCGGCGCCGCGCCGCGCCACCCAGGGGCGTTGCGCGATCATCATCGCTCACCTCCCGCGGTGCGCCAACGCGCGAACGAGCCGCTCCAACTAAGCACCGCAAGGAATGTGCCAAATCGCGTCCTCGGTCGCGGCGGCCAACGAGCACGCACGCGCCCCCCGCCGCTTGGAGCCGCGGGCGGCCTGCGCCCAGCCACAGCGCAACCGGCCGGGGCCGCCGCCGAGGGCAGAAGCCCTGTGCTATGATGCGGCCGAGCAGGCCGCGCCCTACTCGATAGGTCCGCGCCGCGGCGCGGCTGCCCCACACGCGCGGGGGAGCGGAACATGAAGCTGGCCATCTTCAACGAGCTGCGCCTGGGGGTCGTGCGCGACGACGACGCGCTGGTCGACGTGACGGCCGCGCTGCCCCACTGGGACAACGGCTATGCCGCGAACTGGTGGCTGCGGCTGTGCCACGACTTCGCGGAGCTCCGGCCGCGGCTAGAGCGCGCGGCGGCCGAGGGCCCGCTCGTGCCGCTGAGCCAGGTGCGCCTCCGCGCGCCCGTGCTCTATCCCTCGAAGATCATCGCCGCCGCCTCCAACTACGGCGCCCACCGCGAGGAGATGCGCGGCCGCTTCACCCCGCCCGGCAGCTGGCTCGGCGAGTTCGACGTGTTCCTGAAAGCACCGAGCTCGGTCATCGGGCCAGGCGATACTATCCTCCTGCCCGCGGTGGGCGACCGCGAGATCCACCACGAGTCGGAGCTGGCGTTCGTCATCGGTCGCGGCGGCAAGGACATCCCCGTCGAGCGCGCGCTCGACCACGTCCTCGGCTACACGATCCTGATCGACGTGACGGTGCGGGGCGAGGGCGACCGCTCGCGCCGCAAGTCGTACGACACGTTCACCCCCATCGGGCCGTACCTGGTGACTGCCGACGAGATCGGCGACCCGCACGCGCTGCGCATCGAGCTGTGGGTCAACGACCAGAAGCGGCAGGATGTGAACAGCGGCGAGATGCTGGTCAAGATCCCCGAGATGATCGCCTACGCCTCGCGCGTGATGACGCTGTGCCCGGGCGACGTGTTCACGACGGGCTCCCCGGCGGGCGTGGGGCAGATCCACGACGGCGACACGCTGGTCACCCAGATCAGCAAGATCGGGCGGATGACCAACTTCGTCCAGGCGGGCGCCCGCTAGTGCGGAGAGGGGGGGAACGATGCCCAAGGACCTGCGCACCTTCATCGCCGAGGTGGCCGAGCAGCGGCCCCAGGATATCCGGATGGTCGCTGGGAGCGTCGATCCGCGCTTCGGCATGACGGCCGTGGCCGCCGCGCTGGAGCGCCGCGGCGAGTTCCCCGCCCTCTTCTTCCGCCGCTCGCGCGGCAGCGAGCTGCCGGTGGTGATGAACCTTTGCGCCACCTACGAGCGACTGGCGCTGGCGCTGGGCACTACCGTGCAGGAGATGGTGCCCACCTACGCCGAGCGGCAGGCGCACCCGCTCCCGCCGAAGATCGTCGAGACGGGGCCGGTGAAGGAGCTGATCTGGACCGGCGCCGACGCCGACCTGCGCCGCCTGCCGATCCCCACGCACAACGCGCTCGACGGCGGGCCGTACCTCACCGGGGCCAGCCTGGTGGCGCGCGACCCGACCACCGGCGCACTGAATATCGGCCTGTACCGCCACCAGATCTTCGGGCCGCAGGAGATCGGCGTCTGGTTCATGCAGGGCCACCACGGCCTGTACATCCAGCAGGCGTACGAAGAGCGCGGCGAGCCGATGCCAGTGGCCATCATCGTCGGTCACCACCCGGCGGCGATCATGGGCACCATCTCGCGCATCCCGGGCATCGGCGGCGAGTACGAGGAGGCTGGCGCGCTGCTCCAGGAGCCACTCGAGCTAGTCAAGTGCGAGACCTCCGACCTGCTGGTGCCCGCTCGTGCCGAGATCGTCATCGAGGGGGTCATCGAGCCCGGGGCCTACAAGCAGGAGGGGCCGTTCGCCGAGTGGCCCGGCTACTACACCGAGCAGGGCCCCAAACCGTACATCAAGGTCACGGCGATCACCCTGCGCCATGACGCCATCTTCTACGACGTGTTCGCCGGCCACCGCGAGCACTGCGTGCTGGGCAGCCTGCCGCGCATGGGCAGCATCTACCGCCGCGTCAAGCAGGTCGTGCCGGGGCTCAAGGCGGTGAACGTGCCCGCGCACGTGCGCATGCACTGCTACATCTCTTTCAAGAAGCGCAACGAGGCCGAGGCCAAGAAGGCCGCTTTCGCCGCCCTGCTCACCGAGTCGGAGAACCTGAAGCTAATCATCTTGGTCGACGACGACATCGACGTGTACAACGAGCAGGAGGTCATGTGGGCACTGGGCACACGCTTCCGTGCCGACAAGGGCCTCCAGATCATCCACGACTGGTCGGGTCCGGGCGGGCTGAACCCCGCCGGCTGGGACTACTTCCCCGACGGCACCAAGCAGCCGCGCATGATGCCCGTAGTGATCATGGACGCCACCAAGCCGGCGCCGCCCAATTGGTTCCCGCCACGCGCCCAGGTACCCGAGGAGTACATCGCCGCCGTCGATCTCGACCAGATGCTGCGGCCGTTCGATCAGCGCGCCGCGCTCGGCCAGGCCGCTGCCGCCCGCTAGCACTCGGTGCCCCGTGCCCCGGCCAGCCACTGCCGTGCACGGCGCCAGGAGAACAGCCCAAGACAGCAGGCACGGACTACAGGGAGCGCATTGGGGGAGGCGCCCATGACGGTCGAACGCGAGCTGGCCGACCTCGTCGTGCGGCGCCTCGACGAGGCATACCTCACCACCGTCCTCGTGCGCCTGTTGCAGACGCCGACCGACGTGCCGCTCGGCCAGACCGAGCTGGCACCCGAGGACCCGAAGCTGGCCCGTTACACCCGCGAGGTCGTGGCGCCCGAGCTGGCGCGGCTCGGCTACACGCGCATCACCATCGATCGCGCCAACAACCTGGTCTGCCGCATCGGGCCGGAGGGCGCCTCCTCGCCCAGCCTGCTGCTGATGGGCTACGCCGTGGCCCAGCACGGCAACCTGATGGCCGACCCGTACTCCGGGCGCATCGCTAGCGCGGCGGAGTACGGGCTCGACGAGCCGTGCGCCTTCGGCCAGGGCGCCACCCAGCACAAGGGCGCGCTGGCCGCGGGCCTGACGGCCCTCAAGCTGGTGGCCGAGAGTGGGGTGCCGCTGCGCGGCCCGCTCGTGTTCACCGTGAACACCGAGGGGCGCAGCAGCCACACGTGCAGCCAGCTCATCCTCGACGGCCAGGGCGTGCGCACCGACCACGGCGTGCTGCTGTTCGCTACCGGCAACCGCATCTCGCTGGGCAACCGCGGCCGGCTCGACGTGCGGATCACCGTGCGCGGCCGCTCGGCGCACTCCAGCCAGCCCTGGCTCGGGCTGAGCGCCATCGACGGCGCCTACGAGGCGCAGACCCGCCTGCGCGCGCTGCGGCTGACCGCGCGCCACCCCCAGCTCGGCGCGGCGCAGGCCACGCTCTACCAGGTCCAGTTCGCGCCGATCGCGCCGCACACGCTGCCCGACACGGCGGTGCTCACGGTCGATCGCCGCCTGCTGCCCGGCGAGGCCCCCGACGCCGCGCTGGCCGAGATCCGCGCCGCCATCGGCGACCTCAGCCCCTACCAGGTGGAGGTCGCGCCGGGCGCCCTGATGTACCCGGCCGAGGTGCCGCCCGACGCGCCGATCGTGCGCGCGCTCCAGGCCGCCGCGCGGGCCACGCTCGGCCGCGAGCTGGAGACGTTCTACCTGCCCAACACCTTCGACGCCGGCTACGCCAACCACGTGGGCATCCCGACGGTGATGTTCGGGCCGGGCATCCGCCGGCTGGGCAGCGAGGTGACGGCCGAAGAGTTCGTGGCGCTATCGCACGTGCGCGACGCCGCCCGTGTGTACGCGTACACCATCCTGTGCCTGCTGGGGGCGGTATGACTGCCGTGGCCACGCGACCGGCGCGCTACGGGCTGAGCCTGTCCAACCGCGGCGTGCTGCTGGGGCTGACCACCGTGCCGGAGCTGTTGGCGCTGGCCGAGGAGGCCGAGGCGTCGGGCTTCTTCGAGTCGGTGTGGGTCGGCGACAGCCTGTTGGCCAAGCCGCGGCTGGAGGCGATCGTGCTGCTCTCCGCGCTGGCGGCGCGCACCCGCCGTGTGCGGCTGGGCACGGCCTGCCTGGCCAGCTTCCCGCTGCGCCACCCGCTGGTGCTCGCCGCGCAGTGGGCCAGCCTCGACCGCCTGGCCGAGGGGCGCACGGTGCTGTGCGTCTGCCTGGGCGGCAACCCACAGCGCGGCGGCGCGTTCGCCGACGAGTACCGGGCGATGCAGGTGGACCCGCGCACGCGCGTCGGTCGGCTGGAGGAGGGCATCGCCGTGCTGCGGGCCGTGTGGGAGCACGAGCGGGCCAGTTTCCACGGCCGCTACTACGCCTTCGCCGACGTGGCGTTCGAGCCGCAGCCCGCCCAGGCGCGCGTGCCGATCTGGATCGCCAGCAACCCCGACCCGGCCGCGCTGGCGCCCGCGGCGCTCGATCGGGCGCTGGGCCGCGTGGCGCGGCTGGCCGACGGCTGGATGAGCACGGCGGTCGGCGCGGGGCTGTTCGGCGCCCAGTGGCAGCGCATCCAGGAGCTGGCGCGCGCCGCCGGCCGCGCCCCGGCCGCGCTGGAGTCGGCGTACCACCTCATGGTGCACCTGCACCCCGACCCCGAGACGGCGGTGGTGGCGGCCAAGCGCTACCTGGACCACTACTACCGTACCGACTACTCGCGGGCTGTGCTCGACGCCTGGGTCGCCTACGGGCCGCCCGAGCTGGTGGCGGCCAAGATCCTGGCGTTCGTGCGCGCCGGCTGCCAGACGCCGATCCTGCGCTTCGCCGCGGCCGACCAGCGCGGCCAGCTGCGCCAGTTCCTCGCCGAGGTGGCGCCGCGGCTGGCCGGCGCCCACGCCCCGCTCGGCTGACCCCGCGTCGCTGGGTGATCCAATGCGGGTCCGCGCCCGTAACAAGGGTGGTCAGCCCGACCGGCCGACGGGTCGGGCGAAGTCGGACCCGTAAAGGAGAACGCCCATGGACCGGTTTCCTGGCTGGCGACGTGCACTCCTCGGGGCGGCGCTCGCGGGGACACTCGCGCTGGGGACGGCGGTGCCCGCGCTGGTGACCCGCGCCACGGCGACGCACGCGCAGACCGCGATGGCGCCCTCCCATCACGCGGCGCCCGCGCAGATGATGTCCAACTCGCCCACCTCGGCGACCGCGGCGGCGGGGCTGCGCAGCACGCTGAACCTGCTGCTCCAGGAGCACGTGTACCTAGCGGCGGCGGCGACGGGCGCGGCGCTAGGCGGGCGCGAGGCCGAGTTCCAGGCGGCGGCCAACGCGCTCGACGCCAACTCGGTGGCGCTGTCGCAGCTGATCGGCTCGGTGTACGGCCCCGACGCCGAGCGCGCCTTCCTCGGCCTGTGGCGCTCGCACATCAACATGTTCGTCGACTACACGCAGGGCGCGGCGACCAACGACCAGGCGCGCAAGGCGAAGGCCGTAGCGGACCTCGAGGGCTATCGCGCCACCTTCGACAATTTCCTGAGCAGTGCCAATCCCAACCTGCCGCGCGGCGCGGTCGCCGAGCTGCTCGGCCCGCACATCATGACCCTGGCAGCGGTCGTGGACGCCCAGGCGGCCGGCGACCCGAACCAAGCGTACATGGCGCTGCGCATGGCCGCTGACCACATGCACATGATCGGCGACCCGCTCGCCGAGGCGATCGTTCGCCAGTTCCCCGAGAAGTTCCAGTAGGCAGCTCCCCTCTCGCGGCGCGGGGCCCCTGGGGACGGCTCTCGGGCTCCGCGCCGCCGCGTCTCATGGGTAGCGCCGCAGGTAGTTCGGGCTGGCGACCAGCAGCTTGCGCCGCACCAGTTGCTGGAGCGCGGGCAGCGTGTCGGGCGGCGCCTGGCCGGCGCGGATGCGGGCGGCGAGTTCGCGCAGCAGTGCCTCCACCCCGGCGCGCCCTGGCGCGGGCGGCGCGTGGCCCAGCAGGCGCGCGAGGTCGTGCAGGTCGGCAGCCACATGGCGCGCCTCGTCGGCCAGCTCCCGCCGCGCGATGCCCAGCGCATTGAGCGCCACGAGGGTGCGGAAGCGCAGGCGCGCGTCGCCCAGGGTGGGGAGCACCTCCTGCTCCAGAAAGCCCGCCACGGCCTCCAGCAGCTCGTCGAGCGTCGGCCGATCCTGCATCGTCAGCGCTCCACTAGTGCCCGGCGCCCCGTGAACGGCGCGGCCCCCCGCTGTCCGGAAAGGGCCGGCCCGCCGTGCACGGCGGCAGTGCGATCAAGCCCTACAGCAGTCATAGACTACTCGCCCGTCTGGCGTGCCAGCAGCGCCAGCATCTCGTACTCCATCTCGGCGGCGAGCCGGCCCAGCACGGCCAGCTCCAGGTCCCGCGCCTCGCCCCGCAGGTGGCGCCGCGCCTGGGCGAGCGCGCCGACCCCCCAGCGCACGTTGCCGAACAGCTCCCACCAGCCGAGTTCGTCCACGGTGACATTGCGGCCCGTGAGCGCGTTGTAGTGCGCGACGAACGGCTCGACCGCGCCCACGCCGCCCAGCCGCTGGTCATCGCGCCCGAAGCGCCAGGCGCGCACCAGCGGCCAACTGAGATCCTCGCGCGGGTCGCCGCGGTGCGCGAACTCCCAGTCGAGCACGGCGCGCAGCCCCTCGGGGCCGATCAGGAGGTTCCCCACGCGGAAGTCGCCGTGGCACACCACCAGCGGCAGCGGGCGCGGCGGGTGGTCGGCCAGCCAGCGCAGCGCCAGCTCCAGCGCCGGGTGTGGCTCGTCGAGCGCATCCAGCTCGGCGTAGAGCTCCCGCAGCAGCCAGGCGGTCGCCGGCTCGGCGCCAGGACCGGGCAGGAACGCCAGCTCGCCGAGCGAGAGCGCGTGAATCTTGGCCAGCTCGGCAGCCAGCGCCCGCGGCAGCTGCTCGCGGGCGGACTCCAGCTCGGGCCGCGTCACCACGCGCCGCCCGATGCTCTCGCCCTCCAGCCGCTCCACGAGGAACGCCTCGCGCCCCTCCAGGTCGGCCAGATAGCGATACGGCCGCGGCACGCGCACCCCCGCGGCGAAGGCGGCCTGCAGAACCCGAAACTCGTGCTCCAGCGACAGCGTGTGGCGATAGATCACGCCGCCCGCGGCGCGGCGCAGCAGCAGCGGCCAGCGCTGGCCCGAGGCCTCGTAGTCTAGCGCCCACGCCTCCTTCGAGGCGCCCCCGGCGATGCGCCGCAGCCCGACGAGCGTGCCCGGGCCGAACAGCTCGGCCAGCACGGGCGCCAGCGCCGCGTTCACGGCCGCAGCCCCCGGAACAGCGCGCGCTTGCCGATGGCGGCACGGTGGATCTCGCTGGGGCCGTCGTAGATGCGGAACGGCCGCACCTCGCGGTAGAAGAACGCCAGCGGGGTGTCCTCCGAGATGCCCAGCGCCCCGGTGAGCTGCACGGCGCGGTCCACCGCGCGACTCACCGCCTCGGAGACGAACACCTTGGCCATCGAGGCCTCGTGGCGCACGCGCTCGCCGCGGTCGAGCTTCCAGGCCGCGTGCCACACCAGCAGCCGCGCGGCGTGCAGCTCGATGTGCGAGTCGGCGATCTGGAACTGCACGCCCTGGTGGTCGGCCAGCCGCGCGCCGAACGACTGGCGCCGCAGCGCGTACTCCTGCGCGATCTGGGTGGCGCGCACGCCCACACCCAGCCAGCGCATGCAGTGGGTGAGCCGCGCCGGGTCGAGCCGCAACTGGGCGTACTCCAGCCCGCGCCCCACCTCGCCCAGCACGGCGTCGGCACCCACCCGGCAGCCCTCTAGCCGCAGCTCGCCGTGCCCGCCGGGCATCCAGTGGTCCATGCTGGGCACGGTACGCACCAGGGTGAGCCCCGGGGCGTCGCGGTCGACCAGGAACAGCGTCGGGCCCTCGGGCGCGCGGGCCAGCACGAGGTAGAACGCGGCGCCCCGCGCGCCGGTGGCGAACCACTTGTGCCCGTCCAGCACCCAGCCGGTCCCCTCGCGGCGCGCGGTGGTGCGCAGCAGGCTGGGGTCGGTGCCCGCGCCCTGCGGCTCGGTCATGGCGAAGGCGCTGCGCACCGCGCCGGCCGCCAGCGGGCGCAAGTACCGCTCGCGCTGCGCCGCGCTGGCCACGTGGTGCAGCAGGTGCATGTTGCCCTCGTCGGGCGCGGCGGCGTTGAGCGCCTGGGGCCCGAGCAGGCTGCGGCCGGCCTCCTCCAGCACGACCGCCAGGGCGCGCCAGCTCAGGCCCAGCCCACCGAGCGCGGGCGGCAAGTGGGGCAGGAACAGGCCGCGGCGCCGTGCCTCCGCTTGCAGCTCGGCCCGCACCGCCTCTAGCCGTTGGAGATCGCGCGCCACCTCGGCCTCGCGCGGAATCACCGCCTCCTCGACGAAGGTCCGCACGCGCTCGCGCAGCGCTGCCGTGTCCGGCCCGATGTCGAACTCCATGCGCTCGCCCCCCCGCGCGCCACCGCGTCGCCCGAACTGTAGCACGCTCGCCCGCGGTGCGCCTCAGCCGCGCACCCTGGCGGCCCGCTTGCCAACCCCCAGGGGCACGCCTACAATCCGCTGGCAGTAGGGCGGCGGTTCGGAGGAAGCGTGGCCGCACATCACCCTCCACCTCAACTGCCGAGCGGGGCCCGATGGGGGAGCTAGACGGACGGCCGGTGCTAGTCATCGGGGCCACGCGCGGCATCGGCCTGGCGATCGCCGAGGCCGTCCACGCGGCGGGCGCGCGGCTCGGGCTGACGGGGCGGGAGGCCGCGCGCGCGCGGGCCACCGCCGCCCGGCTGGGCGACGACGTGCAGGCCTACGCGCTCGACGTGCGCGACCGCGCGGCGATCGAGGCGGTGCTGGAGCGCTTTCGAGCCGACGCGGGCGGCCTGTACGGCCTGGTGTACTGCGCCGGGGTCAGCCCCGTGTTCACCGCGGCGGAGAAGATCGCGCCCGCGGTGTGGGACGAGGTGCTGGCGGTCAATCTCACCGGCGCCTTCCTGGCCGCCCGCGCGTTCGGGCGCCTCGTGGAGGGCGAGGGTAGCCTGGTGCTAGTGGGCTCGATCCTGTCGCTCAAGGGCGGGGCCAGGCTGGCGGCGTACACGGCGGCCAAGGCCGGCTTGTGGGGCCTCACGCGGGCGCTGGCGCTCGACTGGGCGTCGCGGGGCATCCGCGTGAACTTGCTGGCGCCCGGCTGGGTAGAGACGGAGATGACCGAGGGCCTGCGCCGCCACGAGGGCCTCCGGCAGAGCATCCTCAGCACCGTGCCCCAGGGCCGCATGGCCCACCCCGCCGAGGTCGCGCGCGTGGCGCGGTTCCTGCTCGACCCCGCCAACCGCTACCTCACCGGCGCCGCCTACCCCATCGACGGGGGGGCGACGGCCACCTAAGTGCCCCAGGGGAGTTGCCTGCCGGCAACGAGCCCCCGTGCGCGGGCGGCGGCACCCAGCGGTCGCTGGCGCTAGCGCTGGGCGAACGGCGGCGCCGGATAGGCGAACGGCGCGCTGGCCTGCTCGGGCGGCCAGACCAGCTCGTTGCGGCCGTTCTGCCACTGGAGCAGCAGGTAGGCCATCACGCCCGTACCGTCCGGGTTGAACCGCACCGGCCCGACCACCGAGCTGGGCAGGTTGGTGTCGGCGATCGCCTGGCGCAGCCGCTCCCCATCGAGCGAGCCCGCGCGCTCGATCGCGTCGACCAGAATCTGGATGATGGCGTAGGCTGGGCCGGTCGCGCCCTCGGGCAACTTGCCGTACTTGGCCTGATGTTTCGCCGTCAGTTCGGCCACCCCCGGGAACTTCGCCGCATGGTGCCAGCCGGGCGAAGTGACCACGTAGTCCCCATCACGCCCCAGGTTGTCGGCCCACACTTGGCCATCGGCGGCTCGGCTGAGATGTAGGAAGCGCGGGTTGAAATCGAGCTCCTTCATCTGCTTGACCAGCGCCATGCCGTCCGGCGGGTTGGGATTGGCCATCACCGCCTCGGCCCCGGCCGCCTTGGCCCGTTGGATGAGGTCGGAGAAGTCCCGCGCGCCGACCGCGTACTCCTCGCTGACCACGATCTGGTAGCCGTAGCGCGGCGCCTGCTCGGCATACAGGCGCGCCATCTCCAGCCCCCAGTCGGTCTTCTCAGCGAACAGCGCCACGCGCCGCGGCCGCTGCGCCTCGGGCAGCGAGTTCAGCAGCTCGTAGGTCGCTTGCACGATGCCCGGCGACTTCACGAACGGGGAGAAGAGATAGCGGAGCCCACGCTGGTGGATCTCGTACAGCGCGAAACCCACGCCGAGATAGGGGATGTGGTTCTTGTCGCCGATGGCGGCCCCGGCGGCATGCAGGTCCGAGCCCGCGCCACCCAGGTAGGCCACCACGCGGTCCTGGGCATACAGCGTCTCCAGCCGCTGCACCGTCTTCGCCGGGTCCGACTCGTCGTCGTACAGCCGCAGCTCCAACGGGCGCCGCACCCCACCCACGCTGACGCCCCCGGCGGCATTGACATCCTCAATGGCCAGCTCGTAGCCGTTGCGGACCGGGGCGCCAATCGATGCATAGCGGCCGGTGAGGGGCACCACGGCGCCGAGGCGGATCGGCTCGCCCGTGCCGCTCGGGGCCGCCGGAGCCGCTTGCTGGGGCGCCGGGGAGTTGGCGGCCGCCGCGGGCGCGCTGGGCTTCGCCGCCGGCTGCGGGCCGCAGGCGGCCGCCCCCCAGACTAGCGCACCGCTAGCGAGACACCCGGTGAGCGCGTAGAGCAGTTCTCGCATGTGGCTCTCCTCCGCGATCCAAGCCACGAGATCCCCTCAGACAGGCGCCATGGGCAACGCAGCCCTGTCCAGGAGCCTCACCAGTCCCGGTACCTGCTGCTGGGAGCACCGCTCGCGCGCAGCACGTGAACGGGACGGCGCCGGCGCTAGCGCTGGGCGAACGGCGGGGCCGGATACGCGAACGGCGCGCTGGCCTGCTCGCGCGGCCAGATCAGCTCGCTCTTCCCGTTCTGCCACTGCGGCAGCAGGTAATCGACCACGCCCGTGCCATCCGGGTTGAAGCGCACCGGGCCGATCACCGAGCTCGGCAAATTGGTGTCGGCGAGCGCCTGGCGGAGGCTCTCCCCATCGAGCTTGCCGGCGCGCTGCATGGCATCGGTCAGGATCTGGATCAGAGCGTAGGCCGGCCCCGTGAGGACATCGGCAGGCCGGCCGTAGCGCGCCTGGTGCTTGGCCGTCAGTTCCGCCACCCCAGGGTACTTGGCGGCATAGTGCCAGCCGGGCGAGTACACCACGTAGTCGCCGTCCTTGCCGAGGTTCTCCGTCCACACCACCCCATCGGCAGCGCGGCTGAGCATAATGAACTTCGGGTTGAAGTCCAGCTCCCGCATCTGCTTGACCAAAGTCATACCGTCTGGCGGGTTGGGCTCGCCGATGACCGCCTCGGCGCCGGCCGCCTTGGCCTTGAGGATCAGGTCGGAGAAGTCCTTGGTACCAGGCGCGTACTCCTCGCTGACCACGATCTGGTAGCCATAGCGCGGCGCCTGCTCGGCGTACAAGCGGCCCATCTCCAGCCCCCAGTCCGTCCGCTCAGAAAACAGGGCCACGCGGCGCGGGCGCTCGGCGTCAGGCAGCGAGTTCAGCAGCTCGTAGGTCGCTTGCACGATGCCCGGCGACTTCGGGAACGGCGAGAACAGGTACTTCAGCCCGCGCGTGTGGATGTCGTACAGCGCGAAGCCGATGCCCAGATAAGGGATACGATTCTTGTCGCCGATGGCGGCCCCGGCGGCATGCAGGTCCGAGCCCGCCCCGCCCAGATACGCCACCACGCGGTCCTGGGCATACAGCGTCTCCAGCCGCTGCACTGTCTTCGCCGGGTCCGACTCGTCGTCGTACAGCCGCAGCTCCAACGGGCGCCGCACCCCACCCACGCTGACGCCCCCGGCGGCATTGATATCCTCGACCCCGAGTTCGTAGCCCGCGCGGACCATGGCGCCGAGCGAAGCGTAGCGGCCGGTGAGGGGCACCACGGCGCCGAGGCGGATCGGCTCGCCCGTGCCGCTCGGGGCCGCCGGAGCCGCTTGCTGGGGCGCCGGGGAGTTGGCGGCCGCCGCGGGCGCGCTGGGCTTCGCCGCCGGCTGCGGGCTACACGCCAGGAGCCCCGCGGCCAGCGCGCCGATCGCGAGGAACGGGGTCAGGCCGGAGAGCACGCTACTCATGCGAACCTCCTCCGCGATCCAGGCCTCTGGATCGCCGCCTGCACTAGGCACGGGTAGTGTGGGCGACAGTATGCCGCGCGGCCACGCCCCTGGCAAGGAATGCACGGCTCAGACGATCTGGAACTGGGAGCCCTGGCGGGTCTTGCGCACCTCGATGCGCGCGGGGAATACCTCTTTCATCTCGGCCAGGTGGGTCACGACCAAGATGTGCTGGAAGTCGTCCTGGATCGCCTTGATCGCCTCCACGATGCGCTCGATTCCCTCGGCATCCTGCGTGCCGAAGCCCTCGTCGATGATCAGCAGTTGCAGCGGCACGCCGGCGCGGCGGGCCACCAGCTTGGCCAACGCCACGCGCAGAGCGAAGTTGGCGCGAAACGCCTCGCCGCCGCTGAACAGCTCGTAGCTGCGGGTGCCGAGTTCATCGGCCAGCTTGATGTCCAGCGTCTCGATAGTCGTGCCCTTCTGGGTGTCGCGTTGGGTCTCCAGCAGCAGGTGCATACGGTTGTCGGTCATGCGCGCCAGCAGGGCGTTCGCCTCGGCCTCCAGCTCCGGGATCGCTGCCTCGATGATCATGGCCTGGATGCCACGCTTACCGAACGCCAGGGCCAGATCGCGGTAGATGCCCTGCTCCTGCTGGAGCTGATCGCGCTGCTGTACCAGCCGCTGTCGCTCGATGGCGAGGAAGTCGAGGTACTGGAGTTGCTGACGGACCGCGCCGAGTTTCTGTTGGACGTGGCGCCGCGCGTCCTCGGCACGGCGCCACGCCGCCTCGGCGGCCTCGACATCGGCTTGCAGGCGCGGCAACTCCGCCAACTCGGCCCGCAGCGAGCCCACCAAGGCCTCTTCGGTGTGGTGCCGCGCGCGCCAGGTCGCGGCGGTGGCCTCCGCTTCCGCCAGCAGCGCTTGCTCGCGCGGCACCGCCTCGCGCATTTGGACGAGGCGGGCGTGTTCCTGCTCCCAGATGGCAAGCTGCTCCTCCCGCTTGCGGAGTCGCGCGTGCCGCTCGGGGTCGTAGTTCAGCGCCGCGAGCTGGGCGTCGAGCGCCACCAGCGCGGCCTGCGCCTCCGGCGCGTAGTCGCCGCGCTCCAGGGCTGCCGCGGCGGTGTCGCGTTCCTGGCGCAGCCGCTCCTGCTCCGCCTCGGCGCGCAGCGCTTGCTCCAGCGCTTGTCGCCACTGCCCGAGCCGCTCGTAGGCATGCGTCAGTGGGGCGATCTCGGCCTCCAGCTGCTCCAGCTCCGCCTGGGCCTCGGCGATGCAGGCCTGCAGCGCGGCGAGGCGCGCGTTGTTGGCCCGCCCCTGCTCGGCCAGCTCGCGGTTCTGCTGCTCCGAGCGCGCGATGGCGTGCTGGCGACTAGTGGCATCGAGCGGGGTGAGGCAGTAGGGACACTGGTCGGCCTCCGCCAGCACCCGCTGGTGCTCCTTGGCCTCGCGGAACCGCTTGCGCAGCTCGGCGTTGCGCGCCTCGAGGCTGGCCTGCTCGCCGCGCGCCTCGGCCAGGCGCGCCATCACCCGGGCCCGCTGCTCCAGGAGTTCCTGGTGGCGGGCGGCGGCCGCCTCGGCCTGCTGGAGCTGCTGCGCCAGTTTGGGGCGCTCCGCGGCATCGCGCTGGGCCTGACGGAGTTGGTCGTCCAGCTGCCGCAGGGTCGTCTCCAGCGCGGCGCGGGCGCTCGCGATCGCGCGCTCGTGGACCACGCGCTGCTGCTGCAGGGCCAGCGCGTGCCCGGCCCGCTCGCCGAGCACCGCCAGCTCGGCGCGCACGACTAGCAGCTCCTGATAGCCGCGCTCGATGGCCGCGGCGTTGGCCAGCACGCGCTCGGCCACCTGCAAGCGCGCGCGGTGATCGGCGATAGTCCGCTCGGCGCGCTGGAGCTCCGCTTGGGCCTCGGCGAGCCGCTGCTCGGCTTGCCGCAGCTCGTCCTGCGCGCGGGCGAGCGTGCTCAGCCGCTCACGCAGCACTTGCGAGGTCGTCTGCGCCTCCAGCACGGCGCCCTCGCAGCGCCGCGCCTCCTCGCGCAGCCCCGCCTCCTCCGCTTCCCGTTCGGCACGACCGGCCAGCTCGGCCTCGGCCTGCGCGATCTTCGCCTGAGTGTCGCGGATGGCCTCCTCGCGCTCGCGCTGCGCGGCGCGGGCGCGCGCCTCGTACTCGTCGTAGCGTTGGAGCTCCAGGATCTCGGCCAGGATGCGCTTGCGCTCGCCGGGTGGCTTGACCGTGAACTCGTCGGCGCGGCCCTGCACCAAGAACGCCGAGTTGATGAACGTGTCGTAGCGCATGCCCAGCAAGTCGATGATGCGCTGCTGGGTGTCGCGCACGCTGTTGCCGGTCAGGGCACGCAGTCCGTCGGGCTGCACCATGTGCAGGTCGAGACTGCTGCGGCCGGCGCGGCTGCGCTTGCGCAGCACTCGGTAGCGGCCCGTATCCAGCGCGAACTCGAACTCGACCTCCGCCTCCTGTGCGCCCGCGCGGATCACATCATCGCTGGCGCGGGCGCGGCACTCGCCCCACAGCGCCCAGGTGATGGCGTCGAGTAGCGCCGACTTGCCATGGCCATTCGGGCCGATAATACAGGCCACGTGGAGGCCGTCGAACAGCAGCGGCGGCACGTCCTCGCCGTAGGAAAGAAAGTTGCGCAGACGCAGCGCGATCGGGATCATCGGCCAGTGCCTTCCAGCAGGTGTGCGTGATGGCGGTGGTCAGTCGGCGCCGTCGAGCGCGGGCGTCGGTTCCTCGTGCAGCAGGCGCTCGGCGTACTCCAGCAGCAGGTCGCGGCGCGCTGGCGGCACGTTGGTGGCCTCCAGATAGCGGCGCAGCGCCTCCAGCGGCGTCAGCGCTCCCTCGAGGATGCCCGGCAGCCGCGCCCGCCCGCGCGCCTCCACCCGTTGCTGGATGGGCGCCACGAACGACGCCTCGCGCAGCGCCTGGCGCACGGCTCGCTCATCGAGCCGGCCCTGCTGCTCGGGCTGCAAGTCGATGATCAGCCGCACCACGGCGTCGCGCACGCGGTCCGCCTGGCGCTCGATGTGGCGTAGCACCTCGTCGGTCGGGTTGTCGCCGCGCGGCTGGACCGTGAGGGTCACGAACGGCCGCGCGCGCACGGGCACGAACTCCAGCTCGGCGCGCCCGCGGCCCACCTCGACCACCCAGAAGCCCTTCTGCTCGGCCTCCTCGCTGAAGTCCACGCGGTCGATGCTACCGGAGTAGGCGATGGGCGGCTCGCCGCCGAGCACCTGCTGGCAGTGCAGGTGGCCCAGCGCGACGTAGGCGAACCGCGGGTCGCGCAGCGCGCCGGGGCTCACCATCGGGTCGTCGCCCACCGCCAGCCAGCGCTCGGCGCCGATGCGCCCGCCGAACACGTGGCAGTGGCCGGCCAGCACCGCCGGCACGTCCGGATCGAGTTGACGGGCGGTCTCACCGATCACCTCCTCCAGCTTGGCCACCAGCAGCTCGTTCAGCTCGCGCAGGGTGTGGGCGCGGTACTGCTCGCGCGATAGCAGCGCGCTGCGCGTGACCCACGGCACCGTGAGAACCTGCAGGGGCCCGCGCCGCGTCTCCAGTCGCACGAGCTGCACCGTGCGGTAGACGTACACGTGTGGCAGGCCCAGCACGCCGAAGATCTCGGTGGAGAAGGCGCGCGGGGTGGCGTTGGGCAGGTCGTGGTTGCCCGCCAAGATCACCGTCGGGATGCCAGCCTCCGACAGCCGCCGGATGCGCCGCGCGAACTCGCGCTGGTGGGTGGGACTGGGGTCGCGGTGCTTGTAAGCGTCGCCGCAGAACAGCACCGCATCCACCGGCTCGCGCACCGCCCGCTCGATCGCCTCGTCGAACGTGGCGCAGAAGTCCAGCAGGCGCGAGTTGAGCCCTGTGGCCGGGTCCACGCGCCCGTAGTTCTCCATGCCCAGGTGCACGTCGCTCAGGTGCAGGATTTTCACCATCTCGCCCCGTCTTACTCCGGAAACAGCTCGTCGTAGGCCCGCGCCCGGTTCCCGTCGGGCAACGACACGCGCGGCCGCGGGAACTCGACCACGTTGTCCGGCTCGGGAGGCTCCGCGGGAGCCAGGGAGGCGCCGGGCGGGGCGCTGCCCGCGTGGGCGAGCGCGCGCTGGGCGCCGAATGGATCGAGCGCGGCGTACAGAGCCTCGTCGTACTTGCGCACGCGGAACATCACGGGCAGCGGCACGGCGTGGCCCAGGATCAGCGCCTGCTCGCGCGAGTCGAGGCTGGTCAGCATCTGGCGCAGCTTGCTGCCGCCGGCCACCCCGGTGAAGATCGCCTCGATATCGCGTTCGTCGTTCAGCTGCGCGGTGATGCGCGTGCCGAGCTGCGAGAGCACCTCCGGGTCGATGCCCGACGGCCGCTGGTCGACCACCAGCAGCGTCACGAAGAACTTGCGCATCTCCCGCGCGATGGTGCCGAAGGTCGTCTGCCGCGCTGCCTCCGGGTTCAGGAAGCGGTGCGCCTCCTCGATGGTGATCATCAGCGGCTGCGGGCGCTGGCTCTCGTCCTGGGAGTGCAGGTACCGCTCGGTCTTGTCGATCCAGCGGCCGTGGATCAGGCGGGTGATGATGTTGGCCACCAGCATGTACGGCAGCAGGCGGCGGTGCTGGCCAAACTCCAGCACCACGTGCTGGCCCTGCTCCAGCCGCTTGACGATCTCGTCGAGCCCGTGGCCGCGCTCGGCGACGAACGGCAGGCTGGCGACGTGGGCCTGGAGCTTGCGCCGCAGCGCGCTCAGCGACTGCACGTTGGCACCGTGCCGCTCGCAGAACGCCCGCAGCGCGTCGCCGTCCATGGCCAGCAGCTCGGGCAGCCAGCGGTCGCCGTGCTGCTGCACCACCAGGCTGCCCGACTCAACCGCGGTCGGGTGCAATCGCAGCTCGTCGTGGAGCAGGGCGATATCGTCGAGGGTGATCTCCTCCAGGCCGATGCGCACCTCGCCGTCGTACGGCACGCCGCGCGTACGCGCCGACTTGGGGTCGAGGGTGTAGATGAACACCTGGCCGCGAAACAGCTGCTTGAGGCCCTTGGCGCGTATGCCCTGCTCCTCGGTGTGGGCCTCCCAGCCGTACTCGCTGTGCATGTCGAAGATCAGGTTGGCGGCCACGCGGTGCTGGATAATGCCGCATAGCAGCAGGCGAGTGAGAAAGCTCTTGCCGGTGCCCGACTTGCCGAACACGCCGTTGCTGCGCTCGACGAACCGCCGCAGGTTGAGCCGGATGGGCACGGCCATGTCCAGTGGCTCGCCGATGGCGAAGCGGCCGGGCGCCTCGGCGCCGAACACGCGCTCGAAGTCGGCCTCGCTGGCCACGAACGCCGTGGAAAAATGGGTCGGGATCGTCTTGACGGGCTGCGGCACGAGCTCGGCGGCCGCCCCGACGTCGGCAGCACGGGCGAGCATCAGCCGCGGCTCGACGTGCAGCAGGCCGTAGGTCTGGGTGCCCGCCAGCGCCGCGCGCAGCAGCGCCTCGTCCTCGGCCGGCGGGTCGGCGAGCACGCGGGGGTTGGCGGCCGCCAGCTGGACGTCGGTCACCAGGCAGAAGAAGTCGTGCTGCTCGCCCCGAATCTTCACGAACTTGCCGACCCGCATCTCCTCGACCGAGGTGCCGGCATCGAGGCGCACCTTGAGCCCCTCGGTCAGCGAGCCGGCGACGACGATCCCGAGCCGTCCGCCCTCCTGCATGACTGCCCTCCCCCAGCACACGCCCGCGCGGCTGCCCGCCCGCGCCAGGTCCACGCCGGCCTTTGACCGCAGGCAGCGCCCGCGGGGCGCCCTGGAACGCCCGTTCGGGGGGCATTATAGCGGCCGCGGGGTTTCCCGCCTACTGCCAGCGAGACACGAGCACGCTACAAGTGCGTGGGCACGCTCATGACTTGCCGCGGGCAATACGCTCGCGGTCGAACAGCCGCATGGCCAGCGCCACCAGCACGGCGTCGACCGCCGCGAACAGCCCGGCGATGAGCAGCAGCGCGTACGGGGTGAACAAGAACAGCACGACCGTCTGGGGCACTAGCAGCAGGATGATCGGCAGCACCACCAGGCCGTTGAGCTGGTATGCCGAGCGGTAGGTGGCCACGCGCGTGGAGATCAGCGCGGCCACCGCAGCGGCTAGCAGTGCCATCAGCGGCACCACCACGAACATCGAGAACAGCCAGTCCGGGTCGCCGAGGATGAAGTGCGGGAAGTACGGCCCGCGGTAGCGTGCGGTGAGCAAGCCGAACAGCACGATGCCGAACCACGTGCCCGCCGTGGCGGGGATCACCGCCGTGGCCAGCTTGGCGGCGAACAGCTGCCCGTCGCTGATCGGCGTGGCGAGCAGCGGCTCGATAGTGTTGCGCTCCTTCTCGCCCACGAAGCTGTCGGCGGCCACCGTGCTAGTCAGCGCCACGGGGGTGACCCAGAACAGTGGGATCAGCAGCGCCTTCATGATCACGCGGATCATCTGGTCCAGGTTGGTGACGTCGAGGTACAGCAGCGGGCGCAGCTGCTGCTCCGGCACCTGCTCCAGCAGCGCGCCGCCGACCGCCTGGCCGATGAAGTTGGCCGGCCCGCGGCCCGAGCCGAGCACCGCCGCCGCGGCGATCAGCGCGATCAGCGCTGGCAGGGCCAGCATGGGGAACAGCAGGTTGAAGTCGCGCAGCACCTCGCGGATCTCGCGCCGCGTGACCGCCAGCGTCAGGTGCATGCCGCCGCTCCCGTGTCCCGCGTGGCTCTACAGCGATGGGCCGCCGGGCGGAGCCGCCGCCGGGCACGGCGGGCCCGCTCGCCAGGGTGAGGGGTCCCCCCCGGCCGCCAGCGCCGCGGCGGGGGGGGGCTCCGCCCCGGCGAGGCCGCGCACGAACGCCAGGTACACGTCCTCGAGCTGGATCGCTTCGGGCTCCAGGGTGACCACCTCGCCCCCAGCGCCGACCAGCCGCGCCACCACCTGGGGGTTTACCCGCTCCGGCTCGCTGGCGCGGAAGTACACGCGCCCGTCTACCCGCTCGACGCCGAGCACCCCCGGCGTGGCCGCCAGCACGGCCAGCAGCTCGGGCCGCGGCTCGCGCAGGCGCAGCACCATGCGCTGGCCAATGGTGGCCTTCAGCGCGGCCGGGGTGCCCTCGGCGATCTGGCGGCCATCGCGCACGATGCTCAGCCGCCGGCACAACCGCTCGGCCTCGGCGAGGTTGTGCGTGCACAGCAGCACCGTGACGCGCCGCTCCTCGGCCAGGTACTGGAGGTAGTCGCGCACCGTCTTGGCCGACTCGGGGTCCAGCGCGGCGGTGGGCTCGTCGAAGAACACCACGCGCGGGGCGTGCAGCAGGGCGCGGGCGATGGCCACCTTCTGCTTCATGCCCTTGGAGAACGCGCGCAGCCGCTGCCGGCGCATCTCCCACAGGCCGAGCAGGCGCAGCAGCTCCTCGGCGCGGGCGCGGCGCACGGGCGCCGGCAAGCGGTACATCTCGCCGAAGAAGTCGAGGTACTCCCAGGCGTTGAGCCGCTCGTACAGCCCAGGCACCTCGGTGAGGATCCCCACCCGGGCACGGATGGCGGCGGCCTCGGTGGCGATGTCGTGGCCCGCCACGCGCGCGCTGCCCGCCGACGGCCGCAGCAGACAGGCCAGGATGCGGATGGTCGTGGTCTTGCCGGCGCCGTTGCGGCCCAGTAGGCCGTAGATCTCGCCCTCGTCGACCTGGAAGCTGATGCCGTGCAGGGCGACGCGCTCGCCGAACCGCTTGGCCAGCCCTCGCGCCTCGATCATGCCGGCGCCTCCACCCGCAGGCGCCGCAGCAGCGCCGCGAGGCGGTCGTAGTCGTCGTGCAGCAGCAGCGCCAGCGCCCGCCCCGCGCGCACCAGGAACTCGTCGCGGGCGGCCCCGAACGCTGCGGCGGCCTGCCGCAGGTTGGCCGCGGTTAACTCATCGGCTAGCGGCGGCCCCGCGGCCAGCAGCGCGCGCAGGTAGTCGAGCCGCGCCACGAAGCGGCGCACCTCCGCGGGCGAGCAGGCGTACACCGAGTAGTGCAGCGGCGGCGGCTGCGGCGGCAGGTGCTGGCGCGGGCCGTCGGCCGCCTCGTAGCCCACGCACAGTGCCTGAAACTCGGTGCGCAGCACCAGCTCCAGGTCAGGGTTGGCTTGGTAGATCTGCTCGTCGATGACATCAGCATAGCCGCGGGCGATCGGCCGGCCGCCTGCCTCCAGGCTGGTGGTGCGCACCTCGCACACCACGGCATACACTGGGCCACTCGGCCCGGCCGCGCGCACGAAGCTGCCCAGCGGTGGCGCCTGGTGCAGGCGCACGCTCTGGGCCACCAGCGCGTGGCTAGTCACCTCGATGAGCTCGCCGATCCGCTCGGGCGCCGCGTCGTCGCTCACCATAGGCCATCACACCGCGCGCGCCAGCTTGGCCGCCTGCTTGGCACTGGGCTGGTCCGGTAGCCCGTGGCCCGCCAGCGCGCGGCGCACCAGCTCGTTCACCCGGCGGCGGTCGCCCGCCGTCACCACTGCCTGCTCGTGGGCACGTGCCAGCACCACCGGGTAGCCGCCGCCGAGCCGGCACTGCTCGACCACCACCGCGTGCAGCCGGGCGCGCAGGTCTGCCCGCTCGGCCGCCCAGGCGAGGATCTCCAGCCGCGCGACCTCGCGCCCGACGTTCAGGTAGCAGAACCACGGGCGCAGCTCGGGCGGGTAGCGGCCCGCCAGCCCGCGCGCCTCGAACAGCGCCGAGCGCTCGCCCTCGGCCAGGTCGGCGAACAGCGCGCGGTCGTGCAGGCCGCCCAGCGTGCACGGCTGCTCGCGCGCGGCACCGTCACAGCGCGGGCAGGTAGCGCGATGGGCGGGCAGCCGCCGCAGCAGGTCGAGCACGTCGGTGGCGCGCGGCCGGCTGATGTAGCCCGCCACGGGCACCGCAGCGGCGATGCACCGGCGCAGAGCGTCCTGGAACGCGGCGGTGAGCTGGTCGCGCACGAAGTCCTCGATGCGGTGGTTCCACAGCAGCAACTGGCCGTCGGCCAGCGCCACCGGGGCGGGCGCGCCGCGCGCGCGGGCTCGCTCGGCGAGGTCGGCCAGCCGCGCCATCTCGGCCACATGGCGCCGCAGCTCCAGCCGGTTGCCTTCGAGCGGCGCCTCGCGGTTGCCCACGGTGACGTACAGGTCCTCGCGGCGATAGTAGAGCGTCGGCTCGCTGGCCAGCTCCGCGCGCGGCCGGGGCCCGTACTCGATGCAGGCGGCGCCGAGGTTGAGCAGGTACCAGAGGGCGGGCGCGTGGCGGTCGGGCTCGATCTGCGAGCCGTCAGCGGCCATGGCGGTGTAGGCGGGCGGCAGGGGCGGGCAGGGCACGCGTGTGGCGGGTGCCTCGCGGGGACAGGCGGCCGCGCCCTCCTCGGCCACGGCGGCCAGGTCGGCGGCAGCGGTCGCTGCCAGCAGGGCGCGCGCCATGGCGAGCCGCTCCTGATAGCCGTCCTGGTCGCCGGCGAGGTGCCCGCCGAGCGCGCGGATCTGCCCGCCGAGCTGGCCGAGGTCGAGGGTCACACGCCTCCCTTGCCCTGCTGGTCCCGTATCGCGCGCCCCCGCTCGTCGGCGCGGCCGTGTCCAAGACAGGGGAATCGCAGTTTCACTGTACCACGTGGCGGCCGGCGGCGGATACCGCCGATCGGGTTAAGACGTTCAGACGACCGCCGGCAGGATCAGTACAGCACGCGCTCGTCACCTACGCGGCGGGTGACGCGCGCCTGGTCGAGGTGCTCCAGCAGGGCCAGCGCGTACTTGCGGCTCGTCTGGAAGCGGTCGCGGTAGCGCGCCACGGTGATGCTTCCCTCCTCGGCGATCATAGCGCGTACGGCGGCCACCAGCTCGTCGTATGTCTCGCGGAGGTACACCAGGTCCGGCGCCACCTCGACCAGGTCGCCGCGGTCGAGCAGCGCCTGGACCACCTCGGGCGGCAGGCCCACCGCGGCCTCCAGCTCGGCGCGCGCCGGCGGCGACACCCCGGCCGCGCGCAGCCGCTCGCGCAGCGCGGCGATGCGCCGCTCCTGGTCGGGGGTGAACACCACCTGGTGCGTGGGCAAGCGCACCAGTACCGGTCCCTCCTCCACCACGTGGCCGCGTGCCAGCAACACCCCCAGCGCGCGGGTGAACAGCCGCGCTTCCAGCCCCAGGCGCGTGCGCAGCTCCTCGCGCGGCATGCCGCGGCGCAGCGGGAACTCCTGGTGGTAGGCGGCCAGCACGCGCTCGACCTGCCCCACCAGCCGCTGCCACCCGGCGGCGGAGATCAGCACCGTCGTGGGGCTCAGCTGCGGCGCGTCGGCGCCGTCGAGTGCCACCAGGCGCTGCTCGGCCAGCAGCTGCGCGACCACCCGGCGCGTCTCGGCCGCGGCCAGCGCGCAGCGTCGCTCCAAGGTGGCGTAGTCGGCGGGCTCGCGGCTCTGGAGCTGCTCCAGCACGATCTCCTCGGGCAGCCCGCGCTCCAGCACCTCCAGCGTGGCCAGCACCTGCGGCTGGAAGCGCCGGTGGCGGCGCGGGTGCGGCTCGACGATCGTCCCGCCGCCCAGGGTGAGGCTAGGTGAGGGCTGGCGGATGATGAAGAGGTCGTCTTTGACCACGGCCACTTCCTGATCGAGGCGCAGCACCGCCCAGCCGCTCTCGCCGGGCCGCAGCTCGTTGCGGTCGAGCAGCCCCACGCGGGCAGTGGCCTCCACCGCGCCGGTGTGAAACGTGACCAGCGCGTTGTGCGGCAGCGGACGCGGCGCGCTGGCCAGCAGCCGCAGGCGCGCGTCGACCACACGGGTGGGCCGCAGCCAGCCCGGGGCAGTGAGCACGTCGCCGCGCTGCACGTCCTCGGTGGCCAGCCCCGAGACGTTGACCGCCACGCGCGTGCCCGCCGGCACGACCTCGACGCGGCGCTTGTGGCTCTGCAGGCCGCGCACGCGTCCGCGCTTGCCGCTGGGCACGATCTCGACCTCCTGGCCGAGGCGCAGCTCGCCGTGCACCAGTGTGCCGGTGACCACTGTGCCGAAGCCGGCGATGGTGAACACACGGTCGACTGGCAACCGTGGCCAGCCGGTATTGGGCTTGGCGGGCGCCTGCAGTAGCAGGCGGTCGAGGGTCGCGCGCAGCGCGTCGAGCCCATAGCCCGTCACGGCCGAGACAGGCACCAGCGGAGCGCCCTGCAGCGTGGTACCGCGCAGCGTCTCCTCGATGTCCGCACAGACCAGCTCCAGCCAGTCGTCCTCCACCAGGTCGCGCTTGGTGACCGCCACCACGCCGGTGCGGATGTTCAGCAGGTCGAGGATGGCCAGGTGCTCGCGCGTCTGGGGCATGATGCCCTCATCGGCGGCGACCACCAGCAGGGCGATATCGATGCCGCCCACGCCCGCGAGCATGTTCTTGATGAACCGCTCGTGGCCGGGCACGTCGATGATGCTCACCTCCTGGCCGCTGGGCAGCGTGAGCCAGGCGAAGCCCAGGTCGATGGTCATCCCGCGCTCTTTCTCCTCGCGCAGCCGGTCCGGATCGATGCCGGTGAGCGCGGTGATGAGCGTGGACTTGCCGTGGTCGACGTGGCCGGCAGTTCCAATGACGCGCACGTGGGCTCCGTGCCAGCTCCCCGCGACCGGCGGTTCGCGCGGGGCGTCCGGGCGGGGCGGCTCGGCGTGGTGTGTCGTGCCGGATTATACCCACCGCGGGCCGCGTGCAGCGGCCGGGGCGGCGCGGCCCCGCGTGCTAGAATAGGCGACAGCCAGAGGGCTGGGAGCAGCGATGCCAGAGGCGGCGCCGCGACTGCCGTGGGTGACGGTGAAGTACGCCCAGACCCTCGACGGTCGCATCGCCACGCGCAGCGGCGAGTCGCAGTGGATCAGCAGCGAGGCGTCGCTGGTGTACGCGCATACGCTGCGCGCCCAGCACGACGCCCTGCTGGTCGGGGTCGGCACCGTGCTGCGTGACAACCCGCGCCTCACCGTCCGCCTGGTCGCCGGCCGCAACCCCCTGCGCGTGGTAGCCGACAGTGCGCTGCGCACGCCCCCCACGGCCGCCGTGTTCGACAGCCCAGGCGCGACGTGGCTGGCAGCCGTGGTGCCGGTCGATCCGGCGCGCCAACAGGCGCTGGAGGCGCGCGGCGCCCGGGTGCTGGCGCTGCCCGCCGGCCCCGACGGGCGGGTCGATCCACTGTGGCTCCTGGACGCGCTGGCCCGCGAGCGCGTGCGGTCGGTACTGGTCGAGGGCGGCGCCGCGCTGATCACCACGCTGCTGCGCGAGCGGCTCGTGCACCGGCTAGTGGTGTGCGTGGCGCCCAAGGTGCTCGGCAGCGGGGTCGAGGCGATCGGCGACCTGGGCATCGCCCGCCTAGCTGAGGCGCTCACCTTCCGGCGCAGCGCGTTCCGCCCCAGCGGCGCGGACGTGCTGTTCGAGGGCGACCTGGCGATCGCCCGCGAGCCGGCCTTCGGCCCCCCCGAGCCACTCTGCCCGGGAACGTGAACGATGCCGCGGCGCGTTGCCTCTCGCCGCACCGTCGCCAGCGTGCGCGACCGGCTGCCGGTGCTGCCCGCCGAGGCGCGGGCGCTGTGGTGGGTAGGCCCGCGGCGGGCCGAGTTCCGCACCGAGCCCCTACCACCACCCGGGCCGCACGAGGTAGTGGTGCGCGCGCTGGCCTCGGGCATCAGCGCGGGCACGGAGCTGCTGGTGTACCGCGGCGAGGTGCCGCCCGACCTGGCGCTCGACTTGCCCTCACTGGCCGGCAGCTTCGCCTACCCCATCAAGTACGGCTACGCCAGCGTGGGCCGCGTCCTGGCCGTCGGCGCGGGCGTGCGCGCTATCATGCCGGGCAGCCTGGTGTTCGCCCTGCACCCGCACCAGGACTACTACGTGGTGCCCGCTGACAGCGTGGTGCCGCTGCCGCCCGGCTTGCCGCCCGAGGAGGGCGTGTTCCTGGCTAACCTGGAGACGGCAGTGAATGTGGTGCTCGACGCCGCGCCGCGGCTGGGCGAGACGGTGCTGCTCAGCGGGCTGGGCGTGGTTGGCCTGCTGATCCTCCAGGTGCTGCTGCGCGGCGGGGTGGAGCAGGTAGTGGGGGTCGACCCGCTGCCGCCGCGCCGGGCGCTGGCGCGCCGCTTGGGGGCTGCCCTCGCGCTAGCCCCGGGCGATGATCTCACGGCCGAGGTGCGCGCTCTCACGGGCGGTCGCGGCGCCGACCTGGCGATCGAGGTGAGCGG
This sequence comes from Chloroflexota bacterium, assembly GCA_035294645.1. Classification (GTDB taxonomy): domain Bacteria; phylum Chloroflexota; class UBA6077; order UBA6077; family JAJPHF01; genus JADGHJ01. The sequence continues at coordinate 68,416 of DATGKN010000122.1, forward strand.
GGCGCCGGCCGCGCTGCAAGCGGCCATCGAGGCGGTGGCCGACGAGGGCACCGTCGTGGTGGCCTCGTGGTACGGCACCAAGCCCGTCAGCCTGGCCCTGGGCGGCCACTTCCACCGTGGCCGCGTGCGCCTCGTCAGCTCGCAGGTGGGCCGCGTAGCGCCCGCGCTCGCCCCGCGCTGGGACGTCGCGCGGCGGCGGGCCGTGGCCACCGGGCTGCTGCGGCAGCTGCCGCTGGCCGAGCTGATCACCCACCGTATCCCCTTCGCGGAGGCCGAGGCCGCTTTCGTCTTGCTCGACCTGCGGCCCGAGCGCGCCCTGCAGGTGGTGCTGACCTACGACTGAACGGCCGCGGCGAGTGCGGCGAAGAAGCGCGCCGCCGTCTCTTCCCAGCGGGGCAGCCCGAGCGCGCGCCGCCGCGCCGCCTGGCCCAACGCCGTGCGCCGCAGGGGAACCGCCGCGAGTTCGGCCAGCACCGCGCGCAGCTCCGCCGCCGTGGCCCGCGCCAGCAGGCGCCCCTCCACGCCGTCGGTGACCAGGTAGGGCAGGTTGCCCACCGCCACCGCCACCACCGGGAGGCCCAGCGCCATCGCCTCGCCCACGCCCATGCCCACTGGCTCCAGCGCGCTGGGCAGCACGAACAGGTCGGCGTGACGGTACAGCGTCGCCAGCTCGGGCAGGCCCAGCACGCCGTGGACGCGCACGCGCTCGCGCAGGTCGGCGGCGGCCAGCCGCGCGCGCACGCGGACAGCGTAGCGCGAGTTGTCAGCCGGGTCGCCGACCAGGTGCAAGGTCGCGATGTGGGCCGGCAGGGCGGCCAGGGCGTCGAGCAGCGTCAGGATGCCGTGGCGGGGCGTCCAGCGTGCCACACACAGCAACGCCACCTGCCGGCCGGCGCGCAGCTCGGCCGTGGTGGCGCCCCGCCGCTCGTGGATACCCGCGAGAGGATCGAGCGTGGGCCGTTGGGTAGCGCGCGCGGCGGCCAGCGCGGCCATGAGGCCTGCCTCGGGCGGCGCGGCCTGGGCCGGCACCACGGGCTCGGGGCCGAGATCACGCCCCGGCGGCACCAGCTCTAGGCGGTGGGCCAGCCCGGCCGCGGCCAGCACGTCGAGCAGGTAGCGGCTGGCGACGACGATCCGGCGCGCCCGCCGGTATGTCAGGCGCGCCCAGCGCGCGCGCAGGCCGCGTTGCCAGGGCGGCGTATCGGGATCGGCCGGTGGAGCGTGCACGCTGGCCACCAGCGGCACCGCGTCCGCCAGCCGGCCGCCGAACGCCACGAACGGCGCGGCGTAGCTGTCGACGACCAGTGCAGCGGGCCGCTCGGCGAGCGCCACGGCCAGCGCGCGCCGCACCGACAGCGCCGGCCAGGGGAACGGCAGCTCGGGCAGCGCGAGGAACCCCAGCCGCCAGCCGTAGTCGGCGGCTAGGTCGGCCAGGCGCCGATGGTAGAGATAACTCCCCCGCAGGCGGTGGGGATCACCCACCGTCAGCAGGAGGGCCGTGCGCGGGGTGCCGATCGGACGCCTCCTCGCCAGCGCGGGTGCTGCTCGGCGGGCTTATACCATACCCGCGCGCCGCGCCGTTGCGGGTGGCCAGCGTATAATGGCCCCAACGATGGGCCGAGGACACGGCGATGGCCGCACGGGTCTGGCTGCGCCGCTTGCTGGACGCCCCCGCGCCACCGCCTGCCCGCCCCTGGGAGCGGGCCAGCACCGTGGCGCTCGTCGCGCTGCTGCTGGGCTACGCCAATGGCGACGCCTGGCGCTACGCGCGCCGCGGCCGCGCGCTCTCGTCCGAGACCAACCGCGCGCACCTGGGCATGCTGGGGGTGGTGCTGGCCTGGGCCGCCTGCGAGGGGCTCGGCGCACGCGAGCTGGGGCTGGGGCGCGCGGGGCTGAGCCGCGGGCTGCTGTGGGGCCTGGGGCTCGGCCTGCTGGGCGCCGTGCCCATCAGCCTCTTCTTCGCCTTCCCGCTGGTCAGCCGCCAGGCGGTCACGCACCCCGAGTACGTGGGCGTCAGCCGGGGCCGGCTGCTGGGGCTGGTGGCCGGGCAGTTCCTGCTGGGCTCGGCGGTGTTCGAGGAGATCGCCTTCCGCGGGCTGCTGCACGCCAAGCTGCAGCGGCTGCTGGGGCCGGGCCGCGCGCTCGTGGCAGGTGCTGGGGTGTTCGCCGCCTGGCACCTGGTGATCACCTGGTACAACCTGCGGCGCTCGAACCTGCCCCGCGCGCTGTTCCCGCTGCTGTATGCGGGCGCGCTGGCGGCGCTGTTCGCGGGCGGGCTGCTGTTCGGGCTGATCCGCCAGGCCACGGGCCACGTCGCGGGCGCCATCGTGGCGCACTGGGTCATGGTCGCGGCGATCGTGCTGTCGGTGGCGCGCCCGCGAGCCCGGCGCGCGCCTCCTGACCCCGCGGCCCATGGCTGAGCGCGCGCGCTACGCCTTCCCCACGCCGCTGCTGCTGCGCATCGCGCTCAGCGTGGCGCTCGGGCGGCCGCGCAGCCTGGGCGACGACTCGGCGGCGGGCCTGCGCGGGGCCTATCCCCCGCCGCGCACGCTGGGCCGCGAGCACCTGCCGCGCAGCGGGCCGTTCGTGGTGGTGGGCAACCACTACCAGCGCCCCGGGCTGTGGGCCGGCTGGGGGGCGATGCTGGTCAACGCCGCCGTGCGCCAGACCGGCGAGCGGCCGCGCGAGCTGCACTGGCTGATGACCGCCGAGCTGCTCGACTTCCGCCTCGGGCCGGTGCGCGTGCCGCGGGCGCTGCTGCGCGGGGTATTCCGCCGCTTCGCCTACCGCGTGTACGGGTTCGGGCTGGTCCCCGCGCGCGAGTCCGGCGAGGTGGGCGGCGCGGCGGGCCTGCGGGTCGCCGCGCGCTGGCTGGCGGCCGGCGAGCCCGTGGGCGTGCTGCCCGAGGGCACCGCCAGCGTGGCGCTGTGCGAGGCGCGCCCGGGTGTGGGGCTGTTCCTCGCCTGGCTCACGCGCGGGGGCGTGCCGCTGGTGCCGGTGGGCATCGCCGAGCTCGACGGGGTGCTCACGGCGCGCTTCGGCGCCCCCTTCCACTTGCCGCCCGCCCCGGGCGCGAGCAAGGCCGAGCGCGACGCGGCGCTGCGCGAGGCGGTCATGGTGGCCATCGCGCGGCTGCTGCCGCCGGCCCTGTGGGGCTACTACGCGCCGGCGGTCGAGCGCGCGGTCGCGGCGGAGTGAGCCTGGTAGAATATCGGCGTGACGCGCGGCATGGCACGCTGCCGCGCCAGGAGGGCCCGCCGTGCGCGTGTTGCTACGCCACCCCGAGCGGCGCGAGATCGAGATCGCGGGCCGGCGGCGCGTGGGCGAGCTGCTGGCCGAGCTGGGCCTGCAGCCCGAGGCGTACCTGGTGATCCGCGACAACCGCTTGCTCACGCGCGACGCGCTGCTGGAAGAGACCGACACGATCGAGGTGCGGCCCGTGGTGTCGGGCGGCGCCGCGTAACGTTACGTTCCGAACAGAGGGAAGACGCCATGCGCTGCACGCGCTGTCGCGGCCAGGAAGCGTGCCTCGAGGTGCGCCGCCACAACGCGGCGTTCTGCGAGGACTGCTTTCTGGCGTTCTTCCGCGATCAGGTGACGCGCGCCATCGAGCACCACAAGATGTTCCGGCGCGACGAGCCGGTGCTGGTCGCCGTATCGGGCGGCAAAGACAGCTTGGCCCTGTGGGACGTGCTGCTCGACCTAGGCTACGACGCCACCGGCTTCTACATCGGCCTCGGGATTCCCGGCTACTCTGAGCCGTCGCGCGAGAAGTGCGAGGCGTTCGCCGCGCGCCGCCACGCCCGGCTGATCGTGACCGACCTCGAGGCCGACTACGGCCTGGGGATCGCCGAGACGGCGCGGCGCACCATGCGCACCCCCTGCTCGGCCTGCGGGCTGAGCAAGCGGTACCTGTTCAACAAGGTGGCGCAGGAGCACGGCTTCCGCGTCATCGCCACCGGCCACAACCTGGACGACGAGGCGGCGACGCTGTTCGGCAACGTGCTGCGCTGGCAGACCGGCTACCTGGGCCGCCAGGCGCCGGTGTTGGCCGAGGAGGACGGGTTCATCCGCAAGGTAAAGCCGCTGTACCGTCTGGCCGAGCGCGAGATGGCGGCGTACTGCGTGCTGCGCGGCATCGACTACATCGTCGACGAGTGCCCGATGTCCAAGGGCGCCAAGTCGCTGCTGTTCAAGGACGTGCTCAACCAGCTCGAGGCGGTCTCCCCGGGCACCAAGCAGGCGTTCCTGTTCGGCTTCCTGGAGAAGGTGCAGCCGCTGTTCGCGCAGCACGAGGCGGTGACGCTGCGGCCGTGCACGCAGTGCGGCCAGCCGACCACCGCCGAGCTATGCGCCTTCTGCCGGCTGCGCGCCGAGGTGGCTCAGCCCAAGCGCCGCCGTGGCCGCCGCGGGCCGCAGCGCGCCGCGCCGTCGCCCGACGGCGTGACCGGTCCCCCCGCCCCCGCGCTCGCCGAGTCGTAGCTCATGCCGCCGCTGGCCCCCGGCGAGACCGTGCTGCTCGTCGATCGGCGCGACAAGCGCTACGTGGTCCGCCTCTTGCCCGGGGCGGTGTACCATTTCCACGGTGGCCAGGTACCCCACGACGCGCTGATCGGCGCCGAGGAGGGCGTCGAGGTCACCTCCTCGAAGGGCTACAAGCTGGTGGCCTACCGCCCACGGCTGATCGACCACATCATGCAGATGCCGCGGCACTCGGCGATCATCTACCCCAAGGACCTCGGGCCGATCCTGCTGTGGGCAGACATCTACCCCGGAGCGACGGTGTTCGAGTCGGGCATCGGCTCCGGCGCGCTCACCCTGGCGCTGCTGCGCGCGGTGGGGCCCACGGGGCGCGTGATCGTCTACGAGCGCCGGGCCGACTTCATCGCCGCGGCGCGCGCCAACATCGCGGCGTTCTACGGCGAGCCGCCGAACCTGCTCGTGCACCAGCGCGACACCTACGAGGGAATCGCCGAGCGCGACCTGGACCGCGTGCTGCTCGATCTACCCGAGCCGTGGCTGGCCGTGCCGGCGGCCGCGGCCGCGCTGCGCCCGGGCGGGTTCCTGTGCGCCTACACGCCGTCGACCACGCAGGTGCAGGCGGTGGTGCAGGCGCTGCGGGCGCACGGGTTCGGCGACATCGAGACGTTCGAGACGCTGCACCGGCCGTGGCATGTGCAGGGCCAGAGCGTGCGGCCGGCGCAGCAGATGGTGGGGCACACGGGGTTTCTGACCTTCGCCCGCCGGCTCAGCGCGCCGCTCGCGCCCGAGGTCGGCGCGGCGGTCGCGGCAGCACCCGGCGAGCCCTCCGAGTCCGAGGATGAGGCGGCGCTCGGTCTGGCCTGAGCCCCGCTTACGGGGCGCGGCGATGCTCTGCGGCGCGCTGCTCGGCGCCACGCTCCGGCCAACAGCCGATACAGATCTCGTGCAGCGGTTGGCCCACGGCACGGCGCACCTGCTCGGCAGGCGGCAAGTGCTTGCCGATCTGATCGGCTGTCCAGCGCACGATCTCCGGCAGGGTCGGGTACGGCAGCAGCGTATCGCCGAGCGTGTAGGCGCTGACACGGCCGGCCATGGCCACCGCGACCAGGCTGATCAGCTCGGCCGCCTGCGCACCGACTAGCGTAGCGCCCAGGATCTCGCCCGTGTCGCGGTCGGCCACCAGCTTGCAGAACCCCGCCGGCTCGCCCTGGATCACCGCCTTGCTGATATCGGCGTAGCACACCTGCGCGGTCTCCACGGCACGCCCCTGTTCGCGCGCCGCCCGCTCGGTCAGGCCCACCGCGCCGACCTGGGGGAAGCTGAACACCGGCCGCGGCACCACCCGGAAGTCGGCCTGGCGCGGGGGGCGGCCGCCGGCGGCGTTCCAGCCCGCGATCTCGCCCGCGTAGTCGCCCGCGTGCGTGTACATGTGCTGGCCGGTCACGTCGCCCGCGGCCCAGACGTGCGGCGCGCTGGTGCGCAGCGTGGCATCGACCTGCACGCCGCGCTCGGTAGCGGCTACCCCCGCGGCGGGCAGGTCGAGGTCCGCGTAGTTCGGCTGGCGGCCAGTGGCCATCAGCACCACCTCGGCGCTGGTCGCCACGGGGCCCGCGTCGGTACGGGCGTACACTATTCGCTCGGCCCCCTGCCGCTCGACCCGCTCGGCGCGGCCGCGCACCAGGCGGATGCCACGGCGCGCGAACTCTTCGGCCAGCGTACGGTCCACCTCGGGCTCCTCGCGCGGCAGCAGGCGCTCGGCGACGATCGTGACCGCCACGCCGAAGATCGCCCACAGCGGCGCGAACTCGCAGGCGATGATCCCGCCGCCGACGATGATCGCCGAGCGCGGCAATGCGGTGAGCGCCAGCGCGTCGTCGGAGGTCAAGTAGCCCGCGGCGGCGAGGCCCGGTAGCGGCGGCACACGCGGCCGCGCGCCGGTGCAGAGCACGAACCGCTCGGCGCGGTACACTTGCTCGCCGACGCGCAGCCGGTGCGAGTCCAGGAAGCGCGCGCTGCCCCGCAGCAGCGCGATGCCCTGGCGGGCCAGGCTCTCCAGCGGCCCCTCGCCCGAGAAGCCGCGGATGATCGCATCCTTGCGGGCCACCACGCGCGCGTAGTCGAGCCGGGCATCGGCAACCGCCACCCCGAACTCGCCGGCCCGCCGCACCGTGTCGAGCACCTCGGCCGAGCGGATAAGCGTCTTGGAGGGCACGCAGCCGCGGTTGAGGCACGTGCCGCCCAGCTCCGCGCGCTCGACCATCGCCACGCGCCGGCCCAGCCGTGCGGCGGTGCTGGCCGCCGCGTAGCCCGCGCCGCCCCCCCCGATAACGATCACCTCGAATGGCTGCTCCATTCGCTCTCTCGGTGCGCGTGAACCCCAGCGCGCCCGTCGCACCGCCGTGGTTCTCGCTCGGCGCGCGAGTACGCGCTACCACTGTACGCTCGTGCCAGCAGTGTACCAGGCGGAGCCCCGCCATCGGCCCGACCGTACAACGCGGCACGGCCCCTGCAGGACTCGGCTAGAATCTGGGCACAGGTACGAGGCAAGTCGGGATAGGAGGGGAGATAACCCGTATGGAATGGACACGCGTGATCCTCGCTGGTGCGACGACCGTGGCCCTAGCCAGTAGTGTGTGGTTAGGGCAGGGGGGGAACCACCGAGTGCCGGCCGCGGCAGCACAGGGTGCGCAGGGCGCTCAAGCCACGGCAGTGCTGCGCGATTTGCAGGGCAACCAGGTAGGCATGGTCAGCTTCACCGAAGTGCCTGGCGGCAAGGTCCTCGTGCAGGCCGACGTGGCGAACCTGTCGCCCGGGTTCCACGGCTTCCATGTTCACGCCACGGGGGTCTGCGATCCCGCCACCAACTTCAACTCGGCCGGCGGCCACCTCCAGAAGCCCGGCCATTCCGACACGCACCCCGACCACGCGGGCGACATGCCCAGCCTGTACGTCAGCGCCGATGGCTCGGGTGTGCTGACGGTGCAGACCGACCGCTTCAGCTTCGAGGACCTGTTCGCGGGCGGCCCGCGCGCGCTGATCGTGCACGCCGACAAGGACAACTTCGCCCACATCCCGGACCGCTACGGTGTGACCCCCGACGAGACGACTCTGAACACGGGCGACGCGGGCGGCCGCATCGCCTGTGGGGTGATCGAGCGCAGCTAGCGGACCGTGCCGCTAGCCGTGGTGGGGGGAGAGGGGGCAAACGCCCTCCTCCCCGCCCGGCTGTCCCCGCTATAGCCACCAGCCGCTTCTGCCTGGACTGCGCGCTGTGCTATACTCGCCGCGGCATGGCCGAGCATGGCAACTGCACATCAGGGCTGGCCGGGGTCGGCCGCCGACACGCACGCCGCGAGCGCGCTGGCGCGCCAGGCTGTCGGGAAAACGCCTGGTATGCCGCCGACTGAGCCACTGCTGCCCCCAGCTGCCCCCCCTTCGGCCTCGCCGCTGGTGCCGCTCCGGCCGCGCTCGCAGGCCAGGCGCCTCCGCGTCTCGCGCCGGCGGCTGCTGGCCGGGCTGGCGTTGGGGAGCGTGGGACTGGTGAGCGGCGGGCTGGCCGCCAGCGTGCGCTGGGGACCGGTCGAGCGCCAGGCGCTGTCCCTGTCCGGGCGAAACGCGCCCGAGCCGTCGGCGGCGCAGCGCCCCGCGACGTATTTCCTCCAAGAGGCCGGCCAACGCGCCTTCGCCAGTCTACTCGCCCGCCTCGACCCCGCCGCCGGCTACCGGCCGTACTTCGCCCTCGACCTCAGCGGGCCGGTGCCAGTGCTCAAGCACGATGTGTGGGACTGGATCGACATGACCGGGCGGGCGGTCGATGGCTTCGCGCGGCTGCGGCTGCTCACGGGCACCACGGCGGGCGCGGAGCAAGAAGCTGCCGTGCGCGCGCTACTGCTCGCCCAGCAGGGCGACGACGGGCTGCTGTGGAACGGCCCGGCGCCCGACGGGCAGTACGCCTCGAACACCGTGGAGATCTTCTCGCAGAGCCGCGGGCTGCTAGCGCTGAACACCTGGTTCGCCGTCACGGGCAGCGCGGCGATCGAGGACGCCATCGAGCAGCTCGTGCGGGGCCTCGACGCCATCGCCGTGCACGAGGATGGCACCGCGCGCTACCCTGGCACGCAGTGGCGCAACGGCTGGCTCGACTACACCAACACGCCGGAGGGGGCCCCGGAGGGCCGTGCCAAGTGGGGGCTGGGCGCGCTGGTAGCGCTGCCGCTGCTTGAACACCACGCCCGCACGGGCAGCCCGGCCGCTGGGGCGCTCGGCCGCCGGCTGCTCGCCTACTTCGCCGACCGCTCCGGGCTCGTGGCGCCCAGCGGCGCGTTCCATGGCCACGTGCACGCCGAGGGCTACGCGGGCCTGGCCACCGCCGCCGTCTACCAGGCGCGGCTCGACGGACGAGAAGACCGCCTGCGCTGGGCCGAGCGGGTATACGCCTACATCCGCGCCAACGCCACCGCCTACGGCTGGTTCCCCGACGCCATGCACCTGGGCGAGCAGCACTACTGGTACTGGTACCATGTGCCCTGGCTGCCGCCGACCTGCGAGACCTGCGCGCTGGCCGACGTGCTCCAGCTGGCCATCGCCCTGGCCGAGAGCGGCTACCCAGAGTACTGGGACGACGTCGAGCGGTTCGCGCGCAACCACCTGCTGGCCAGCCAATTTCCCGCCGAGCTGACGTTCCTGGCGCCCGCGGCGCGCGATACCCCTGGCGCCCGGGCCCTGGCCGGCTCGTTCGGCAGCGCCACGCTGCCCCAGTCGCTGCTCGGCTATCTCTACACCGGCACCGAGCCGATCATCGAGGGGTGTTGCACCGGCTCCGGCGCCCGCGCGCTGCACCTGGTCTGGGAGCACACGGCGACCGACCGCGCGGGCGAGCTGTGGGTGCACCTCGGGTTCAGCGGCCCGCGGCCGGCCGCCGAGATCGTCGGCTACGAACCGTACGAGGGGCGCCGCGAGGTGCGGCTGCGCGCGCCGCGGCACGTGTTCCTGCGCGCGCCCGCGCGGGTGCGGCGCGAGGACGTACAGCTGTGGATCGACGGCAAGCGCCACGACGTGCGCTGGGCGGGCGGCTACGTCGACGCCGGCCCGCTCGGCGCTGGCCAGGTGGCGGCGCTACGCTACCCGCTAGCGCTGCGCAGCGAGCGCGAGGAAGTGAATCGCCAGCCACAGCTCGTGGGCTGGAAGGGCGACACCGTGCTGGAGGTATGGCCGCCCGGTAGTGCCCCGGTGCCGTACCAGCGCACGCACCTGGCGCAGGCACCGCTCGCCTGGCAGCCCGCGCCCATGTACCCCCCCCTCGGCGCCGTGCTGTCCCCCTTCGCCTGAGCACGGCCACCTCACGCCGCCGCGCTGGCATGCATCGTGCGGCCGGCCAAGAGGTGGTAAGCTGCAAGAACGACACGCCGGCGGCGCGTGCGGCCGTCACGGGTGAGGAATGCGAGCGATATGGCCCAGCGCGACGAGCCGATAGCGCAACCGTGTGGCGCGAACGCCGGCCCCCCGATCCGCGTGGCACTGGTCGACGACGCGGTGCTGATGACCCAGGTCGTCAGCGGGCTGCTGCAAGACGAGGACGGCATCGAGGTAGTCGGTACCGCGGCCAGCGGCGAGGAGGGGATCGCGCTGGTCCAGCGCGTGCGGCCGGACGTCGTGCTGCTGGACCTGGACCTGCCCGACCTCGACGGCATCCAGGTCGCAGCACGCCTGCGGTGCGAGGCGCCGACCGTGCGCATCGTGATGTTGACCGGCTACGACATGCCCTGGGCCTGGGACCAGCTCGACGCCATCGGCGTGCACGGCTACGTGCTCAAGCACGCCTCGATCGAGCTGCTAGTCGCGGCGATTCGCGACGCCGCCGCGGGCTAGCCCGCCAGCTCGACCTCGGTAGCGCCGTCGCCCCCCTGGCGCGGGTCGGCCGGGCTCCAGCGCGCCACCTGCGGGTGATGGGCCAGCAGCTCGCGCACCGCCTGCCGCACGGCGCCTGTGCCGTGGCCGTGAACGATGCGCACCGCGCGCAGGCCGGCGCGGTAGGCGTCGTCCAGATACCGCTCCACCGTCTCCAGCGCGTCGGCCACGCGCTGGCCGCGCACGTCGAGCTGGAACGGCACGGGGCGGTCCAGCGCGGGCACGGCCGGCGCGGGCGCCGGCACGTAGGTGACGGCGGGCGCCGCCGCGTCCCCCGGGCCGCGCTCGACGGCCTCTGGGGCAGCGAGCTCGCTGGTCGGCACGCGCACGCGCAGCCCGCCGACCTCGACCTCCGCCTGGCGGCCGTCGTCGCTCAGGCTGCGGATGGTGCCCTGCGCGTTGAGCCGCGGCACGCCCACCCGGGCACCGACCTGCAGCGCCGGCCGCTGGGGCGCCGCCACGCGCGTACGCGGGCGCGTGCCGTGCGGCGAGGGGGGCGTCTCCAGGGGCGCCAGCGCGGCCGCGCGCTCGGCCACCGCCTGGAGGGCAGTGCGGTCGGCGCGGGCCGCGCGGGCAGCGGCCAGCTCGCGCTCGATCTGCCGGCGCAGCTCGGCCAGCATCGCCTCCGACTCGCGCCGCGCCCGCCGCCAGATCGCCTCGCGCTCCTCGTCCACCGCGCGGGCCTGGCGCTCGCGCCGCTCTAGCAGCCGCCGGGCCTCCGCGGCGGCCCGTTCGGCCTGGGCGCGCGCTCGGGCAGCGGCCTCGCGCTCGCGCTGGATCTCGTCGAGGAGCTGCTCGACCTCGACCGCGGCCGGGCTGAGCAGCGCGCGCGCCCGCGCGATGAGCGACTCGGGCAGGCCCAGCCGCGCGGCGATGGCCAGCGCGTTGCTGCGGCCCGGCAGGCCGATACTCAGACGGTAGGTAGGCGACAGCGTCTCCAGGTCGAACTCGACCGAGGCGTTCTCCACCCGCGGGGTGAGGTGCGCGTAGCTTTTCAGCTCCGGGTAGTGCGTGGTGGCCACCACGTAGCTGCCCCGTGCGCGCAGCTCGTCCAGAATGGCGCGGGCTAGCGCGGCGCCCTCCTGCGGGTCGGTGCCTGCGCCCAGCTCGTCGAGCAGCACCAGCGAGCGGGCGTCCGCCTCGCGTAGGATGCCGATGATGCGCGTCAGGTGCGACGAGAAGGTCGAGAGGCTTTGCTCGATGCTCTGCTCGTCGCCGATGTCGGCGTACACTCCGGCGAACACGCTCGTGAACGAGCCCTCGGCCGCCGGCAGGTGCAACCCGCACTGGGCCATCAGCGCCAGCAGGCCGATCGTCTTGAGGGCGACGGTCTTGCCGCCCGTATTGGGGCCGGTGATCACCAGGATGTCGAACGCGCCGCCGAGTTCGACGTCGATCGGCACGACCTCGCCCGTGAGCAGGGGGTGCCGCGCGGCGCGCAAGCGCAGCACGGGGCGGGGCGGTTCCGTCGCGCGCGCGCGCCCGGCGTCCACCTCGCGGGGTGGTGCGAGGGGGTACAGCGCGGGCGCCGTGGCGCGCTGCTCCTCGGCCAGCCGCGCCATGGCCAGGTACAGGTCCAGCTCCGCCAGCGCCGCCACGCTCTGCTCCAGGGCGTAGCGGTCGTCCCCCACCAGGCGGCTGAGCGCTTGCAGCACGCGCTCGATCTCGCGCTCCTCGGCGAGCTGGAGTTCGCGCCAGCGGTTGGTCAGGTCGAGCACGGCCAGCGGCTCGATGAACAGCGTGGCCCCGCTGGCCGACTGGTCGTGGACGATGCCGCGCACCTGGTGGCGCGCCTCGACCTTGATCGGCAGCACGTAGCGGCCGGCGCGCATGGTGATCAGCGGCTCTTGCAAAGCCGTGCGGTACTCGGGCGAGGCCAGCAGCTCCTGCAGCTTGGCCATCAGCCGGTCGTAGGCGGCGCGCACCTGGGCGCGCAGGCGGCGCAGCTCGGCGCTAGCGGTGTCTAGCACCTCGCCGCCCTCGCCGATGCTGCGCTCGATCGCCTCGCGCACCGCCGCGTGGTCGCCCAGCCGGCGCGCCACCGCCGCCAGGGTGGGCCGCGTGTCGGCGGCGCTCAGGAGCGTCGTACGCAGCACGGCCGCCGCGTGGGCCGTCGCCGCGACCGCGCGCAGCTCCTCCGGGCGCAGCACGCCACCCACCGCCGCGCGGGCAACTAGCGGGCGGATGTCCTGCGCCGCGCCGACGGCAGTCTGCGGGCGCTGGGCGAGCAGCTGGCGCGCCTCGGTGGTGGCCGCCTGGCGCCGCTGCGCCTCGGCGAAGTCGGGGGTGGGCTCCAGCGCCAGCGCCAGCTCGCGCGAGGCGGAGAAGGCGGTGTGCGCCGCCAGCCGCGCCAGCACCTTGTCGAGCTCCAGGGGTTCGTAGTCGGTGCGCTTCACGGCAAGATGGTGCCCTCGCGGGCGATGCGCAGCCCGGGCACCCAGTAGCTCAGATGGTCGCTCAGCTCGGGGGTAGCCAGCAGGTCTTGCAGCAGTCGCGCCTCGCGGACCTGTGCATGGACGACATCGCGCACGCCGCGGGCGCCTGGCTGGCCGCCCCATCGGAAATAGACTAACAGCTCGGCGGCCCCGATGACGGCCACCACCAGCAGCACGCCGAGCGCCCCGCCGACCATCAAGCCGCCGAAGCGGTCGAGGTGCCACGCCCAGCTGCCCACCTCGCGGGCGGCCAGCCGCGTGTACGGATACAGACGATGCAGCACGAGCAGCCACAGCGCCGCCGCCACCACGAACAGGAACACATAGGCGACGGCTTCGAGGTACGTCGGCGGCTGGAGGCCCGCGGCGGCCGCCCACCAGCCCCCAAGCCCCTGGTAGAGCGCGCTGGCGCACATCAGCGCGAACAGCGCCGCCGACACGATGGCCAACTGCCGTAGCACGCCGCTGTGCCAGCCATAGAACAGACAAGCGGCGACCAGCACCACGATTAGGCCATCGACGACATTGAACGGCACCACGCGCTCCCGCGAGATCCAGCCCGAGGCGATCCGTTCGCCTGGCTGCATTGTAGGCGCCGCGGCGCGGCGGCGTACATAGCCCGGGCGGGGCCAGCGTGCGGGTGCGGTACAATCGGGGGACAATGCCGCGCGAGGCGCGCCACCGGAAGCGAGGAGAGCGATGATCGCCGAGAGTGTGAAGACGTATCGCAACTACATCGGCGGCGAGTGGAGCGACGGCCACGCCACCGAGCGCCTGGAGATCCGCGACCCGGCCAACGGCGAGCTGGTGTACTACTGCACCAACTCCACCGTCGAGGACGCCCGCGCCGCGATCGCCGCGGCCCAGCACGCGTTCGAGCACACTGACTGGAGCGAGAACGCCGTCGCCCGAGCGCGGGCGCTGTACAAGCTCGCTGATGCGCTGCGGGCCAGCGTCGATTGGCTGGCGCCGCTGCTGACGCGTGAGGGCGGTAAGCCGCTGGCGATCTCCCGCGCCGAGGTGATGCGCGGTGCCGACGCGCTGGAGTACTACGCCGGGCTGGCGCGCAACCTCTACGGCCGCTCGATCAACCTCGGCCCCAACGAGATGGCCATCCTGCTGCGCGAGCCGGTCGGCGTGGTATCGATCATCACGCCCTGGAACATGGCGCTGTCGCTGCTCACTCGCTCGCTGGCGCCCGCGCTGGCCGCCGGCAACGCGGTGGTGATCAAGCCGGCCAGCCTCACCCCGGGCGCCACCGCCGAGTTCATCCGTATGATCGACGAGACCCCGGAGATCCCCAAGGGCATCGTCAACTACGTCGTGGGGCCGGGCGGCACGGTGGGCGCCGAGCTCGTCAAGCATCCGGCTGTGGAGATGGTCGCCTTCACGGGCGATACCAGCACCGGCAAAGAGATCATGCGCCTGGCCGCCGATGGCCTGAAGAAGGTGAGCCTGGAGCTGGGCGGCAAGTCGCCGAGCATCCTCTTCCCCGACGCCGACTTCGGCCGCGCGGTGCGCAGCGCGCTGTCGGGGGCCTCCTTCTGGCACGCGGGCCAGGTGTGCGTGGCCGGCACGCGCATCCTGGTGCAGGAGAGCATCCACGACCGCTTCATCGAGGAGGCGCGCAAGCAGGCCGGCAGCCTGCGCGTCGGGCCGGGCCTGGACAAGAGCACGCAGGTGGGACCGGTGATCAGCGAGGGCCAGCTCCGCCGCGTGCTCCAATATGTCGAGACGGGCAAGCGCGAGGCCGAACTCGTGGTCGGTGGCCAGCGCCTCACCGAGGGCGAGCTGGCCAAGGGCTATTTCATCGCCCCCACGGTGTTCGACCGCGTGCCCGTCGACGCCAAGATCGCCCAGGAGGAGATCTTCGGGCCGGTGGTGTCGGTGCTGACGTTCAAGGACGAAGAGGAGGCGGCCGCGATCGCCAACGCCACAGTATATGGATTGGCGGCGGCGGTATACACCAGCGACATCAACAAGGCCCTGCGCCTGGCCAAGCGGATCAAGTCGGGCATGGTGTGGATCAACACCTTCGGCCGGCTGTACCCCAACGCCGAGATGGGTGGCTACAAGCAGAGCGGGCTCGGCCGCTCCTACGGCCTGGAGGGGCTGCGCGAGTTCACCGAGCTGAAGCACATCAACATCCACCTGCACGACCCGAGCGCCGCTGGCCGTCGCGGCGGCGAGGAGTAGCGGCGGCTGCCGGGCGGCGCCGGGCGAAATCGCGCCCGGCGCCGCCCGCGTGTATCCTGTAGTGAGCGCGCCGCACCACGCGCCGCTGCCACACAGGGGGAAGCGTATGCCGCGCATCCGTCCGCTCTCCATCGACGAGGCCCCCGAGCGCGTCCGCGGCCTGATGGCCGAAGCGGCCCAGGCGTTCGGGCGGCCATTGCCCACGGTGGGCATCCAAGCGTACTGCCCGCCGATCCTCGAGGCGAGCCGCATGCTGGGCGGCGCCCCGGCGCGCAGCCGCCAGCTGCCCGACCAGCTCCGCGCGCTGGTGTGCCTGCGCGTGGCACAGCTCGTCGGCTGCCCGTTCTGAATGGACACCAACGCTGTCGGGAGCAGCAAGGCCGGCGCCTCGCACGCCAAGATCGCCGCGGTGGCCCGCTGGCGGGAGAGCGACCTGTTCAGCCCCGCCGAGCGCGCGGCCCTGGCCCTGGCCGAGGCGATGACCCAGACGCCCGCCGAGGTGTCCGACGAGCTGTTCGCGCAGGCGCGGCAGCACTTCACCGAAGCCCAACTCGTCGAGCTGGCCGCCACGGCGGCGATGGAGAACTACCGCGCGCGGTTCAACCGCGTGTTCGCGGTCGAGTCGCAGGGCTTCTACCAGCCGCCGGCGGAGCCGCGCTGACACGGTTCCCCCCGCCCTCGCTCCTGGTAGAGAGGGCGCCAGCGGCTATACGCCCCTCTCCCTGCTGCGGGAGAGGGCGCTAGCAACTATATGCCCCTCTCCCCACTGTGGGAGAGGGGCGGGGGTGAGGGGCTTTCGGCGTCAGCGGGCGCGGCCGGTGGCGCGCAGCGCGGCCTCCAGGCCGGCGTAGCTGCGCGTGGGCGCCGCCATGAGGAAGCGGTAGCCTTCCTCCACTAGCCGCCCCACGTTCTGCGGATCGGCGTGCGGGTGGCCGCAGGCTACGCCGTGCTCCTGGCAGATACGCAGGATGGCACGCATCGCCTCCACCACCGCCGGATGGTCGTACTGGCGTGGGAAGCCGAGGTTCTGCGACAGATCGCCCTCGCCGATCAGCACCACGCCGATGCCCGGCACCTCCTTGAGGATGCGCGGCAGCTCGTCGATGGCGCGCACCTCCTCGCACATGATGATCACCAGCAGCTCGCCCTCGGGCGCCAGCGGCCAGACGTCGGCGCGCGCGTAGTACTCCTGCTGGGTGAGGCCCCAGTAGCGCGCGGCCGCCGCTGGCGCATCGCCCCGCTGGCCCTCGGGCTCGTAGCGCGGCGCCGTCTTGGGCCGGGGGTAGCGGCAGGCGGCCACGGCGTTGTAGGCGTCCTCGACGGTGCTCACGTGCGGCCAGACGATGCCGTACACGCCCGCGTCGAGCACCTGCTTGGCCACCCATTGGTTGCGCTCGCCGCCGTTGGGGGGGATGCGCACCAGCGGCGTCACCGCCGGGGCGAGCGTCCCGCGCTCGACCAGCTGGCGGCGGTTGAGCAGGTACTGCAGGGCGTCGCGCAGGGCGCGGATGTCGTAGGGGTTGTGCTCCATCTCGAACACCACGCCGTCGTAGCCCGAGGTGGAGAAGGCGATGGCCGACTCGACGTCGGCCGGCGAGAAGGCGGTGATCGCCGTGCCGCCCTGCTCCAGCACGCGGATCACGCCGTTGAGCCGGGGGATCTGCACCATCAGGCACTCCCTCCCGCCGCGCGGGCCTGCCGGGCGCGGCGCGCCTCGAGGTGCTGCCGCAGGCGCGGGTACACCCGCAGCGCATTCGCCTCGAAGATCTTGCGGCGGTCTTCGTCGCTCAGCCACGCGATGCCGTCGATGTACGGCTTGGTGTCGTCGAAGTAGCGGCCCGTCTGCGGGTCGACGGTGTAGACCGCGCCGATCATCTCCGAGGCGAACAGCACGTTGTCCACCCCCACGGCCTTGATCAGCGTCTCCACGGCGTCCTGACTGTAGATCGCCGTGTCGAAATACAGCTTCTTGATCGCCTGCTCGAACGGCTCGCGACCGGCCACGGCGTGGAGGCCGCGGTAGCGCGCGAGCTGGTACGGCACGGCGCCACCCCCATGGGGGATGACGATCTTGAGCGTGGGGAAGTCCTCGAACACGCGCGATTCGAGCAGCTGGATCACGGCCGCCGTGTCGGAGTTGATGTAATAGGTGGCCAGCGTGTGCCACGCCGGGTTGATGGAGGCGCTGACGTGGATCATCGCCGGTACGTCCAGCTCGACCAACGCCTCGTACAGCGGGTACCACCATTCGTCGCCGAGCGAGGGCGTGAGTCCCACCCCGCCGGTAGGGTCCGGATTGAGGTTGCAGCCGACGAAGCCGAACTCCAGCACGCAGCGGCGCAGCTCCTCGACGCAGTTCTTAGGGCTCACGCCGGGCGACTGCGGCAGCTGGCAGACGCCCACGAACTGGTCTGGGAACAGCTGGCAGACACGGTGGATCAGCTCGTTGTTCACCTCGGTCCAGTAGCGGCTGACCAGCTCGGAGCCGAAGTGGTGGCCCATCCACGATGCCTGGGGCGAGAACAGCGTGAGGTCGGTGCCGCGCTCGCGCTGGAGGCGCACCTGGCTGTTCTGGAGGCTGGCGATGATCTGCTCGTCGCTGATGTTCAGCTTGGGCTTGGTCGGGCGCGCGAGATTCGCGATCTGGCTGGCGCGGAAGGCGCGTAGCTCGGCCGGGGCGGTAGTGTAGTGGCCGTGGATATCGATGATCATCGGCGGTTCCCTCACGTGTGGTGCTCGTCGCCGGTGTGGAAGCGCTGGAGCAGCTCCTGGAGGTTCTGCGAGGTCAGCTGGAGCTGGCGCGCGGCCTCGGCCTGCTGGTGGCTCGACTGGGCGGTCTGCTCGGCGGCGATGGCCTGCTGGCGGCTGGCCTCGGCGGTCTGCTCGGCGGCGCGGGCGATGTCGTGGATGGTGGCCACCACCTGCGCGGCCGCGGTGCGCTGCTGCTGGGTGCTGAGCGCGATGACGCGCACCTCGGCCAGCATGGTGGCCAGGGCATCGGCCGCCCGCAACGCCGCCTCGACCCCGCGCTCGGTGGCCTGGGTGGCCTCCTCGCTGGCCACCGCCGCGCGGCTCGTGGCCGCCTGGATCTCGCGCACCAGCTCGGTCACGCTGGCCGCCTCCTGGCGCGTGAGATCGGCCAGCGCCTTGACCTCGCGCGCCACCACGCTGAAGCGGCGGCCGAACTCGCCGGCCGAGGCGGCCTCGATGGCCGCGTTGAGCGCCAAGAGGTGCGTGCGGTTGGCGACATCGGTGATCAGCGCGGCCACCTCGCCGATGCGGCGGCCCTGCTCGGCCACGGCCACCGCGCGCTCGGCCATGATGTCGGTGCTGTTCTTGGCGGCCGTGATCGCCTCGGTGGTCTGCGTGACCGCCTGCTGGCCGTCCTCGGAGGCCTGCTGCGCGGCCGCGGCGCGGTCGGCGATCGCCTCGGCGGTGCGCGCGAGCTGCTCCATGGTGGCGCTGAGCTGCTGCACCGACGCCGCCGTCTCGCTAGCGGTGGCAGCCTGCTCGCGGCCGATAGCGCTGAGCTCGGCGGCAGCGGTGGCCTGCTGCTGGCTGGCGGCGTCCACCTCGGCGGCGGCGGTGGCCACCGTGAGCGCCTCACGGCGCACCACGCCGATCAGCTCGCGCAGCCGGCGCGCCATCTCGTACAGCGCGCCCTGCAGGCGATCGAACTCGACGGTGCCCGCCGGCGGCTGGGGCGGCGGGTCGAGGTTGCCCGCGGCGACCGTTTCCGCCGTCTGCACCAGCCCGGGCAGCGGGTAGCGTAGGGCGCGCGTGGCGCGGAACAGCGTGACCACGCCCAGGGCCACCAGCAGCGCCAAGATGACGATGGGCAGGCGGCTAGCCCAGAAGGTCCACTCGCTGGCGCTACGGCCCGCCGCCTCGGCACGGCGCCGGTTGTCCTCGATCAGCCGGCGCAGGGCGGCGTCGGCCGGGCCATCGAGCGGGCCGATGACGTCCAGCGCGGCACGAGGGGTGGCCGTCTGGTACGCTTGTACCGCCGTGGGCCAAGCGGCGCGCAAAGCGTCGACCGCCGAGACCAGCTGCTCGAACGCCTCGCGGTCGCCCGGGTCGGTGATCTGGCCGCGCAGGCGCTCGACGCTCTGGCCGAGAGCGTTGGCGGCGGTGTCGGCCTGCTGGCGCGCGGCGGCCTCGCCGGTCAGCAGATACTCGCGCTGCCAGCGAGCCAGGCTGCTGAGCTGCACCTCGGCGTCTTGGGCGGCCTGCACGAGGCGATTCAGGCGCCCGACCTGCAGATATTCGTCGATCGCCTGGGTATAGGTATAGAGACTGAGGAGGCCGGCCAGGAGCCCGAGCAGAATCAGGATCCCGTGCGAGAACAGCAGCCGGTGGAAGATATTGAGCTTCATACGCCCTTCCGCTGGCGACGAACACGGCGCGCAGGGTCCGCTGCCGCGACTAGCTTAGCACGAACCTGCGCCGCTGGCGCCGCGCGCGCCGCGGGGGCGGGCGCGCAACGCTTGACAGGCCCAAAAACCCGTTTCTATACTCGCCAGCGATTCCCGAGCTTACACGATGTCCCGACACCCGGCGTCTGCCTGGTCGCGCCCCCGTGTTCCGCCCGCGCGTCCTGGCCCGGCGCGCCCTGGCGTCCCGGCGCCCAGGATGTAAGGAGGTACCCCGCTATGCAGCTCGTGCGGTCGCAACCGATCGTTCTGCTCGCGAGCGCCGCGCTGTGGCTGAGCGCCTGCGCCGCGCCCGCCCAGCAGCCAGCCAATAAACCCGCCGCGAGCGCGCCCACTGGCGCCCCGGCGAGCGGCTCTAGCGCCGCGGCGACCTCTGCGCCCACCGGCGCCGGGGCGGCCGGCAGCACGATCAAGCTCTTCTCCAGCTTCCCGATGACCGGCAGCGCGCTCGGCCAGACCCAGACGATGGTCAACTCTATCCGCATGGCCATCGACGAGCACGGCGGCCGGGTGGGCAATTTCGCGATCGCCTACGAGGCGCTCGACGACGCCACCCCAGCCAAAGGGAACTGGGACGAGGGCAAGGAGGCCGAGAACGCCAACCGCGCAGTCAACGACCCGGATGTGATGGTATACATCGGCACCTACAACTCGGGCGCCGCCAAGATCTCGATCCCCATCACCAACCGCGCCTATCTGTTCCAGATCTCGCCGGCCAACACCAGCCCAGGGCTGACCAAGCCGGGCAAGGGGGAGCCGGGCGAGCCCGAGATCTACTACCCCACCGGGGTGCGCAATTACGCGCGCGTGGTGCCCGCCGACGACATCCAGGGCGCGGTAGCGGCGCGGTTCGCCAAGGAGCAGCTCACCGTCCAGCGGGCCTACGTGCTCGACGATGCCGAGGCGTACGGGCGCCCGCTGGCCACCGTGTTCTACAACGAGGCACGGCGGCGCGGCATCCAAGTATCCCCGGCCAACGGGCCCGAGAGCATCGACCGCCAGGCCACCGATTACCGCAGCCTGGCGCTGCGCATCCGCCAGACGAACCCCGACTTGGTGTACTTCGGCGGGGTCACGCAGAACAACGCGGGCAAGCTCTGGCAGGACCTGCGCGCCACGCTCGGCCCGAACGTGAAGCTGATGGGGCCCGACGGCATCTTCGAGCAAGCGTTCCTCGACGCCGCGGGCGAGGCCGCCATCGGCACCTACGTGACCTTCGGCGGTGTGCCGGTCAGCCGCTATACCGGCAAAGCCGCCGAATGGCTCCAGCGCTACCGCCAGCGCTTCAACTCCGAGCCGGAGGCGTACGCGATCTACGCCTACGAGGCGGCCAACGTGGCGCTCGATGCCATTCAGCGCGCCGGCCGCAAGGAGCGCAACGCCATCCGCGAGGCGGGCATGAACACCAAGGACTACGACGGCGTGCTCGGCCGCTGGTCGTTCGATCAGAACGGCGACACTACGCTGACTACCATGAGCGTGTCGCAGTTCAAAGGCCCTCGCATGGACCAGACGGAGTTCATCATCCAGCTCTCGGCCGAGTAGCCGCCCCTGCCTCCCGCCGTCGGAGGGGCTAGGGATGAGGGACACCCAAGCCGTGGTCGCGAGTACGAGCGATGCTGGACCTTGAGATCCTTCTCCAGGTGCTGGTCCTGGGGCTGACCAACGGCGCCCTGCTGGCGCTAGTGGCGCTCGGCTACACGCTGGTGTACGGCATCATCGAGCTGATCAACTTCGCCCACGGCGACGTGTACATGATCGGGACCTTCACCGCCCTCACGGTGGTGCTTGGGGCCGGGTTGTCGCGCAGCTCGCCGCCGCTCACGCTGGCGGCGTTCTTGCTGTTGGCGTTAGCGCTGGCGATGCTGGTCTGCGCCGCGCTCAACGCGGTGATCGAGCGCGTGGCCTACCGTCCGCTGCGCCACGCGCCCCGCTTGGCGCCCCTGATCACCGCTATCGGCGTCTCGTTCATCTTGATGAACGTGGGGCTGTACTGGTACGGCGCCTCGCAGGTGCGGTTCCCGGATATCCTGCCCAACATCGACCTGCTCCAGGCGCTGGGGCTGTCCACGGTGGTGCGCTTCTCCACGAAAGACTTGTTCGTGCTGGTGGTCACCGTGCCGCTGCTGCTTCTCCTGAACCTGTTCATCTACCGCACGCGGCTAGGCAAGGCGATGCGGGCCACGGCCGAGGACCGCGACGCGGCGGCGCTGGTGGGCATCGACATCAACCGCACGATCGCCCTCGCCTTCATCATCGGCGGCGCGCTGGCCGGCGCCGCCGGGTTCCTCTCGGGGCTGTACAACAACACGGCGTGGTTCCAGCAGGGCTTCCGCGCCGGGCTGATGGCGTTTACCTCCGCGGTGCTGGGCGGGATCGGCAATCCCACCGGGGCGGTGCTGGGCGGGCTGGTCATCGGCGTGGTGGCCGCGATCACCGACTTCTATCTCGACCCCCGCTGGACGCAGGCCGTGGTGTTCGGCATTCTGATCGTGCTGCTGGTGTTCCGGCCTTCCGGGCTGCTCGGCGAGCAGGTGCCCGAAAAAGTGTAGAATCGCTGCCAGCACCAACTGGGAAGACGGTACAGGCGGTGTGAACAGCAGCAAGCGCGCGCTCCAGATCGGCTGGTGGGAGGCCCTGCCGCCGCGCACGCGCCAGCGCGTGCAACTCGGTATGGCCCTCGCCGTCGCGCTGCTGTATCCGCTGCTCGATGGCCCGCTCCTGGCGCCCCTGTTCGGCGGCTCCACCCTGGGCATCCTGCTGCCCGTGCTGCTGTTCACCCTGCTGGCGCTGGGGCTGAACATCGTCGTCGGCTACGCGGGCCTGCTCGACCTCGGCTATGTGGCGTTCTTCGCCATCGGCGCGTACACCACGGCGTTCCTCACCTCGCCGGCCAGTCCCCTGCCGTTCCGCACCGACTTCTGGCTGGCCCTAGTGGCGAGCTGGGGGGTGGCTGGCATCTTCGGGGTGATCCTCGGGGCCCCTACCCTGCGCCTGCGCGGCGACTACCTGGCCATCGTCACCCTCGCGTTCGGCGAGATCGTGCCCCGCGTGTTCCTGAACCTGGAGGACTGGACGCGCGGCACGCGGGGCATGAACCCCATCGGCCGCCCGCACCTGGGCCCGTTCGAGGTCGGCGTGGCGCCCCTCCAGCTCGGGCCGCTGGAGTTGAACGCGCAGGTGCCCTGGTACTACATCATCATCGCGGTGGGCGCGCTGTCGATCTGGGCGATGCTCCGCCTGTACGACTCGCGGCTGGGCCGCGCCTGGGTGGCGATGCGCGAGGATGAGATCGCGGCGGCCAGCATGGGCATCGACCTGGTGCAGACCAAGCTGCTGGCGTTCGGCCTGGGCGCCTCGTTCGCCGGCTTCGCCGGGGCGATGTTCGCCAGCATCTTCCAGTTCATCGCGCCCTCGACCTTCGACTTCAGCATCTCGATCATCGTGCTGGCGATGGTCATCCTGGGCGGGATGGGGAACATCTGGGGCGTGCTGGCCGGGGGCCTGGTGGTCGGGCTGTTCGACCGGGGGATCACCGCCCAGCTCAGCGTCTGGCTGCGCGATCTCGGCCTGGCCCTCGGCCTGCCCTGGCTGGCCCAGGTCGATCTCTCGCGCTCGCGGCTGCTGATGTTCGGCCTCGCCCTCGTGCTGATGATGCTCCTGCGGCCCGAGGGGCTGTTCCCCAGCGCCCGCCGCCGTGCCGAGCTGCACGGCGCGGTCACCGGCCCGGAAACCTTGTCCGATACGCAGGCGTTGGCGCAACGATGAGCGCGACGACGAACGGCTGGCAGGCCCCTGGCGCCCCCGCGGCCCCCGTGGAGCGCGTGCTGCTGGACGCCCGCGGGGTCACCCGCCGCTTCGGCGGCCTGGTGGCGGTCAGCGCCGTCGACCTCCAGATCCCCGAGGGCAGCATCATCGGGCTGATCGGTCCCAACGGCGCCGGCAAGACGACGCTGTTCAACATCATCGCCGGCTTCCACGCGCCCGACGCGGGCCGCGTGCTGTTCGCCGGCCGCGACATCACCGGGCTACCGCCCCACCGTGTGACCGCCCTCGGCATCGCCCGCACCTTCCAGAACATCCGCCTGTTCAACAACATGAGCGTGCTGGACAACGTGCTGGTGGGCATGCACACGCGGCTGCGCGCTACCCCGCTGGGCGCTGTGCTGCGCCCCCCCGCGGTGGTCCGCGAGGAGCGACTGGCGCGCGAGCGGGCGCGCGAGTTGCTGCACCTGGTGGGGCTCGACCAGCGGCACGACGAGTGGGCGCGCAACCTGCCCTACGGCGACCAACGCCGCCTGGAGATCGCGCGCGCCCTGGCCAGCGAGCCGAAGCTGCTGCTGCTCGACGAGCCCACCGCGGGCATGAGCCCGCAGGAAGCCGGCGCGCTGATGGCGCTCATCGAGTACCTGCGCCGCGAGCGCCGCCTGAGTATCCTGCTGATCGAGCACGCCATGCGCGTGGTGATGGGCATCTCCGACCACATCGTGGTGCTCGACCACGGCGAGAAGATCGCCGAGGGCCCGCCCGCCGTGGTCCAGCGCGACCCGCGGGTGATCGAGGCCTACCTCGGCCGCGCGGCGCTGCACTGAGCCATGCTCCAGCTCGACGACATCTACACCTACTATGGCAACATCGCCGCGCTGCGAGGCATCTCGCTCGCGGTGCAGCAGGGCGAGATCGTGGCGCTGATCGGCGCCAACGGCGCGGGCAAGACCACCACGCTGCGCACCATCTCCGGCCTGCTGCGCCCACGCTTCGGCACGATCCGCTTCGAGGGCGAGCGCATCGACGGCGCCCCGCCCCATACCATCGCCGCGCGGGGCATCGCGCACTGCCCCGAGGGCCGGCGGCTGTTCAACCGCCTCACCGTGCTCGACAACCTCGAGCTAGGCGCCTTCACCCGTCACGACCCGGCGGGCATCCGCGCCGACATCGAGCGCGTGTTCGCCCTGTTCCCGCGGCTGCGCGAGCGCCAGACACAGCGCGCGGGCACGCTCTCGGGGGGCGAGCAGCAGATGCTGGCCATCGGCCGCGCGCTGATGCTGCGCCCGCGGCTGTTGCTGCTCGACGAGCCGTCCATGGGCCTGGCCCCCATCGTGGTGGAGACGATCTTCCAGACCCTGACCGATATCAACCGCCAGGGCGTGACCATCCTGCTGGTCGAGCAGAACGCCACCATGGCCCTGCAGATCGCCACACGGGCCTATGTCCTGGAGACCGGCCGCGTCACCCTAGCCGACACCGCCGCTCGCCTGCGCGAGAACGAGAGCGTGCAGCGCGCGTACCTCGGGATCGACTAGCCCCCCGTGACACGCGGTCTACGGGGTTCCTTGCTGCCCTCGCGGGTAGGCCCGCCGTGCACGGCAGGCGTGGAACCGCGCGGTATCGCGGTCACAGCCGGCCAGCACGGTGGCTCCACCTGGCGGCAATGGCCCGGGGCTCAGGCCCGCCAAGGCCCCACGCCCAGGATCAGGGCCAGACCGCAGGCACCCACCACCCCGTACTCCACTAGCAGGCGCCGATCGAAGCTGCGGTCGAGCATCGCCTCGCCCAGCCCGACGAGTACGTAGAACAGCAGCAGCAACAGCGCGCCCACCAGCACGGCCGGCAGCGCCCAGTAGGCCAGCGCCCAGGCCATCTGGCCGACGATCAGCCCTGTGAGCACCGCGTAGACCACGGTGCGTTCCGCTCGAGCCAGCGCGCGCCGCAGCGGCACAGTGGCCAGCACCGCCGCGACCGCGCCGACCACCAGCGCGCTGCCCAGCCCGCGCAGCGGCGCCTCGCGCACCCCGACGAACAACACGAACGCGCTGGCGAACACCCCAAGGTTGACCACGAACTCGGCCGCGCGATGCCCCCCTGCCGGTAGGGCCAGCTCGCGCTGCTGCGCCGCTAGGAGCACGGCGAGCCCGCCCGCCGCGCCCAGCGCTAGCAGGGGCAGCGGGTCTAACGCCAGCAGCCGGCCCGCGAGCAGCGTGGCGGCGTACCAGCTCACGGGCGGCACCCACGCGGTCAGCGCGTGCAGCCGGCCGAGCGCGGGTAGAGCGGCGCCACGCCGGGCCAATAGGCTGGCCCCCAGCGCGATGATGCCTGCCACGACCAGCGCTGCAGCCAGGTACAGGGTGTCGTCGAGCAGTGGGGTGACCAGATAGCCGGCCAGCGCGGCTCCACTGGTCGCGCCGCCGAGCACCCAGAGCTCCAGCGTGCCGGGCCGCGCATCGAGCGCGGAATGCGCCATCGTGCTTCTCACCTCACGCGCCAGCGCGCATTCGCGGTCGCGCCGCGCGAGGGCGAGTATAGCGCGACAGAATATGCGGCGTGAAGCGGCCCGCGTGGCAGATCCGTTGCAGTGTGGCGCCTAGGAGGCGGCAGACACCGCGGCCGCCCCAGGCATGGCGTGGCCGCGCGCGCGCAGCCGGCGCCACGCCGCGGCGAGCGCCTGCCGCGCCTCCTGCTCGATCTCGCGCACACGCGCCTCGTCGGGCCGCAAGCCGCTGGCGTAGTAAGCACTGGCCAGCCCCCCCACGATATAGGTGCCCAGATAAGCCACGGCTACCTTGGGCGCCACGGCGGCGAAGCCGGGCACTAGCCCGAGCAGTGCCCGCGCGGTAGTGCGCCAGAAAAAGGCGCTCCCCACAATCGGGGCGATCTCCAGGAACAGCGCGCGGGGGCTGTCCAGCCGCGCGCCCCAGAGGGCGGCCAGCTTGTACACCAGCAGCACCTGGTTCTTGGTGAGCATGACGATATCGGCGCCCACCCCGGCGACCCCGATGCCCGGCAGCGCCGCCGGCAAGTTGGCCAGCAGCGCGAACTGCGCGTTGGCCAACGCCGTCTCCTGGCAGAGCTGCCGCGCCAGGGGCCCGCGCAGCGGTGAGCAAGCGCGGCCAAACGCCAGCCGCCGCTCGCTGGGAATGGCGTCGAGCAGGGCGAGCGCGAGCTGCTCGTCGAGCGCGGGGGCTGTAGGATCGACCAACACATAGGCCCCGCCCGGCGGCGAGGGCTCCTGGCCCAGCGGCACCAGCACCACGGCGCCCACGTCCTGGGCCTCGATCTCCGCGGCCCGGCGCGTGGCCGTGGCTACGTCCTCGGGCCGTGCGGGTAGGAACACAGTCAGGTCGGGCGGCGGCGCCGGCAGCGGCGCGTCCAGCGCGCCCTCGACCGTGGGCGGATGGGTGCCCAGCAGGCGAACGACCGGCTCGCGCAGCGCGTTCGCCCCCAGCAGAGCAACCCGCGGCGGTGTCTCGGCCTGGACGCGGATCGGGCGCCAATCCAGCTCGCGCACCAGCGCCCACATCGCCTGCCCCAGCTCCAACCACCTGCGCATTGCCGCCCCCTTGCTGGTTACTGCCCGGCGTGGCCGCGCGCCCGCGCCGCCCATTGGCGGAAGTATAGCCCGGGCGCCTCGTCGGGAGGCTAACTGCGAGCCGCGTGCCAGCACGGCAGCGGGGGCGGGGAACACTAGCGCTCGGCGAACAGGGTCTCCAGCCGGCGCAGCAGCATGAGCGGGCTGAACGGCTTGACGATATAGTCGGCAGCGCCGTAGGCCAGCGCACGCTGCTGCAGCTCCGCGTCGCTGGTAGCGGTGAGCATGATGATAGCCGTGTGGGCCAGGGCGGGATCGGCCTTGAGCTGACGACACACCTCCAGGCCATCCGGGGTCCCTGGCATGTGGACATCGAGCAGCAACAGATCGGGCCGATGCGCGCGGGCGGCGGTGAGCGCCTCGGCCCCGGAAGCGGCGTGCAGGATGACGTATTCCTCGTCGGCGAGGGTCACCTCCACCAGGCGGCGGAGCGCGGCGTCGTCGTCGACCAGCAAGATAGTGCGTCGCCGAATCGCTAGATCCCCCACGGTGCAGTCCCCGGCCAGCGTCGCCTGCGGTACACGGCGCACGAAAGGAAGGGGCGGGAGCCTCGCCCCCGCCCTCTACTGTACACCGTCCACGAATTTTCTGGGGTGCCCGCTGCGCCTCCTCCGCTCAGCGATAGAACGGGCTCGGCGCGCCATACGCGCCGTAGAGCGGATAGCCGCCGTAGTAGCCGATGGTGAATGGGTAGCCGCCGTAGGCCCCGAGATACGCATAGCCGCCCGTGCTGTAGTACGGATAGCCGCCCGAATACGCACTCCCCGTGTACACGGGAGTACCATAGGCGCCGAGCCCATATAGGCCGTACCAGGGCGAGCCGTAGGTGCCGTAGCCATAGCCCGTGGCGCCATACGCCGCCCCGTAGGCCGGATAGCCGTAGCCCGGGTAGCCATACCCATACCCCGGGGAACCATAGCTGGGCGCCCCGTAGCCCGGGTAGCCATAGCTCGGCATCCCGTAACCGTACCCGTAGCCCGCCTGCGTCGGGTCCATGTACTGCGCCGACACGGTGGGCGCGGCAACCGCCGTGCCGACCACACCCGCGATCGCAAGTGCCGCCAGGAAGCGTCGCATCGTCTCCATCCTCCTACCGGACACTCACGGTCCGGCCCCCTCCTCTCGGCCGCGGCGCACGCCGCCAACCGGGGCGGAATGTAGAGCACTTCCGCGGCCGCTGTCAAGGCAGCCCCCCCACCGCGACGCGGCTGCAACATCCTGGCGCCTTGCGCGCCGCGCTCAGAGGTCGAGGGGCAGCTGATCGTTGCCGTACAGGCTCAAGAAGCGCTGGCGAAAGGCCGCGAGATGCGCGCGCAGGGCGGCCTCGGCAGCGACCGGATCGCGCTGGGCGATCGCCCGGTAGATCTGCTCGTGCGCACTGCGCACGGCGGCGCGCGCCGCCTCCGAGGTGGAGACTGCCGCGGCCGAGCGGTGGATGAGGTACAGGATCGACAACAGCATCATCAGCAGCACGCGGTTCTTCGACGCCCGCGCCATCGCCAGATGGAAGGCCGAGGCCGCCGCCGCGCAGGCGTCGGGCGAATCGGCGTGCGCTGGCGCTTCGTCGAGCGCGGCGCGCAGCGCCTCGAGATCGGCCGGCTCGGCATGCAGCGCGGCGGCGCGCGCGAGCTCGGTCTCCAGCGCGAGCCGCGCGTCGACCAGCTCGGCCATGGTGACCCCTTCCCGATGCAGCAGCAGCGAGAAGGCCCGCGCGCTCGACGCCGGGTCGGCAGGCGCGACGAACACGCCGCCCCGTGCCCCTGGCCGCACGTCGATCAAGCCGGCCTGCTCCAGCGAGCGCAGGCCCTCACGCACGGTGGAGCGGCCGACGCCGAACTGGAGCGCGAGTTCCCCCTCCGAGGGAAGCCGCGTGCCGGGAGGCAGCCCGGCCTGAATGATGTGCTGGGCGAGCGCCCGCGCCACCTGCCGCCCCAGCGACGCGCGCCCGAGCGGCGCGAACGATTGGTTGACCTCCCGTGGCCGCCGTGCTACCATGCTCCCCACACACATCTGAAGATCTGAACATTCGCTGTTCGCACCATAGCACGGGCCGCACGCGGCCGACAAGGCGGCGGGCCGCTGGCTCGCCGCAGGAGGGTGCCTGGCCGTGGTCATGACCGCAACGCGCCGCTACACCCAGGAGCTCGCGGCGTTCGTCGCGCAGCTCGCCCACGACGACATCCCGCAGGCGATTCGCCATGAGGCAGAGCGGCTCGCCCTGGACCTGCTGGGCTGCGCACTCGGCGGGTGGGCTCAGCCGGATGCCCGGCCGCCGCTCGCGGTCGTCCACGCCCTGGGTGGCGCGCCCGAGGCGACCGTGATCGGCGACGGCGCTCGCTTGCCCGCACCGCTGGCCGCGTTCGTCAACACCCGGCTCGCCAACCTGCTCGACGCCGACGACGTGTTCCGCAACGTCGGCCACCACTCCCCGGTCGCTTTCTTCCCGGCGCTGGCCGTCGCCGAGCGCACAAGGGCCAGCGGCCGCGAGCTGGTCACGGCGTTCGTCGCCGGCTACGAGGTTGGGGCGCGCGTGGTGCTGGCGCTGGGCAGCATGTTCGAGCTGGTCGACGGCACCGCGCGCCCGCGCGACACGACGGGCTTCGGCCACAGCATCTTCGCCGGCGCGGCTGCGGCAGGGCGCCTGCTCGGGCTCGACGCCGCCCGCCTGGCGCACGCGCTGGGCATCGCGGGCGCCAACACCCCCGCGCCCCTGTCGCACAAGTCGCTGCACGACCAGGCGCACGCCAAGTACCAGCTCGACTGGACCGCAGCCGGGGCGGTGATGGGCGCGCTGCTGGCGGCCGCCGGCCAGGCCGGTCCGGTGACCATCCTCGACGACGACCACTACCCGCGCGCGGTCGGCTACCGCACGCTGGCGCGCGAGGAGCTAGTCCGCGATCTCGGCCAGCGCTGGCGGATCGCCGAGACCTCGCTCAAGCCGTACCCGCACTGCCGGCACACGCACTACGCGCTCGACGCGCTGGGCGCCATCCTCGACGCGCACCCGCTGGCCCCCGCAGAGATCGAGCGCATCGTGATCCGAGGCCTCGGCAGCTACACGGTGCCGCCGTGGAGCGAGCGCCGGCCGCGTACCACCTACGCGGCGCAGTTCTCCCTGCCCTACGCGGTGGCCATGCGGGTGCTGGGCGTGCCGCCCGGCCCGGCGTGGCACGAGCCGGCGCGCTTCGCCGACCCCGCGGTGCACGCGCTCGCCGACCGCGTCGAGCTGGTCGCCGATCCGCGCCTGCGGGAGCTGATCGCCGCGGCCCTGCCGCAACCGCTAGTGGACGTCCCGACGACCGTCACCGTGTGGGCACGCGGCCGGCAGTTCGAGGCGACGGTTCACCACGCGCGCGGCGACGGCTTCGACCCCGCCTGCCGCCTCACCGACGACGAGGTGGTGGCCAAGTTCCGCCGTCTGACCGAGCCGGTGCTCCCGCGCGCCCAGCAGGACCGGCTCATCGAGCACGCGCTCGGCCTAGACCGCTTGGCCCAGGTCGACACGCTGACGGCGCTCACGGCCGTGCCGAGGTGAGACGATGCCTCTGCGAGCACCGCGGCGCAGTCCGGGCGGTGGGCGTGGAGAGCGGCCTACGCCGCGCTCCTCGCGCGACCTGAGGAGGTGAGAGGAATGCGACCCCTGTTCGGTGTGGTGCCCACCGCCGCGGTGCTGTGCGCGCTGCTCGTCGCCGCCTGTACCGGCGGGGGCGCGCCCGCCACGGCGCCCGGGCCTGCGCGGGGCGCGTCCGAGGCCCCGGCGGCGACGGTTGCCGCGCCGCCAGGCCGGGCGAGCGTGGCCCCCCTGGCGCCGCTGAGCCCGCCGGTGACGGTGCGCGTGGGGACCACCAGCGCGCTGACCGAGGCGGGCCAGATCATCGCCCTGCAGCGCGGCTACTTCCGCGAGCTGGGGCTCCAGGTGGAGTACGAGCAGTTCGACTCCGCCGCCCGCATGATCCCCCAGCTCGCCTCCGGCCAGCTCGACGTGGGCGCCGGCAGCCTGAGCGCGGGCCTGTGGAACGCCGTGGCGCGCGGCGTGCCGATCAAGGTGACCGGGCCGCAGTCGCGGCATTTCGACAACGCCTGCGGCTTCTGGTTCACCGTGCGCAAGGAGCTGGTCGATAGCGGACAGGTGCAGGAGCCGAAGGACCTGGCGGGGCGCAAGATCGCCGGGCCGTGCCTCGAGTGCATCGGCGACTACATCCTGGAGACGGCCCTGGCCACCGCGGGGCTGACGCTGGCCGACGTGGACTACATGGCGCTCGGCTTCAACGACATGCTGGCGGCGCTGGCCAACCGCGCCATCGACGTGGCCATCTTGGCCGAGGCCCAGGCGACGATCGCCGAGAGCCAGGGGTTCGCCACGCGCTGGCGCTGCACCTCGCTGGCGCGGCCCGGCTACCAGTCGACGGTGATCCTCTACTCGGCCCAGTTCGCCGAGCAGCAGGCCGAGGCCGCGCGCCGCTGGATGCTGGCCTACCTGCGCGGGCTGCGCGACTACACCGACGCCCTGTTCCGCGGCCAGGACCGCGACGCGGTCGTGCAGGCGCTGATCGAGGGCACGACGGTCAAAGACCCCGCCCTGTACCAGCGCATGGGCTGGACCTGGCTCGATCCCAACGGCGAGCTGAACGTGCCCAGCATCGAGGAGCAGCTCAACTGGCTGCGCGCCCGCGGCAAGATCGAGGGCCAGGTGCAGGTGCGCGACGTGCTCGACCTATCGTTCGTCGACTTCGCGGTCCAGCGGCTGGGCCGCTACGACACCACGGGGTTGGTGCAGTGAGCGGGCCGACACGTGCAGGACGCCTCCGCGGCCGCGTGGCGCTGGTCACCGGCGCCAACCGCCACCTCGGCGGCACGATCGCCGCGTTCATGGCCGCCGAGGGCGCGCGGGTGGCCTGCAACGACCGCGACGCGGCGGTGGCGGAGGAGACCGCCGCGGTGATTCGGGCACGGGGCGGCGAGGCGCTGGCGGTGCCGGGCGACATCACCGACGAGGCCACCGTGGCCGCGATCGTCCGGCGCGTGGTCGATACTTACGGCTATGTCGACGTGCTGGTAAACAACGCGGGCGTGCAGTCGAAAGGCTCGCTGCTGGAGGTGCCCCTCGACGACTGGCAGCGCCAGCTGAGCGTGTATCTCACCGGGCCGCTGCTGCTCACCCGCGCGGTGGCCCGGGTGCTCATCGCCCAGGGGCGGCCGGGCAGCATCATCAACATCCTCTCGACCTCGGCGCACCAGGGCCGGCCCGGCACCATCGCCTACTGCACCGCCAAGGGCGGCCAGCTCAACTTCACGCGCGCGGCGGCGATGGACCTGGCGCCCTACGGTATCCGCGTGAACGCCATCACGCCCACCGCGCTGGAGCACAGCGTGGTGCAGGCAAGCGCGGCCGCCGGCGGGGCGCGCCCCACGTTCGGCGCCACGCTCACCGCCGAGGACTTCCTGCGCGGCATCCCGCTGGGCCGGCTGCCGCGCACTACCGACATCGCGCACGCCGCGGTGTTCTTGGCCTCCGACGAGGCGAGCATGATCACGGGCCACGACCTGCACGTCGACGGCGGCGCCCTGGCGCGCTACTGGGCCTGGGTCCCAGGCGCCACGCGCCCCGTGACGCTGGAGGAGTACCGTCGCACGCAGGCCCGCGAGCTGGCCTGGGGCGAGGAACGTGCTAGCGACCACGGCTGACCGTTTTGGCAGCGGAGAGGACGCCATGATCACACGACCCGCACCGGAACAGGTATCCACCGGTCGCCCCACGGGCGCCACGCCGGCGCGGCCGGAGGGGCTGCCCGCTCTCAGCGGCGACCTCCGCCCGCTGATCCCGCCGCTGGGCCTGCGCAACTACTGGTACCCGGCGGTGCCCGCCCGCCGCGTGCGCGACAAGCCCGTCAAGGTGCGGATGCTGGGCGAGACGCTGTGCTTCTTCAGGGGGCGGCAGGGCCAGGTGGTGGCGCTGCAAGACGTCTGCCCGCACCGCGGCGCATCGCTGGCCGAGGGCCACTGCCACTGGCCCGGCACGGTCGCTTGCCCCTACCACGGCTGGGTGTTCGACGAGACGGGCCGCAACGTGGCGGTGCTCAGCGAGGGGCCGGACTCCACCGTGTGCGGCAAGCGTGGCACCGAGGCCAAGGTGTACCCCACGCGCGAGCTGAAGGGGGTCGTGTTCGCCTGGATCGGGGACACGCCGCCCGCGCCCATCGAGGAGGACGTGCCGGAGGAGTTCTTCGATCCCGACGCGCTGGTGCTGCACGGGCTGAACATCTGGCCCGTGAACTGGGAAGTGGCGCTCGAGAACTCGATGGACTCGCACCCGAACTACCTGCACCGCGACGCGCTGGTGATGCTGATCCGCCCCACGTACCTGCCGCGCGGCGCCCAGGGCGACCGGCCGCTCTTCGTCGGCAACGGCTTCAGCGGCGATCTGGAACGGGCGAGCATCACCCGGCCGCAGCCGCCGCAGGACTACTATCCCCAGTTCGGGTGGCGCTGGCCCAAGCATCGCTATCGCCAGCTGTGGGCGCCGCTGTTCCGGCCCGTGCTGGAGCAGATGGCCAGAACACAGCCGCCGATCCGGTCCGCGCGCTGGGCGCAGGGGCACCGACTGCCGGGAATGTATCGCTCCGCCTTCTGGTTCGGCATCTACACGCGCCAGACGGTGCCGCTGACCCCGCACAAGACGCGGCTGTGGTACTTCTTCTACGTGAAGCCGCGCAACCAGCGCGAGCGGTTGCAGATGCTGGCCGCGTACCACCTGCTGCACAAGTGGCTGATCGTCTACAACTTCTCGGCGCAGGACGCCCGGGTGATGCTCCACCAGCGCTACGACTGGCCCGAGAAGCTGTCGAGCACCGACGCCGAGATCATCCAGTGGCGCAAGCTGGTGGTCACCAAGCACCTAGGAGGCCGCGACGCGCCGTTCCCCTACCAGAACCCCGATGGCCTGGCGCCCGAGGCGGTGCCCGTCGAGCGGATCCACCGCATCGGCCTGCGCTACACGCGCTCGGCCGCCGCCGCGCTGGAGGGCACATGAGCCGACCGTCGATCTGGACCGCGCTGCTCGGCCTGCCGGTCGCCCAGCGCTACTACGACGTGGGCGGCGTGCGCACCCGCTGCCTGGAGGCCGGCGAGGGCGAGCCGCTGATCTTCCTGCACGGCACGGGCGGCCACGCCGAGGCGTACGCGCGCAACCTCCAGGCGCACGCCGCCCGCTTCCACGTCTACGCCATCGACATGATCGGGCACGGCTTCACCGACAAGCCCCAGATGCCCTACCCGATGAGCACGTTCATCGACCACGTCGTGCGCTTCATCCACACGATCGGGGGCGGCCCGGTGAACCTGTCGGGCGAGTCGTTGGGCGCTGTGGTGGCCGCCTGGATCGCCATCGAGCAGCCGCAGCTGGTGCGCCGGCTCGTGTTGAACACGGGCCTGCCCGTCCAGCGCGATCCGGAAGGGATCGCCGAGCTGGAGGAGCTGTTGGCCCGCAGCCGCTCGGCCACCGGCCAACCGACGCGCGAGGCGGTGCGCAAGCGGCTGGAGTGGCTGATGTACGACCCGGCCGACGTGACCGACGAGCTGGTCGAGGTGCGCTACGCGATCTACAGCGCGCCGGGCGCCGCGGCGGTGCAGCGGACGATCGCCGAATGGGTGGTAGAGGGCAACCTGGGGCTGCGGGGCCCGGAGGAGCAGCGGCGCTGGGTGAACCCCGAGGCGCTGCGGCAGATCCGCTGCCCGACGCTGGTTGTCTGGACGGACCACAACCCCAGCATGTCCGCTGCCACCGCCCGCGAGGGGGCGCGCAACATTCCCGGGGCGCGGTTCGCGCTACTGGAGCGCTGCGCGCACTGGCCCCAGTGGGAGCGCCCCGAGGCGTTCAACGCCTTGCACCTCGAGTTCCTGACCACCACCTGAGGCATGCCCGCCGGGAAGGAGGAGCGATGGATCTGTCGCCCGCGACGCCCCCGTTCACGGTGCGCGAGCTGCTGCACGTGGGGGTCGCCTCGTCGCAGCCCGAGGCGCTCGCGGCGTTCATCGAGCGCGTGCTGGGCCTGCCGGTCGCCGAGCGCGCCGCCGACGGCACGGCCTACGTCCGCTGCGACGGCTACGACCACCGCCTGGCCATCGTGCCGAGCCACCGCATCGGCCTGGCCTATATCGACCTCCTGCTGGCGGACGACTGGGAGCTGGAGCGCGCGGCGGCCTGGCTAGCGGAGCAAGGCGTGCCCTACCGCGAGGGCACGCGCGCGGAGTGCGTCGCCCGGCGGGTGGCGGGCTTTGTGGAGGTGGCCGATCCCGAGGGCCGCGCCGTGGCGCTGTGCTATGGCCCGCTGTGGCAGGGCACACGCGTGGCGTTCCCGCGCGCCTGGTCGGCGCTGGGGCTGGGCCACGTGGGCCTGAAGTGCCGCGAGCCGCGGAGCGTGTACCGCTTCTACCGCGACGTGCTCGGCTTCCGGCTCAGCGACCAGGTGGGGATGGAGAGCGCGTACTTCGTCCACTGCGCCGACGCCAAGCACCACTCCGTGGCGATCCTGCCCTGGGGGCCGGCGGCGCGGCACGAGCTGGACCACGTGATGTTCGAGGTGCCGGCGCTCGACGACGTGATGCTGGCGTACTACGCGCTGCTGGCCGAGGCGCCCGACCGCACCCAGCGGCCGGTGCGCCACCCGCCATCGAACACCATCTCGGTGTACGTGATCGGGCCGGACGGCTACCGGCTGGAGCTGGGGTTCGGGCACCGGCGGGTCGATCCCGCGACGCACGTGGCGCGCACGCTCGCCCCGGCGTCGTTCGCCGACTACTGGGGAGGCCGCGCTACCGATCCCGTCCAGGCCCCGTGAGCGAGCGGCCCGGACAGGGCAGGATAGTGCACGGCGGGGCGCGCCGCGCGTGCTCGGCCACGGCTAGGGCTGGTCGATGGGCAGGTTGGGCTGGGCGTCGAGCGCGAACGTCGCGCGGGCGCCCTGCTGCCAGCGGTAGTACGCCGCGGCACCGATCATCGCCGCGTTGTCCGTGCACAGCGGCACCGGCGGCACGCGCAAGCGGTCGCCCACCCGCTCGGCGAGCGCCTGGCGCAGGGGCTGGTTGGCCGCCACCCCGCCGGCGAGCACCACCTGGGCGGCGCCGTACTCGGCGGCGGCCTGGGCCGTCTTGGTGGCCAGCACCTCCACCAGTGCCGCCTGGAAGCTGGCGGCCACGTCGGCCACCGGCGGGGCGGGGCCGAGCGCGTCCAGCAGCCGCAGTACGGCCGTCTTCAGCCCGCTGAAGCTGAAGTCGTAGCTACCGGGCAGCCAGGCGCGCGGCAGGGAAAAGCGCGCGGGATCGCCGCGCTCGGCTGCCCGCTGGATCGCCGGCCCGCCGGGGAAGCCCAGCCCCAGCATGCGCGCCACCTTGTCGAACGCCTCGCCCGCCGCGTCGTCGCGCGTACGCCCCAGCCGCACGTAGCGGCCATGTTCGGGCATCAGCACCAGGTCGGAGTGCGCCCCCGAGACGATCAAGCCGACCAGGGGGAAGCGCGGGGGCTCGGCCTCCTCGCCGGGCGCCAGCAGCCAGTTAGCGTACAAGTGCCCCTCCAGGTGGTTGATGCCCAGCAGGGGCAGCCCGCGGGCGTAGGCGACCGCCTTGGCCACGTTCACCCCGACGACCAGCGCCCCGGCCAGCCCCGGACCGTGCGTCACGGCCACCGCGTCCAGCGCCAGGCCGCTCCCGTCGGCCCAGGCGAGCGTCTCCTCCAGCAGCGGCACGATGTTCACCAGGTGGGCGCGCGCGGCCGTCTCGGGCACGATGCCACCGAACAGCCGGTGTAGCTCGCTCTGCGAGGCGATGCGGTGGTGCTCGATCCACCGCCCGTCGCGCACGATCGCCACCGCCGTCTCGTCGCACGACGACTCGAAAGCGAGGATGCGCACAGCTACTCCGGCAGCTCGAAGCGGTACAGCGCGCGCGTGGTGAGCACGTACAGCTGGTTGTTCGCGTCGACGAGCACGTCGCGCAGGCCCTGGAACAGCGGGCTGTCGAGCGGGGGGCGGAACTGGCGCTGGTAGATACCGTCGGGGCTGTACTGGACCACGCGCTCGTTACCAGCGTCGGCCACGTACACGGCCTGGGCCACGCCGCTACCTACCAGCGTGACAGCCACGGGCGTGCGGAGGGTGTCGGGGGCGCGGCCATCGAACGGCTGCGGCTGGCCGCCCTCGCGCGCGAACTTCCGCAGCAGCCCGTTGCTCTGCAGGATGTAGAAGCTATTGGCATCGGCGCCGAGGTCCACGATCTGGGGCCAGTCGAGGCCCGAGCCACTGCCCAACGGCGCGGTGGGTGCGCCCTCGTAGCCGCCGCGCGTGGGCCGGTACTCCAGCAGGGCGGGCCGCTCGGGGTCGACCAGGTACACGATGCCCTGGTAAGCGGTCATGGCCGTGATCGCGCTCCAGCGCATGTTGTCGGCGGGCACGATGCGCCCGAGCTGCGCCGTGGGGTTGTACGTCACGAACGTCCGCCCGCTCTCCACCACGATCAGCCCGGGGTCGGTGCGCGGCCCCCCCGCGCCCACCCAGGCCATGTTCACCAGCGCGCCCACCGGCCGGTTGGCCACCTGCTGGCCACGCTGCAGCAGCACGGTCGGCTCGGGGCTCTGGAGGCTCCCGTCGGCCGTGAGCTGGTAGCGCAGCAGGCGCGCGCC
Source organism: Chloroflexota bacterium (assembly GCA_035294645.1). Classification (GTDB taxonomy): domain Bacteria; phylum Chloroflexota; class UBA6077; order UBA6077; family JAJPHF01; genus JADGHJ01. The sequence continues at coordinate 105,907 of DATGKN010000122.1, forward strand.
GCCCACGTCGAGAATGTAGATATCGGTGCCGCTGATCACCACGCGAGTCACCGAGGCCTCCGCGCCTAGCGCCGAGAGGTCGATCAGCGGCGTCGCGGCGGGCAGCCGCACCACGCGATCGAGGCGGTCCAGCTCGCCCTGCACCTCGGCGAGCAGCGCGCGCGCGCGCGCATCCTCGCGCAAGCGCAAAGAGCTTTGCAGCTGCTGGCGGGCGTTATCGAGCTGCTCGCGCGTCCCGGGCGCGTCCGGCGTGCGGCGCGCCTGCTCGTACAGCGACTGGGCGTTGGCGTACAGCGCGGTGGCCTGGTCGGGCGGTGGCCGGAACACGCGGGGCAGGACCAGCGCGAGGCCGAAGAGCACGGCCAGCGCCACGGCCAGCAGCCCGACCAGGAGCACCCGCGGCGGCAACGGAGCCGGCTGCTTGCGGGTGCGGCCGAGCACCTGGCGCAGGCGTGTCAGGAGGTCGCCCGTCTCCCACCAGCGGTCGCGCGTGGCGTCGTACTCCTCGGCCGCCACCTCGGCGCCGGGGTAGCGCTCCCGGCCGCCGCGGCTGCCGACGCCATCGGCACGGTAGGCATGCACGGCCACTTGCCCGCGGACCGCGCCGCGCGGCGGCGGGCGGGGTGGGGTGGCATCGGCGAACTCCGGCGCTTCCTCCTCGACCGGCCGCGCGGGAGCCAGCCAGCCGCGCCGCTCCGGCTCGCGTGCCTCGACGACGAGGATGGAGAACGTCGGCCGCGTCTGTCGCCACACGCCCAGCTCGTATAGCGCCGAGGCGACCGCCGAGGGCTCGCCCTCCTCCAGCGCCGCGGCGAAGAAGTCCTCGCGCACCGTCTCCCACTGCGGCCCCGAGGCCAGCACGAGGAGGTCGTTCGGTTCGAAGGGACTAAACCCGTAGGCGATGGCCGGGTCGCGGTCCTCGCCCAGCAGGCCGCCATCGTCGACAATCCCCTCGCTGTCCTCGGCCAGCGCGCGGGCGGGCGGCCCCGCGAAGCGTTGGATCTGCCCGCCGTGGCGCACCGCGGCAAAGGTGGTGCCCACGCGGCCGATGTACGCCGCGCCGCCCCGCAGTACCGCGACCGCAGCCCCCAGGGTGACCCGCTCCTCGGGCAGCGACACGGCATTCTCGCGGCGTAGGTACTGGTGCGCGGCGTGCAGCACGGCGTGGAGGGTGGAGGTAGCCGAGCGCGCCCCGCTAGCAGCGAACTCGCGCTCCATTAGATCGAGCAGCTGGCGGCACAACGCGCCCTGACCGGGCCGGGTCGGCGCCAACAAGGCGCAGAACTGGTCCGTGCGGCGCCGGATCGGCCAGAAGCCGCTGGGGCGCGAGACGGTGATGAAGTCCGCGCTCTCCTGGGCCTCACCCGCCTCCACGCTGAGCTGCGTAACGACGAGGTCGGCGGGGGCCGTCATCCGGATCTACTCCTCGGGCGACGGCGGATGATAAGTGGCAGTGTACCAGACGCCTGTTCCGCGGGGCAATCGGCGCCGCCCGCGCCGCCCGCTACGGTGCCCCGGGCTCGCGGCCGGCCGCCAGGGAGGTCGGGGGAGTGATGGCTACCCATACGGGCGGCGCCGTCCAAGCGATCCATCCCTCCCCGCTCTCCGGGCGCTCGGTCGATTGGTACAGCAAGATCTGCACATAGTACGGGCCATCCCATGCGAACTCGGGTAGGGAGGCGGCTAGCCGAGTGTACAGGATATCGCCCGCTCGCGGCGGGCGGTCCTCCAGCCAGCCCTCCAGCAGCCATGGATCGGCACTCCACCAGTAGCCCCCATCGCCCGCGTACAACCGCACCGACACCTTCAGCCCCGGCGAGAAGTCGGCGCCGGCCCGCCAGGTTAGCGCCAGGCGGCTGGTGCCGCCGGGCCGCAGCCCCGTCGGCTCGACCGCCATCTCCAACAGCTCGGCGCCCGGCGCCGCGCGGGCCACGGGGTAGTGCAGCAGCGGCGGCTCGCCGAGCAAGTAGTGCGTGACCACCACCTGCCGGAAGCGCCAGCGCTCGCCGCGGTAGGCGTGGTGCCCCAGCCAGCGCGCGACGTAGCCGTCGGGGTCGGCGTGGCCCAGATCGGCCTCGAACAGCCACAGCCCTCGATACGTGCGCGCCACATCGGTCAGCGCCGTGGCCACCTGCGCAGGCACCAGCGGCACCGCGCCCGTTAGGATCCGCGCGGGCACGGGCCGCTGGCGATAGTGGTCGTACAGCAGCTGCTGCCAGGGCCCGTTGAACACGATCGCCTCGTCGGGCCCCGCGCGCGCCTCCACCAGGCGCACGGCCTGCACGTAATCGCCGCGCACGTACTGGGTGTAATAGGGGGGCAACCATATCCCCGCCCCCACTAGCGCCAGCGCCACCGCCACGGCACCGCCCACCCGCGGCAACAGCGCCCGCCAGCCTAGCGCCACGGCCAGCAGGCCAAACGGCAGCGCGGGTAGCAGAAACCGTGCCGGTACCTCGCGCCCGACTAGCACGAGCGCGCAGACCAGCGCCGCCGGCAACAGCCCTAGCGCGAGTACCGCCGCCGTGCCGGGCGGTCGCCGCCAGGCCAGGCCGAACGTCGCCATGGCCAGCACGCCGGCGGCCAGCGCCCCGGCCAGGTTGTCGCCCGTGGTCGGATCCTCCCACAACGGGCCGCGCAGCAGCCAGGATAGCGCCGTGGCTAGCGTATCCAGCGCCTCCGGCGGCGGCAGCGGGGCCAGGCGCAGCGCGCCGAGGCTGTGGCGCAGCCCGGGCGCCAGCGCCCCCCAGGCCAGCAGCGCGCCCGCGCCCAGGGCGAGCCCCAGCAGGGCCAGGCGCATCCCGCCGCGGCGGCGCGCCCAGGCCAGGTACGCCGCTTGCCCCACCAGCGGGAACAGCGCGAAGTAGTGCGTGGCCATCGCTGCTAGCCCCGCGAGCAGCCAGGCCGCCCACCAGCGGGCGCGGCCCGTCTGCAGCGCGCGCAGCAGGGCCAGGGGCCCGGCGAGGCACAGCAGCACGAGCAGCGGGTACATGCGCGCGTCGCGGCTGTAGAACACGTGCGCCGGGGCCACCGCCAGCAGCCAGGCCGCCGCCAGCCCCACCCCGCGTCCGCCCACCAGCGCGCCCACCGCGCCCAGCAGCGGTACCGCCGCCGCGCCGAGCAGTACCGACAGCAGCCGCAACGTGGCCTCATCGCGCCCCAGGGCCAGCCACAGGTGGGCCAGGACGTAGTACAGCGGCGGGTGCTCAAACGGGGCGGCGCGCAGGTAGGCGAGCAGGTCCCCAAGCGACCGCTGGGCGATGAACACCGTGGCCGCCTCGTCCCAGTCGAAGCCGCCCAGGGCGGGCAGGCTCCAGAGGCGCAGCGCCAGGCCCAGCGCGGTGGCGCCGGCCACCCCCAGCCCGAACGCCCCTCCCCGCGGCGCGCCCACTACCCCCGCTGCCCCGCGCTCACGAGTGGGGTGGGCGCGCCCAGACCGGCTCGCCGCGCCCGCCGGCCCGGCCCCCGGCGCGGCCGTCGGCGCCGCAGCGGCGCCAGGACGCGCGAGGCGCGGCGCAGCTCGTACAGCGCCTCTTCCGCCAGCCGGCGGTTGGCGGCCGTGAGGTCGGCCTGCAAGCCCCCCAGCACGATCATCACCCCCACGCTCCACAGCGTGCCGGCCAGCACCAGCGACTGCACGTGGCCGGCCCCCCCCTCGGTGACGAAGAAGTACAGGAAGCGCAGGATGCCCGCCGTGCCGATAGCCAGGAACAGCGCGCCGACCAGGGTGAACACCGCCAGCGGGCGGTAGGTGGCGAACGCGCGTAGCATGGTCACGCCCGAGTGGAGCAGGTACGACGGCAAGTTGGACATCAGCCGCGACGCGCGCAGCGGCGGGTTCACCGTTACCGGCACGCTTACCACGTGCAGGCGCTGGGCGCCGGCCTGCACCAGCGTCTCCAGGGTGTAGCTGTAGGCGGAGTGAACGAACAGGCGCAGGGCCGCCTCGCGCGAGTAGGCGCGGAAGCCGCTGGGCGCGTCGCGCACGGGCACGCCCGACGCGAGCCGGGCCACGGCGCTGCCGAGCTGCTGGAGCCGCCGCTTGAGCGGCGAGAAGTGCGCCACGCGCGCGGGCTGACGGTCCGCGACGACCACGTCGGCCTCGCCCGCGAGGATGGGCGCCACCAGCCGGGGGATGTCGGCCTGGGGATACTGGTTGTCGCCATCGGTGTTCACGATCACGTCGGCGCCGAGCCGCAGGGCGGTAGTGAGCCCCGTCTGGAAGGCGGCAGCCAGCCCCCGGTTGCGCGTGTGGCGCACCACCACGTCGGCCCCCGCGCGGCGGGCCACGGCGGCCGTGCCATCGGTCGAGCCGTCATCGACCACTACTACTCGCAGCCGCGCGCGCCCTGGCAAGCGGCGGGGAATGCTGGCCAGCACCAGCGGCAGCGTGGCGGCCTCGTTGTAGCAGGGGATCTGGACGACCACGAGCGGCCGGTGGCGACGCGGGCGCATGCTCTCCTGCTCGGCTGGCGGCGCGCTCAGCCCGCCTCGCGCGCATTGTACAGGGTGCGCAACACCACCTGCCCCACTGCCTGGAGGCTCGCGGGCGAGCACTTGTCCGGGGTGTCCTCGAGGGTGTGCCACCAGCTGTTTGCCGGCCCGTAGCTGAAGTCGATCAGGTCGATCATCGGTACGCCGACCTCGAGCAGTGGCACGTGGTCGTCCAGGATCGCCTGGCCGACGGTGTCGGGGAACTCCGGGCGCCCCAACTCGCGGGCGGCCGCCCAGACGCGGTCGTTGACCGGCCGCGCGAACCGCTCCGAGTAGCCCTCGCGCGGGATCTGCAAGTCGCGGTCGCCCACCATGTCGAGCAAGATGCCCCACGCCGGCCGCTCCGGCACTGGGTGGCGCGCATAGTAGCGCGAGCCGAGGAACATGGCGTCGATCCCCGGGCCGTAATCCTCGCCGTCGAAGAACACGATGACCACCCCTAGCGGGGGGCCCACCTCGCGCAGCACGCGCGCCACTTCGAGCAACACGGCCACGCCCGAGGCGCCGTCGTTCGCCCCGGCGATCGGCTGGCTGCGGTTCGCGGGGTTGGGATCCATATCAGCGGTGGGGCGAGTGTCCCAGTGGGCGGCCAGCAGTACCTTGGTCGGCTGGTCGGGGCCAAATACCCCGATGATGTTGGTGAGCTGGAGCGCCGTGCCGCGGATCTCCTCCACGAAGTCCTGGACCAACACCTGGTCGGCGGCGGCGCCTAGCTCGCGCAGCAGGTAGTCGCGGCAGGCGGCGTGGCCGGGCGTATTGGGCACGCGGGGCCCGAGATCGACCTGGGCCACCAGCTGCCGGAACGCGCGATCGGCATCGAAGCGGAGCTCAGGCGGTGCGTCCTGGCGCACGAGCCGGCCGCGGCGCGTGGGCACGCTGGCACGGACGCCCCCGGGGCTGGTCCAGAGAGCGCCGAGTCCCGCCAGCGAGGCGGCGAGCAGGCGCAGGAAGCGGCGGCGCGAGCGAGCAAGACGGTTCACAAGCATCGCCCCCTGTGAGCTGAGCGCGCACGCCCCGTAGTGTAGCGCACCACGCGCCGCACGAGCGATTCACGGCCCGCGGGGGGCGCTGCGAGCGTCCCCTCCGTGCCGTTGCAGGGGCGCCATATGCGACAATGGCGGTGAAGATCTCATGGCACCCGCCCCGGTCGCCCTGGCGGCCGGCGGCGCGCGGAGGGGCGCATGGTCACACAACCCCTCGGCTTCCCCGAGGCGCTCGACACCGACACCATCGAGGTGGTGCCCTTCGGCCTGCCCACCGACCCGATCGCCGACGAGCCCGACCTGCCCGAAGTGGACACGGAGGGGCTGTCGGACGACGATGCCGAGCTGCTGTACCGCGTGCGCGATGCCATCGCCCGCTACGGGCCGATTGCCGCCAGCCGCTCCTACGTAGCTCTCTGCCTGCGCGACGGCGCCATCGTGCTGCGCGGCCGCACGCGCACCACGCCGATGAAGCTCATCGCCGAGCGCCTGGCGCAGGCGGCGGCCGAGGGGCGCCCAGTGGTCAGCGAGCTGATCAGCGACGAGGAGCTGGCCGTCGCCGTGGCCGAGGCGCTCGCCGACGACCCGCGCACCAACGCCGCGCCCCTGCGCCTGACCTGCTTCCTGGGCGGCGTGCGCCTGTGGGGGCCGGCGCCTAGCGCGGCGGTCGCCGCGGCGGCCACCGAGGTGGCCCGCGCGGTGCCCGGGGTGGCGGAGGTCTACAACGAGCTGGTAGTGCCCGCCGAGCCCACCGCGGCGTCCGCCTAGCGTGGGAGCGGCGCGCGTGGGGCCCGGCGACGCGCTATTCGGTCACGGCCCGCCGGCCGAGCCCCCGTTCGCCGGCTTCGATCCCGAGCGCGCGCCCAGTGGCCGCCCCTGGCGGCCGGCAGCTGTGCTGTTCCTCCTGTACCCACGCGATGGGGCAGTCACCACGGTGTTCACGCTGCGCCAAGCCGGCCTCGCCGCCCATGCCGGCCAGATCTCGTTGCCGGGCGGTCGCTTCGAGCCCGGCGACCCCTCGCTCTGGCACACGGCGCTGCGCGAGACACATGAGGAGCTGGGCATCCTGCCCGCCGCGGTAGAGCGCCTCGCCGCGCTGGAGCCCGAATACGTGGCGGTGAGCGGCTACCGCGTGGCGCCGTTCATCGGCCGGCTGCGCGCGCCGCCAGTGCTGCGCCCCGACCCGCGCGAGGTGGCCGGGGTGCTCGAGGTGCCCGTGCGGGCGCTGCTCGACCCGGCCAACTACCACGAGGAGCGGCGCGGCGTGGTGTACCAGCTCTCGCCCGTGTACCGCTACGGGCCACATGAGATCTGGGGCGCCACGGCGCGCATGCTCAAGCGCATCCTCGCCCATCCGGAGCTGCACCGCGCTTTGGTGCAGGCCCCCACGCCCCCCGAGAGCCCGCCCTGATCAGGCGCCTACGAAGTCGAGAGGCGCGTAGGAACGGCCGAGCACCGCGACCGGATCGCTGCCGAGCCAGCGGTCGAGCAGCGTAGCGTACACGGCGCGGAAGTCGACCTGGAAGCGCAAGTCGCCACTATCCAGGTCGTCCAAGGGCGGCTGCCGGCCATAGAGGCCGCCGCGCACGCGCGTGCCGAGGATGAACAGCGGCTCGGCCGTGCCATGGTCGGTGCCGCCGCTGCCGTTCTCTCGCACCCGCCGGCCGAACTCGGAGAAGGTCATGGTCACCACCTGGTCGGCCTTGCCCATCGCTTCCAGGTCGCGCTGGAAAGCGTCCAGTGCCCCTCCCAGCTGCTCCAGCAGCCGTTGGTGGGTCGCCTGCTGGTTGGCGTGGGTATCGAAGCCGCCGAGCTGGACGTAGGCCACGCGGAGGCCGTAGTCGCCGCCGATGAGCTGGCCCACCGCCTTGAGCGCCACGGCCAGCGGGTTGTTCTCGGGGTACTCGATGGGCGTCTGCCAGCTGCCGGCCACGCGCTGCACCGCTTCGGCGCTGGCCAGGGCGTTGAGCGACTGCTGGCCGAGGAACTGGGCGTAGGGGCGTAGCGCCTCGGTAGTAGCGTCGAGCGCCTGGAGCGCCCGCAACCGCGCCGCGCGGTCAGCCGGGTAGCGCGGGTCGCTCTGGAAACGGTAGGCGGCGAGGCTGGTCAGCGACGGCACGAACACGCTCTCGGTCCACAGCGCGCGCGGCAGCGTCGGGGTGAGGCTCAGGGCCGCGGCCTGCTCACCGCCGCCGCAGGCGCAGCCGGCCAAGTAGCGGCCTAGCCAGCCGGTCTCGGCGTAGGCCTCGGGCTCGGCCGTCTGCCAGATGTCCATGGCGCGAAAGTGCGAGCGGTCGGGGTTGGGGTAGCCCACCCCGGCCACGATGGCCAACTGGCCCGCGTCGAAGCGCTCCTTGAGCGGCCCCAGCGCGGGATGCAGCGCCAGCTCGGCGTCCAGCGGCAGCGCCTCGGCCTCCGGCACCGCCAGCCGCGGCCGTAGCTCGCGGTACAGTGGGTCGCGGTAGGGGATGACGGTATTCAGCCCGTCGTTGCCGCCGCTGAGCTGGACCACCACCAGCACGTTGCGCGAGCGGCTGCGCGGGTCGGCGCTGGGCACCTGGGCGTGCGCGGCGGCCTTGACCAGGAACGCGGGGGCCGCGGCGCTGGCTGTCACCAGGATCAGGCCGCGGCGCAGGAACTCGCGTCGGGTGAGCATCGCGTCCCCCTAGCTCAGCTGGTAGTACGGGCTGGCCAGCACCAGGTGCAGCAGCCCGCGCACCTTCAGGTCGGCCAGCGCGCCGTTGTTCGCAGTGGCGCCGTCGCGGACGTAGGCACGCAGCGCCTCGCGGGCGCTCGCGGGGAGGTCGCCGTCCAGCAGCCGCTCGACCCAGTAGTCGACCCAGGCCTCGGGCGCGGGGTGCTGCGCGGCGATGGCCGCCGGGTCGACGAACACCGGCGCCTGCTCGCCGCGACTCGCCGCCAGCCGCAGCGCGAAGTTACCGCGCTCGAGCAGCGTGGCGGCGTTGATCCAGCTTGGACCGCCGTCCCAGCCCTTCACGCTCGGCGGGTTGAGCAGGTCCTGGCCCATGCGGCGCAAGGCGGCGGTGGTGTCGGGCGGCACGGTCTCGGCACCGAGCGCTTTGAGCGCCCCGATCACGAACTCCACCGGACTCTTGATGCGCGCGCGGTACGCCTGCTCGCTCTGGAACTCGGGGGTGTGCAAGATCCCGCCGACCAGCACACGCAGGTCCCAGTCGCTTGCCCGAAACGCGGCGGCGAGCCGCTCGATGGTGGCGGCGGGCGGGTCGTCGGCCACGAAGAAGCGGTACAGCTTGCGCGCCAGGAACGGCGCGGCGGCCGGCTGCTCCAGGATCAAGTCGATCACGTCGTCGCCGTTCCAGCGGCCCGTGCGGCCGAAGATCGTTTTGGGGCCGTCGTCGTGCTGGCGCTCGGCGAAGACGAACTCGCCCTCGCGGCTCACGGTCCAGCCGGTGAACGCGCGCGCCACCTCCTTGACGTCCTGCTCGGTGTACTGGCCGATGCCGAGGGTGAACAGCTCCAGCAGCTCGCGCGCGTAGTTCTCGTTGGGCGCGCCGCGCCGGTTGAGGCGGTTGTCGAGGTAGAACAGCATGGCGGGGTCGCGGCTGATCGCGCGCAGCAGGGCGCGCCAGTTGCCCAGCGCGTGCTCGCGGAACAGCGCGAGCTGGCGCGCCAGCAGCCCCACGCGCTGGCCGCCGACCTTGGCCACGGCGCTGGTGAGATGGCCGTGCCAGAACAGCACCATCTTCTCCTGGAGCGGCCGGCGCGTGTGCAGCATGCGCAGCAGCCAGGCCTGGCGCAGCCCCTCGATGCGGCTCTGGTCGAGGCCCGCGGCGGCGATTCGCGCCTCCACCTCGTCATCGTTCACCTGCTCAGGGGCCAGCAGGCGCTCGAGGGTGGCATCGTAGCCGGCGCGGGCGGCGGCCTCTAGCTCGGCCGGGCTGGCGCCGAACCCGGCGCGGCGGAACAGGTGCGCGAGCGCGCGTCGTGTGGGGTCCATCTCCTCCTCCTGCCCGCGTGGGCACCAGCGGCGCGCCCTGGCGGTCACGCCCTTCTCCTCCGAACACGCCGCGCCGCGCGCGCGGGTTTCATTCGCCCCCCGACGGCCCGGGGGCCGACGGCGCCGCCTGGCCGCGGGCGGCGCCCGGCGGGCGCGCACGGATACCCCAGGCGCGCAGGACCCCCCGCTCGGTCAGCTTGCCCACCACCAGCACCCCGTCGCCACGCTGGAGCGCCGCCAGCTCGACGCGTTCGCCCGCCCGCTTGATCACCGTGCGCGGCAGCACGCGGACGGTAACTAGCCCCTCGGGCGTGCGCACCAGCAGCCCCTGCTCGCGCACGGCCGCCACGCGTCCCACGATGGCGGTGAAGCCCGGCCGCGGCGCGGTCGCCACCGGGCTCGCCGCCGGGGCATCGAGCGAGAGGGCGCGCAACGCCTGGGCGTTGTCGGCGGTGGCCCCGCGCGCCCCCAGCGCTGTACCGGCCACGGCGGCCAGCACGGCCAGCGCCACGACCGCGGCCGCTACCAGGCGGGTTGCTTGCCTTCTCACCGGCCTCGCCTCACACCGGCTGCCCGCGGCCGGCGGCACGCCCCAGCGGCCGCGTGGCGACGACCGCCGCCGCGACGCTCAGCCCGGTGGCGGCCAGCCAGCCCCAGGGCAGCGCCTCCCCTAACGCTAGGAGATAGTCCACTGGTGCGGCCCAGAATAGCTCGCGCTCTTCGAGGCCCAGCCGCAGCAACTCGAGCGCTCCCGAGTAGACCAGCTCGCGCCCGGCGGCGTAGCCGCTGACGGCGGCCAGCACGGCGGCGAGCAACCCGCCCAGCAGCGCCAGCACCAGCCTCCCAGGCCAGCCCGGGGCCTGCGCGCGGCTGGTGCGCGCCAGGACCCGCGCGCTCAACCCCGGGGGGACCGGCGGCGGCTCGAGCCGCGTGAGCAGCCGCTCTACGTCCGCGAAGCTGTCGGCGGTCCCCTCCCTCTCGCGCACGCTCATCGGGTCCCTCCCGTCTCGTCGGCCAACAGCCCCCGCAACGCCGCGCGCAGGGCGGCCTTGGCGCGGTGTAACCGGATCTTCACCGTATTCTCAGGCGCCTCTAACACGGCGGCGATCTCCGCCACACTCAGGTCGGCGGTGTAGCGCAGCGCCACCACCTCGCGATACGGCGGCGCCAGCGCCGCGATGGCGGCGGTGAGCAGCCGCTGGAGGTCGGCCCGCTCGGCCACCTCCTCAGGCAGCGGCGAAGAGCTCACCGCATCGGCCAGCGGCGGCTCGCCATCGCCGCTGCCGAGCCAGGACAGCGGGATGGCCCGGCGCCGCTTGAGCACGTCGAGGCAGCGATTGCGGGCGATGCGGAAGATCCACGGCCGCAGGGGCTGGTCGAGCCGCGCGCGCGGCAGGGCGTGGTACACCTGGATCAACGTCTCCTGCGTCGCGTCCTCGGCATCGGCCGCGCCACCCAACACGCGATACGCGAAGTGGTACAGCGGCGCCTGATAGCGCTCGACCAACGCCTCGAACGCCGCGGCATCGCCCTGCTGCACGCGCGCGGCCAGCCATTCGTCCGACACCCCGAGCGCCGCCACCGGCGCGGCCATACACTCCTCGCTCGCCAGGGCCAGCGAGCCGACCGGCGCGGGCAGCCGGCTCGCCCCCATTCAAGACACGATGCAGGGCCGCCTTTGGTTTCATGGTCGGCGGGGCCGCGCCCGATGACCACTCCGCCCGCTCCGCAGCCGCGCCAGCCGGCCGCCCGCGCCCGTACACTAGAGAGCAGCGCCGCGCCCGGAGCATACTCCGAATACGGGCAGGTAAGGAGGAAAAGCATGCCCCATCGCTCTCTCGCGCGGCTGGCCGCGGGCGGCCTGGCGCTGGCCGCTGCGCTGCTCGCCCTCGCGCCTCCCGCCACACTGGCGCCCGCGGCGCCGGCCGCGGAGGCCGCTCCGCTGCCGCAGGGCCGGCGGGTGACCATCGGCTACGTGCCCAACGCCGCGTTCGCCCCGGTGTTCGTGGCCTACGAGAAGGGCTACTACCGCGAGCAGGGGCTCGACGTGACGCTCGAGCCTCTCACCGGCGGCGCCGACATGGCCACCCAGACCGCAGTAGGCAACTTCGACGTGGGCACGGGGGGACCGGGCGCCGGGCTGTTCAACGCCCTGGCGCGCGGCATCAACATCGTGATCACCGCGCCGGTGTCGGTGGTGCGCACCCCGAATGTGGCCCAACTGGTGGCCAGTCGCGCGGCGTACGATCGCGGCGAGGTGCGCTCGATCGCCGACCTGCGCGGCAAGCGCGTGTCGATCATCGCTCGCGGCGCGGCCAACGACTTCTACCTCGACCGGGCGCTGCGCCGCGGGGGCCTGACTATCTGGGACATCGACCTCCAGGTGCTGCCGTCGCCGGAGGCCGTAGCCGCCCTGGCCAACGACGCCATCCCGGCCGCGCTGATCGTCGAGCCGTTCGCTACCGAGGCGATCAACCGCGGGGTAGGCGTGCTGCTCACCAACGATTACCTGGAGAACTTCATCGCTATCGTCATGTACTTCAACGAGAACTTCGCCCGCCAGCGGCGCGACGACGGCGTGGGCGTGGTCACGGCGCTGTACAAGGCGGCGCGCGACCTGGATCCGGTGTACCCGGACGAGGACGTGGCGATCATCGCCCAGTACACGCGCCTGGCGCCCGAGGTGATCCGCACCGCCGGCCGCGCCTACCACGACGTGGGCGGCGACCTGCACCTGGCGGACATCGAGGAGCTGCAGCGCTTCGTCATCGCCCGCGGCGAGGCGAACTACAGCGCGCCGCTCGACCTGACGCGCTACGTCGATCCCAGCTTCAGCGAGGCGGCGCTCGCCCGCCTCGGGCTACGCTAGGAGGGCTGCCATGGCGCTCGACCTGCACCCACCGGATGCCCCAGCCCGTGTACCCACCACCGCCGTACGACGCCTGGCGGTCGACGAGGCGCGCCTGCGGTTGGTGCCCTCGCCACGCCTGCGCCTGCAGAACGTCGACCACCTGGCGCTGAACACCACCGACATGCGCCAGACTATCGACTTCTACACGCGCGTGCTGGAGATGCGCCTGGTGGCCGTGACGCGCACGCCCCCCGACCTGGAGAAGGCGCGGCTGGCCGGGGCGCCGCCGCATCCCTCGCTGCGCCACTACTTCTTCGATATGGGGGGCGGGGGGCTGCTCGGGTTTTTCGAGTATCCGCCGGGCACGCCGCGCGGCGACCGCGACCGCGCCGGCACCATGCAGCACGTGGCGTTTCTCGCCTCGTTCGCCGACCTGGCGCGGGCGCGCGCACAGCTGGAACGACACGGGGTACCATACGTCGGCCCGCTAGAGATCGAGCAGCGCTGGTGGTCGCTGTACTTCTTCGACCCCAACGGCATCCGGCTCGAGATCACCGCGCACCTGGTCGAGGAGGGCACCGATCGCGCCCTGGTGCCGCTGCAGACCGAGGCCGAGGTACGCGCCGAACTGCGCACGCTATACGACTCGGAGGAGGAGATCGACCGGCTGCTCGCCGACATGCCACTGCTCGTCGACCCGCCAGCCCCCGGCACGGCCGGCTGAGGGCAGTTGTTACCGCGCCCGGGCGCGCGGTACAATTCCGGCCGGCCGTGCTAGACGGGGAGCTGGCGGTTCCCTGTACCCGAAAGCCGCTGCATGCGGGGTCGAACTCCCGTTCGAGGCCTGCGGAGCCGGCGTAGTCCTGGTCGCACGGTGTTGAGGGACACGTCCCGAGCGGCGACGCCCCGTGAACCCCGCCAGGGTGGGAACACAGCAACGGTAAGCGGATCGCGTCGGGTGCCTCGGGGGAGCGGGTCCTGAGCCGAGTGGCCAGGGGCGCGTCCGGCGGCCGGGTCGACAACGGGTGCACGGCCGCTTTTACGTTCCCCTTTGCAGCCCCCCGTGGCCAGCGCCCCGCGCGACTGGCGATCGCACCTCACTGGCCACTCGAGAGACGCGAGCGGCTCGTCACAGCCCCGTCACAGCGAGTGTAACGTTGGGCGGCCCGGTCCGTTTGACAAGGCGGAGGGGGCGAGCGGAGGTGCGGCAGGCCGGCTGGGCCTGCCGCACCTCGTTGGGAGGGGGCCCCAGTCGTGCCGGCGGCTGGGGCCTATACTATACCAACAACGCTAGGCGGCCCGCTCGCTACAGCCAGCAGGCCGCCCGGGGCGGTAGCGTGTCCCATACCCCACCGCCCGCCCTAGGCCAGGCGGTGTCCAGAGCAACCGGGGGCTGCTGGCAGGAGCGGGATCTCAGGCAGTGGCTGGCGCCTCGTGCGCCTTCGGCCGGCGGCCAAAGAGGCGGCCCAGCTCGCCGTTCTCCCACACGACCAGTAGCATGCTGGCGTTGAAGATCGACGAGTAGGTGCCCGCCGCGATCCCCACCAGCAGCGCCAACACAAAGGAGCGGATCGTCACCCCGCCGAACAGCAGCAGCGCGATCAGCACCAGCATGGTGGTCAACGAGGTGTTCAGCGAGCGCCCGATGGTCTGCGTGAGGCTGTGGTTGACCACCGTCTCGAACGGTTCGCCCACGTAGCGGTGCACGTTCTCGCGGATGCGGTCGAACACCACGATCGTGTCGTGCACGCTGAAGCCGATCACCGTGAGCGTGGCCGTGATGAATAGCGCGTCCAGCTCGATCCCGAACAGACGCCCCAGGATCGAGAACACCCCCAACAGCAGCAGCGTGTCGTGGATCAGCGCGAGCACCGCGCAGGCGCCATAGCGCCACGGGCTGCGCACCTTGCGGAACGCCCAGCTCAGGTACAGCAAGATCCCCACGCAAGCCGCCGCGACAGCCAGGACCGAGCGCTGCACGATCTCGGTGGCCACGATCGGCGACACCGAGTCGAATTGCAGGACCTCCACCCCGCCCAGCCGCGCGCCGAGCTCCTGCTCGATAGTCTGTCGCTCGGAGGGGCGCACCACGTTGCCCGCCGCATCGCGCTCCTCGGGAGCCAACGGGAACGTGCGCACCACGAACACGTCCTCCGAGCGCTGCACGATGGCTTCCGGATGGCCCAGGTCGGAGAACGCCTGCCGCACCTGGGCGGTGTCTACCGGCTGGCGGAAGCGCAGAGTGAGAATCGAGCCGCTGGTGAAGTCGATGCCCGGGTGGATACCGCCGGGCAGCACCAACGAGATCACCCCGGGCAGGATGATCAGCGCTGAGATCAGGAAGAATAGGTAGCGCTTGCGGACGAAGTCGATCACCAGCCTACCTCCCCACCCCCGGGGCCGCCACCGGGGTGCTGCCCGCGGCGGCCGCGGGGACGGCGGTAGCAGGCACCCCGAACATCTCGGGCCGGTTGGCCGCCTCCAGGCGCGTGAGCGCGCGCAGGAACGTGCGTGTCACGAAGATGGCACTGAATAGGCTGACCAGCACGCCGATAGCCAGGGTCACGGCGAAGCCCACGATGATGCTGGCCCCGAAGTTGGACCCGAACCAGATCAGGATGGCGCAGGTGATCAGCGTGCTGACGTTCGAGTCGCGGATCGACGACCAGGCGCGGTCGAACCCCGCCTCCATGGCCGAGCGCACGCTCTTGCCCAGGCGCAACTCCTCGCGCAGCCGCTCGAACACCAGGATATTGGCATCGACGGCCATACCGATCGAGAGGATGAACCCAGCGATGCCGGCGAGGGTGAGCGTGACGGGCCACAGCTTGAAGATCGCCAGGCTGAGCAGGGCGTAGACGCCCAGCGCCAGCACGGCCATGCCCCCGGGCACCCGGTACAGGGCGATCATGAACACCGCCACCGCCGCCAGCCCGATCGCCCCGGCCACAATGCTCTTGCGCACCGAATCGCTGCCCAGCGTGGCGTCGACCGTGCGTTCCTCGATGACCGTGACCGGCACGGGCAGCGCGCCCGCGTTGAGCTGGATCACCAGGTTGCGGGCCTCCTGGAGCGTGAAGTTGCCGGTGATCTGCCCCCGCCCCTGCGTGATCGGCTCGCGCACCACCGGCGCCGTGAGCAGCTGGTTGTCCAAGAAGATGCCGAGCGGCTTGCCCACCAGCCGCGTGGTGATCTCCGCGAACATGCGGGCGCCCTCGTCATTGAACTCGAACAGAATCAGCGGGCGGTTGGTGTTCGGCTCGAAGCCGACCTCGGCTTTCTTGAAGTACTGGCCGGTCAGCTCGCGCAGCTCGCCGCTACTGTCGCGCGCTTGCGCTACCACCCAGTCGGTGGTACCGTCGGGGTTCTGGACCTGCTCGCGGAAGTCGAGCCGTGCGGTGTTGCCGATCAGCTGCTTGGCCTGCTCGATGTCGCGGATGCCGGCCAGCTCGACCAGCACCCGGTCCTGCCCCAGAATCTGGACGATCGGCTCCGCCACGCCGAAGGCGTTGATCCGCCGCTCGATGACGTTCTTCACGCCCTGCATGCGATCGGCGCGCTCGTTGTCGGGCACCCCGCTGAGGTTCGCCTGCAGAACCAGCCGCGTGCCGCCCTGCAGATCCAGGCCGAGCCGCATGCCCTCGCGCTCGAACTGGAGCGGGCCGAGGGACAGGCGCAGGTCGTGGACCAGCAGCGTCGCCGCGCACAGGGCGACGAGGATCCCGATGAAGATCAGGGCGAGTGTGTTGCGTTGTCGCACGGGACCTCCCCGCCGCCGCGTGGCACCAGGCGGCGGCTGGCCAGTGGTGAGCACGGCCCGGCGCGGCGCGGACCGATCGACGCGCTTAGGCGGTCGAGCGCTCGGGCAGGCGCGTGGGGCACGGGCGCCCGTGCTCGCCGCCGGCCTTGAAGTATAGTGGTGCCACGACAGGCGGCACAAGCACCGTTAGGAGCCCGCCCGGTGTCCCCCGCGCGCCGTGGTCCGCCCCCGACGGCTCGTTGGGCGCACACGCTCGTGGCCAGTGCCGTGCTGGTGCTCTACGGCAACCTCAGCGCGCTCGCGGCCGCCGGCCCCTGGCCTCTCCCGCTGCTGCCGCCGCTCGGGCACCCGCTGCTCGCGGTGAGTGCCCTGCTATGGGCACGGGCCACGGGCTGCTCCTGGGCGGCACTCGGCCTCGGCCGGCGCGGTTGGGGCCGGAGCGCCGCGCTCGGCCTGGGGCTGGCCGCCGGCCTGGCCGCCCTGGTGGGCGCGCTGATCGCGCTGTTCCGCGCCGTCCATTGGACGAGCGCCACCGCCTATCCGGCCCCAGCCAGCAGTGGGGCGGCGCTGCTACTCGGCGCACGCCTGCTGCTGCTCACGGCGCTGTGCGAGGAGGTGTGGTTCCGCGGCGTGCTGCACGCGCTGTGGCAACGTCAGCTCGGTGGCGTGCGGGGCATCGGCGTGGTGGCGCTGCTGTTCGCCGCGTGGCACCTGGGGGTTTGGGCCTGGACGCTGGAGCGGGTCACGCTCCAGCCCGCGTTGCCGCGAGCGCTCACGTATCCGGCCGGGTTGCTGGCCCTGTTCCTCGCCGGCGTGTTGTTCGGAGGGCTGCGCGCGATCAGCGGCCACCTGGCCGGGCCGGTCGTGGCGCACTGGGTGATCGACCTGGTGCTGATCGCGCTGGTGCTCGGCGGCTGGCTGTGAGCGGGCGCCCGGCCGGGGATTGCTGGCGCCGTCCGGCGCGAGGCGCCATAATACGGGCAGGCCAGCGCGGATGGCGTGCATTGGGGAGGGTCGGCATGAAGGGGGATGGCCAGGCGCAGTGTCTCCTCTGCGGGCGGGTGATCGCGATTCGCTACCAGGGCCAGGTGCGCATCCATCCCAGGTTCGCTAGTTTGGGCCTCGACGCGGTGCGCAGCCGCCATTGCCCGCAGTGCGGCGGCAGCCTCCTGTTCTCGGCCCTCAACCCCGACTCCAACCCCCAAGCGCCCTGGCAGACCGAGGTTCCACGCAAGCCCCCACCGCCCCGCCGCTAGCTCGCCCCGACCGTGGCAGGGCTGTGACGCTGCACGCGCGCCGTGCAACTCCGCCGTGATCTCCCACGGCCCACACTGAAGCTCGGGAGCGCGCTGCGGCCCGCAGCATGGATCGCTGAGATTGTGCGCCCCAGGGCGCAGCCGCTCCGCCGATCACGCGCCGATGCGTGGGAAGGAGAGCCCGTGCTGCGACCCCGAGCGAGCCACACAGCGGGCGCCGGCGTGGCCACGCCGGCGGGTGCACGCACCATTCTCGTGATCGAAGATAGCGAGCCGATCCGCCGCATTCTTGCCCTCCTGCTGGAGGGGCACGGCTACCAGGTGGTGACGGCCGCCGACGGCGCCACCGGCCTGGCGCTGGCGCGCGAACTCGATCCCCAGGCCATCACGCTCGACCTGCGGCTGCCGGGGCTGGACGGCCGCGCGGTACTCCAAGCCCTGCGGCAAGACCCCCGCACCCGGGCGACGCCCGTGCTGATCCTCTCGGCCTATACCAGCTTGCTCGATGAGGCCGAGCGTGCCGCCGCCACGGATATCCTTGCCAAGCCGTTCGATGTCGACGAGCTGCTCAGCCGCATCGCCGCGCTAGTGGGATGAGGGGCCCGCAGCTCATTCCCGGCGCTGGCCACTGGGCGCCAGCGGGCGGCGCTGGTGCGCCGGCAGCGTGATGGTGATCCGTGTTCCGCCCTGCGGCGGGGTATCGATGGCGATCGTCCCGCCGTGCAGCTCCACTAGCTGCCGCACCAGGTGTAGCCCGAGCCCGAGCCCGGCCAGCGGGCCTACGTCGGCGCCGCGGTAGAACCGCTCGAACACCCGCTCGCGCTCGGCGGGCAAGATGCCGATCCCCGGGTCGGTGATCTGCAGGGACACCGTCTCGCCCTGAAGCGCCAGCGCCACCACGATGGTGCCGCCAGCAGGGCTGTACTGAATGGCGTTGTCGAGCACGTTGGCCACCACCTGCTCGATGCGGGCGGGATCCACCACCACCCACAACTGCTCCGGGCCGTCGTACACGAGCAGGTGCTGGCGTGTGGTGGCCTGGGCAGCGGCGATGCGCCGCCGCACGACGGGCACCAGGTCGCTCGGCTGCGGGTCGAGCTGGAGCTGGCCCGCATCGAGCCGCGAGATATCGAGTAGCCGGTCGACGAGACGGGCGAGCCGGTCCGCCTGCTGGTCGATTACCTCCAGCGCGCGCTGCAGCTCCCCAGGGGGCAAGTCGCCAGCTCGCTCCAGCTGCCGGCGCTTGAGCTGGGCGAAGCCCCGCAGGCTGGTGATAGGTGTCTTCAGCTCGTGGGCGGCCAAGGCGAGGAACTCGTCGCGCAGGCGAATCGCCTCGCGCGCCTCGCGGTACAGGCGGGCATTATCCACCGCCAGCGCCGCCCGCCGCGCGATGTCCTCGGCGAGCCGCAACTCGGCCGGCCCGAAGCGGCGCCCCGAGGTCGTGCTGAGGAAGGTGAGCGCGCCCAGGATGCGCCCGCGAGCCAACAGCGGCACGTTCATCGCCGAGCGCGGCCCCAGCGCGCGCAGCACCGCCAGGTGCTCGGGACTCTGGGCAATGGCCTGCAGCCGCCCGTCGTCCACCTCGGGGGTTAGCTCGGACTCGCCCGTGCGCAGCGTGCGCGCGACTGAATTGGGCCCATCGGGGCGCGGCGGCCAGCGGCGCTGCAGCGTGCGCGCCACCTCCTCCTGGGCCGGATCGGCATGAGCCACCGCCACCCGCCGGATGCGCCCATCGGCCTCCAGCAGGTCGACGATGCACACATCCGCCAGGTCGGGCACCGCGGTGCGCGCCACGCGCGCCAGCGTGGTCTCGTAATCGAGCGAGGCCGTGAGCAGCGCGCTGCTGCGGGCCAGCAGGCTCAGCGCCTCTTCGGTCTGCTTGCGCTCGGTGATGTCGGTCGCCACGCCGACCAAGCGCAGCGGGCGCCCAGTCGCGTCACGCAACATTTGCCCGCGGCCTTCCAGCCACACGATGCGCCCCCCCGGCTGCACCGCGCGGTACTCGACGTGGTACAGGCTGCCCTCGCGCAGGATCGCGGTGATCGCCTGCTCCAGCCGCGGCCGATCGTCGGGGTGCACGTGCTCTAGGAAGGCCGCGACGGTGCCCGCGAACGCGCCGGGGGGCAGGCCATGAATCGTCTCCAGCGACGGCGACCAGTGCACGCGCTCGGCCTGCACGTCCCACTCCCAGGTGCCCATGCGCCCGGCGGCCAGGGCGAGCTGCAGCCGCTGCTCGCTCGCTTGGAGCTCCGCCTCGACGCGTTTGCGCGCGGTGATGTCGCTGAAGGCGAGCACCAGCCCAGCGACCTCGCTGTCGCTGCGGATCGGCGTCGCTGTGTAACCGACCACGAACCGGTGGCCATCCACGTGGCAGAACGTGTCCTCGCCCTGCCGCGGGGCCTCGGGTGCGGCGAGCAGCCGCTGCAGCGTGCAGGCCGCGTGGTCAGCACCGTGCAGCACCCGATGGAGGTCCTCGCCCACCAACGTGGCCGGCGGCCGCCCCAACAGCCGTCCCGCGGCCGCGTTGGCAAAAGTGATGCGCCCTTGGCGGTCGGCCACACAGACGCCCTCGGCCAGGCTATCGGCGACCGCCGCGGTAAAGTCGCGCTGCTGACGGAGCTGCACGGCGAGCTGCCGCTGCTGCGCGCGCCACGCTGCCACCTGCCCGAACCACGGCCGGAGCAACAAGACCCCCCCCCAGCCACCGTACAGCACCAGCCCCGCCAGCCCCTGCGGCGCCAGCAGCGCGAACGCGGCCAGCCAGACGCTACCCGCCAGGGCGTGGGCCAGGCCTATCCCGACGAGTGAGCCTGCCCGCTGCGCGGCCAGCACGCTCGCCCCGCCCGCCAGCCACCCGACGCCCACCAGTGCCGACACTGGCCCTGGCGCGGAGCGATACGCGCCCACGAGGAGCATGCCCCCACCCGCCAACAGCGCCACGGCCAGAGCCAAGGAGAACGGCTCGCCATAGCGCTCCAGCCGCACGGACCAGCGCGAGGGAAGCGCCATGATCAGCAGCATCGCGGCGAGGCTCGCATAGCCCAGCGCGCCGAGACGCTCACCAGCCCCCGCCGCACCGACGGCCATCCCTCCCAACAAGGCAGCGGCCAACAGGTGCGCTAGCAGCGCGTAGAGCGCGCGAGGCCGCCACGCCGCAACGGCGAGCAGGCTAGCCCCGGCCGCCAGCAGGAGCACGCCCCCCAGGCCAAGGGAAAGCGGCAGCCCATCTAGCTGCGCCGGCGCGAGGCTTTGCGGAACCAGCATGGCCAACGCGCCGGCGAGCGCGCAGTACCCCCCGAGAAACCACTGGAAACCGTGCCCGCCGCTAGGGCGGGGAGTCCACGCTCGCGCCACCGCCCGCTGAACCGTATGCTCACCCGCTCGATCTTGCCGGGGCCAGCGCGCCGGCGCTCACCCCCGCGGCAGGCCCCGCCACCGCGCACGGAGGCGGGACGACTCCGACACGCCCCGGCTACCCACCCCATACACTCCCGCAAGGGGCCGCGGAGTGCAAGAACCGTGCCGCCAGCACGCCGCCAGTATAGGCGGTGGCGCGGCCTGCGCGTCACGGGAGCGCGGTGCGCTATAACCTAGCAAGCGATATAACTACCCCACGGGTGGGGTGCAACGCGCTTCCCCCCGGCCGATGTGTCGGCGCGCCGCGTCGCGGACTGACGAGCGAGGAGAAACGGCTATGGCCACACCGCCAGTGAACCGTGAGGAGCCTCTCAAGCTCGGCTTGCGCAACCTCTGGTACCCGCTGGCGACCTCCGCGGAACTCACGGACCGGCCGCGCGGGGTGAGGGCACTGGGCGAGGAGCTGGTGTTGTGGCGCGACGACGAGGGGCGCCCGCACGTGATGGTCGATCGCTGCCCGCACCGCGACACCAAACTGTCGCTGGGCGCGGTGGTCAACGGCGCGCTCACCTGCCCCTATCACCACTTCCAGTTCAACACCGAGGGCCAGTGCATCGCGATCCCGTCGGAGGGCGGCGCCTGCGAGGCTACCAAGCGGTTCCGCGTGCCCACCTACCCGGCCCAGGAGCGGGTCGGGCTGGTCTGGGGCTACATCGGCGACGTCGACCTCTTCCCACCGCCGCCGCTGGAGGTGGCCGAGGAGCTGGAGAGCCCATACTGGACCGGGTTCCTGCAGACCGCCATCTGGCGCACCAACTGGCTGCGCGTGTACGACAACCTCTCCGACCCCATGCACGGCGTGTTCCTGCACGCCAAGAGCTACACGCTCAGCCGCGGCGCGCGCACCGACCGCATGCGCGTGCGCGAGCTGCCCGACGGGTTCGTCGTCGAGCGCGAGGGCCAGCGCGGGGTGAACTTCGACTGGGTCGAGATCCATAACACGGGCACGCTGTGGTGCCGGCTGGACATCCCGTATCCCAAGTCGGCCGGGCCCGGCCCCGCCCTGCGTATCGTCGGCTTCGTGACGCCGCTCGACGAGCACCGCACCCGCGTGTACTTCTTCCGCTGGCGCAAGGTGCAGGGGTGGAAGCGCACCCTGTGGCGCACGCTGTACAAAGCGTTCCTGGAGTACAACCACTGGCGGGTGCTGGAGCAGGACCGCGTGGCGTTGGAGGCGCAGCGCGGCATCGAGTCGCGCCTGCACGAGAAGCTGGTGCAGGCCGACGTGGGCGTGGTGCGCATGCGTCGCTTCCTGCAGCAGGAGCTGCAGCGCCAGCGCGCGGTGTATGCCCAGGCGGCCGCGCGGGCGGCCGCGGATGGGGTGCCGACGGTCGCGCCGGCGCCCGTCGAGCCGGCGACCCCGTAGGTGGGGGGCGTGGCGATGCCCACGGCCCTCGTGCGCGATGGCCACCTCGCCTATGAGCAGGCGGGCCAGGGGCCACTGGTGGTGCTACTGCACGGGATCGGCGGCAGTTCCCGCTCGTGGCGTCACCAGCTGACGGGGCTGGCCGACGCCTTCACCGTGGTGGCCTGGGACGCCCGTGGCTACGGCGACTCGTCCGACCCGCCCGCGGGCTGGGCGATCGCGGACTACGCGGACGACCTGGCCGCGCTGCTCGACCACCTCGGCGCGTCGCGCGCCCACGTGGTCGGGCTGTCCATGGGCGGGGTCATCGCGCTGGCGTTCGCTGACCGCTATCCGCAACGGCTGGATCGCCTGGTGCTGGCCGACACCTACTGCGGCGGGGGCACGCTGCCGCCCGCGGAGCGCCAGGCGCGGCTGGAGCGCCGGCTAGCGGCCGTGGCCAGCGGCAACCTGGCCCAGTTCGCGCGCGAGCGGGCCGCCGAGCTGCTCTCGCCCCAGGCGCCCGCGACGCTGCACGACGAGGTCGCGGCGATCATGGCCGCGCTGCACCCGCAGGGATACCGGCAGGCGGCGATCGCGCTGGCCGAGGCCGACTACCGCCACGTGCTCCCGACGATCACCGCGCCCACCCTGGTGATCTGGGGCAGCGCGGATCGCGTCCTGCCGCGCGCGGAGTCGGAGCGGCTCGCGGCGGGCATTCCCGGGGCGCGGCTGGCGCTCATCGAGGGCGCGGGGCACGCCGCCAACCAGGAGCGGCCCGACGAGTTCAACCGGCTGGTACGCGACTTCCTGTTGACCGCGCCCGCGTGAGGTGCGGCGCGCGGCAGCGTAACCTTGAGGAGCCGGCGCGGTAGCGCCGGAGCGCGGCTGCGAACGGGGAACTGTTGCGGCAGCAGAGGAGAAGACCGTATGCCAGCGCCTGCCAAGGTCACCCGCGTGGGCCATGTCGGCCTGAAGGTGCGCAATCTATCGGAGCACGCGGCGTTCTACACCGAGCTATGGGGACTGGGCATCACCGAGGAGGGCAAGGGGCGGCTGTACCTGCGCGCCGAGGAGCCCACCCACCACGCCCTGGCGCTCTATGAAGCCGACCGCGATGTGAACGCCCTCGAGCACATGGGCCTCGAGGTGCGCGATCGCGCCGACCTGGAGCGCGCGGCCGAGGAGCTGGCGCGCCGCGGGGTGGAGATCCTCCAACCGCCCGGGCCGGCCAGCGAGCCCGGCCGCGGCTACGCGCTGCGGTTCCGCGATCCCGCGGGCCTGGTCGTCGAGCTGTTCACCGCCCCCGAGCGCGTGGCGGACGACTACGGGCCTCGGGCGGTGAAGCCGACCAAGATCTCCCACATCGTCATCAACGTACCCGATCCGGAGGCCGAGGCGCAGTTCTACCGCGATGTGCTCGGCTTTCGGATCATCGACCGCAACGCGATCGGCTTCCGCTTCATGAACTGCAACTCGGACCACCACTCCCTGGCGTTCGTGCCCGGCGAGCAGACGAAGCTGCATCACGTGGCCTGGGAGGTGCGCGACTGGTTCGAGATCTGCAAGGGGATGTACCACCTCGGCGAGCACGGTGTACCGCGCGTGTGGGGGCCCGGGCGCCATGGGCCGGGCAACAACCTGTTCGCCTACTTCCTCGACCGCGAGGACAACGTGATGGAATACACCGCCGAGGTGGAGCAGGTCGACGAGACCTA
>DATGKN010000123.1:0-57714 GCA_035294645.1 Chloroflexota bacterium
CGGGGCGCGGGTGCTCACCCACTGCAATGCCGGGGCGCTGGCCACCGGCGGCTATGGGACCGCGCTGGGAGTGATCCGCGCCGCGGTCGAGGCCGGCAAGCGGGTGCACGTGTGGGTGGACGAGACGCGGCCGTTCCTGCAGGGCGCGCGGCTGACGGCCTGGGAGCTGCAAGCTGATGGCATCCCCCTGACGCTGATCACCGACAACATGGCCGGCTACTTCATGGCGCGGGGAGAGGTGGACCTCGTGGTCGTGGGGGCCGATCGCATCGCGGCCAACGGCGACGTGGCCAACAAGATCGGCACCTACAGCGTGGCCGTGTTGGCCCACGCTCACGGCATCCCCTTCTACGTCGCGGCGCCGCTGTCCACCGTCGATCTCAGCCTCCCGGACGGAACGGCGATCCCCATCGAGGAGCGGGCGCCGAGCGAGGTGACGCACCTGGCCGGCCAGCGCATCGCCCCCGAGGGCGTGGCGGCGGCGAATCCGGCGTTCGACGTGACCCCCGCGCGCTACGTCACGGCGATCATCACCGAGTGCGGTGTCCTGCGCCCGCCCTACGAGGAGGCCCTGCGAGCGGCGGCCGCTGCCGCGGGCGCGGAGATGCCCGTGTGAGGAGCGAGAGCGAGATGAGCGAGCAGTTGGCCGAGATCGGCGTGTTCGGCGGCTCGGGCTTCTACAGCCTGCTAGAGCACCGCGAGGAGCGCAAGGTCGACACGCCGTTCGGCCCCCCGAGCGATGTCGTGCACCTGGGCGAGATCGGCGGCCGCTGCGTGGCGTTCCTGCCGCGCCACGGCGCCCAGCACGAATGGCCGGCCCACATGGTGAACTACCGCGCCAACCTGTGGGCCATGAAACAGCTCGGCGTGCGGCGTATCATCGGGCCCTGCGCCGCTGGCAGCCTGCAGCCCCACGTGCGGCCCGGCGACTTCGTGATCTGCGACCAGTTCGTCGATCGCACGCGCGGCCGCGCCGACACCTTTTACAACGGGCCGATCGCCACTCATATCAGCACCGCCGACCCCTACTGCCCCGAGCTGCGCCCGCTCGCCGCGCAGGTAGCCCGCGAGCTGGGCATCCCCGTCCACGAGCGCGGCACGGTGGTCGTCATCCAGGGGCCGCGATTCAGCACGCGCGCCGAGAGCCGCTGGTTCGCCGGCCAGGGCTGGGAGGTGATCAATATGACCCAGTACCCCGAGTGCGTGCTGGCGCGCGAGCTGGAGATGTGCTACGTGAACATCTCCCTGATTACCGACTACGACGTGGGCGTAGAGGGCCACATCGCGGCGGTAACCGCGGACGAAGTGGTGCGCGTGTTCCACGCCAACAACGCGCGCCTGCGCGAGCTGCTGCACGCGTTGATCCCCCGCATCCCCACCGAGCCGGGCTGCCGCTGCCAGCAAGCGCTGCAGGGAGCCCAGCTGTGAGCCGCGCGCCCCGCATCCCATCGCGCAGGGGGACGCTGTGAGCATCGTAGTCACCGGGTCGATCGCTTTCGACTACATCATGGATTTCCCGGGCTACTTCAAGGACCACATCCTGCCCGACAAGGTCCACATGCTGAGCGTCAGCTTCCTGGTGGAGACGCTGCGCAAGATGCGCGGTGGCACCGCGGGCAACATCGCCTACAATCTGGCGCTGTTGGGCGAGCGGCCGCGCGTGCTGGCCACGGTCGGCCAGGACTTCGGCGATTACCGCCAGCACCTGGAGGCCAGCGGGGTGGACACCTCGCTGATCCACGAGGTGGCGGACGACTACACGGCGCTGGCGTTCATCACCACCGATCGCGCCGACAACCAGATCACCGGCTTTTACCCGGGCGCCATGCGGCGGGCCGGCGAGCTGTCGCTGGCGCGCGTCGCGGAGCGGCCCGAGCTGGTGATCGTGGCGCCCAACGCCCCGGAGGCGATGGTGCGCTACCCGGCTGAGTGCCACGCCCAGGGGCTCCCGTATGTGTTCGACCCGGGCCAGGCGTTGCCCGTGTTGTCGGGCGAGCAGTTGGTCGCCTGCATGCGCGGCGCGCGGTGCGTGATCGGCAACGACTACGAGATGGCGCTGATCGCCGAGAAGACCGGTTACTCCCCCGAGGCGCTGCTGGAGCTGGCCGACGTGGTCATTGTCACGCGGGGCGAGCAGGGCTCGGTGATCTACGAGCGCGGCGCGCGCTGGGAGATCCCCGTGGCGCCGCCGCGGCAGGTGGTCGACCCGACCGGGGCCGGCGACGCCTACCGCGCGGGGGTGCTGCGCGGCCTGCTGCGGGACGAGCCGGCCCCGCGCTACGGGCGCGTCGCCAGCCTGGCGGCGACCTTCGCCGTCGAGCGCTACGGCACCCAGGAGCACCGCTACACGCGCGAGGAATTCGCCGCGCGCTACCGCGAGGCGTTCGGCGAGGCGTTCTGAAGCGACGCCACTGCGGCGGGCGTCGAGAGCGAGGAGGAAAGGGTGTCCCAAACCACCACACGCGACCACGACGTCAAGGACCTGTCCCTGGCGCCGGCGGGCAAGCTGCGCATCGAGTGGGCCGAGGCGCAGATGCCGGTGTTGCGGCTGGTGCGCGAGCGGTTCGCGCGCGAGCAGCCCCTGCGGGGCGTGCGCCTGGCCGCCTGTCTGCACGTCACCTCGGAGACCGCCAATCTGGCCATCACCCTGCAGGCGGGCGGCGCGGAGGTCGCGCTGTGCGCCTCGAACCCGCTCAGCACGCAGGACGACGTGGCCGCCTCGCTGGTGGTCGACTACGGCATCCCCGTGTTCGCCATCAAGGGCGAGGACGAGCGAACGTACTACGCCCACCTGGCCGCGGTGCTCGACCGGCGCCCGCAGCTGACGATGGACGACGGCGCCGACCTGGTCACCACCCTGCACACGCAGCGCCAAGACCTGCTGGGCGAGGTGCTCGGTGGCACGGAAGAGACCACCACCGGGGTGATCCGCCTGCGGGCCATGGCCGAGGACGGCGTGCTGCGCTACCCGATCGTCGCCGTCAACGAAGCCTACACCAAGCACATGTTCGACAACCGCTACGGCACCGGCCAGAGCACGCTGGACGGCATCCTGCGGGCCACCAACGTGCTGCTGGCGGGCCGCACCGTGGTGGTGTGCGGCTACGGCTGGTGCGGCAAGGGCGTGGCCATGCGCGCCAAGGGCCACGGCGCCAATGTGATCGTCACCGAGGTCGACCCGCTGCGCGCGCTGGAGGCGCTGATGGACGGCCACCGCGTGCTGCCCATCGCCCAGGCGGCGCGCGAGGGCGACCTGTTCATCACCGTCACGGGCAACAAGCACGTCATTGCCGCCGAACACCTCGCGGCGATGAAGGACGGCGCGATCGTGGCCAATGCCGGCCACTTCAACGCCGAGATCGACATCCCCGCGCTGGAGCGCGACGCGCGCAGCAAGCGGCGCGTGCGCCCCTTCGTGGACGAGTACACCTACCCCGACGGCCACCGCGTGTATCTCTTGGGCGAGGGCCGGCTGATCAACCTCGCCGCGGCCGAGGGGCACCCCGCCGCGGTGATGGACATGAGCTTCGCCAACCAGGCGCTAGCTAGCGAGTACATGCTGCGCCACCACCGGGAGTTGGAGCGGAAGGTGTACCCGGTGCCGGCGGAGATCGACCGCGAGATCGCGCGGCTCAAGCTGGCCTCGCTCGGCGTGCAGATCGACACGCTGACGCCCGAGCAGGCCAAGTACCTGGAGACCTGGGACGAGGGCACGTAGCGCCGCGGAGCGCTGACAATTCCGGATGAGCGCGGCTCATCCGCGGGGGGAGAGGTATGTCCATCAGTTTCATGCGATCGCCGCAGCTGTTCTTCACCTCCGAGTCCGTGACCGAGGGCCACCCCGACAAGATCTGCGACCAGATCAGCGACGCCATCCTGGACGCGATCCTGCGGGAGGACCCCCAGGGGCGCTGCGCGGCAGAGTGCTACGCCACCACGGGCACCGTGCTGGTGGGCGGCGAGATCACTACCAAGACGTACATC
The DNA here is from genome assembly GCA_035294645.1 of Chloroflexota bacterium. GTDB lineage: Bacteria > Chloroflexota > UBA6077 > UBA6077 > JAJPHF01 > JADGHJ01. Next base: position 3,985 of record DATGKN010000123.1, read on the forward strand.
GACATGCAGAAGCTGGTGCGCGAGGTCGTGCGCGACATCGGCTATACCGACGCCAGCTACGGCTTCGACTACCAGACCTGCGGCGTGCTGGTGGCGATCAAGGAGCAGTCGCCCGACATCGCCCAGGGCGTGAACGCCGCGCTGGAGTACCGGCTCGGCGAGCTGGACGACGACCCCGAGCTCCAGGTCGGCGCGGGCGACCAGGGCATGATGATCGGCTTCGCCTGCAACGAGACCCCGGAGCTGATGCCGCTGCCGATCGCGCTGGCCCACCGCCTCTGCCGCCGGCTGGCCCAGGTGCGCAAGTCGGGCGAGCTGCCCTACCTGCGCCCCGACGGCAAGAGCCAGGTGACGATCGAGTACGCCTACGGCCGCCCCAAGCGGGTCGAGGCGGTGGTCATCTCCACGCAGCACGACCCCGACGTGAGCTGGGAGCAGATCCAGCGCGACGTGCGCGAGCACGTCATCGCCGCGGTGATCCCGCCCGAGTACCTCGACCGGCACACCAAGTACTACATCAACCCGACGGGCCGCTTCGTGATCGGCGGGCCGATGGGCGACGCCGGCCTCACCGGCCGCAAGATCATCGTGGACACCTACGGCGGCATGGCGCGGCACGGCGGCGGCGCCTTCAGCGGCAAGGACCCCACCAAGGTCGATCGCTCGGCCGCCTACGCCGCCCGCTGGGTGGCCAAGAACGTGGTCGCCGCCGGGCTGGCCGACCGCTTCGAGGTGCAGATCGCCTACGCCATCGGCGTGGCCAAGCCGCTCAGCGTGAACATCGAGACGTTCGGCACCGCGAAGGTCGACGAGGCGGTGATCAGCGAGCTGATCGCCAAGCACTTCGACCTGCGCCCGGGCGCGATCATCCGCGACCTGCGGCTGCGCCGGCCGATCTACCGGCCCACGGCGGCCTACGGCCATTTTGGGCGCCTCGACATCGACGCGCCGTGGGAGGAGACGAGCAAGGCGGAGATCCTGCGCCGCGACGCCGGCCTCTAGGCCGCGCGGCCCACGGCCCAGGGCCCACCCGGCGTGCCCGGGTGGGCGCTCTGTCTGCCCGCTGCGGGCCCGCGTAGGCGATCCGGTATCATGGAGCGGGTGCGGCGCGGCTGCACCCACCCCTTGCGGAGGCGGTATGCCCACACCTATCAAGTTCGGCACGGACGGCTGGCGCGCGATCATCGCCGAGGACTACACGTTCGAGAACGTGCGCTACTGCGCGCAGGCGGTGGCCGACTACCTGCACAGCACCGGCCAGGCGCGCCACGGGCTGGTGGTGGGCTACGACACGCGCTTCGGCTCGGACCGCTTCGCCGCGGCGGTCGCCGAAGTCGCGGCCGCCAACGACATCCACGTGTACCTTTGCAACCGGCCCGAGCCGACCCCCGTCGTGTCGTACTCGGTGCTCGACCGCCATGCGGGCGGCGGGGTGGTGATCACCTCTAGCCACAACCCCGCGAGCTACAACGGTTTCAAGTACAAGCCGGAGTACGCCGGCTCGGCCTCCCCGGAGGTCGTCGCGCGGCTCGAGGAGCGGATCGCGGCCCACCAGGCAGCGGGGCACGTAGAGCGCTTACCGCTCGCCGAGGCCCAGCGCCAGGGCCGCGTGGAGCTGATCGACGCCCGCGCGCCCTACTTCGCCCAGCTGGCCCGGCTGGTAGACCTGGAGCGGCTGCGCGCTAGCCGGCTGCGCGTGGTGCACGATGCGCTGTACGGCGCCGGCATGGGCTACTTCGGCGAGCTGCTGGGCGATGGCGTGCGTACCCTGCGCGGCGAGATCAACCCGGCGTTTCCGGGCATCCACGCGCCGGAGCCGATCCCGCCGAACATCGACGCGCTGCTCGCCGCGGTGCCGCGCGAGGGCGCCGATGTCGGCCTGGCCACCGACGGCGACGCCGACCGCATCGGGCTGGTCGACGAGCGCGGGACGTTCGTGAACCAGCTCCAGGTCTACGCGCTGCTGTTCTACTACCTGCTGGAGGTGCGTGGCCTGCGCGGGCCGGCGGTGCGCTCGCTGACCAGCACCTCGATGGCCGACCGACTCGGCCAGCGGTACGGCGTGCCGGTGTACGAGACCCCGGTGGGCTTCAAGTACGTCGGGCCGAAGATGCTGGAGACTGGCGCCATCCTGGGCGGCGAGGAGAGCGGTGGCTACGGCTTCCAAGGCCACATCCCCGAGCGCGACGCGATCCTCGCGGGGCTGTACCTGCTCGACCTGCGCGTGCAGCTGGGCCGCCCGCTGTCGGAGATCGTGCGCTCCCTCCACGAGCTCGCCGGCGAGTCGTACTACAGCCGCGACGATGTGCACTTCCCCGCCGACCAGCGCGCGGCGATCATCGAGCGCGTGATGAGCGCCGCCCCGCGCGAGATCGCCGGGCTGGCAGTGGTGCGCACCGACGACCTCGAAGGCCGCAAGTTCTACCTCGAGGATGGCAGCTGGCTGCTGATCCGCTTCTCGGGCACCGAGCCGCTGCTGCGCATCTACACCGAGACGACGCGGCCCGAGCGCGTGCGCCAGATTCTCGACTACGGCCACCAGCTGGCCGGGGTGTGAGAGGGGGCGGTGCGGTGAGCGGCGCGGTCGAGCTGGACCGGCCCGAGACGTTCCCGGCGGTCGATCGCGCCGGCATGCTCGGGCACCTGGAGGCACTGCCCGCCCAGCTCGCCGAGGCGCAGCGGCTCGCGGCGGCGCTCGACGCGCCAGCGCTGTACCGGCAGGCGGCGGCGATCGTGGTGGCTGGCATGGGCGGCTCGGCGATCGGTGCCGACCTGGTGCGTGCCCTGGCGAGCGACACGCTGGCGGTCCCGCTGGTGGTCTGGCGCGACTACGGCCTGCCGGGGTGGGTGAACGCCCGCACGCTGGTGATCGCGTCGAGCTACTCGGGCGCCACCGAGGAGACGCTGAGCAGCGCGCGGCGCGCGTTGGCCATCGGCGCGCCCGTGGTGGGGATCACCACCGGCGGCCCGCTGGCCGACCTGCTGAGCGAGGCGGGGCGGCCCGTGCTGCGCTTCGCCTACGCGGGCCAGCCGCGCGCGGCGCTCGGCTACTCGCTGGGGCTCGTGCTGAGCCTGCTGGCGCGGCTGGGCTATCTGCCCGATCAGACGGCGGCGCTCGCCGCGGCCACGGCGGCGCTGCACGAGGCGGCCGCGCAGCTCGGCCCCCGCACCCCGACCGCGGCCAACGGGGCCAAGCAGCTCGCGCAGGCATTGCATGGCCGTGCGGCGGTGGTGTACGGCGGTGGGTTTCTCGCCCCGGCGGCCCGGCGCTGGAAGAGCCAGCTCAACGAGAACGCCAAGAACTGGGCGTTCTTCGAGGAGCTGCCGGAGCTGGACCACAACGCGGTGGTGGGCTACCGCTGCCCGCCGGCGGCCACGGCGGCCGTCCACGTGGTGCAACTGCACTCGGCGCTGCTGCCCCCCCGCTTGACGCTGCGCGCGGAGGTCACCGCCGAGCTGCTGGAGCGGGCGGGCGTGCCGTACACGACGGTGGTCGCCTGGGGCGACGGGCCGCTGGCGCAGCTGCTGACCGCCGTGGCCTACGGCGACTGGGTCAGTTACTATCTAGCCCTGCTCAACGGGGTCGATCCCAGCGAGATCGCCGCGATCGACCGGCTCAAGGAGCGGCTGGGGGAGGCCGAGCGCTGATGCTGTTCGTCGAATACGACGGGCCCGCCGAGGTGTTCGCCGCCGCGCGCGAGGCGGTGCGCGAGCGGGTAGCCAGCGTGCTGCGCATCGCGCCGCGTGACGTGATCGTGCGCCGCTGGCTGTACGAGGGCGACTACGCGGGCGTCGAGGTGTGGGTGGAGCTGAGCAGCGAGGAGCAGCGTTACCGCTACGCGCAGCGCCTGGCCGAGGAGATCACCGCCGCCCTGCGCCCGCACACGGCCGAGGATATCTGGGTGCTGTTCCGCATCGTGCCGCTGGACCAAGCGTACCTGAACGGGGTGCCGCGCCGCCGCGACAGCGTGAGCCTCGACGACTAGCCCGGCTCTATCGGGGCAGGGGAGGGACACCACGCGCCCACGGTACGTGTTTCTCGATGTTGGCGAGACGCTCGTCCGCGTGAATGGCCCGGGCCCAGTGTATCAGGCCGTGCTGGCCCGCTTCGGCTACACGATCGACGCGGCCGCGCTGGAGCTGGCCTTGCGCGGGCTGCATCGCGAGTTGGACGCCGCGCTCCCCTCGCCCCGCACCGCCGACCATCGTATCTCGGCGGAGTTGGCCCAACACCGGCGCGAGACTTTGGTAAGACGCCTGCTCGCCTACGTGGGCGTGGCTCCTGAGCAGGCCAGTGCAGTCCAGGCGGCGATCCAGGAGGCCTGGATCGGCGGCGAGCTGTTCCCCCTGTATCCGGAGGTGCTGGCCGCCTTGGCCACACTGCGCGCTGCCGGCTACCGGCTAGCCATCATCTCCAACTGGGAGCCGCGGCTGCCCGCTCTGTGCGAGCGCCTCGGCATCCGCGAGTATTTCGATTTCCTGGTCGTGTCCGAGTGCGAGGGCGTCGTCAAGCCCCACCGGCGCATGTTCGAACGGGCGCTGGCGCTGGCCGGGGTGCCGGCGTACGCGGCGCTGCACGTGGGCGACAACTACGTGGAGGACATCGCCGGCGCGCGCGCGGTCGGCATCCCCGCCGTGCTGATCGACCGCAAGGGGCACGGCCGCGTGCCCTACGCCCCCACCATCCAGACGCTCGCCGAGCTGCCCGGCCTGCTCGCCACCGGGCCGCTACCCGCCTAGCGCCGCCGGCATCCCGGCCGTGCCGCGCGCTGGCGACCAGGCGACCAGCATGGTAAGGTCGGGGATACCCCTGCAGGAGAGGCACGAACCGCGGATGACCGCGTCGCATGTCGACGAACACCTACCAAGGCGCTCTTGGGGGCGCCGCGGGGGCGCCGCGCCTGCGCAGCTGCTACGGGCCATGGGGCTGGCTGGCCTACTGGCCGCCTGCAATACTCTGCCCACGGCTGCTCCCGCCGTGTCTTCGCCCGCCGACGCATCCCCCACGCCCGCGCCACTACTCACGTCCGTGCGCTATGGGCAACCCTCCACGGCCGTGCAGTATCTGTACCTGCAAGTCGCGCAGGAACGCGGGTTCTACCGGGCGCATGGGCTGGAGGTCGAGCGCGTGGTGGCGCCGGCGAACGTCGTGGCCGCTGCGCTGAGCGCGGGCGAACTGGCGTACACAGCCGGGATTCCGGGGGGTATCCGGCTCGCCCTTCGCGGCTTGCCACTGAAGATCGTGTCGGTGGCGTCGTTGCAGGAATACACTTTCGTGACCCACCCAGCGGTGACGGCACCGGCGCAGTTGCGCGGCAAGGCCCTTGCCATCTCGGCGCCCGGGTCTGCCAATGATCGCGCGGTGCGTGCTGCGCTGCGCCACCTGAACGTGGAGGTCGGTGAGCTAACCTTGGTAGCGCTCGGCGATCCCTCGCGCCAACTGCAGGCGCTGCAGGCGGGGGTGGTCGCCGGAGCCGCGCTGTCGCTTCCCTACAGCGTGCTCGCGCTCCACGAGGGATTCCGCGAGTGGGTGCGCACCGATACCCTGTACCGCGCCGTGAACACCGGCTTGGTCGCGCCAGAGAGCCGCCTCGTGACGCGCCGCGTGGAAGTACTGGCCTTGATCCGTGCTGAGCGTGCAGCGATACGGTATCTTAAGGCGGATCCTGTCTGGAGCGCGGCTTTCCTGGCCGAGCGCTTCGACCTCGCCCCCGAGGTGGCACGCGCCGTCTACGCACGCATGATCGAGGGGTACGTGGAGACCGCCGACCTCACGGAGCTGCGCGACGCCCTCGAAGACGTCATCGCTACGGAGCAGGCTGCGATGGGACTCGACGAGGCTGGCAAGGGATGGGCGGAGTTGGTCGATCCGACGCTGGCGGCCGAGGCAGCGCGCTCCTAGCATTGGCGCGCCGGCGGCGGCGCCGGTGCGCCACCATTGCAACCGGGGATGAGCATGCGGAGGTGGCTGGTTTGGTGGTGGCTGAGCGTGAGCCTCAGCGCTTGCGCGGGGCCGCCCATGACGCCTACCGCGCCACCCCCTGCGCAGCATTCCCCGACCACGGTCAACGCATCGACCCCGCCGCCGCGCGCCACCGTGCGCGTCGGTCACGCGCCCGCGCTGGCCAACGCCGGCATGTACCTGGCCTCGGAACGCGGCTACTTCGCCGAGGAAGGCCTCGCGGTCGAATACATCCCGTTCGATGCCGCTGCCCGCATGATTACCGCGTTGGGAGCCGACCAGCTCGATGTGGGGGCAGGCGGCGCCAGTGCTGGCCTGTTCAACGCGGTGGCCCGTGGGGTGGGCCTACGCATCGTCGGCCCCCTGGCGCGCCACGAGCCCGGCCATAGCGCCGTGCACATCACCGTGCGCCGGGACCTGGTCGATAGCGGGGCGATCCGCGACTACCCCGACTTCCGCGACCGCACCGTGGCCATCGCGGCGAAGGCGAGCGTGAACGAGTACGCTGCGCACCTGCTGGCCGGGCGTGGCGGCTTTTCGCCCACCGAGCTGAACCTCGTCGAGCTGGGCTTTCCCGATATGGTGTCCGCATTTGCCAACGGGGCCATCGACGCCGCCATCCAGGCTGACCCGACCGCCACGGTGGCCGCCGAACGCGGCAGCGCCGTGAAGTGGCGCGAGATCGCGGACCTGGAGCCGCGCTTCCAGTTCACGGTCATCCTGTACAGCGCCGCACTGGCTACCGAGCGCGCCGAGATCGGCCGCCGCTGGATGACCGCGTACCTGCGCGGCGTGCGCGACTACCACGAGGCGGGCGTGCTCGGCCGCGACCGGGCGACCGTGTTGGCCGTGGCTGGTCGCTACGTGCCGATCGCCGACCCCGCCTTGTTCGAGCGCAGCGGTTGGACCGTCGTGGATCCGAACGGGGAGGTGGACCGCGCGAGCCTGGAGGGCCAGCTGCGCTGGCTGATCGCCCAGGGGAGCGTGCCGGCGAGCGTGACCCTCGACGCCGTGCTCGACCCCTCCTTCGCTGCCGCGGCGGTCGCCCGCTTGGGGCGCTATTGAGCAACACATAGTCCCGCCGGGCCGGGAGCGGGCGCGGCGGCGCGAGACGAGGCCGATGCCACTGGCAGTCGTCGCCTTCGGCGGCAACGCGATCCTGCAGCCTGGCCAGCGCGGCACGGTCGCCGAGCAGGCGGCAAACCTGGCGGCCATGGCCGAGGCGCTAGCGGCGCTGCTGGCCGCTGGCTGGCAGGTGGTGGTCATCCACGGCAACGGCCCGCAGGTCGGCAACCTGGTGCTGCAACAGGAGGCCGCCGCGCCCGACGTGCCCCCCCAGCCACTCGATGTGTGCGGCGCGATGAGCCAAGGGCAGCTCGGCTACCTGCTTGCGCAGGCGCTGGACGCTGCCTTCGCTGCGCGCGGGTGGCCGTACACCGCCGTGGGCCTGCTGACCCGCTGCGTCGTCGATCCGGCGGACCTGGCCTTCGCCACGCCGAGCAAGCCGATCGGTCCCTTCTACGACCCGGCGACCGCCGCATACCTGCGCGCCGAGCGCGGCTGGACGCTGGTGCAGGACGCCGGCCGCGGGTGGCGCCGCGTGGTGCCCTCGCCGCGCCCGCTGCGGCTGGTAGAGCGCGCGGCGCTGCGGCAGCTCCTGGCGCCGGGGCTCGTAGTCCTCTGCTGCGGCGGGGGCGGCGTGCCGGTGGTCGAGCGGCCGGACGGGCGGCTGGAGGGCGTCGAGGCGGTGATCGACAAGGACCTGGCCGCCAGCCTCGTGGCGCGCGAGCTGGCGGCCGACGCGCTGCTGCTGTTGACAGCGGTGCCGGAGGTGCGCCTGCACTTCGGCACCCCGCAAGAACGCCCCCTGCGCGACGTCCCTCTGGCGGAGCTGGAGGCCTACGCCCGCGCGGGCCACTTCGCCGCCGGCAGCATGGGGCCGAAGGTGGAGGCCGCCTGCGAGTTCGTACGCGCGGGCGGCGCACAGGCGCTCATCACCGCGCCGGCGCACGTGCTCGCTGCCCTCCAGGGGCGCGCGGGCACACGCGTTCGCCGCGAACTGTAGCCGCGGTTCGGCCGCAAGCAAGAAAGGAGCGCTCCATGCCGGTGCTGGACGACACGGCCGACGTACTGCTGTACCGGGCGAATGTGCGCACACTCGACCCGGCGCTGCCCCGTGCCGAGGCGGTGGCGGTGCGTGGCGAGCGGATCGTGGGCGTGGGCAGCGAGCGCGAGCTGGCGCCGCTGGTGGGCCGTCGCACCCGGTGTCTCGATCTCGGCGGGCGCACGCTCGTGCCTGGCTTTCACGACACGCACAACCATCTGTCTAGCACGGGCCTGGGCCTGCTGCGCGTGTCGCTGGAGGGCTGCCGGGATATCGCCGAGCTGGTCGGGCGCCTAGTCGAGCGCGCGCGTGCCACCCCGCGCGGCGAGTGGGTAGTGACGGCCGAGATCGGCGAGCCGGCCATCTCCCACGCCCTTGCCGAGCGGCGCTACCCCACGCGCGCCGACCTCGACCCGGCGCTGCCGGACCATCCCGTGTGCATCCAGGCCCCCCACATCCTGATCCTCAACAGCGCGGCCCTGCAGCGCGTCGGCGTGAGCCGCGCCACGCCCGACCCGCCGGGCGGCCGGCTGGGGCGCGACGCCGAGGGCGAGCTAGACGGCCGGTTCTACGAGCCGGCAGCGATGGCGCTGGTACGGCCCCACCTGCCGTCGCGGACCCACGCCGAGCGCGTGGCGGGCATCCGCGCTGCCTGTGCGGCGTACCATCGCGTGGGCCTGACCAGCGTGTGCGAGCACGGCGCGTCGCTGGAGGCGCTCGCCGCCTACCAGGACCTCTGGGCGCGCGGTGAGCTGACCGTGCGCAGCTACGTCCACGTGCACCTGGACACGCATCCCGCGCTGCCGGAGATCGCCGACCGCCTGGCCCACCTGGCGTTCACCAGCGGCCCGGGGTTCGGCGACACCTGGCTGCGGGTAGCCGGCGTGAAGCTGTTCGTCGATGGCGGGGTGGGGATCGGCACGGCGCTGATGCGCGCGCCATATCGGACCGCCGACGGGCAACTGAGCCACGGGCTCCAGCTGGTCGCTCCCGACAAACTGCTGGCGATCCTGCGGCTTGCCCGGCGACATGGCCTGCGGGTGGCCCAGCACGACTCGGGCGGCCGCGCCATCGACGTGGTGCTCGACAGCTACGCCCAGGTCCACTCCGAGCAGCCGATCGACGGGCTGCGCTGGACGCTCGTGCACTGCCAGTTCCCCAGCGCGGCGAACCTGGCGGCCATCCGTCGACTCGGCGCCGTGGTGGTCACGCAGACGGTGTTCCTGTACACCATGGGCCAAGGGTACGTACGCTACCTAGGGCGCGAGCTGGCGGAGGAGGCGATCCCCCTGCGCCGCTGGCTGGACGCGGGGCTCCCGGTGGCGTTGGGCTCGGACGCCCCAGTGAACCCGTACCCACCGCTGCTCGGCTTGTGGCATGCCACCACCCGGATCGACCGCACGACGGGCGAGGTGCTCGGGGCGGCGCAGCGCGTAAGCCGCGCGGAGGCGCTGTGGCTGTACACCGCCGCGGGCGCCTACATCACGTTCGATGAGGGCCGCAAGGGGCAGATCGCCCCCGGGCAGCTGGCGGACTTGGTGGCGCTGGGCGACGACCCGCTCACCTGCGACGAGGCGGCGCTGCCCACCTTGCCCGTCGACTTGACGATGGTCGGCGGACGCATCGTGCACGCCGCACCCGCGCTGCGCGCCTAGCCTTAGTCCAGATGAAGCATGACGCGCGCGATGGTGAAGTACATGAACAGCCCAGTGCCATCGACCAGCGTGGTGATGAACAGGGCGGACACGACGGCCGGGTCGATCCGCAGCTTGTGCAGGATAAGCGGCAACACCGCGGCCACGGTCGCCGCCCATAACACCACGCACAGCGCGGTGACCGCTACCACCGGCCCGACCTCGAGGCCCACCCCGAGCGTCCAGGAGCGAATGTACGTGGCGAGCGCCATGACCGCGCCCAGCAGGCTGGCCACCGCCAGCTCGCGGCCGAGCACGCGCAGCCAGTCGCGAAACTCGACCTCGCCCACTGCCAGTGCGCGCACGAGCGTGGTAACGGTCTGCGAGCCGACGTTTCCCCCCGTCCCGATCAGCAGGGGGATGAAGAAGGCGAGCGCGATCGCCTCGGACAGGGTGTCCTCGAAATGCCGCAGCACCGTGCCGGTGTACGCCTCGGCGACGAACAGCACCAGCAGCCAGCCGATGCGCTTGCGGAACAGGTGGAGGATCGATGCGCGCAGGTACGGCTCCTCCAGCGGCTGCGAGCCGCCCAGGCGCTCGATGTCCTCGCCCGCCTCCTCCAACAGCACATCGGCCGCGTCGTCGGCGGTGATGATGCCGAGCAGGCGGTCCTCGGCGTCCACCACCGGCAAGGCGATGAGATGGTACTGGTCCAACAGCCGCGCCGCCTCCTCCTGGTCGGCGTCGACACGCACCTTGATCACCGGGGTGATCATCAGCTCGCGGATCGGCGTGTCGGGCCGGCTGAGCACGAGGTTGCGCAGCGACAGGACGCCGAGCAGCCGGTTGGTCGCCGGGTCGGTGACGTAGATGTAGTAGATCGTCTCTGCCTCTTCGGCGACTTGGCGCAGACGCGCGATAGCCTCCTCAGCGGTGAGGTCCGGGCTGAGCGCCACGTAGTCGGGTGTCATCACGCTGCCGGCGCTCTGCCGCGGGTGCGCGAGCAGCTCGCGCACGTCCTGCGCCTCGGCCGGCTCCATCGCGGTGAGGATGGCGCGCGCCTCGTCGGGCCGCAGCTCCTCTACCACGTCGGCGGCATCGTCGGGCGCCATCTCTTCGAGCAGGTCGGCCGCCTGCGCATGCGACAGCCGGCGGATCAGTCGCGCCGCATCGTAGGCGTCGAGCTCGGCCAGCAGCTCGGCCAGCGCCTCGTCGCCCAGCCGGTCGAACAGCGCCGCTAGCTCGGCCGGGCTGAGCGCGTCGAGCAGCTGGGTCAGCTCCTCGCGGGGGAGCGCACGCAGGCGGCCGAGATCGGCGGTGCGCACGTCTTCGACGATCGGCTTCACACGGTGCTCCCTGGCATGCAAGCGCGCCACGCGCGCCACTGGCGAAGTGCTCGACTTGGGAGGACACCCGAGCCGCCACCAGCGAGCGGCGGCCTGGTTCCGCGCGGGCCCGTCTGGAACACGCGGTCCGCTGGATTCTACCGTACCTACCACGCGCGGCGAGCCTCCGCGTAGCGCGCTGCACCGGCCGCCGCGAATCGCGGATACTCTGGGCACGAGGCCTTCGGGCGGCGAGAATACGGCCCGCGCCGCGCGCGGGCCGCGTGGCTAGGAGGTTGGGCATATGCGCGGCGGGCTGGTGGGGTTGCTGATCCTTCCGCTGTGGCTGGTCGTCGCCTGCGGTGGGGGCGGTGGCAGCGCGGCGCGGCCACAGGCGGGGCCGGCCGCGGGCGCCGAGACGATGCCTGCGGCGGTCGCTGCCGCCACCCCCCCGCTGGCGCGTGGGCGTGTGCGCGCCGCGCACTCCACCATCAGCGGCAGCGTGGCCCCCCTGTGGCTGGCCCGCGAGTTCGGCCTGTGGGAGCGCTACGGCTTGGAGGTCGAGCTCACGAATATCAGCGGGACCCCCGTAATCATGGCTGCCCTGATCAGCGGCGAGGTCCAGTTCGCGCAGACCTCGGGCGACGCGGCACTCAGTGTGCAGGCGCGCGAGCCCGAGGTGCTCAGCATCCTCAACACCGTCGGCGCCGTGTCGCATCGCATGATGGTGGGGCCCAGCATCCCGCGCGTCGAGGACCTGCGCGGCAAACGGCTGGGCGTGTTCACCATCGGCGACGGCAACTACGCCTACCTGACCAAAGCGCTGCCCAAACTCGGCGTCGATCCCAACGAGGTGGTATGGACGTCGGTCGGGGGCGGCAACTTCGCGGGGCTGGTGCAGGCACTGGCCGCAGGGGCGATCGATGGGACGCTGCTGACCCCGCCGAACGACCTGTTGGCGCGCCGTGCGGGCGCCCACGAGCTGTTCCGGCTGCGCGATCTGGGCATTCCCAACGCGGGGCTGCCGATCTACACGCTGCGCCGCCTGCTGCGCGACCAGCCGCAGGTAGCCGAGGCGTTCGCCGCGGGCGTCGTCGACGGCGTGCGCCTGTTCAAGGCGGAGCCGGCGATCGCGCGGCGCGTGCTGCGCGAGCAGCTGCGGATCGAGGACGAAGAAGTCCTGGAGTGGACCTACGCCACGCTGCTCGAACCCGGCATGATGCTCGACCGCCCCTTCGTCGACCGGGCGCAGACGCGCGCGGTGCTGGAGATGCTGGCCGAGGAGCAGCCCGAGCTGCGGCAACTGCAGGTCGAGCAGGTCACCGACACGTCCGTGCTGGAGACGCTCGACCGCCGCGGCCTGCTGCCACCGCCCTGAGCGCGCTTCGCGCCGGTCACAGCGGCCGGTGCGAGCCGCGCGGTCGCTCCCGCTGCCTCAGGCCGAGCGCTCGGCCAGCTCGGTGACCGTGCGTAGCACCGCCCGCACGACCTCGGCGGCCGGCCCGCGTGCCAGCCGGTAGTACACCGTGCGCCCGTGGCGCCGACGTTCCACGATACCCAGCTCGCGCAGCGCGCGCAGGTGCTGCGAGGTGGCCGGCACCTTGCGCCCGATCACGGCGGCCAGCTCGCCGACCGCTAGCTCCTCGTCGCCTAGCGCCTGCACGATACGCAGCCGCGCCGGGTCGCACAGCGCTTGCTCGACGGCTTCGAGTCGCAACGCCTCCGGCCCCCGCGCCAGCCGCTCGCGCGCTCGTCGCAGCCGCGGCGCACCAGCTGGGGGCGGCTCCCTTTCGCCCACGGCGCTTCCCTCCCCGCAATCGCTTGCGTCTAGACGCAAGTGGCAAGTATCGTACCTCCTGTGAGGAGGCCCCGAACGTGCGCGAGGACGCTGCGGCGGTCGAGCGCTTGTTGGCGCGCTGGCAGGCGCGGGTGCAGGCGGGCGGCCAGCTCTCCCCTGCCGAGTGCCTCTGGCTGATCGAGACGGCCCGCGACCTGTGGCAGGTGCTCGCCGCGCTGCAGGGCGCCGCGCCTCCCGCCCCCGCGCCTAGCGGGCTGGCCATCGGCCAGCGCGTGCGCGTGCGGCTGGCCGAGCCGGACCTGGAACTTGCCTCGGACCGGGGCACCATCATCGGGTGCGACGAGCTGGGCTACTACCGCGTGTGGCTAGATGCCCCCGCCCGGTATCGCAGCGCGCGGGGCTGGCAGCACGTCCCGGTGCTCTGCGTATCGGTCGACCAGCTCACGGCCCTCGCCGCGCGTCCCAGCGAGCGCGCGGCGACCCCCAGCGGCTAGTGCCCCCAGAGCTGGCGGTAGAAGCCGGCGGTCTCCAGCTCCTGCACGAAGCGGTTGTCGTAGAACTCCTGCGGCGGCGTGGTGCGTGCCAGCGGGTGGTCCGATGTCTCCATGGAGCCCCGCACCACCTCCTCGCGTACCAGCGGGACTTCAGGCAGCTGCCCAAAGCCGACCTGGTAGCTCTCCTCCAGTAGCGCGGGCTCGTCGGTCTGCGTGTACTTGGCGATCGCGCGCTTGGTGGCCTCGGGGTCGCGGCGCACTAGGGCCAGCGCCTCGCTGTACGCCTGCAGAAAGGCGCGCACCTGCTCGGGGTGCTCGCGCGCCCAGTGCTCGCTGCTGGCGATCACGAAGTGCCCGTAGGGGATGTTCAAGCTCATCAAATCGACCAGCTCGACAAAACCGGCCTCGCGGGCGCGCAGCCCGAACGGCGGCGAGATCACCGTGGCGTCGACCAGGCCCTGCTCCAGCGCGGCCAGCCGCCCGCTCTGCGAGCCGACATAGGTCAGCTGGTAGTCGCGGCCGAGCTGCAGGCCGTAGCGCTCCAGGGCGGCGATGGCGGCCCGTTCGGAGGCCGACTTGGCGCTGCTGGCGGCTATCGTGCGGCCGCGCATGTCCTCGGGCGAGCGGACCTCGCGCCGGCTGAAGATCTGGAAGTAGTACGTATCGAACAGCGCGGCGAACATCTTGAGATCGGTGCCCTGCAGCCGCGCATCGATCACCGCCCCGGCCGTCACCGCGCCGATGGGCGTGTCGCCGGTCACGATCGGGGTGACGGCGCGGGTACCGCCATCGAAGTTGGCGAACTCGACCTCGAGCCCGTACTTACGGTACAACCCCTCGTCTAGCGCGACCCACACCGGCGCGACGATGGCGCTGATCGCGCTGATCGCCACGCGCAGGTGGGCCGGGGCGGTGGTGGCTGCCCCTTGGGGCGCCTCTACGGCCTGGCTAGGCGCGGCGGCCGAGGCCGGGGGCCCGCTCGCCGCGCGCTCGGCCGCCGGGGTGCAGCTCGCGCCGACCGCGACCAGGAGCACTACCAGGGCGACTCGGTGTAGCATCTCGCGCGCCTCCCTAGGACGAGCCGGTACCAGGCGAGACCTGGCTTAGCGCTCATTGTAGGCGATGTAGGCGATCCGCGTGGCACGAGGCCGCTGCCCGCCCGGGCCCACCGCGGGCAGGAATTCCACGAAAGGAGCGCGAGTGATGCCGACCTCTCCGCGCGTCGAAGTGTTCGTGCGGCCGGGTTGAAGCAGCTGCGCGATGACGAAAGCGTGGCTTTCGTCGCACGGCGTCGCGTTCGAGGTGCGCGACGTCCTCCAGGATCCGACCGCGCTCGCCGCACTACAGGCGCGGGGCATCCAGACAGTCCCCGCGGTCATCGTGGGCGACCGCTACCTCACGGGCTGGAACCCCGATCGCCTGGCGGCCCTCGTCGGGCTGACGCACACCGAGCGCCTGCCCAGCCCGGACGAGCTGGTCGAGAGCTTGCGCGCCCTGCTCGACGCGGCGCTGCGCGCTACGCGCCAGGTGCCCGACGACCGCTGGGAGCTGACAGTGGCCCAGCGGCCGCGGCCGCTGCGCGAGCTGGTGCGCCACCTATTCGAGGTGATCGAACGCGGCGTGGACGCCGATGTGCTGGGCAGCTTCCCCGCCCAGCAGTGGTTGCCCGAGCGCGACGTGCCCGACCTCACCGGCGCGGCGCTGGCGCGCTATGGCGAGGCCGTCCGCGCCAAGGTGGCCGCCTGGTACGCGACGCGCGCGCCGGAGCGCTTCGCACGCACCATCGAGGCCGACGTTGGGCCGCGCACGCTCACCCAGGTGCTCGACCGCACGCGCCACCACGCGGCGCAGCACTTGCGCCAGGTGTACGCGCTGCTAGAGAGCAATGGCATCGTGCCCGAGGCGCCGCTCACGCTTGCCGCCATGCAGCAGCTGGGGCTCGATCAGTTGCCGCCAGAAGTGTTCTGACCGCGCGCCCGCGGTGCCGCCGCGGGCGAATCTCGTCGCCCGCCCGGGGCGCTGCTAGCCCAGTAGGTCGAGCATCTCGCCCGCCGGCACGGCGATGCAGGTGAAGATAGGAGTGTCGCGCAGGGTGTACTCGCTGGCCTGCGTCTCGCGCAGCTCCATCACCAGGTCCACGAAGTCGCCCGGGTGGTCGCTCTCGAAGGCAAGCATGAACTCTTGGTCGTCCAGGCCGAACGAGTAGGTCGTGTTCAGGCGGACCGAGGGGTACTTGTGGCCTACCTCGATGTGCACGTCCATCATCTGCTGGCGCTCGGCCAGCGGCAGGCGGTACCAGGCGCGTGTCTTCACGAACGGGTACACGAACAGGTACTTGGCCGTGCCCGGGGTGATGCGCAACCGGCGGCCCTCCTGGCCCTCGTGGACATGCTTGTCGACGTAGATCGAGCGCCGGGTCTGCGCCAGGTACGAGTAGGGGCGGGTGAGGTAGCCGCCCAGCGGGGTCGCCAGCAGCGCGGCCTGCAAGGCCGTGAAGCGCTCCAATTCCTCGCTGACCGCCCAGAGCATGAAGTCGCAGTCCCCACGGACGCCGATCAGCGTGTAGGTGCGCAGGATCATCTCGTGCTGGAAGCGCTCGATGACCGCCTGGGCCGCACGCTTGCCCGCCTCGCGCTCCTCGCGCGGCAGTCGGCGCCAGGCAGGATCGACCTGGTAGAAGACGAACTGGACGAACTGCCGCTGGTCTTGATGGCGCCGCGGGTACTGGTTGGCCATGCTGCCTCCCCGGGGTCGGTGCTTCCGCTGTCGCTCATCCCATTATCCCATTCCTGCGCGGCTGTCCGTGGCGGCCGGGCGCCGGCCGCGTATCATGCTTCCAGTGGCGCGCTGCGCTGGGCACGCCCCAACGGGAGCGGGCCGCGCCGAGCCCAGTTTTAGGTGGGGGTTGCAGCATGCACCTACGCACACAGCCGGCTGGCGCCGGGGGGAGGTCAAGCGTCCGTGAGCCGCTGCTAGCCGGGGCGCTGGCGGCGCTACTTGCTAGCGTGGTGGGCCTGGCGCCACGGCCCGTGGCCTCCGCGCCGCAACCGCAGGAAGGCCCCTGGACCACCTTCGCGCCCATGCTCCAACCGCGGTCCGAGAGCGCGGTCGCCGAGCTGAACGGCAAGATCTACGTGATCGGCGGCTATCCGCAGGGACGCATCCCCTCCAACGTGGTGCAGGTGTACGACGCCGCGACCGATAGCTGGAGCTATGGCCCGCCGTTCCCCGTGCCGCTGCATCACACCATGGCGGCGGTGGTCGACGGCAAGCTCTACGCGATCGGCGGGGAGTTCGAGGGGGCTGGCACGGGGCGCCCCTCGCAGTACCTGGACACGGTGTATGTCCTGGACGAGGCGGCGGGCGAGTGGGTGCCGCGCGCGCCGATGCCCACCGCCCGCAGCGCTGGCGGCACGGCGGTGATCGACGGCAAGATCTATGTGGCAGGCGGCCGGCCGCCCCGGGGCCACGACTTCGCGGTGTACGATCCCGCCACCGATACCTGGACCGTGCTGCCCGACCTGCCCACCGCGCGCAACCACCTGGCGGTAGGCGCCATCGACGGCAAGGTGTACGTGGCGGGCGGCCGCTTCGGGCCGGACTTCAACAGCGAGCTGACCGCCGTGCTGGAAATCTACGACCCGGCCACGAACACCTGGACCGCGGGCCCCCCGATGCTGGAGCCTCGCTCGGGCATGTCCAGCATCGTCGCCAACGGCTGCCTGTGGGCCATGGGCGGTGAGCGCGACCGCTCGACGCCGAGCGGCGTGTTCCCGCACACCGAGGCGTTCAACCCCAAGACGAACACCTGGCAGCGCTTTACTCCCATGCCCACGCCGACCCACGGGCAGATCGGCGCGGCGTTCATCGCCGGACGGATCCACATCCCCGGCGGGGCGGTCACCATGGGGGGCGATACGGGCTCGACCCTGCACCAGGCGTACACGCCCGAACTGGCGTGCGAGTAGGGCGTGCGACACCCGTAGGGAAGGGGGCAACCCATGCGAGCGGCCTGGTACGAGCGGAAGGGGCCGGCGCGCGAGGTGCTCCAGCTCGGCGAGCTGCCACCGCCCACGCCCGGCCCCGGCGAGGTACGTGTGCGTGTGCACTTCTCGGGGGTCAACCCCTCGGATACCAAGAACCGCTCGGGCTGGCAGGGCAACCTCGCCATGCCGTTCCCGCGCATCATCCCGCACCAGGACGGCGCGGGCGTGATCGACGCGGTAGGCGAGGGGGTGCCAGCCACCCGGGCTGGCGAGCGCGTCTGGGTGTACGAGGCGCAGCTGGGGCGCCCCTTCGGCACGGCCGCCGAGTACGTGGTGGTGCCTAGCGAGCAGGCGGTGCCGCTGCCCCCGGGCGTCGATCTCGCGGTGGGCGCCTGCCTCGGCGTGCCGGCGATGACCGCCCACTACTGCGTGTTCGCCGACGGGCCGGTCGCGGGCCAGACGGTGCTGGTCACCGGCGGCGCGGGCGCCGTGGGGTGCTACGCCGTCCAGTGGGCGAAGCTGGGCGGCGCCCGCGTGCTGGCCACGGTCAGCAGCGAGGAGAAAGCGGCGGTCGCCCGCGCGGCCGGGGCCGACGCCGTGCTCAACTACCGCGCGGAGGATGTGGCGGCGCGCGTCCTCGAGCTGACCGGCGGGGCGGGCGTCGACCGGGTGGTGGAGGTCGCCTTCGGGGCCAACCTGTCCGTCACGCAGGCGGTGCTGAAACCGAACGGCGTCGTCGCGGCGTACTCCTCGGACGCCGAGCCGCAGCCCCGGCTGCCGTTCCGCGCGTTCCTCCAGAAGAACGCCGTGATCCGCACGGTGCTGGTGTACGTGATGCCGCGGGCGGCCCACGCTGCGGCGGTGCGCGACATTACAACAGCACTCGAGGCCGGCCGTCTGCAGCACCTCATCGGACGCCGCCTGCCGCTGGCCGGGATCGCCGCAGCCCACGAGGCCGTGGAACAGGGGGCCGTGCTGGGCAAGGTGCTCGTCGAGATCGGCTGAGCGCGAGCGCCGGGGCGGGGCCGCGGCGTTCCCTCCCCGACGCCGCGGGCCAGGGCGCCGGGGAGGGAACGCGGGAGTGGGCGCTCAGCCTGCTGCCGCCAGGTCGTCGGCCAGCGCGGCGCGAGTCGCGGGGCTCAACTCCGTGCTGGCCTGGTAGTTGGGATGCTCGATGCGCAGCCGGGCCGGCACGTTGGGATCGCGCAGCAGCGCTACGCCCTCGATGCCCACCGGGAAGCGAAGGTAGTGCACGGTGCTCGTCTTGCTCTCCATGCTACGCCCGGCCTCGTAGGCGGCGTGGATCTGCCGCTCGCCCAGATCGAGCCAGACGGCGGTCTCGATGTTCACCAGCCGTGGCAGCTCGCGCTTGAGCTGCTCCATGTCAGCGATCTCGATGAACATGGTGGCGGATAGCTCGCCCGGGTTAGGCAGCAGCGTGCTGTAGATGTCGATCTCCTCCTGGATGCGGTGCGGCTCGAAGATACGCTCGGCCCGTAGCATCTCCTGGATCTGGTAGCGTACGGTATCGCGATTCTCGAAGGTGAGGGCGACCCACTCGCCCACCTTCACGCGTCGGGGGGCCTTGATCGCCGCGATCTGGCGGCGGACCTCGGCGCGGACCTTCTCGTACTCTTCCAACGAGCGCAGCTCGTCGCGCGTGATCACTGGCATACTGGTCATCCCTCCGGGCTCGCGTCTGGGTAGGCGGCCCAGACGATCTCGATGGGGTGAACGGGCCGTAGCCCCGTGCCCTGTTCGATCTGGAGCGCGGCCAGCGAGCAGTCGGTGGCCACGATATTGGCGTTGGCGTCGCGCAGGCCGGCGAACAGCTTGCTGCCGACCTTCAGCGACAGTTCATGGAACTCCTTCTTGAACGCCCAGGTGCCGTCGTGGCCCGAGCAGCCGCGGTCGACGACCTGGACCTCAGCGCCGGGGATCAGCTTGAGCAGCTCCACCGAGCGGCGGCCGATCGCCTGGTACTTGAGGTGGCACGGCATGTGGTAGGCGATCTTGCCTGGCGCATAGGCGAAGTCGGTGCGCAGCTGGCCCTCGCGGTGCAGCCGCATGAGGTACTCCGCGAGGTCGTAGGTGCGGCTGGCGACCGTCTCGGCGGCCGCGCTGTGCAGGTAGTCGGGATACTCTTTCTTGAGCATCATGCCGCAGGTCGGCTCCGGCACGACGATGTCGTAGCCGGCGGCCGCCGCGGCGGCTAGGTGGTCGGCATTGGCGCGCATCTGGCCGAGGGCGGCGTCGAGCCGGCCCTCATCGAGCAGCGGCATGGCGCAGCAGCGTTGCGGCGGGCAGATCACCTCGACACCGCTGCGCTCCAGCACGCGCACGGCGGCCATGCCGATCTCGGGGTGGTAGTAGTTCACCAGGCAGCTGTAGAACAGCGCCACCTTGCCCGTGGAGCCGAGCGGGCGCGGCTGCGGGCGCTTGGCGAACCAGCTGGCGAAGGTCTGGGTAGCGAAGCGGGGTAGGAAGGCCTGGCGGTGGATGCCCAGCGTCTGCTCCATCAGCTCGCGCGCCTTGGGCTGCTGGGCTAGGGCGTTGGCCACCGGCGCGGCAGCGCAGCCGAGCGAGCCCAGCAGGTCTGGGTCGCCTAGCAGGCGCCGCCCGAGCGGTAGGCCCCGCTGGCGCGCCTCGACCGCGCGGGCGCGCAGCACCAGGCGGGGGATATCGATGGCCCACTCGTGGGGCGGCGTATAGGGACAGACGACGAAGCACAGCTTGCACTCGTAGCACAGGGCATCAAAGTGCTGCAGGTGGGCGGTGGTGAGCCGCTCGACCTCGCCGTCGGCCTCGTCGTCGATGTACTCGAACAGCTGGGGGAACGCCGGGCAGAGGTTGACGCACATGCGGCAGCCGTGGCAGACCTCGAGCTGCCGCCGCTGCTCCCGGTCGAGATCGGCCGGGTCCCAGTAGCGGGCGTCGAGGTGCTCGACGCGCGAAGGGCGCAGGCCGCCCAAGTCGGTGGACATAGTCGCTCCTCGAAATGCGGGCACCGCGGGGGCGCACCGCGGTGTGAGAACGCGAACGGCCGCGACGGGAACGCGGCGCGCCCGTCGCGGCCACCCTAGGGGAGACGGCGGGAGCCGAGCTCCCGCACCCCAGACTTACGCGGTCAGCGACTCCAGGCCCTTGGCGAAGCGGCCCGCGTGCGACTTCTCGGCGCGAGCGAGCGTTTCGAACCAGTCGGCGATCTCCGGGAAGCCCTCCTCGCGCGCCACCCGCGCGAAGCCCGGGTACATCTCGGTGTACTCGTAGGTCTCGCCCGCGATCGCCGACTTCAGGTTCGCCGCGCTGTCGCCCACCGGCTCGCCGGTCACCGGGTCGCCCACCTCCTTGAGGTAGTCGAAGTGGCCGAAGGCGTGGCCGGTCTCGCCCTCCGCGACGGAGCGGAACAGCGCCGCGATCTCCGGCTGGCCCTCCACGTCCGCCTGGCGCGCGAAGTAGAGGTAGCGCCGGTTGGCCTGCGACTCGCCCGCGAACGCCTCCTTGAGGTTCGCCTCGGTCCGCGTACCCTTCAGGCTTGGCATGCTGCTGACTCCTCCCCTCTCACCAAACTGCTGGGATGGCAAGGACTGCTGCCGCCTCCACGCCGGCCGCGCCCCGGACGCATGGATGTGCCGCTGGCGCACCCTTGTATAGGCGACGGCCGGCTCCGCCGCGCCGCAAACCGCTCTAGGCCTGGGCAGGGCGGTGCGCCTGGCAACTCGGGCACAGCCCGTAGAAGTCCAGGCGGTGGGCGTTGACACGGTAGCCACTGGCCGCGGCGGCGACGGCCAGGGCCTGCTCCACGTCCGGGCGCTCGAAGTCCTCGATGCGCCCGCACGCGGTGCAGATGAGGTGGGCGTGTGCGCGCGGCACGCGCCCATCGTAGCGGTTGCCTGCGCCGCCGAACTCCAGCTCCAGCACCTCGCCGAGCTGCTTGAGCACGCTCACCGTGTTGTAGACGGTGGCGCGGCTGGTCGACCGGCAGCGCTGCCGTGCCAGCTCGAAGATCTGGTCGACGCTGGGATGCGCGTCGCTCTCGGCCAGCACCCGCAGGACCGCTTCCCGTTGGGGCGTGAGCCGATAGCCACCACGCGCCAGCGCCTGCGCCAACTCCTCGAACCGGCGCGCTCCCACCGCCACGATGTAGACCCTCTCCAAACTTAGATTCAATCTACGTCTATATGCTAGCGGCCAGCGCCCGGGTTGTCAAGCGTCGCCGCACGGCGCGCTCGGCGGTTGACAACCTGGGCGAGCGGGGAGTACAACTCGGCCCGACGGCGCGCTGGCTGTCGCTGGGAGGGCCCCATGGCCGAGGCGCTCGGGGCGGATGTGCTCCGCGACCTGCTCGCGCAGATGCTGCTGATCCGCCGCTTCGAGGAGCGGCTCATCCACCTGCGCGAGGACGCGGGCCTGCTGCGCGGCCACTACCACGTCTACATTGGCCAGGAGGCCACCGCTGTCGCGGTCTGCCGCCGGCTAGTGCCCGCCGACTACCTGTTCACGACGCACCGCAACCACGGCCACCTGCTGGCCCGCGGGGTCGATCCGGCGGCGCTGCTGGCCGAGATTCTCGGGCGCGCCACAGGCTGCAACGGCGGGCGCGGCGGCACGCTGCACCCCGTGGCCCCGGCGCTCGGCGTCCTGCACACCTCGGCGATCGTGGGCGGCGCGCTGCCGCTGGCCGCGGGCGCGGCGCTAGCGGCCCGGCGGCGAGGCACCGATACGGTGGCTGTGGTGTTCTTCGGCGACGGGGCCCTGGAGGAGGGCGCGGCCTACGAGGCGCTGAACCTGGCCGCGCTGTGGCGGCTGCCGCTGCTGCTGGTGTGCGAGAACAACAGCGTGCCGCCGGCGCTGCGCCGCGCCGGGCAGTACCCGTCCTCCACGCATGCCGCCCGCGAGCTGGCCGACGTGCCGCGGGCGCTACAGATCCCGGCCGTGGTCGTCGATGGTGCCGATCCCCGCGCGGTGGATGCCGCCGTGGCGCCGCTGCTGGCCCGCGCGCGGGCGGGCGAGGGGCCGGGGTTCGTGGAAGCGCGCAACTCGCGCTGGCCGGGCAGCTACCCGCTATGGCCCACGCTGGTGGGCGCCGACTTCGAGCTGGCCTGGGCCTGGGAGCCAGAGCGCGTGCCGGCGGCGCTGGCCGAGTGGTCGGCCAGCAGCGACCCGATCCTGCTGCTGGCGCGCGACCTGCTGGCGGCCGGCGCCGCCACCCGCGCGGAGTTGCTGGCGCTCGACGGGGCGGCGCGCGCGGCGATCGCCGCCGCCGAGCGGGCCGCGCGCGCCGCCCCCGAGCCGCCCGCCGAGCAGGCGCTGGCCGGCGTGTTCGCATCGCCCGAATAAGGAGGAGGGTGCGATGGAGGCCGGGGGCCGCGAACTGACCTTCGCCGAGGCGATGGCCGAGGCACTGCGTGCCTGCCTGGCGGCCGACGAGCGGCTAGTGGTTATCGGCGGCGGTTTTGCCGGCCTCACCCCGGCCGCGCGCTACTTCGCCCCGCTGCTGGCCGAGTTTCCCGACCGCTTCCTGGCGCCGCCGATCGCGGAGCTGGGCATCGCCGGCATAGGCGCGGGCGCGGCGATGGCCGGCCTGCGGCCGATCGTGGATCTGGGCACGGGCAGCTTCGCCTTCGAGGCGTTTCCGGCCATCGTCAACGAGGCGGCCATCGCCTACTACACCAGCAACGGCCAGACGGCCGTGCCCGTGCTGTACCACCTGCACAGCGGGATCCGCGGGGCGGGCGCGGCGCAGCACTCGCACGCGCCGCACGCGCTGTTCTGGCAGACGCCCGGGCTGCAGATCATGCTGCCCAGCGCGCCGGCCGAGGTGAAGGGCCTGCTGCGCTGGGCGCTACTGCGCAGCCGCAACCCCACCATCTTCGTCAACCACTACCGCCTGTTCGCCGAGCGGGGGCCGGTGCCAGAGGGCGACTACGAGATCCCCTTCGGGCAGGCGCGGGTGGTGCGGCCGGGCCGCGACGTGACGCTCATCGCCTGTGGGGTGATGGTGCCCCGCGCACTGGCGGCGGCGGAGACGCTGGCGGGCGAGGGGATCGATGCCGAGGTAGTGGATCCGCGCACGCTCGTGCCGCTCGACCTCGACACGCTGCTCGCCTCGGTGCGCAAGACGGGCCGCGTGGTGACCGCCGACGAGACGCCGCGCAGCTGTGGAGTGGCGGGCGAGCTGCTGGCGCGGGTGTGCGAGGCGGTCTGGGACGCGCTGAAGGCACCGCCGCGCCGCGTGGCGATCCCTGACGTGTCGATCCCCTTCGCCGCCTCCCAGGAAGAGTACGTGACCCCGACGGCCGCCAGGCTAGTCGAGGCGGCGCGCGCGGTGTGCCGCTAGCTGTCGCCGTCGATAGAGATGGCGCCCGGGCCCGCGAATAGGATGCCCAACAGGCCGGCGAGCAGCGCCAGCGCCAGCTCGTAGCCGCCCTGGCCCATCAGCCCCGTGCGCCAATGCACGCGGCTGATGGCCACCCCCATGTTGCCGCACAGCAGCAGCGCGGCCGGCCGCGTGAGCCAGCCGAGGATCAGCAGTCCGCCGCCGACGAACTCGCTCAGCGCGGCCACCCAGGCCATCAGGTGCGGCATGGGCACCCCGATGCGTTCCACCGTGGCGCGGAAGTTGTGGATCCCCCCGTGCTCCATGAACTGCGCGAACCCAGGGCCGAGATGGCGCTGGAGGCGTGGGTGGACCGGTTTGCCCGGCCCGCCGAACAGCTTGGGATAGCCGTGCAGCATGAACAGCCCGCCGATAATCACGCGCAGCAACAACAGTCCGACGTCGCGCATGGCGCCCCGCTCCCTGAGCCGTAGTGTGTTCGTGCGGAGGGCTTCGTCCTGTGCGTCAGCGGTATGCTACCACGCGCCCGGCGCGGCCGGCTGTCGGCTGCGGATCCCCTGTCGGGGGGCGTGGGGCCGCGCTAGCATAAACCCCAGACAGGCGCCAGGCGGGGTGGAGCCGTGGTACCTGGCGGGCCGCAAGCACCATCGGGGGAGGGCATGATGCGCCAAGGCAAGGGGCGGCCGGGCTTGGTGGCGCGAGTGGTGGGGACATGGGCGGCGGTGGGATTGGGCCTGGGGTGTGCGGGCCTGCTCGCCTGCAACGCCGCCTCCGGGCCCCCGCCGGCCGCCGCCGACGCCCGCGCCACCGCGACCAGCACCACGCCGGCCCGGGTCACCGTACGCTGGGCCGCGATCTCGGCCAACCCGAACAACTGGCCCGTGTACGCCGCGCAGAGCCAGGGCTTCTTCGAGGAGATGGGGATCGACCTCGATCTCGCGTATACCGACGCCTCCACGCGCGCCGTGCAGGTGCTGGCCAGCCGCGACGCCGACATCACCAGCGTGGCGGCGGACACGGCGATCGAGGCCATCGAGCGGGGCGCCCCCTTCGTGATGGTAGGGGGCTCGACGCGCGTGCCCGTGTACACGCTGGTCGCGCGGCCGGAGATCCACAGCTACGCCGACCTGCGCGGCAAGTTGGTAGCGGTCACGGGCGCGAACGTGGCCGAGGGGCCGCTGCTGCGCAAGCTCTTGGCCAAGTATGGCCTGTCCGACAGCGACTACGAGACGATCGCCGTGGGCGGGCCCGTGCAGCGCTACGCGGCCGTGCAGAGCGGCGCCGTGGCGGCCAGCATGGTGCCGCAGCCGTTCGACTTCCGCGGCGCCGACGAGGGCCTGGTGGTGCTCGGCTACTCGACCGAAGTGCTTCCAGACTACCAGTTCATCGGCTACACGGCGCGGCGCGACTGGACGCGTGAGCAGCCCGAGGTGGTCGTGCGCCTGCTGCGCGCGCTGCGCAAGGCCGACCGCTGGCTGTACGACCCCGCCCACGCCGCGGCCGCGGCGCGGCTGTATGCCGAGGCGAGCCACGAGAACGAGGAGTACGCGCGTCGCACCTACGACCTGATCTACCAGCAGCTCAAGGTGATGGCGCCGGACGCCACCATCTCGCTCACGGGGCTGCAAGCGGTGCTGGACCTGATGGCCGAGCAGGGGCGGCTAAACCTCCCGCTGCCCAGCCCGACCAAGTACGTCGACACCAGCTTTATCGAGGCCGCCGCGCGCGCCGAGGCGGCCGGCTCGTAGGGGCGGCCTGCGCGTTTGACACGCCCGGGGGCCTATGTTAGCCTGGCGTAGCGCTGGGCAGCCGCGGAGCCGCGCCGTGGGGCGCCAGCGAGCGCCCCGGCTTGTTCGGGGCTAGGCGAGGACGCGTCGGCTCTCGGGCGCCCTGGCGTGCCAGCCCGTCGCGCGACGGGGGGTGGCGGGGCGCCTTGCTCACCCGCCGCGTCGCGCGGACCGCGGTGGCTGGCACGGGGCGATCCAGGCTCGCGAGGTGTGGTGGTGATTAGCAGACAGACGCAGTCGCTGCGGCAGATGCTCACCCAGAACCGGGTATGGAGGAGCATCTTCCGCCACTCGTATCCCGACGACCCGCGCACGCGAGCGCTGGTCGTGTTTTCCAACGTGTTCTTGCACCTGCACCCGATCAAGCTGCGCCGCGCGAGCCTCAGCGTGACCTACACGTTCTGTCTCGGCGGGCTGTCGTTCTTCCTGTTCCTGCTGCTGACCATCACCGGCGTGCTACTGATGTTCTACTACCGCCCGGCCGTGGAGCACGCCTACCAAGACATCAAAGATCTGGAGACCGTGGTCGGGTTCGGCATGATGCTGCGGAACCTGCACCGCTATGCCGCGCATGGCATGGTGATCACGGTCTTCCTGCACATGATGCGCGTGTTCTACACGGGGGCCTACAAGCCGCCGCGCGAGTTCAACTGGGTCGTGGGCGTGGTTCTCTTCACCCTCACCCTCCTGCTCAGCTTCACCGGCTACCTGCTGCCCTGGGACCAGCTCGCCTTCTGGGCGGTCACGGTGGGCACGAGCATGGTGGGCGCCACGCCGTTGATCGGCGACCAGATTCGGTTCATGGCCCTCGGTGGCTACGAGGTGGGCGAGAACACCCTGATCCGCTTCTATGTGCTACACGTGATCGCCTTGCCGCTGCTGCTGGCGGTGTTCATGGCCGTGCACTTCTGGCGCGTGCGCAAGGACGGCGGTATCGCCGGGCCGCTGTAAGCCGCTGGAGCAAGGGAGGACTGCCGTGGCCGAGCCGACCACTACGACCGAGGCGCAGCAGCCGGACGAGCAGCGGCGGCGTGTGGCCGCCGTGGCGCGCCGCACGCGCACTGCCACGGTGGACCCCGCCAACGAGACGGTGTTCACCTGGCCCAACCTGCTGGTGATCGAGTTCATCGCGGCGCTGCTGATGTTGCTGGCGCTGATGCTCGTCTCCTGGCTGGTCAATGCGCCCCTGGAGGCGCACTCCAATCCCGACCGGACGCCCAACCCGTCCAAGGCCCCGTGGTACTTTCTCAATCTCCAGGAGCTGCTGCTGCACATGAACCCGGCCCTAGCCGGGGTGATCATCCCGCTGGGCGCGCTGGCGGCCCTGGCCGCGATCCCCTACGTCGATCGGGACACGTCGGATACCGGCAAGTGGATCGCGCGGCCGCACGCGGTGCCGATCATGTGGTTCACGATCGGCTACTGCAGCGTGCTGCTCACGCTGCTGATCCTGTTCGACGAGTTCATCGGCCTGAAGCCGACGCTGGCGCGGCTCGACCATCTGCTTGGTGGGCCAGGGATCTTCACCAACGAGATCATCGCCGGCTGGGTCTTTCCGCTGCTCATCATGGGCAGCCTGTCGGTGCTGCTGGTCTGGCTGTACAAGCGGATCTGGAACGCGGACACGCGCGAGATTCTGATCGGGCTGTTCACCGCGTTCGTGGTGGTCTACATCCACCTCACGTTCGTGGGCACCGTGTTCCGCGGGCCAGGCATGCACCTGTACTGGCCGTGGCAGATGCCGCCGCGCACGGACTAAGCAGCGGGGAGGGGCGCCAGCCCGCCTGGGCCGAGGAGGGGGCGCTAGCTGGGCGAACGAGGTGGTAACGTGGACATAACTCTCGGGCTTTCGATCTGGGCGCTCGCAGGGCTGCTCCTGGTGCTGGCGCGGGTGCTGGCGCGGCCCCCGGTGGCACTGGTGCCGGTGCGCCGGGCGCTCCCACCCGGGCTATACGCGAGCACTACCGCGCCCACCTCCGCGGGGCCGGCTGGTGCTGCCCGTGGCGGTGGAGGGGCGGCCACTGCCGCGCCGCCTATCGACGCCGTCTCGCGGCGCAAGCTGCTGCGGTGGGTGGGGTGGACCGGCATCCTGCTGGTGCTTGGCCAGCTGCTGGTCAGCTTCCTGCCGTTCTTCTGGCCCCGCAAGGTCGGCGCCTTCGGCGGTCGTGTGCTGGCCGGCAACGTGAGCGACTACGAGGTGGGGGACGTCAAGAAGATTACCGAGGGCAAGTTCTTCATCTCGCGGGTGCCCGAGGGTTTCCTGGCGCTGTGGCAGCGCTGCCCGCACCTTGGCTGCTCTGTGCCCTGGGATGCGAACGGGCCCTCGCTCGACTCGATCAAGCCGCAGGGGCGCTTCAACTGCCCGTGCCATGGCTCGCAGTACGACCGCTACGGGCAGATCATCCAGGGGCCGGCGCCGCGTCCGATGGATCTATTCCCCATCACCATCGAGAACGGCCGCATCTACGTGCAGACAGGGCCGCAGGTCGCCCGGCAGCGCGCGGTCGCAGACCACCAGAAGGACCCCACGCCAGCCTAAGCGAAGAGGGGCGAACGATCTATGGTGTTCGGCGTACTCGCGGGAATCGTCCTGCTCGTGCTGCTGGCCTTCGCGGTCGCCTACGCCTCGGGGTGGTCGCCGGGAACCGCTGCTGGCGGACCCGCGCCCGGCGACACGGAGGCGCCGCACGCGGTCGGGGCGGAGCGCAAGATCCAGGTCGTGGTCGCCACGGTGCTGGCGATCGGTGTGCTGCTAGTGCTCTATGGGCTCAATGAGCCGAACCGCCAGGCTGCCGCCTTCGTGCGCCAGCGCGAGGAGGCGATCGACCGCGGCATGCATGCGTTCGCCCAGTACTGTGTGCCGTGCCATGGCTACAACGGCGCGGGCGCCATCGTCCCCGGCCAGGGCGTCCTGGCGGCGAACTTGACCGTCCACCGCGCCACGGGCGACCGCGACGAGGATCGCAAGACCCTGGATTTCCTCGTCAAGACGATCACCCGCGGGCGCCCCGGCACCCCGATGCCGGCCTGGGGGATCAGCGACGGCGGCTCGCTTAACGACGAGGAGATCAAAGAGATCGCCACGTTCATCATGTACGGCAACTGGAATCAGGTCGAGCCGATCGCGCGGGCGCAGGGCGGCCCCACCCCGATCGTGCCGGAGGTAGCGGGTGAGGGCGCAGCGCGTGCGCGCGGCCTGTTCGGCTCGAAGGGCTGCGCCGCCTGCCATACGATCCAGGAGATCCCGACCGCGCGCGGCCAGACCTGCCCGGACCTGACGGTGATGGGCACCAAGGCGGGGCAGGACGGCCGCCCGTCCGATCTGAAGGCGTATCTCCGTGCTCGGATCCTGCAGGGCTCGAACTACTCCTATCACGTGCCGGGTTACCCGCCCGTGATGCCCGCGTTCCAGGAAGTGCCGGATGGCACGCAGGCCGGCCCCAGCCAGTTCACCACCAGCGACCTCGACCTGATGGTCGAGTACCTCTCTAAGCTGGGCACGCCGGAGCAGGGCCAGGTGGGTACCTCGAGCGGTGGAGGAAGCGCGCCGGAGGGGCAGGCCACTCCCGCGCCGAGTAGCGCGCCCGTACCCAGCGGCGGTGCGATGACCCCGTAAAAGGCCCGCCGGGCGTAGCCGAGCAAGACCGCTCGCGAAGCCCCGGGCGCCCGTGGCTCCCGGTGCGCATCGCGCGCCCGGGAGCCACGGGCGCCCCCTCGCGCCTTGGGCCATCGCCGGGGGGCAAGCGCGGTACACTACCGCCATGATCCAGCGCTGGCGGCTCGGCACTGGCCTCGTGCTGCTCGCCTATGTGGCGACGCACTTGCTCAACCATGCCCTCGGCCTGATCTCCCTGGGAGCGGCCGAGGCAGGGCGGAGCTGGTTCACCGCCGTCTGGCGATTCCCGCCGCTCACGGCGGTCCTGTATGGCAGCTTGCTGGTGCACATCGCGCTGGTCCTCTGGGCGCTGTATCGCCGCCGCACCTTGCGCCTGCCACCGGGCGAGTGGGTGCGCCTACTGCTCGGCCTGGCGCTGCCCGTCCAGTTGCTGGGCCATGTGTTCGGCACGCGCGTGGCCCACGAGGCGTTCGGGGTGAGCGACACCTACAGCCGCTTGCTCGTGGAGCTGTGGGTAGATGAGCCCCTGGGAGCGCTGTTGCAGACGGGGCTGCTGGTGACCGCGTGGGCCCACGGCTGGCTCGGCCTGTACTTCTGGGCGCGCGCGAGCCCGCGCTGGCAACCCCTGCTCGAACCCCTGCGGGTAGTGGGCGGGCTACTGCCGCTGCTCGCCCTGGTGGGCTTCGTGGCCATGGGGCGCGAGGTGCGCGTGTTGGCCCAGGACCCTGCCTGGGTAGCGCGCGTCGCCCCGCCGCTCGCGCCGGGCGCCGCGGCGCAGCTCGACAGCTGGCGCGATCGGGCCGTCGGCCTGTTCGTTGGCAGCGTGGGGCTCACGCTGCTGGCGCGCTGGGGCCGTGGGCGGTGGCGCCGGCGCACCGACTGGCCGCGGGTGACCTACCCTGATGGGCGCAGCGTGCTGGTCGAGCCGGGCGCGTCGGTGTTGGAGGCCAGTCGGCTCCTGGGCGTCCCTCACCTGGCCTTGTGCGGCGGGCGGGCGCGCTGCTCGACGTGTCGGGTGCGCGTCGGCGCGGGCCTCGCCGATCTGCCGCCGCCTGGCCCGGCGGAGCGACGCGTGCTGGCCCGGATCAACGCGCCGCCTAATGTGCGCCTGGCCTGCCAGACGCGGCCCACGCGCGACGTGGACGTGTTCCCGCTGCTCGCGCCGCAGCAGGTGTCGCCCGCGCTGTTGCGCCCCAGCCGTGGCGCCAGCGGTGCCGAGCAGGAGGTCGTGGTGCTGTTCGCCGACATGCGCGGCTTCACGCGCTTCGCGGAGCGCCGACTGCCCTACGACGTCGTGTTCTTGCTCAACCAGTGGCACGATACCCTGGGCCGCGCGATCGAGCGCGCGGGCGGGCAGCCCAACCAGTTCATCGGCGATGGCATCATGGCGCTATTCGGCGTGGCCAGCGGCTGGACCACGGGCTGCCGGCAAGCGCTGCAGGCGGCAGCTGCCATCGGCCGGGCGGTGGAGGAGCTCAACCGCGTGCTGGCGAGCGAGTTGCCCGAGCCGTTGCGCGTGGCCATGGGGATCCACGGCGGTCAGGTGATCGTCGGGGAGATGGGCTATGGCCGCGCGCGCTACCTCACGGCCATCGGCGATGCGGTGAACACGGCTAGCCGGCTGGAGACCCTGGCCAAGGAGCGGGGCTGCCAGCTAGTGGTCTCCGAAAGCGTGGCGGCCGCGGCGAACGTCGATCTCGGCTACTTCCCGCTAGAAGAGGTCCAGGTGCGCGGGCGGGTAGCCAGCGTGCGGGTGCGGCTGGTGGATGAGGCACTCGCGCTGGAGGCGCTGCTGCCCCGTCCCGCGGCGCCGCTCACGCTGGCCCCGCAGGCCAGCTAGCGGGCCGCTTAACCTGGTGCGTCGGTATCCAGTTCGTTCTGCCAGATCTGCTCGGGGCGCTGGCGCCGGCGGATGAGCCGCAGCGTGCCGTCGGGCTCCCGCAGCACCTCGGGCGCCTGGGGATAGGAATTGTAGTTGATCGTGGCCATCGCCGCGCAGTAGGCGCCCGCGCCGCCGATCACCACCAGGTCGCCGATCTGTGGACGGCGCGTGCGTCGCGGGGCCAGCGCCTCCGGGTCGCCCGGGGCGGGGGTGAGGATGTCGCCCGACTCGCAGCATGGCCCCACGAACACCACGTCGGCCTGCTCCTGGCACGCGGTCAGCACGGTGATCGGGTGCTGGGCGCCGTACAGCGCCGGACGCGTGATCTCCGGCATACCGGCGTCGAGCTTGGCGAACAGGTACCCATCGCGGCCGGTGTCCACCACGTCGATGCAGGTCGCCACGATGGCGCCGGCGTTGGCCACCAGATAGGTGCCCGGCTCGATCTCCAGGTGCAGCGGGCGGCCCTCGCGCTCGCGGAACGCCACCAGCTCCTGCCGGATATACTCGCCCACGGTCAAGAGGTCGGTGGCCTGCTCGTGGGGCATGCGCGCTACTTTGAACCCGCCGCCGAGATTGACGGTGTGCACGGCGGGCAGGCGCGCGGCGAGATCGAGCGTTAGCCGGGCCACGCGCTTCCACACCTCGGGGTCGGAGCCCGAGCCGATGTGCGTGTGCAGGCGGTTGATCGTCAGCCCGTGGCGGGCGGCGAGTGCCTGTACCTCGGGCAGGTATTCGTGCCAGATGCCGAAGCTGGCGGCCGGGCCGCCGGTGTTGGTGCGGTTGGTGCTGCCGCTACCGAGGCCGGGGTTCAGGCGCACCGACAGTTCGCCTCCCGGGGCCACCTGGCCGAACTGGTCGAGCTGGTGCAGCGAGCAGGCGTTGAAGCGCACGCCCCGCCGCACGAACTCGGCGAGCCGACGCGAGGGCATCTGCGAGGTCAGCTGGATCTGCGCGGGCGCGAAGCCCGCCCGCAGCGCGCGCTCGACCTCGAAGTCGCTGGACGCGTCGATGTGCAGCCCGAGCGCGCGGAACACCCGCAGGATGCCCAGGGTGGGGTTCGCCTTCATCGCGTAGCGCAGGGTGAAGCCGTAGGGCGCTGGGAACGCCAGCGCCGTACGGGCGGCCGCCTCCAGCCGCTGGCGATCGTAGACGTAACAGGGGGTGCCGAACCGCTCGCGGACCTCCGCCGCCTGCTCCCGTGTCAGGAACGTGTCCACGCGCTCCTCCCTCGCGCTCTAGCGGCCCGGCACCAGCGACCACTCGGCCGGCAGCTCGTAACGCTGCACGCGCGCCATGTTCGGCCCCGGCCGCGCCACGCGCACGCGGCCCTTGCGCTGGATCTCGGCGTACGTGTTCTGCACCTGCACGATGCGGCGCTCGCGCAGGTTGAACAGCACGATGCCCGCGCGGACCGGCTTGAGCGACATCTCGCGGGTGCGCTCGTCGAGGATGCGGAACACCGGCACCTCTTCCGGGCGGCAGTAGTCGAACGCGGCGTGGATGCGCTGGAGGTTGTCGGGCGTGTTGTGCTCGTCGAACACCGCTAGGCCGCTGAGCACGCGCTCGCGCAGCTCGGGGGCGAACGGCGCCGCGGCGTCCAGCAGCTCTTCGAGGGTGCGCGGCCCCTGGGCGCAGGCCGCGACGAGCGCTTCCAGCGTCGGGCAGGGCGCCACGAAGCTGACCCGTGTGCGTTCATCGATCACCGTGAAGCGCATGAGGTCCACAGCTCTTCTCCCTGGGTAGCGAACCGGCTAGGGGCATCATACCATCCCGCTATGGGCGGCTATGCTCCTCAGGATAGCGAGCGCCGAGTTGCCATGCGGGGTAGATGAGCGCGAGGGATGGTGCAACCGTGCGGTTAGCGCGCGTAGGCGGGCGTGCTCACCAGCCCCCACAAGCTCGGCGGCCAGTAGCTCACCCAGGCGCGGCCGATGAGGTTCTCGGCCGGCACCGGCCCCCAGACGTGCGAGTCGCTGCTGTTCGGGCGGTTGTCGCCGAGCACGTAGTAGTGGTCCGGGGGCACGACCTGGCGCGGGACCACGTACGGGGGCCGGTAGGAAATATACGGCTCGTCGATCGGCTCGCCGTTCACGTACACCTGGCCGTTGCGCACCTCGACCGTGTCGCCCGGCAGGGCGATGATCCGCTTGATGAAGTCCTTGTCGGGCTGCACGGGGGACCGGAACACCACGATGTCGCCCCGCTGCGGGCCCCCGAATAGATAGCCGTTCTCGCTGACCAGCCCGGGGGGAAGCAGGTGCTCCAGCGGTGTGCCCGTCACCCGCAGGTAGCCGATCTTGTTGATCAGCAGGTACTGGCCGCTGTGCAGCGTGGGGTCCATGCTGGCCCCCTCGACCTTGAAGTTCTGGACCACCGCGCGCACGGCCAGAAAGATGATGAGGGTCAGCAGAACCGTCTGGACGATCTCCCAGATGAAGGAGCGCACGCCGCCGTTGTTGGGGGAAGTCTGCGCGGCTGCAACCTGGCTGCCCGCTTGTTCTTCCACCCGTGCCATGCTCCTCCTCGCTCGGGACCCCAGACTTGCACCGCCATTATAGGGGCCGCGCAGACGTGCGACCACACCCTGCGGTGCAAGGGCATGTCTCACAACGACTATAGCAGCCTGCCGCGCGCTCATGCTAGAATGCGGCGTCGGCAGCGCGTTGCGGGAGGCGCGTGGCGTGCGCTTCGGCGTGGTCGTGTTCCCCGGTACCAACTGCGAGCAGGAGACGGTGCGTGTCCTGCGCGACCTGTACCACCAGCCCACCGAGCTGCTCTGGCACGCCAGCGAGGATCTGAGCGGCATCGACTGCGTGGTACTGCCCGGCGGCTTCGCGCACGGCGACTACCTGCGCGCGGGGGCGATCGCGCGCTTTTCCCCGATCATGCGCGCGGTGGAGCGCTTCGCCCGGGCGGGCGGGCTGGTGTGGGGCATCTGCAACGGGTTCCAGATCCTGCTCGAGGCAGGCCTGCTGCCAGGCGCCATGCGGCGCAACGTGGGCCTGCGCTTCCGCTGCCAGTGGGTGCACGTGCGCGTCGAGCATACCCGCTCGCCGTTCACCGCGGCCTGCCGCCCGGGCCAGGTGCTGCACCTGCCGATCGCGCACGGCGAGGGCAACTACTACGCGCCCCCGGAGCTGCTGGCCCGGCTGGAGGCGCGCGGCCAGATCCTCCTGCGCTACTGCGACGCCGCCGGCCACGTCACCCCCGCCGCCAACCCCAACGGCTCGGTGGCCAACGTGGCGGGCCTCGCGAGTGAGGGCGGCAACGTGTTCGCCCTGATGCCGCACCCGGAGCGCGCCGCCGAGGCGCTGCTGGGCGGCACCGACGGGCGCTGGCTGTTCGACAGCGTGCTGGGCAAGGTGGGCCTTGTCGCTACGGTCTGAGCCTCGCGCGCTGGCCGCGCTGCTGGCCGAGGTCGGCCTCACCGAAGCGGAGTACGCGCGCCTGTGCGCCGCGCTCGGCCGCGCGCCCAACCACGTCGAGCTGGGCATGGTGGGCGCGCTGTGGAGCGAGCACTGCTCGTACAAGTCCTCCCGCGTGTACCTGCGCCGCCTGCCGACCCGCGGCCCGCGCGTGCTGCAGGGCCCGGGCGAGAACGCCGGGGCGGTCGATTTCGGCGACGGGCTGGCGGTGGTGTTCAAAGTCGAGTCGCACAATCACCCCAGCGCCGTCGAGCCGTTCCAGGGAGCCGCGACGGGCGTGGGCGGCATCCTACGCGACGTGTTCACCATGGGCGCGCGGCCGGTGGCACTGCTCGACTCGCTCCACTTCGGCCCGCCCGGCGAGCCGCGCAACCGCTACCTGCTGGAGGGGGTGGTGGCCGGCATCGCCCACTACGGCAACTGCATGGGCGTGCCGACAGTGGCGGGCGAGGTCCATTTCGCGCCGGGCTACCGCGCCAACCCGCTGGTGAACGCCATGTGCGTGGGGCTCGCGCCGCGCGAGCGGCTGGTGCGGGCGCGGGCCAGCGGGGTGGGCAACCCGGTGCTGCTGGTGGGCGCGGCGACCGGCCGCGATGGGATCCATGGCGCCACGTTCGCCTCGGCCGAGCTGGATGCCCGCAGCGAGGAGCGGCGGCCGGCCGTGCAGGTGGGCAACCCGTTCCTGGAGAAGCTGCTGCTGGAGGCGTGCCTCGAGCTGCTGGCCACCGGCGAGGTGGTGGCCATGCAGGACCTGGGCGCCGCGGGGCTCACCAGCGCCAGCGCGGAGATCGCTAGCCGCGGCGGCTGCGGCATCACACTCGACGTCAGCCAGGTGAGCCGCCGCGAGGCGGGCATGACGCCCTATGAGGTGATGCTGTCCGAATCGCAGGAGCGCATGCTGGTGGTTGTGCCGGCCGGCGCCGAGGCGCGCGCCGAGGCAGTGTTCGCGCGCTGGGGGCTGCACACGGACCGCGTGGGCGTGGTCACCGACGACGGCTTGCTGCGGGTGTGCGATGGCGCGACGGTGGTGGCCGAGCTGCCGGTGCGGCTGCTGACCGAGGCGGCGCCGGTGTACGAGCGCCCCTGCGCCCCGCCCCCGCCGCCCCCGCCGCTCGACCTGGCCGCGGTGCCCGCGCTCGCCCCCGCCGCGGCGCTGGTGGCGCTGCTCACCAGTCCCAACCTGGCCAGCCGCGCGCCGATCTACACGCAGTACGACCACACGGTCCAGGGCAACACGGTGATCCCGCCGGGGCGCGCCGACGCGGCGGTGCTGCGCGTGGTGGGCAGCGCCAAGGGCCTCGCCGTGACCATCGACTCAGCGGCGCGCTACGCCGTGCTCGACCCGCGGCGCGGCGCCGCGCTGGCGGTGGCCGAGGCGGCCCGCAACCTGAGCTGCGTGGGCGCGCAGCCCCTGGCCATCACCGACTGCCTCAACCTGGCTAACCCCGAGCGGCCCGAGGTGACCTGGGCGCTGGCCGAGACGGTCGAGGGGCTGCGCGAGGCGTGTGTCGCTTTGGAGATCCCCGTCATCAGCGGCAACGTGAGCCTCTACAATGAAAGCGAGGGCAGCGCGATCCCGCCGACCGCCGTGGTCGGCATGGTCGGCGAGCTGCCCGAGGTGGCGCGCGCGACCGACGCGGGCTTCAAGGCCGCGGGCGACGTGGTGCTGCTGCTGGGCAGCCCGCGCGTGACGCTCGCGGGCAGCGAGTACCTGCGCGTGGCGGCGCCCGAGCGGCCGGAGCTGCTGCGCGCCGGCGAGCCGCCGCCGCTCGACCTGGCCTACGAGGCGCGCTTGCAGGCGCTGGTGCGCGCGCTGGTACAGGGCGGGCAGGTGCGTGCGGCGCACGATTGCGGCGAGGGCGGCCTGGCGGTGGCGGTGGCCGAGTGCGCGATGCTGGGCGGGCTCGGTTTCGTGGCCGCACCGACCTGGCGCGCGGCGCTCGGTGTCGAGGAGGACGGCGTGCGGCTGGCCCTGGCCCTGTTCGGCGAGGGGCCGTCGCGCGTGGTGGTCGAGTGCACCCCCGAGGCGGTGGGCGCCGTGCAGGCCGCGGCGGCCGCGGCGGGCGTCGCGGCGGTGGAGCTGGGGCGCGTGGGCGGCACGCGCCTGGTCTGGCCCGAGGCGATCGATCTCGACCTGGCCGAGCTGACGGCGCGCTGGAGCGCCGCGCTGGACGAGCCATGACGCGCTCGGCGGCCAGCGCTTGCTGAGGGAGCGGGTGGATGCCAGGAGCCGAGAGTCTGCGCGAGGCCTGCGGCGTGTTCGGGATCTACGCGCCCGGCGAGGACGTCGCGCGCCTCACCTTCTTCGGGCTGTACGCCCTCCAGCACCGCGGCCAGGAGAGCGCCGGCATCGCCACCGGCGACGGCGCGCGCGTGCACGTGTACCGCGACATGGGCCTGGTCAGCCAGGTGTTCACCGAGGAGAGCCTGGCCAGCCTGCCCGGCTACATCGCCGTCGGCCACACGCGCTACTCGACCACGGGGGCGAGCCGCATCGAGAACGCGCAGCCGATCCTGGTGCGCGCCGACATCGGCGAGCTGGCGGTGGCCCACAACGGGAACCTCGTCAACATCCCCGAGCTGACCGCCGAGCTGGATCGCCGCGGCCAGGAGCGCCGCGCGGCGACTACCGACTCGGAGCTGATCGCCCTGCTGGCGATGTCGTCGGCAGGCGCCACTTGGCCCGACCGCCTGCGCGCCGTAGTGCCGCTGCTGCAGGGGGCGTTCAGCCTGGTGCTGTGCAGCGCCACACAGCTGATCGGCCTGCGTGACCCACTAGGGGTGCGGCCGTTGGTGCTCGGCCGGCTGGGCCGCGGCTGGGTGATCGCCTCGGAGTCGTGCGCGCTGGACACTATCGGCGCCGAGATGGTGCGCGACTTCGAGCCGGGCGAGCTGGTGGTGATCGACGCCGACGGGCTGCACACCGAGCGGGTGACCGACGGCCCGCGGCGCGCGCTGTGCGTGTTCGAGTACATCTACTTCGCGCGGCCCGACAGCGTGATCGAGCGCCGCGAGGTGTACCGGGCGCGCGAGCGGATGGGGCGCGCGCTGGCGCGCGAGCACCCGGCCGCCGCCGACGCGGTGATCGCCGTGCCCGACGCCTCGGTGCCGGCGGCGATCGGCTACGCGCGCGAGTCGGGCATCCCCTTCCACGAGGGGCTGATCAAGAACCGCTACATCGGCCGCACGTTCATCCAGCCCGACCAGCGCCTGCGGGAACGCGGCGTGCAGCTGAAGTTCAACCCGCTGCGCCACGAGCTGGACGGCAAGCGCCTGGTGGTGGTCGACGACAGCATCGTGCGGGGCACGACGACCCCGCGCGTGATCCAGATGCTGCGCCGCGCCGGGGCGCGCGAGGTGCACCTGCGCATCTCGGCGCCGCCGATGCGCCACCCCTGCTACCTGGGCGTGGACACCGCGACGCGCGAGGAGCTGATCGCCGCGCGCATCGCGGACGTCGACGCCATCGGCCGCGCGCTGGGGGCCGACTCGCTGGGGTACCTGAGCCTGGAGGGGCTGCGCTGGGCGGTGGGGCTGCCCGCCGAGACGCTGTGCGACGCCTGCTTCACCGGCGACTACCCGCTCGGCGTGTACACCGGCGCGAACAAGCACCTGCTCGAGGTGCGATGCTAGCCGGCGGGCGGCAGCGTTGGGCCGCCCTGGGACGCGTGCGATGAGCCCGTCGCCGCTGCCGCTCGGCGTGCTGGTCTCTGGACGCGGCACGAACCTGATGGCCATCCACGCCGCGATCGCGCGCGGCGAGCTGGCGGCGCGTGTCGTGCTGGTGGCCAGCAACCGCCCCGAGGCGCCGGCCATCGCCTGGGCGCGCGCCCAGGGCCTCCCCGTGGCGCTCTTCCCGCGGCGCGACTACGCCTCGCGCGCCGCGGCCCAGGCGGCGCTCGCCCGCGCGCTCCAGGCGGCTGGCGCGGAGCTGGTGGTGCTGGCCGGCTGGGACCAGGTGCTGACCCCGGAGTTCGTCGCGACCTTCACGGGCCGCCTGATGAACATCCATCCGTCGCTGTTGCCGGCGTTCGCCGGCACGATGCACGCGGTGGAGGAGGCGCTGGCCTGGGGGGTGAAGGTCAGCGGCTGCACCGTGCACTACGTCACTGCCGAGGTCGACGCCGGCCCGATCATCCTGCAGGCGGCGGTGCCGGTGTACGACGACGACACCCCCGCCACGCTACTGGCGCGCATCCACGAGCAGGAGCACCACCTGCTGCCGCAAGCGATCGCGCTGCACGCCGCCGGCCGCCTGCGGGTCGAGGGCCGGCGCGTGCGCATCCTCCCCCCGTAGCCCCGGCGCTGTGCGCCTATAATGGCGTCACGCGGCCGGGGTGTCGGCCGGGGGGCAGGCCGGGAACTTGGGGGGGGACGGTCATGCGCGGGGCAGGGTGGCTGCTATTCGGTTTGGTACTGGGGGCGGTGGGCTGCGCCGCGCCGGCCGCTCCCGCGCGGGCGCCGGCCGCCGCGCCTGCCTCCGCGCCGTCGTCCGCGGCGTCGCCCTCGGCGGTCCTGCCGGAGCGGATCAACGCGCTGTACTCCTCGCGCAACGTCGACTCGCTGGTGTTCTATGTCGCCGACCGCCAGGGCTTCTGGGCCCAGGAGGGGCTCGACGTCGCGCTCGACTACGCGGCGGCCACCGCGGCGAACGCGGCGCAGCTGTCGGGGCAGGCACCAGTGGTGGCCAGCGGCGGGGCCGAGGCGATCGCTGCCGCGGCCCAGGGCGGCGACGTGCGCATCATCGCCGGCATCTTCAATTCCACACCGTTCCGCCTGATGGCCGAGCCAAGCATCCGCACCGCGGCTGACCTGCGCGGCAAGCGAATCGGCATCACGCGACCAGGCTCGGTGACGGACATGACCGCGCGGCTGGCGGTGGAGAAGCTCGGGCTGAGCCCCGCCGACGTGGAGGTCCTCGCCCTGGGCGACATGCGGGTCCTGCTCACCGCGCTCACTAGTGGCACTATCCAAGCCGGCATGGCCTATCCGCCCGACACGGCGCCGCTGGAAGACCGCGGCTTCAACACCCTGTACGATCCCGCGCAGGAGAACTTCCCCTTCCAGCACAAGACCGTGACCGTGGTCGGCCGGTGGGCCGAGGAGCACCCCGAGGCGACCGAGCGGCTGCTGCGCGGGGTGGTGCGGGCCATACACTTCATCCGCACCGAGCGCGAGGCCACGCTGGCGCTGCTGTCCGAGTTCATCGGGGTGACCGACCGGCGCGGGTTGGACGAGGCGTACGACCAGATCATCTTGCGTCTGATCCCCGCCGAGCCATACGCCTCGGTCGAGGGGGTGCGCTATATCCTGGAGTTTCTCGCGCGCGGCGATCCGTCGCTGCGGACCGTGGACCCGACGCAGCTGATCGACCACCGCTGGCTGCAGCGGATCGTGGACAGTGGGTTCATCGCCCAGCTGTACGGGCGCTAGCCTGAGGCGCGCGGGCCAGTGGTGCGCGTTGCGCGGCCGCCCACGCCGCGCTACAACCCAGGGCACCAACAGCGCGGCGCTGCCGAGCGCCGGATCGAGGGGGAGGCGGTCGTGCTGGCCTCGCGACACTCTTGGGCGACCACGCTCATTGGCATACTCCTCGGCGCTGCGCTGCTCGGGTGCACGGCCGCCCCGTCGAGCCCGAGCAGCAGTGGGGCCGCGAGTGGGGCGCGCGCCAGCGAGCGGGAGGCGTCTCCGGCCGCGGCGCTAGCGGCGCCGACGCCGGCGCCGACGATCGTGCGCGTCGGGGTGCTGAGTTCTATCGGCGATGCGCCGTTCTTGATCGGCCGCGAGAAGGGATTCTACGCGGAGCAGGGCATCGTGCTGGAGTTTATTCCCTTCGACTCGGCCGCGCGGATGATCGCGCCTCTCAGCGCTGGCCAGCTGGATACGGGCCAGGGCGTGATCAGCGCGGGGGCCTTGAACGCCGTGGCGCGCGGCGTGGGCATCAAGGGCATCGCCGCCGCCTCGGGCAGCCCGCCCGGGCACGGCAACAACGCGTTTCTGGTGCGCGCGGACCTGGCCGAGCAGATCCGCTCCCCGGCCGACATCCGGGGGCGCAAGGTGGGGCTGTCGGCCACGGGCACGGGCATCGAGGTCCTGTGGGACGCGCTCCTGCGCCGCGGCGGGCTCACCGCGAGCGATGTCGAGTTCGTCCAGTTGAACTTCGCGGAGCAGGTGGCCGCGCTGTGCAACCGGGCACTGGACATGGCCGCCACCGCCGAGCCGGCGACCACGCTCGCGCTCGACCGCGGCTGTGGCCAGGTGTATGCGTACTCTGACGAAGTCATCCCCAATCATCTGACATCGTTGATCTGGACCGCGCCGCAGTTCCTCGCCCAGCCCGAGCTGGTCCAGCGCTTCACCGTCGCCCTGCTGCGCAGTGTGCGCCTGTACAACGACGGATTCATCAAGGGCGACCCGCGGGTCAAGGCCGAGCTGGTGCCCATGTTCATCGCCCACACGCCGGTGAAGGACCCGAGCCTTTATGATCGCATGGTGTTCCAGGGCATCGATCCGGACGGGCGGGTGAATCGGGAGAGCATCGAGGGCGACATGCGCTACTACGTGGCCACCGGGCAGCTGCCGGCACCGGTCGACTTGGACCAGCTGCTCGACTCGCGCTTCACCGACTACGCGGTCCAGGTGCTCGGCCCCTATCCGCGCTGACGCGACTACTGCTGCGGCACGCGGTCGGGGAAAGCGCGGGCGTAGTCCGTACCCACATTGGCACGCTCGACCTGCCAGCCCGCGGGGTTCTGGGGATCGTAAGTCAGCACGGTGCGCTGGAAGGCCTGGACCTGGACCGTGCGCGGCCCCTGGCCGTACTTGATCACGTCCAGCGTGAGCGCGTTGGTGATCGGCAGGCCGATGTCTTGCAACCACCCGTCGGGGAAGTAATCCGCGTTGTTCATATACTCCCAGAAGCGGGCGGGCACGATGTGGCCCGGGGCCGGCTGCAGGTCGGGATCGAAGGGGATGAACACCGAGCCGTCGCGCAGGGTGTACACGCCCTGGGTGAACCCGGCCGGCGGCGGCAGGCGCTGGCTCTCCTCCGCCAGGCGAGCCACCTGCGCATAGGTGATAGGCGAGACATCGCCGCCGAAGGGCACCGCCGCTCGGGCCTGCTGCAGCTCGTCGACCAGCAGCCCGTACTGGAGCACACCGGCGTGGTCCTCCAGCCGCCCTTTCTCGAAGTACTGTACCGGCAGCCCGTTGTACACCGTGGGTGGGCTGATCGGGCGCCCCAGCACCCGCGCCCCGTCGTGGCGCGTGTAGTAGGTGCGGAAGGCCGGCGCGATCGCGAACACCGGCCGCCCGCCCGGCCCGGCGGTCAGCGAGCGGGCGGTCGCCTCCCGGACCACGCTACCCGACGGGGTCGTCTCGCCGGCCGGCGTGCTCAGCAGGCGCATACCGGCGTACTCGGCCATGAAGGGGTCTGGGGGCGGGTAACTGCCGTACAGCAGCCAGCGGTCGATGCGCAGGCGATCCGCGTTGCTCTCCAGCCAGCCGAGGAAGCCCTGCAGTGCCTCGGCAATGAGGTCGGCGCGGTACTGGCCCGCCGGTGAGGCGCGCCAGGTGCCATCCTCGCCCTGCGTCCACTCGACCCGCTCGTAGCCCCAGACGATGGCGAACTCAGTGACCCAGATCGGCGTGTCTTGGAACTCGGGGATCTCGTCGAGGTACCCGCGCAGCGCTTCCAGCTGGGTGGCCAGCCCGCTCCAGTTGACCGTCGGGAGCTGTTCCCAGTTGAGGTCGGCCACCTGGATGCCCCAGGCATCCAGCGGCGGCTCCGTGCCCGTGAGCCGCCGGTAGGCGGCGCGGAACGTGTCGGCCCAAGCCCGGCCCTGATCAAAGCCCGGGCAGGCGCGGCACGTCTCGCTCCAGTTGAGCGTGTTCGGGCCCACGAGTTTGGCAGTGGGGTCAGCGGCCTTGATCACGCGGTGGTAGTAGCGCAGGGCCTCGGCGTACTGGGCCGCCGCCTGCGGGTCGCCGCCGGGCACGTTGGGCTCGCGGCCGATCAGCCAGTAGCTCCCGGGCCGCTTCTGTGCGGCGCTGCGCAGCGCGTCCTCGGTGAGCAGCTGGCGTGTGGAGACGCTGAACACCTTGTGGGCACCCGGGGGCACTGCATCGGGATCGGCATCGAAGGTGGCAAACCAGCGCAGCCCGAGCTGGTCGAGCACCCGCCGCGCGGTCTCCAGCGGGCCAAGGGTCGGATCACTGGCCGTGATCCACACCCCGTAGCGGTCGAGCTGCGTGGCGCTCTGGGGCGCGGGCGCCGAGCCCCCCGCCGTTGGCCAGGCGGCGAGCGCCACGAGCAGCGCTAGCCCCAGCACCAAGGCACGCCAGTATCGCACGCCAGCCGTGTCTCCTCGCACATGGCCCGCGGGGGATCGCACGCGGGCACCGCCACCTGCCACGGTTTTATCCCCGCGGCCGCGGGCCGTCAACCGGTCGCTGGAGGACTGCAACCGAACCGTGAGCCGTCCCATCAGGCCCGCGGGGGCCGTGTCGCATCGGGCTTGGCGAACGCCGCTGTCAGCTCGGCAGCGAAGCGGTCCGGGTCCTTGAACTCGATGCCGTAGGCGGCGTCATCGGGCACTGGTACGGGCGGGATGCGCAGTTCGATCCAGCCCTCCAGCACGCCCTGGCAGACGATGTCGGTGACCCGCTGCAGGAACTTGGCGTAGGAAACGCCGGGGCGCACGATGTTGTAGTATTCTTGCCCCCGCCCGTCGCGCGACCACAGCAGCTCGGTCAGCTGGCGGTGCCGGTGGTAGCATTCGGAGACGCTGGCCGCCGATGGCCCGAACCAGCGGTCGAACAGCGCCTCCATGCGGGTCATGGGCCGTAGCGGCGCGCCGCACGCTGTGCACGGCTGCTCGGGCGACGCGCCCTTCGCGCGCTGGCCACAGCTGGTGCAGATCAGCGGCTGCGCGGTCACCGAGCACTCCCTCTCTGCCCCGGCTACTCGGTCCATTCTAGCAGCCTGCGGCGGCCGGGCTAGTTGACCTGCACGGTGACCACGTTCGAGGGGGCGAACTCCGCGCCGCTAGCGTCGCGGCCCCGCACCTGGAAGTAGTACTGGCCGGGCGAGAGCCCGCGGAAGAACGCCGCCGCGTTGGGCGTGTTGGGCTCGATGTTCTCCCACTGCTGTGCACCCGGGCGCAGTACCCACACGGAGTAGCTCACCGCGTTCGGCAGCAGGTCCCACTGCAGGTTCGCGGTACCCGGATCGCTCGGGTTGGCACGCAGCGTCAGCGTCCCCGGGGTGCCCCCGCCGGTCGGCACCACTGGGGTAGGCAGGTACATGGTGGGGGTGGGGACCGCGGCGGTGGGATACGGTCCCCCGCCCGGCGGACCGGGCGGCGGAACCGTCACCGGGGCCTGATTCGAGCGCCCCACCTCGGCCCCCTGGGCGTCGCGTGCCACGATCTGGAAGGTGAACTGGATCCCCGGCGGCACGCCCTCGATGACCGTGCTGGTGCTGGTAAGGTTCCCGCGCTGGGGGTCCGGCACTTGCGGCATGCCGGCGCGCTGCACCAGCACCTGGTAGGTAACGTTGGCGCCCGCAACGGGGCTCCAGCTCAGCACCACGCTGCCGGTGCTGGTCGCCTGCGCAGTGAGCTGGAGCGGCTGGCCCGGCGACACCGCGGGCAGCGTGGCGGGCGTCGGTTGCGCCGCGGGCGTGATGAGCCCCGTGGCAGGGGGCGCCGTGGCCGGCGGTGTGGGCACCGCGGCCAGCACGGTGGGCGTGATGCCCGGGCTGGCCAGCGGGGTGCTCGCGAGCAAGGGCGTCGGGTTGCCGGCGGGCACCGGCGCCGCAGCCAGCAGTGTGGCCGACGCGCTGCGCTCGGCCGCCTCTTGGCCCGCCTGGTTCACCACCCGCACCAGGAAGGCGTAGGCGCCGTTCGGGGGCAGGTTGGTGAGCGTGGCGCTGTTGCCGCGCACGCCACTGGCCAGCATCACCCAGCTGCCCGGGGCCGCGCTGGTCAGCGGGCTCGCCGGGCCGCCAGCCGCGGCCAGCGGGGTGAGCAGCATGCCGTACACGTTGTACGCCGCGGCGTCGCTCTGGGGGACCCAGGTCACGGTGGCCGTGGAGGGGCCGCTGGTGCAGGCTATCGCCACGAAGTTCGGCCCCTGTGGCGTGGGGCAGCCCGCCGCACCCGGGACGGACGCGGTGGCAGCGGGCGTGGGGCGCGCCGCGCCGGTGCCGGCCACGCCGGCCGGCAGCGGTACCCGGGTCCCCGGCGGCGTGGTGGTCACGAACGAGCTGGCGTAGGTGCTCGCTTGCCCGTTCGCGGCCAAGCTGGACACCGTGAAGAAGTAGGTGTAGCGCGTCGGGTCGGCCAGACCGTCGAGCGTGACGGTGGTCTGCGTGCCCGGGACGCGCGCCACATTGATGCCCGGGGTGTTCGCGCCATCGGGGCCGACCGTGCTCTGGTAGATCAGATAGCCCGCGGGCGTCTCGCCCG
The DNA here is from genome assembly GCA_035294645.1 of Chloroflexota bacterium. Lineage (GTDB taxonomy): Bacteria > Chloroflexota > UBA6077 > UBA6077 > JAJPHF01 > JADGHJ01. Next base: position 48,810 of record DATGKN010000123.1, read on the forward strand.
GCGGCGGGTCCCAGGCCAGGGTGACGCTCGTCGGGCTGGTCGCCACTAGCCGCACGTTCTCGGGCGCCCGAATGCTGGGCGAGGTGGGGGCGGGAGTGAGCAGCGTGGGCGTGACGGCCAGCGCGGTAGCGGCCGAGCGCGGTGCGGAGGGGGTGGCCGAGGGCGAGGCCGCCCCGGGCAGCACCACGCCGATGCCGGCGGGGCCCGGCCCGCTCGGCGACGTCGCGCCCGCCAGGGTCACGGTGCGCGACACTGTGTGCCAGCCGCAAGCGCTGTGAGCCTGAACATACAGCTGGTGGGTACCACTGCCGCCCACAGTACTGGTATCCCAACCCAGGCTGAAGCCGGCTGCGCCGAAGCGCTCATCCCCCAGCGCATCCACCAGGTCGGGCCGCGGGCTGCCATAGTCCGCCACGCCGATCAAGCGGTTGTCGGGCGAGTCGAGAGGACCGTCGAGGGAGACCACGATCGCGTCGATGCCGGTGCCCCCGTCGGCCAGCAGGTCGATCGCCCAGCCGCGGATCTCCTCGTGCGGCGAGACGCGCGCCCCCTCGGTCGGGGTGTCGAGCCCTAGCCGCACGTCGCAGGTCTGGGCCTGCGAGCCGCGCTGCAGCCATGGCCCAAGTAGGAAGCTGCTGGCCAGGGCCGCCCCGACCACGGCCACTGCACGGAGTTGCTGCCGCACCCTGCGCTCCTCGCCCCGCGCCGCGGCGCACTCTCTTGGCTAGCACCGCGCGGTAGTTATGGCACCCCTGCTGGCGGGTGTCAAGAACCGCGCCCCTCCGCATCCACAATATCTTGTGGCCACACGGAATGCAAGGGCTAGCCCTTGTGGCCAGGGGTTGCCGGGCACGGGCGCGCCTACCGGGGCCCCAGGTCGATGATGCGGACGGCGAGCTGGGCCGGCTGCTGGGGATCGACCACGATCGAGTAGCGCCAGTACAGCAAGTCGGACCGCGGGGCCACCAGCTCCTGCTCGTAGGGGGTGGTGGCGTCGAAGGACCCGTCGTCGTTGCCGGTTTGGCTCGGATCGGGGCTGCGGCCGACATGAACCGACAGGTAGCGCGCGGTGAACGGCACGCCAGGCGGCCCATCGATCTGAAGGAGGTAGTGGCGGCTGCTGTCGAGCCGGGCGGCCAGGGCCGCCACCCCCGCGTTACCCGCGGTTCGGCTCTCGGCCACTACGGGCGCGGCCTGTTGCGTGAGTGCGGGCGGTGCGAGGGTTAGTAGCCAGAGAAGCAAGGGGATGCCGATGAGCACGACTCACCCTCCGGCGCGCGACGGGTCACCGCGGGCCCGCGGCGCCCTCTCTGCAAGATCGCTCCCGTGAGCCAGTATACCGAGGTGGACGGACTACTGCAGCCGCCGAGCGCCGCGACCGCCCCGCGGACCTATGAGCGATCAGGCGCCCACGCCTCTTGGGGCTCGCTGGGGGCAGACCGGCGTGGGGGCCAGTTGACGGCGCTTGGCGGCCGCACCTATAATCCACCGTGCGGCAGTCCGTGGTACGTGGTGCTGCCGGCATGGTGAGCGTGGCCTAGCGGTTTAGGGCGCCAGGTTGTGGCCCTGGAGATCGGGGGTTCGAATCCCCTCGCTCACCCTCTCCGCAGCCGGAGCGCGGTGGTGCGGCATCGTGCCCCGCGCCGGCGGGCACGCACCCATAGCTCAGCGGATAGAGCACTGGTCTTCGGAACCAGGTGTCGGGGGTTCGAATCCCTCTGGGTGCGCTCGCCACCCATCGCCAGCGCACCGCCGATGATGGCGCTGCCGGGACAGCCTCTCGGCAGCGTCTTCGTGTCTCTGCCGTTCGCGCGCCGCAGCGTGCTCGTGATCGGGCCGAGTGCGACAGGGGAGGCGCTAGCTGGCCGGCGTGGGCGTCTGCTGCCGCCAGAGGTACACGCGCACCAGCAGGATCAAGTACGCGCTGCCCAGCAGGTACGAGGCGAGCACGTCGGTAGGCCAGTGCTGGCCGAGGTAGACGCGCGAGACGCCGACCAGCCCGATCAGCCCACCGCAGGCGATGAGCGCCAGCGTGCGCGGCAGCCCGGGGCGAAGCCGCACGTAGGCGAGGTAGAACAGGAAGCCGAAGAAGCCCATGTACAGGAGGGTGTGGCCACTGGGGAAGCTGTGCCCTGCCAGAGCGGCGGTCACACGCACCTGGTCCGGGGCGGGCCGCGGCCGCAGCAGCAGCAGCTTGACACCTTCCGCCAGCACGCCACCCGCCCCGCCGGCCAGCGCCAGGGCCGCCTCGAGCCGCTGGCGCGCCTGCCACAGCACTAGCGCGGTCAGCCCTACCATCCAGAAGCTGAGGGGTGGGAAGCCGAGCTCGCTCACCCCCAGCATCAGGAGAGTGAATAGAGGCACCTGCACCGCCTGGATCGCGCGTGCCACGGCGAGGTCGAACGGGCCGGTCAGCCCCAGCTGCACCAGCACCGCCAGGCCGGCGAACAGAGCCAACGCGGCCGCCGCGAGCACGTCGGTAAACCGCCGCGTGCGGACGACCACCCAGCGCCGCCAGCGCGCCCGTGGGGAAGTGGTGGGCAAGGGCGGAGGAGGCATCACCTCCTCCGCCGACGCCGCGGTTGCCAGCACTGGCTGCGGCGCCAGGCGCGGCCGTAGCAGTCGCCGCAGCCCGCGGCCCAGCCAGCGTGCAAAGCGTCCCAGCATCTCGTCGTGTTCACGCTCCGTGGTGCATCATACCAGGTGCCCGCGCTCGCCTTGCCCCGCCGGCTAACCCGCTGGCGTTGGCGCCGCACTGCCACGCCACCACGCGCCGGCCTGGCGCAGCAGCGCCCCGCTGCCGAAACATAGCGCCGCGAGCGTCGCCAGGCCCCCGACCCACGGCAGATGAGTGATCACATGCAGCACCACAAGCCCCAGGATTACCAACCACTCCAAGCGCGGCATACGAGCGGGAGCCCCGCGCCGTCGCACCAGCGCCCCCAGCGCGGCCCCGGTGGCCAGCCCCAGCAGCAGGTATCCGAGGTACAGCGTGGTGAAGTACCCTGCCGCCGCGAGCAGCGCCAGCGGGAGCCCCACCAGGGAGAGCGCCAGCAGCAGCGCGCCCGGCGGCACGAGCAGCAGCAGCGCGAGGCCGAGCCCGAAGCTGGCCAACGGGTGCCGCCGCAGCTGGTCGACCGCCCCCCGCGCGAACCCGGGCAAGAAGTGGACCAGCAACACCGCGACCACGATGCTGCCTGCTAGCCAGACGAGGTCGAACAAGCCGAACAGGCCGTGCAGCGGCGGCGCCTCGGGCTCCGCCCGCTGCTGCGCCGGGCGGGGGCTTGGCTGGTAAGCAATGCCCCCGCCCGCCACGCCCGCCGGCACCGCGGCTGGGTTGGCGCTCGTGTAGCGCAGCTGCCCACCTACACGGGCGGTGGGGTCCACACTCAGCTGATCGACCCACGTCTGCACGTCCCCACCGACCACGCCGCCGAGGCGGAGCGCGCTGGCGCCGGCGAGCACGCCACGGCCCACGCGCCCCGCCAGGTTCACGTCCTGGCCGGCCGCGAGCAGCCCGCCGCCCAGCGCTCCCTGGCGCCCCACCACCACCTGCTGGCCGGCCGCGGTCGCGCTACCGCCCACCTGCCCGTTGAGCGCGACCTGCTGCGCTACCGCGCGGACGTCCCCCCCTACCGCGCCGTCCACGGCGATCTGCTGTGCTGCGGCGATCAGGTCCCCGCGGATCGTCCCGCTAACGGTGAGCGTGGCGCCGAGCGCGAAGACATCTCCCTCGACCTCGCCGGCAATAGCGATGGTCCTCGCAGCTACCAGCAGGTCATCGTGCACGACGGTGCCGCTGGGAACGACCACCACCTCGTCGCTCCGCACCTCGAACGCCGCGGCCTCTGGCTCCGATCCGCCCAGCCCCAGCCCCAGGGCACACAAGGTGGCGAGTAGAACAGCCCGCGGCCGCGCGGTGAGCTCGCGCCACATCCCATCGCTCTCCCACGTATCCCTGCTCGCGCGCGCGGCTACAGATCTAGCTCTGACGGAGTCCTCCCACACTGTACGGCACCTGACGGTGGCTGCCCCAAATTGGGGCGGAGGGTGGACAACCGCGCGGCCGGCCGCCTAGGGGTTGCTATAATCGGCGTCACACGGACCTGTTCCGCTGGTCTGGCCGCACCAGCATGCCCCGAGCCGGCCGGCCTGGCGGTGGTCGGCGGCACCAACGGCCGCGGCACCTTAGTCGGGGAGGCTTCGATGGCGATCACCCGCATGATCGGCGCCAGCGTCAAACGCCGGGAAGACCCGCGTCTCATCACGGGCCAGGGCCTGTACACCGACGATGTGCGCCTGACCGACATGCTGTACATGGCGGTCGTGCGCAGCCCCTACGCCCACGCCGAGCTGAAGCGCGTGGACCCCCGCCCCGCTCTCCAGCTGCCGGGCGTGGTGGCCGCCTTCACCGGCGAGGACATCCCGATCGACGTGCCCACCGCGGCGGTGCTCAACCCGCAGACGCCGCCGCCACGCCATCCGGTGCTCGCCCGCGGGCGGGTACGCCACGTGGGCGAGGCCGTGGCCATCGTGCTGGCCGAGGACCGCTACGTGGCACGCGACGCGGCCGAGTTAGTCGAGGTCGAGTACGAGCCCCTGCCCGCGGTGACCAGCGTGCAGGCCGCGCTCGCGCCGGGCGCGCCGCGCATTCACGACGACTACCCCGACAACGTGTACCTGCGCATGCCGCGCGCGGCGGGCGACTACGCCGCTGCCGCCCAGCAGGCGGCGAAGCTCGTCAAGCTGAACGTGGTGCACCAGCGCATCAACTCGGCGCCGATGGAGCCCCGCTCCTGCGTGGCCCAGTGGCACAAGGGCGACGAGACGCTCACGGTGTGGTCCACGACGCAGATCCCCCACACGCTGCGCGACCTGCTCTCCACCCTGCTGGGCATCCCCTCCAGCCGCCTGCGCGTGGTCGCCCCCGATGTGGGCGGCGGGTTCGGCGCCAAGCTGAACCTGTACCCCGAGGAGGTGCTGGTGCCCTGGGCCGCGCGCCGGCTGGGCCGGCCGGTGAAATGGACCGAGACGCGCAGCGAGTGCATGCTCACGCTGATCCATGGGCGTGGGCAGGTGAACGAGCTAGAGGCGGCGGTCACGGCCGACGGCCGGATCCTGGGGCTCAAGGTGCGCATTCTGGCCGACCTGGGCGCCTACTTGCAACTCAACAGCGCCCTGATCCCCGTGCTCACCGTCAACATGCTGGTCGGCCCCTACGACATCCCCAACGTCGACTGCGAGCTGGTCGAGGTGTTCACCAACCTCACGCCGACCGATGCCCACCGCGGTGCCGGGCGCCCCGAGGCGACCCACCAGCTCGAACGGCTCATCGAGCGCATCGCCGCCGAGCTCGGCCTCGATTCCGCCGAGGTGCGGCGCCGCAACTTCGTGCCGCCGGACAAGTTCCCCTACACCTCGGCGGTCGGGGGCGTGTACGACTCCGGCAACTACCGCGCCGCGCTGGATAAGGCGCTGGCGCTAGTCGACTACCCGGCGCTGCGCGAGGAGCAGCGGCGCTTGCGCGAGCAGGGCCGCTACCTGGGTATCGGCATCGCCAGCTACGTCGAGCTGACCGGGGTCGGCCCCTCGCGGGCGTTCCACGGCCCGTTCTGGGAGAGCGCCGTGCTGCGCGTCGATCCCGATGGCACGGTCACCCTCATCAGCGGCGCGCCGTCGCAGGGGCAGGGCCACGAGACGAGCTTCGCCCAGATCGTCGCCGAGACGCTCGGCGTGCCGTTCGAGAACGTGCGCGTGCAGATGGGCGACACCGACAAAGGCGTTCCGGGCGTCGGGACCTTCAGCAGCCGCGCGATGCCGGTGGCCGCGGCCGCCGTGGTACAGGCCGCCGAGAAGGTGCGCGAGAAGGCCGTGCAGATCGGCGCGGCGCTGCTGGAAGCGGCCCCCGAGGACTGCGAGCTGGTCAACGGCCAGGTGCGCGTCAAGGGCCAGCCGGAGGGCAAGGCGGTGGCCTGGGAGGCGATCGCGCGCGCCGCCTACACCATGATCGGGATGCCGCCCGAGATCACCCCAGGCCTCGAGGCCACGGTGTTCTTCGACCCGCCCAACATGACCTACCCCTTCGGCACCCACGTCGCGGTGGTCGAGGTGGATCCCGACACGGGCGAGGTGCAGCTGCGCAAGTTCGTGGGGGTAGACGACGCCGGCCGCATCATCAACCCGATGCTCGCCGAGGGCCAGCTCCACGGCGGCATCTGCCAGGGGATCGGCCAGGCGCTGTACGAGGAGCTCGTCTACGACGACAGCGGCCAGCTGCGCACGGCCTCGTTCATGGACTACGCTATCCCCAACATCACCCACGTGCCACGCTACGACCTCGACCACACCGAGACGCCCGCGCGCACCAACCCCCTGGGGGCCAAGGGGATCGGCGAGGCCGGCACCATCGGCAGCACGCCGGCGGTGGTCAACGCCGTCTTGGACGCCCTTGCCCCGTTGGGCGTGACGCATCTCGACATGCCGTTGAAGCCCGAGCGCATCTGGCGCGCCGTCGCCGCCGCGCGGGCGGCCCAGCGCCCGGCCGAGAACAAGTAGGGAGCGACGCCATGAAGGTGCCCGTCACCATCACCGTGAACGGCACGCCGCACCACGCGGAGGTCGAGCCGCGCCGGCTGCTTTGCCACTGGCTGCGCGACGACCTGGGTCTCACCGGCACGCACATCGGCTGCGACACCAGCCAGTGCGGGGCTTGTACCGTGCTCCTCGACGGCCAGGCGGTGAAGTCGTGCACCGTGTTAGCGGTCCAGGCCGACGGCTGCGAGGTGACCACTATCGAGGGGCTGGCGCGGGACGACCGCTTGCACCCCCTGCAAGAGGGCTTTTGGGAGCGCCACGGCCTGCAGTGCGGCTTCTGCACCCCGGGCATGATCCTGTGTGCGGTCGACCTCTTGCGCCAGCACCCGCAGCCGACCGAGGAGCAGATCCGCCACGGGCTGGAGGGCGTCCTCTGCCGCTGCACCGGCTACCAGAACATCATCGCCGCCGTGCAGTATGCCGCCGAGCGGCTACAGCCGGCGACGCCGCAGAAGGTAGGGTAGCATGTTCCCACGTGCCTTCGAGTACCAGGTGCCGGGCTCTATCGCCGAGACGCTCGAACTCCTCGCCGCCGACCCCGAGGAGACGAAGGTGCTCGCCGGGGGCCACAGCCTGCTGCCGATGATGAAGTTGCGGCTGGCGGCGCCGCGGCGCTTGCTCGACCTGCGCCGCCTGCGGGGGGAGCTGGCCTACACGCACACGACCGACGGCGGGCTCGCCATCGGCGCCCTGACCACCTACCACGCGCTGCTCGCCGCGCCAGCGGTAGCCCAGCGCTGCCCGCTGCTGGTCGAGGCGGCCGACCAGGTGGGCGATCTACAGGTGCGCAACCGCGGCACCCTCGGCGGCAGCCTCGCCCACGGCGACCCCGCGGCCGACATGCCTGCCGTGATGCTCGTGCTAGAGGCGCAGATCGAGGCGCGGGGGCCACAGGGCAGCCGTCGCATCGCGGCCCCTGACTTTTTCCAGGGACTGTACACGACGGCCCTGGCGCCCACGGAGCTGCTCACCGCCATCCACGTCCCGCCCCTGCCGGCGCGGGCGGGCGCCGCATACGCCAAGTTCCGCAACCCGGCCAGTGGCTATGCGGTGGTCGGCGTGGCGGCACTGGTAGCGCTCGATGCCGCCGGCAAGATCGCCACAGCGCGCGTGGGGATTACCGGGGTGAGCGACCACGCCTACCGGGCGACGGCGGTCGAACAGGCGCTCGTGGGCGCCGAGCCGACGCCGGAGGCGCTCGCCGCCGCGGCCGCACACGCCGCCGACGGTATCGACCCGCTCGAGGACGTGTTTGCCTCGGCCGACTTCCGCCGGCACCTGACGCGCGTGCAGACGGCGCGTGCCCTGCGGCGGGCCGTCGAGCGCGCCCGTGCCGCCTGACCACCGAGGACCGGCAAAGGGGCTACCCCCCTTCAGTTCCCGCCCTTGCGGGTGTTATGCTGGCCCGCGGGGACTGGTATGGCGGTTGCGAGGGCGTCCCGGCGCGGTGCGTTGGGGGCTCACCGAGGAGAGAGCGGATGCCGATCGAGGAGATCCTGACCACGGCCGAGCGCATCGCGCGCATCGTGGTCACGGTGCTAGCAGCCTACTTCGTCGCGCTGTGGATCGCGCTCATCTGGTGGACCTTCCGCGACATCCGCTCGCGCACCAACGACGTTCTCTTGCAGATCGCGGCCACGCTGCTGGTGACCGTATTCAGCCTACCCGGGCTGCTGATCTATTACATCCTGCGGCCCCCGCGCACGCTCGCGGAGCTATACGAAGAGTCGCTGGCCGAGGAGGCGATGCTGCAAGAGATCCAGGTCCACGCGGCGTGCCCGCAGTGCAAGCAGCCGGCGGAGCCCGACTTCGTTTACTGCCCGTGGTGTCAGACGCGGCTGAAGCGACCGTGCGCCGGCTGCGAGCGGCCCTTGCTGTTGCGCTGGCGCAACTGCCCGTACTGCGGCCATGTAGCGGCGCCGAGCAGTGGCCCCTTGCCAGCCGCCGAGAGCCCCACATCGCTCGGCCCGGCGGCTAGCCGTCCGGCGCCTTCGCTGGCCCGTCCGGGCACCAGCCCGCGCCGCGGCTAAACCGTCCGGCGTGGCCACAGCGCGCGGGAAGCGGTATACTGTTGCGTGCAGCGGTCCCACTGGCCGCTGGGCCGAAGTGGCGAAACTGGCAAACGCACCGCACTCAAAATGCGGCGGGCGTACGCCCTTGTGGGTTCGAGTCCCACCTTCGGCATGACTCGGGGAGAGGAGCATGCTCTGGCCGCGCGCGGAGTACTCACCGATCTTCGAGCGGCCCCCGCTGCGGTTGCCCAACGGTGCCCGCGTGGCCGTCTGGGTCGCCGTCAACGTCGAGGAGTGGG
>DATGKN010000124.1:0-113641 GCA_035294645.1 Chloroflexota bacterium
GGGCTCGACGCGCACCTTCACTGTAGGGGGAATGTTGTAGATGAACAGCGGCAGGTCGACCGCCTCGCGGATGGCGCGGTAGTGCGCCAGCAGCTCGTCCTGGCTGTGCGGATAGTAGTAGGGCGGCGTGGCGGCGATGGCGTCGGCGCCGAGGCGCGCGGCGGCCCGCCCGTGCTCGATGGCCAGCCGCGTGGCGGCGTCGGAGACGTTGGCCACCACGGGCACGCGGCCGTTGACCGTTTCGACCACGCGCTGCAGAATCGCGGCGCGCTCGGCGGCGGTGAAAGCGGCGAACTCGCCGGTGGTGCCCAACGCCCAGATCCCGTGCACGCCCGCGGCCAGCAGGTACTCGACGAGGCGCGCGAGCGAGTCGAGGTCCGGGGTGCTGTCGGGGTAGAGCGGCGTCAGGATCGGCGGCAGGATGCCGTGGAACTCCTCGGGGTGTCGCATGCTGGCCTCCGCTGGCATTCTGGGCCATTATAGAGAGCCGAGCGCCGCGCCTCGCGGCCCACGGGAGGTGCTATGACCCGCCAGCGCACCAACGCCGACGCCATCGCGGCGGTCCTGCGCGCCGCAGGCGTGCGCCGGGCGATGGGCATCCCCAGCGGCCAGATCCTCGCCCTGATCGAGGCGCTGCGCCGGCAGGGGATCGAGTTCGTACTCGTGAGCCACGAGGCTACCGCCGGGTTCATGGCCGACGTGCTGGGCCGCCTCACGGGCATCCCCGGGGTGGCCATCGCCACCGTGGGCCCTGGCGCGACCAACCTGACCACCGGCATCGGCAACGCGCTGCTCGACCGCTCGCCGGCGCTGGCCATCACCGGCCAGGTGCCGCTGGCGCAGCTCCACCGGCGGGTGCAGATGCGCATCGACCACCAGGCACTGTTTCGGCCCTTGAGCAAGGCGAGCTTCCAGCTGGTGGGGGGCGACGTGGCGGGACAGGTGGCTGCGGCGCTACGGCTGGCCGTCGCCGAGCCGCCGGGGCCGGTGCATCTCGACCTGCCGGAGGATGTCGCCGTCGCCCCGGCCGCCGAGGGCCCCGCGCCGCCGCGGTTCCGGCCGGGCGTGCTGGACGAGAGTCCGCCGCCCGCGGAGGACGACCTGCGCCGGGTGGCCGACCGCCTGCGCCAGGCGCGCCGGCCGGTCGCCGCGCTGGGGTTCAGTCTCTACCGCACCGGCGCGCTCGACGCGCTGCGGCGCTTCCTGGAGGCGCAGCGGCTCCCGTTCGTCACCACCAACATGGCCAAGGGCGTAGTCCCCGAGGACCACCCGCTCTGGCTCGGCGTCGTGGGCCGCGCCCGCCGCCAGACCATCGAGGCCTATCTGGCCCAGGCCGACCTGGTAATCGGCCTCGGCTACGACCCCGTGGAGATCGGCTACGAGGAGTGGATGCCGCCAGTGCCCCTGCTGCACGTGGCGGGGGAGCCGGCCGACCTCGACCCCGCGGTGCGGCTGGAGGCGCAGGCGGTGGGCCGGCTGGCCGACGCCCTGGAGTGGCTCGCCGCGCTGCCGCCGCGCGCCACGGAGTGGGATCCGGCCGAGCACGCCCGCTTCCGCGCGCGGCTGGAGGCCAGCCTGCGACTGCCCGGCGCCGGCTTCCAGCCGTGGGAGGCGCTCGACGCCATGCGCGCGCTGTTCCCGCCGGACGGCATCCTGTGCTGCGATGTCGGCGCGCACACCCATCTGGTGGCCACCCAGTGGCGGGTGACCGTGCCCGAGACGCTGTTGGTGTCCAACGGCTGGTCGTCGATGGGCTACGCCATTCCGGCGGCGCTGGCGGCCAAGCTCGCGCGCCCGGAGCGGCCTGTCGCGGCGGTGATGGGCGACGGGTGCTTCCTGATGATGGCCGGCGAGCTGGCCACGGCGGCGCGGCTGGGCCTGCCGATCCCGTTCGTGATCCTCAACGACCGCGCACTGGCGCTGATCAAGGTGAAGCAGGAGCGCCGGCGCTACGCCTACAGCGGGATCGACCTGCCCCTGGCCCGCGAGCGGTTTCCGGAGCACTACTTCGGGGTGCCGCTGCGCGTGGCGCGCAACGTCGAGGAGTTCCGCGCCGCGTTCGCGGCGGCCCTGCGCGCCGACGGGCCGACGGTGATCGAGGCGCTGGTCGATCCGGCGCTGTATTCGGCCATCCTCTACGGCTGAGCCGGCTGGCGGGGCCCGCGGGGGTGCGCTATCCTGTCGGCCGTCAGCGGGCCACGGGGGACCAGGCATGACTGCGCCGCAGGAGCTCCGCGCCTTTCTCGCCGACCTTGCCCGCGACTGCCCGCCACAGGTCGTGCGCATCCGCGAGCGGGTCGAGCCGGTCTACGAGGCCACGGCGGTGGCGATGGCCGCCGAGCGCCTGCCGCACTGCCCGGTAGTGTGGTTCGAGCGGGTCGGCGCCAGCCCCTTCCCGCTGGTGGTGAACGTGCTGGCCACGCGCGAGCGGCTCGCCCGCGGGCTGGGCGTCGCCGAGCGCGACCTGAACGCCGTGTACAGCGAGCGTGTGAACCGGCCCCTCCCGCCGCGCCTGTGCCCCGACGCCCCGTTCGAGGCCAACGTGATCGAGGGCGCGGCGCTGGACCTCGGCATCCTGCCCGCGCTCACCCACTTCGAGCAGGACGGGGGGCCGTACATCACGGGCGGACACGTGGTGGCGCGCGATCCCTACACGGGCGTGGAGACCATCGGCTACCATCGCATCATGGTCAAAGGCCCGCGCCGGCTGGGTATTAGCCTGCACTCGCGCCGTCGCCTGTTCGAGTACCATCGCCGCGCGGCCGAGGCCGGCCAGCACCTGCCCGTGGCCGTCGTGCTGGGGGTGCCGCCGGCGGTATCGCTCGCCTCGATCGTGATCCCGCCCGCCGACGCGGGCAAGTTCGCCATCGCCGGGGGGCTGCTGGACACGCCGCTGGAAGTGGCGCGCTGCCGCACGGTCGAGCTCACCGTGCCCCGCTGGGCGGAGATGGTTATCGAGGGGCATATCCTGGCCGACGAGCACGAGCGCGAGGGGCCGTTCGGCGAGTTCACGGGGTATGCCTCCACCCGTGGCACCGAGAACGTGCTGGTGCCCACCGCGCTCCAGTATCGGGAGGGGGCGATCTATCAGTCGCACAACGCGGGGTTGTCGCTGGAACACTGTCTGTTCCTGGCGTTCCCGCGCGAGATCCTGGTCACGCAGATCCTGCGGCGCATCATCCCGAATCTCAAGGCGGTGCGGGTGCCCGTGCGCTCGGGCTGCGGCAGCTTCCACGTGTACGTGTCCCTGCGCAAGACGGCCGAGGGCCAGCCCAAGCAGGCGATCATGGCCGTGCTGGGCGCTGACCACTACTTCAAGCACGTGATTGTGGTCGACGACGACATCGACATCTACGACGACGAGCAGGTGCTGTGGGCCGTGGCCACCCGCGTGCAGGCCGACCGCGACCTGGTGGTCGTCAGCGGCGGCATGGGGACGCTGCTCGATCCGTCGTCGCCCGACGGGACCTGCGCTAAGCTGGGGATCGACGCCACGCGGCCGCTGAGCGGCTTCGCCGAGCGGCTGACCTTGCCGGAAGAGGCGCTGCGCCGGGCGCGGGCGCTGCTAGGACTGCCGAGCGATAGCGCGGCATCCTGAGAAGCGAGTGGCCCGCTGAGAGCGTGCTATACTGGGCGCGCCGCGCTGGCGGGCCCGAGGTGGGCGCGGGGAGCACCGACATGGCAACGGCAGTGCCGCGTGAGGCCGCCCACTTCGCGCTGGTGATCGAGAGCGGCCCGCGCGCCGGCCAGATCATCCCACTGACCGGCAGCCTCACCGTCGGGCGGGGCAGTGGCGCCGACCTCCGCCTCGATGACCCGCACCTGTCGCGACGGCACGCGCGCGTCGATCTGCTCGACGGGGCCCCGGTGCTGGTCGACCTCCAGTCCACCAACGGGTCGTACGTCAACGGGCAGCGGGTAACTGAGCCGATCGCCCTCTGGGTAGGCGACCGGCTCCAGCTCGGCGCCACGGCGGTGCGCTTGGAGCAGCGCACCGCGCCGCCGGCGCCGCCCGCTCGGCGAGTGACAGCCGGGCCGGGATGGCAGTGGCCGTGGCGGACCGCCCCGGGCGAGCCGTGGGTCGGGGTTGCCGTGCGCGGGCTGGCCGCGCTGAGCGCGCTCGGATTGGCGCTGGTCGCGGGGGGCCTGGCGCTGCTCGCCGCGTGGAACGCCGTGGCCGGCGACGCGGCCAACTTCCAGCTAGCGCTATTTGCCGCCCAACTCGCCGGCGTGCTGGCGTTCGGCCACGCCTACGTGGCCGGTCGCTTGCAGATGGGGGGCGCGTTCGCCCACGGGCTGGCGCTGGTGCTAGCCGGCGGCTGGCTGGGCTTGCCGCTGCTGCTCGGCGGCCTGGGCGGACTGCCCCGCGCCCTGCTGCTGGCCTGGTCGCCGGTGCCACTGGCCATCGCGGGCGGGCTGCTGTGGCCCTCCGTCCGCCGCTACTATCGCGGCTCCGAGCAGCACATCGCGGCCCCGCCCGCGGCGCCCGCGGCGCCAGCGCCCGCCCCCGGGCCGCCGCTCGGCGCCGACGCGTTGCTGCGCGGGGGCCCGTTCGCCAGCCTGCCGCCCGCCTGGCAAACGTGGCTGGCGCGGCAGGCACGCTGGGAGCAGTACGCCCCCGGGCAGATCGTGGTGCGCGAGGGCGATCGCTCCACCGACCTGTACCTCGTGGCCAGCGGGCAGCTGGAAGTCGTGGGGCTGGGGCTGGGGCGCAGCGAGCTGGCCCTGACGCAACTCGGGCCGGGCGCGCTGTTCGGCGAGATGGCGGTGCTGACCGGCGCGCCGCGGGCCGCGACCATCCGCGCGGTGACGGCCGCGGCCGTGCTGCGCCTGCCCGGCGCGGCGGTGGGCGAGGCGCTCCGCGCGCTGCCGCCGTTCCGCGCGGCGCTGCACCAGCGGGTGGACTACCTGGACCTCGTGGGGTTCCTGCAGCGCTTCTCGCCCTTCGCCGGCCTGCCCGGGCCGGCCGTGGTGGCGGCGGTGCGGCGTTGCCGGCGCTATCAGGTGCCCGCCGGCGCGACCGTGCTGCAGGCGGGCGAGGTCCCCGGCGCGTGGTTCCTGATCAAGCAGGGCGAGGCCGAGGCGCGCTACCCGAACGGCGCCGTCGAGCGGCTCGGGCCCGGCGATAGCTTCGGGGCCAGCGGCACCATCCCCCAGCCGCCGAGCGCGGTCACCGTCGTGGCGCGCACCCCCTTGGAACTCGTAGTCCTGTCGCGCGAGGACCTCCAGCGCGCGGCGGCCACCTACCCGCGCCTACGCCGCCTGCTAGACACGCTCCTGCACGCGCGGTTCGCGGGCGCCGCCGAGCAGCCGCTCGCCCTGCCCGACCCCGTGAGCACGATCATGCCCGGGCTGCCCGAACGGGCACGCGGGCGCTACTGGCTGTTGCTCGGGGGCGGCATCGGGTTGCTGGGGCCGCTGTCGCTGATCGCGGCGCGGACCGCGGCCGGCTGGGCCGTCGCGGCCACCATCTTCGTGGGCGCCTTTCTGGCCCCGGCGGTGTACCTGCGCTACCTCTGGGAGCGCGACCTGCTGCGCTCGATCACCCCCGGCCGCCTCGTGGGCATCGGGCTGTCGGGCGGGGTCGGCGCGGTCGTGCTGGCGCTGCTGCTGAGCGACGTCTTCCCCACGGGCGTGGGAGCGCTGCTGCCCGCCCTGGGTACCGGGCTGGTCGAGGAGACGGCGAAGGCGCTGAGCGCGACCTGGCTGATGTGGCGGCGCCGCTACCGCTTCGAGCTGGATGGCATCGTGTTCGGGGTAGGGACCGGCATGGCGTTCGCCGCCGTGGAGAACGTGCTGTACGCCGTGTCGGCGCTGGAGCGGGGCGGCGTGGACCACATGCTCGGCGTGGTGTGGGCCCGCGGGTTCACTACCTTCCTGGGCCACGGGGTGTGGACGGGGCTGGTCTGCGCGGCGATCTGGCGCGGCAAGGGCGCGGGCGGCCCGCGGCTCGACGGCGCCGTGCTCGGCGCGTTCGCCACGGCGGTGGTGCTGCACGCCCTGTGGGACTGGTCGCCCCTGGTGTTCGCCATCCCGGTCGGGGTCGTGGGGACGCTGCTGCTGCGCTACCGCGTGCAGCAGGCCGTCGAGGCCGAGCAAGCGGCCATCGCCGCGGTGGCCCTGCCCGCTGGCGCCGGGCGAGCAGCGGGCCAGCCGCCTCGCTCGCTGCTGTGCGCCAACTGCGGCGCCGCGGTGGCGGTGGGCACCTTGTATTGCGCGCGCTGTGGTGCTGCCCAGCGCGCTCACCCTTCCTCCAGTTGAGGACCGGCCACTGGCGGAGGGGTACCATCCCACTCGGGAGTTCAACCACCATGCAAGTCGAGATCGCGCTGGATGCCCAGCAGTTCGAGCCGGCGCTGGCCGAGGCGCTGGCGCACGCTCTGACCCCACACTTCCAGGCGCGCGTGGTGGCGCTGCCCTCCAACGGCACCGCGCTTGGCCCGCGCGTGATCGTCACCCTGCCGCTCGCGGACATCGAGCGCCTGGAGCGCCCCATCGCGGCCAACCTGCTCAGCCGCCCGCTGTATCGCAGCTTGGACGCGCACCTCTGGCGCGGGGAGGCGCGCGTACCGATCACCTTCTGCTTCCGGTTCGTCGGCCCCGAACGCGCCTTGGAGCGCCGGGTGACCACCAACGAGCCGGACGTGCTCAAGCACGCCGTGGACACGCTGCTCGAACAGCTCGTGCGGCCGGAGCCCGTGCTCGCGTATGACGAGCGCACCGGCGGCTGGCTGGCACCGGCGAGCGCGCCAATGCCCAGGACGCCCTAGGAGCTGATACCGCGGGCACGCGCTCTGCAGAGCAGGGATGCAAACAACCTGCGCTGCCCTGCAGGCAGAAGGGAGGACACCGATGCGCGCGCTACTCAGCGCCTTACTGCTAGCGGCTGCCCTGTTCTGGGCCGGCGGATCGACCGCCAGCGCGCAGCTGTGGTTCGGCTACCCGGGGTATCCCTACCCGCTGTATGGCTATCCCTACGGCGACCTCGGATATCCATTCGGCGCGGGTTACTACCCCTATAGCCTAGGCTACTACCCGCTCGGCGGGCCCTGGCCATATGCACCATGGCTCAGCGTGGGGATATCACCCTACGCCTATCCCTACAGCTACAGCAGCCTCTGGTATGGCTACCCCTACCCTTACGGCCTCACCCTTCCTAGCTATGCGCCAGCAACAGGCCTCTATGGTGTCGGGTACCCGAGCAGTACCACGGGCTATGTCTGCACAAGCCCCCAGGGGCAGATCGTCATCGTGTCCAACGCGATGCTCACCACGGGTTACACGGACTGTATTCCCTATTCGCCTTACTGATTTGGCGGGGGGTACAGAAGGGCAGCGACCTGCCCTAGTGCATCCCACCCGGTTGTCGTGCTGCTGTTCCAATGATCACGTGACCCGGCTACACTGGCTCGCAGCCCACTTGGCCCAGCCAAGCGAGTCTGCGCTCACCGACCAAGACTGTACCGCAGGTGCACCCCAGTAGGAGCCCGGACGACCGGCAGCAGCGCGGAGCTGGCGGGCCGGCGGGACAAACCAAAAGGCAGGAGCATACGCTCCTGCCCTGTGGTCGGGCCGGCCCGATTTGAACGGGCGACCACTTGAACCCCATTCAAGTGCGCTACCAGGCTGCGCTACGGCCCGTCGCCAGCATTGTAGCCATCCCGGCCGCGACCCGTCAACCCTGCTACGGGCTGTGGTTACGTGAAATCGGCCCCCGTGAGCTCTCGCCGACCGGCGCGGCCCCTGTTCCCGTGCAACCAAGCGGTGTAGCATTGCAGGGTACCGGTGTCCGCGCCCACCGCGGCGCCCGCGGGCTGTACCTTCACGCCAGGAGCAACGGCGCATGCAGGCTGCTGAACTGACCCCCCACCTCGTCGGCGCGCGCGTGCGCCGAGTCGAGGACCCCCGCTTTCTCACCGGCCAGGCGCGCTACACCGACGACCTCGCGCCCCCGGGCCTGCTGCATGTGGCATTCGTGCGCTCGCCCTATGCCCACGCGCGCATCCGCACGGTCGATCTGCGCCCCGCACTCGCCCTGCCCGGGGTGGTCGCCGCCCTCGACGGCGCCGAGGCGCTCAAGCACCACACGCCGATTCGCTGCGACTCGGCCACCCCCATCTGGCAGGGCTCGGCCCAACCCGCGCTGGCCGTCGACCGCGTGATGTTCGCCGGCGAGGCGGTGGCCGCCGTGGTGGCCGAGAGCCGCTACCTGGCGGAGGACGCCGCCGAGCGCGTGGTGGTCGACTACGAGCCGCTGGAGCCCGTGGTGGACATGGAGGCCGCCCTGCGGCCCGACGCGCCGCGCCTGTATCCGGACTGGACCGACAACGCGTTCGTCAAGCGCCACGTGGATGTGGGCGATGTGGACGGCGCGTTCGCCCAGGCCGACGGCGTGGTGCGCCTGCGCACGATCACCCACCGCTGCGCGGGCGTGCCCATGGAGGGGCGGGTGAGTCTCGCCGAGTACCACCCGACGCGCGGCGAGCTGACTCTCTGGACCGCCACCCAGGTGCCGCACCTGGTGCGTACGGGGCTGGCCGACGCGCTGGGCTTCCCCGAGCACAAGCTGCGCGTCATCGCGCCCGACGTGGGCGGCGGCTTCGGCATCAAGGCGAACCTGTTCGCCGAGGACATCGTGCTCTGCCTGCTGGCCATCCGCCTAAAGCGGCCGGTGAAGTGGCAGGAAGACCGCCGCGAGCACCTGCTCGCCAGCGCGCACGCCCGCGACCACATCCACGAGGTCGAGGCGGCCTACCGTCGCGATGGCACGATCCTGGCGCTCAAGGCGCGGCTGCTGGTCGACATCGGCGCCTACTCGGTCTGGCCCTGGACGGCGGGCATCGAGCCCGGCATGGCGCTGGGCATCCTGCCCGGGCCGTATCGCATCCGCCACTACCGCTGCGACGCGTTCGGCGTGGCCACCAACAAGTGCCCGCTGGGCACCTACCGCGGCGTGGCGCGCCCCTCGGCCTGCTTCACCATCGAGCGGGTGGTCGACGAGGTGGCGCGCGCCACTGGGCTCGATCCTGCCGAGGTGCGCCGCCGCAACCTGGTGCGCCGCGACGAGTTCCCCTACACCTCGGTGACTGGGCTGGTGTACGACAGCGGCAGCTTCATCGAGTCGCTCGACCGGTTGCTGGAGGCCGCCGACTACGCGGGCTTGCGCCGCTGGCAGGCGGCCGAGCGGGCACGGGGCCGCTACATCGGTATCGGCCTCGCCAACTACACGGAGCAGACGGCGCACGCCACCGCCGAGTTCGTCAAGCGCGGCGGGCCCGTCGTGCTCGGCTACGACTCGGCCACCGTGCGCATGGACCCCTCGGGCAAGGTCACCGTCATGGCCTCGATGCAGTCGCACGGCCAGGGCATGGAGACCTCGCTGGCGCAGCTCGCCGCCGACAAGCTGGGCGTGCGGCTCGAAGACGTCACCGTGCTGCACGGCGACTCGACGCTCAGCCCCTACGGCATGGGCACCTTCGCCAGCCGCAGCGCCGTGCTGTGCGGCGGCGCCGTGCAGCTCGCGGCCGACGAGGTGCGCGGCAAGCTGCTGCGCCTGGCCAGCCACCTGCTGGAGGCCCCGGTCGCCGACCTGGAGCTAGCCGATGGCGAGTGTCGCGTGCGCGGCGTGCCCGCCAAGTCGATGACCGTCCGCGAGCTGGCACGCATCGCCTACCACCGCGTGGAGAAGCTGCCGCCCGGCGAGAGCCTGCTGCTGGAGGCCACGCGCGCCTACGACGCCCCGCCCGGCACGGGCACGTTCACCAACTCGGCGCAGCTCGCCGTGGTGGAAGTCGACCCGCAGACGGGCGCGGTGCGCCTGCTGCGCTACGTGATCGTCGAGGACTGCGGGCGGATGATCAACCCGCTGATCGTGGACGGCCAGATCCAGGGCGGCGTGGCGCAGGGCATCGGCAACGCGCTGTTCGAGGAGCTGCATTATGACGAGAAAGGCCAGCCGCTGAACACCAGCTTCCTCGACTACCTGCTGCCGGGCGCGGGCGACGTGCCTGGGATGGAGATCCATCATCTGGAGACGCCGTCGCCGTTTACCCTAGGCGGCTTCAAAGGGATGGGCGAGGGCGGCGCCATCGCGCCCGCGGCGGTGATCGCCAACGCGGTGGCCGACGCGCTGCGGCCGTTCGGCACTATCCAGCCCAATGAGATCCCGCTCACGCCCGAGCGTGTGCTGCGCCTGCTCGAGGCGGCCCGCCAGAGCGGCTAACGGAAGGGGGGCGGCCTCCATCTCTGGCAGCGGCCGGCCGCGCCGACCGGTGCTGCGGCGGGCTAGCCGAGCCGGCTCAGCTCGTCCCAGAGGTAGGCCACGGCGCGCATGCCACGGTAGAAGTTCACCAGGTGGAAGTACTCGTTCGGCGCGTGCGTGCGCTCGTCGGGCAGCCCCACGCCCAGCAGCACCGCCGGCACGCGCAGCTGTTCGACCAGCGTGGCCACGAACGGGATGCTGCCCCCCTCGCGGATGAACACCGGCGGCTTGCCGAACCCGCGTTCGACCGCCCGCCGTGCCGCTTGCAGCGCCGGGGTGTCCAGCGGGGTCAGCACCGGCCGGCCGCCGTGGAGCTGGCGCACGGTGACGCGCACGCCCGGCGGCGCCAGCTGCCGCAGGTAGTCGGCCACCAGCTGGCCGACGGTAGCGGGGTCCTGGTCGGGCACCAGCCGGCAGCTCAGTTTGGCGCCCGCGCGCGCCGGGATGATCGTCTTGGCGCCGGGGCCGCTGTAGCCGCCCCACAGGCCGTTCACATCGAGCGTGGGCCGCGCCCACACGCGCTCCAGCGGCGAGTAGCCCCGCTCGCCCACCAGGCCGGGCACCCCCAGCTCGGCCGCCACGGCCGCCTCGTCGTAGGGCAGCGCGGCCAGCGCGGCGCGGTCGGCGTCGCTGAGCGGGCGCACGGCGTCGTAGAAGCCCGGCACCGTCACGCGCTCGTCGGCGTCTTTGAGCGCGGCGAGCATCCGCGCCAGGGCCAGCGCAGGGTTGGCCACCACGCCTCCCCAGGAGCCGGAGTGCAGGTCGCTGCGCGGCCCCTCGACCTCCACCTCCAGGTACGCCAGCCCGCGCAGGCCATAGCACAGCGAGGGATGCTCGGGGCTGTACATCGGGGTATCGGAGATCACCGCCACGTCGGCGGCCAGCAGGTCGCGGTGGGTGGCGATGAAGGCGTCGAGGTGGGGACTACCGATCTCCTCCTCGCCCTCGACCAGCAGCTTGACGTTCACGGGCAGCGCGCCGCGGGTGGCCAGGTACGCCTCGAGCACGGCGCAGTGCATGTACACCTGCCCCTTGTCGTCCACCGCGCCGCGGGCGAACAGCAGCCCATCGCGTACCTGCGGCTCGAACGGCGGCGTTTCCCACAGCTCCAGGGGGTCGACGGGCTGTACGTCGTAGTGGCCGTAGACGAGCGCCGTCGGCCGGCCCGGGGCGCCCCGCCACTCGGCGTACACGACGGGGTGTCCGGCAGTGGGTAGCACCTCGGCGCGGTGCAGGCCGATGCGGCGCAGGTGGGCGGCGAGCACCTCGGCGCAGCGGCGCACGTCGGCGCGGTGCTCGGGGGCGCTGCTGATGCTGGGGATGCGCAGCCAGTCCATCAGCTCCTGCAGGAACCGCTCGCGCCCCGTTTCGAGATAGGCCAGTACGTCGTCCATCGCGGTACCGTTCCCGCTCCTTTTGGCGGATTATACGCCGCGCCCTGCCCTCGTCCGCGGCCAGCGGCGGCCAGCAGAGGAGTCACGGCGAGGGCTCCGGCGCCGGCGCGGCGGGCGCGGGACCCGTGCCCAACCACTCGGCGTACAGCTGCGGGGTGTCGATGTCGGCCAGCACGCCCGGCGCGTCGGTGGGCAGCTCCAGCACCTCGGCGGCGTGGGCGCGGATCACGGCGCGCGCGCCAGCGTCGAGCGGCGCGGTCAGCAGCTCGGGGATCAGCCGCGCGGCGAACAGCACCGGGTGGCCGCGCCGGCCGTTATGCACAGGGATGACGATCGGCCGGCCCGTGCGCGCGTGGGCGTCGACGACGGCGCGCACCACGCGCGGCTCGATCAGCGGGTGGTCGACCAGCGCCATCAGTACCGCGTCGTGCGCGCCAGGCGGCAGCACGCGCAGGCCGGCCTGCAGGGAGGAGAGCTGCCCGCGCGGCCAGTCGGGATTGAGCACTACCCGCGCGGGTGCCAGATCGACGGCCCCCTGGATACGGTCGGCGTGGGCCCCGAGCACCACGTAGATGGCGTCCACGCCGGCGGCGGCCAGCGCCTGCACGATGTGCTCCACGAAGGTGTGGCCGGCGATGGGTAGCAGCGCTTTGGGGAAGCCCATCCGCCGCGACTCGCCGGCAGCTAGGACGATGGCGGCCACGCGCATGCGCCTACTTCCGCGCCAGCAGGATGGCGGTGAGGGCCGGCGCCGGCAGCCGCTCGAACCGCTCCACGCGCAGCCCGGCGGCGCGGAGCCAGTCGGCCACCTCGGTCCAGGGGTAGGCGGCACCGCCGCGGAACGTGGCCAGGAAGAACAACGACATCAGCGCCACATGCGGCGGGCTGGCGCCGTCCTCGTCGGTCATCACGCCATGGATGATGAGCGTCCCGCCGGGCGCCAGCGCCGCGGCGAGGCGCCGCAGCAGCGCCTGACCGGCCTCGGGCGCCTCGGTCTGGAGCACCTGCGACAGCAGCACGGCATCCCAATCCTGCCCGAGATCGGCCGTCTTGAAGTCGGCCTCGCGCACCCTCACCCGGTCGGCGAGCCCCTCGGCGGCGATGCGCTGCCGCGCGAACGGCACCACCGGCCCGAGTTCGAGCACTTCCACGTGCAGCGCGGGGTTGCGCCGCGCCAGCGCGCAGGCGAACACCGCCGGGCCACCGCCGACGTCGAGCAGCCGGCGGCAGGCGGGCAGCGGCACATGCTCGGCTAGGTAGCGCGCGGCGCCCACGCCGATCTGCTCCATGCCGCGCACGTAATGCGCGAGGCGCTCGGGTGGCAGCCGCGGCAGGTCGCTGCCGGAGTTGGACAGGCCTACCGGCCCGCCTTGGCGAATCGCTTCGTCGAGCGTGGCCAGGCAGCCGAGGCTATCGCCGAACCACTCCACGAAGTCGCCCACATAGGCGGGCGAGGCGGGGTCGAGGAAGCGCGCCGCGACGGGCGCGTTGCGGTAGCCGGCGGGCGTGCGCTCGCACAGGCCCAGCGCCACCAGCGCGTTGAGCAGCTGGCGCGTGGTGTGGGGCGGCGCGCCGATCCGCGCGGCCACCGTCTCCGCCGTGCGCTCGCCCGCCTCCAGGGCACCGAACACGCGCAGCCGGCAGGCGGCCACCAGCGCGGCAGTCTGCTGGAAGCGCCCGCACAGCTCCAGAATGGTGCCGATGGCAGGGCGGACGGGCTCGCTCATCCCTGCTCCCCGGGGCAGTAGCCGGCGCGGCGGTGGTTGCCGCGTGTACTCGGGCTACTATACCATTGGCCGACAGACCCGATCGGCGCCCTGCTGCGCCCATCCGCCATGCCGTGGCCGTATCCCCGGTGCCCCATGGGCTGCGGCAGGCCACCTGGCGAGAGGCGGGGCGACTGTGTCGGACTCGCTGGGGGTAGGAGATGGAGCAGACGATCCGGCTGCGGATCAACGGGGAGTGGAAAGAGCTGACGGTGCGCCCGCGCCGGCTGCTCGTCGATCTCCTGCGCTACGATCTCGGGCTGACCGGTACCAAGGAGGGCTGCTCGGTCGGGGTCTGCGGCGCCTGCACCGTGCTGGTCAACGGCAAGAACATCGCTTCCTGCATCACCCCGGCGGTGTTCGTCGACGGCTGCGACATCACCACCATCGAGGGGCTGGCGGCGGACGGGCGGCTGCATCCCCTGCAGCAGGCGTTCATCGACTACGGCGGCTTCCAGTGCGGGATCTGCACCCCGGGCCAGATCATGGCGGCTAAAGCACTGCTCGACGAGAACCCCCATCCCACGGAGGCCGAGATCAAGGAGTGGATGATGGGGAACCTCTGC
The DNA here is from genome assembly GCA_035294645.1 of Chloroflexota bacterium. GTDB lineage: Bacteria > Chloroflexota > UBA6077 > UBA6077 > JAJPHF01 > JADGHJ01. The sequence continues at coordinate 13,988 of DATGKN010000124.1, forward strand.
CGCTGCACGGGCTACTATAAGATTCTGGACGCGATCAAGGCCGCTGCGGGGAGCCAGGTATGATCGACTTCGACTACCGCGCCCCGACGAGCCTGGACGAGGCGCTGGCGCTGCTCCAGCAGCACGGCGACAGCGCACGCGTGGTGGCCGGTGGCACGGCGCTGGTGATCCTGATGAAGCAGCGCCTGGTGCAGCCTGAGCTACTCGTCTCACTGCGGCGCATCCCCGAGCTGGACGCCATCCGTGCCGATAACGGGACCCTGCACCTGGGCGCGACGGCCACCCACCGCGCGGTGGAGACCCATCCCGTGGTGCGCGAGCGCTGGCCGCTGCTGGCCGAGACGTTCCGCCACGTGGCCACCGTGCGCATCCGCAACATGGCGACCGTCGGCGGTAGCCTGGCCCACGGCGACCCGAACCAGGACCCGCCCCCGGCGCTGATCGCGCTGGACGCGCGCGCGCGCCTGCGCTCGGCCGCCGGGGAGCGCGAGGTGCCGGTGCGCGCGCTGTTCCTCGACTACTATGAGACCGACGTGCGGCCCGGCGAGGTGCTCACCGAGGTGCTGGTGCCGGCGCCGCCGCCGGACGCCGGCTGGGCCTGGGTGAAGTTCCTGCCGCGCACGGCCGACGACTACGCTACCGTCTCGGTGGCCTGCCTGCTCACGCTGGAGCCCGGCACGACGCGCTGCCGCGATGTGCGCCTGGCGCTCGGCTCGGCCGGCACGACCCCGATCCGCGCCGAGGCGGCGGAGGCGGCGCTGCGCGGCGAGGACCTCACCCCCGCCCGGCTGCGCGAGGCGGCCCAGCTGGTCGCCGACGCGGTGGACCCTATCGCCGACTTCCGCGGGTCGAGCGAGTACAAGCGCGAGATGGCGGTGGTCTGGACGCGCCGTGCACTAGAGCAGGCACTTGCTCGCGCGCGGCCGCCCGCCTGAGCAGGCGGCTGCGACCACGAGACGCGTCGCCGCCCGGGAGGGCGGTTCGGCCTGCTCGCCCCGGGCCCGCCCGTTCGGGCGGCGACCGAGAGCGATAGGCAACCGCGGCTGACGGCGCCGGTGCCCCTGCAGCGGTGACACGTACCACGGCGCGGGCGAAGCCGCTCGCGTCCAGTCGCTAGGAGGCGACCCATGGCCTGGGAGATGCCGGGGCTGCTCGGCAAACCGTTCACCGTCGACTGCCACGCCCACCTATTCCCGCGGCACTGGTACGTCGAGAGCACGCCGCGCAGCGTCATCGACCTGGAGGCGCTGTTCGCCCAGCAGGACGAGGCGGGCGTCAACCTCACCGTGTTCGGCAACAACTGGATCCGCCACCCGCGTGATCTGGACCCGCTGCGCGTGGTACAGGAGTACAACGCGTTCGCCGCGGAGCTGACCACGCGCTACCCGCAACGGCTGCTCGGGCTGGCCTCCACCATTCCGTTCGGCGGCGACCCGTTCAACCGCGAGCTGGAGCGCGCCATCTGCGAGTACGGCCTGCGCGGGGTGATGATCAACACCAGCGTCGATGGCGAGTACCTCGACTCCCGACGCGCCGATGACTTCTGGGAGCTGGTCACCCGCCTCGACATCCCCGTGTTCCTGCATCCACCGCGCGAGACGATCGGCCACGAGAAGATGGAGATCTTCCGCCTGCCCGAGATGGTGGGCCGCCCGTTCGACACCACGCTCACCCTCGCGCGGCTGATCCTCACCGGGGTGTTGGAGCGCTACCCGACGCTCAAGCTGGTGTGTGCCCACATGGGCGGCGCGATCGCCCTGCTGCCCGGCCGGCTGAACTTCGGCTACGAGCTACGCCACGATCATACCTTCGGCCCGTGGGAGCCCGATGTGCTCTCCAAGCCGCCGAGCGAGTACATCAGCCAGCTGTACCTGGATACCATGGGCTTCCACATGCCGGCGGTGATGTGCGCGGTAGCCACGGTGGGCGTGGACCACGTGGTGTTCGGCAGCGACCACCCACCAGTGCACCTGCCGCTGAAGCGCTCGGTGGCAGTAGTCGAGAGCCTGCCGCTCAGCCACATCGACAAGCAGAAGATCCTGGGGCTGAATGCCGCGCGCCTGCTGCGCCTGCTATAGCGCTGCTACGGCGCCACGACCACGCGCGTGTAGTTCTCCAGGTCGAAGAAGCGCTGGGCCACGCGCTGCACGTCCTCGGCGGTGACGGCGCGGATACGCGCGAGATACGCCGCGATCGGCTCGCGCACCCCGAGGACCTCCTGGCTGGAGAAGCGGCGCGCCTGGCCGAGATTGGTCTCCAGGCCGAGCACCGAGCGCCCCTCGAGGTAGCTCTTGGCCTCCTCCAGCTCGGCGGGCGTGAGTGGCTCCTCGCGCAGGCGGCGCATCTCGGCCAGGATCAGCTCGGTGACCAGCTCGACGTTCTCGGGATCGACGCCGGCGGAAACTAGCCAGACGCCCGCGTCGGTGAGCCCCACCCAGGCCGAGCCGACCGAGTACGCCAGCCCGCGCCGGTCGCGGATCGCCGTGAACAGCCGGCGGCCGGCGTCGTCGATCGCCGCGTCGAGCACGGCCATCGCGTAGCGATCCGGATCGCGCAGGCTCGGGCCCGGCATGCCCAGCAGCACGTGCGCCTGGTAGTTGCCCGCGCTCACCGTGACCAGCGTGCGCTCGGTCGGGAACGGCTGGGTGGCGGTGGCACGCGGCGGCAGCACGCCTGCTGGGAAGGTCCCGAAGTACTGCTCCACCAGCCGCACGGCCTCCGCGGGCGCGATGTTGCCTACCACCGCGAGCGCCAGGTTGTTGGCCACGAACCACCGCTGGCGGAAGGCCAGCAGGTCGTCGCGGGAGATGGTGAGCACCGTCTCGCGGCTGCCGCCCGGCAGGTGGCGCGCCGGGTGCTGGGCGAACACCGTCTGGAAGAACACGTCGCTGCCGCGCGTCGAGGGGCTGTTGAGCCGCGCGTTCAACTCCTGGAGTATCACGCGCCGCTCCTTCTCCAGCGCCTCGGGATCGAAGGTTGCGTTCAGGAGGATATCGGCGAGCACATCGAGCGCGGTGGGCACGTCGGCCGAACGCACCACGGCGTTGAAGGTGATCAGCTCCCACTGCGTGCTGGCGTTGAGGCTGCCACCACGGCGGGTGATCGGCCGGTCGATCTCCAGTGAGCTGGGCCGGCGGGGCGTGCCCTGGAAGAACATGTGCTCCATGAAGTGCGCCGCGCCGTTGGTCGCCTCGTCCTCATCGCGCGAGCCGGCGCGCACGGCGATGTGGATGGCCACCGCGTCGGGGTCTGGCCGCTGCTTGGCCAACACGATCAGCCCGTTGGGCAGCACGTACCGTTCCACGTCGTCGGGGGGCGGCTGCACCGAGCGCGTGTCGGGCAGCGGCGAGAGCGCGAGCAGCAGCGTGGGTATCAACCAAAGCGGTCGGGCCACCGGGTAGCTCCTGTTCGCGGCAGTCGGGCGGAACACCAGCCCCAGGCGAGCCTGGCGCCGGAGCCGCCGACCCTCAGCCAGCAAGTCGCCAGGCGATGCAGTTTGGCCCGCCGGCATGTGGGGAGTATACTGGCAGGCTGAAGCGATGTGCCGCCGGGTGGACCCGCCGGGAACGGCGACCCCCGGAGCGCGATAGCCCTCCCGACATCCTGCCTGGAGACGACCTGCCGTGGTGTTCGCGGACCTGCGCGCCTGGCTGCGCGCGCTGAGGGCCACGGGAGCGCTGCTGCGCACACATGATGCGCTGGCGCGCGGCCAGCGCCCGGCCCTGGGACCGCTGCTCGACGCCACCGACCAACCAGTGCTGCTCCCGCCGGCGGGCAAGGGGTTCGGCGCAGCCCTTGGCCTGTACAGTACGTTCCAGCCGCTGGCCCTGGCGCTGGGATGCGGGCCGGGCGACACGCCGCGGGCGCTGCTGGCAGCGGCCGTCGCGCGTCGCCGGACTTTGGTCGATGCCGAGTTCGTGGCGCCTAGCGCGGCCGCCTGCAAGCAGGTGGTTCGGCGCGGGGCGGCTGCGGAGCTGCACCTGCTAGAGCCGCAGGCGACCGGGCAGCTCGGCGCGCGACTGCGGGGGATCGCCATCTGTGGCCAGCCCGCCGCCGGGCAACTGCATCTCGGCCTGGTGGCCGCCGCGTCCGACGGGCCACGTCACATACGGTTGTGGCCGGCGTTGCCCCGCGATCCCGCATGGCACGTCTTGCGCGCGGCTGCCGAGCGGGGCGAGCCGGCGCCCGTGGCGATCGCGTCGGGTGTGGCGCCGGCCGTCACGCTGGCCGCGGCCGAGCAGCTGCCCGCGGGCGACCCCTATGCGGTAGCCAGCGCGCTGCTCGGGGCCCCCTTGCGCATCACCGAGGGCGAGAGCTCCGAGCTGGAGATCCCTACTACCGCCGAGCTGGTCATCGAGGGCCATCTCGACGGCACGACAGGCGACGCGCTGCGCGTGGTCGTGGAGGTCATCAGCCACCGCCGCGAGCCGATCGCCGAGTACTGGCACCCACGCCTGTGGCGGAGCGAGACGGCGCTGCTACAGCGCGTGGGCCGCGGCGCAGGGCTCCAGGCCACGCTGGCCGATCGGGGCTGGGTGATCCAGGCTGTCGGCCTCTACGCGGCAGAGCAGGCGGAGGTAGCGATCCTACAGTGCCGGGAGCCCGTCGGTTCGCTGGACGCGCTGCTCGCGGCCCTGCACGATACCCCCTGGGCCGACACCTGCCTGCTGGTGGTGGGCCCGGAGATCGACCCCCTGGCGCCAGAGCAAGTGCTGCGCGCGTATCTCGGTGCCGACGAAGGAGCCGCCGCGCAGGCGCACGAGAGCCCCGACGCCTGAGGCACCTAGCGCTCGCCACCCACCGCGGAGGGGATATCCTTGCGAGTCCGATGCACAGGCCGCCGCCACGAGACGGTACCGGGCCTCCTCCTAGAGCTGCTGTTGCTGCTCGTGGGAGCCGCGCCGGCTATCGCCCAAACACCCGCCCCGAGCGTGCCCGTGAGCCCCGAGGAGGTGGTACGCGGCGACCCCGCCGTACCGCGCCTCTCGCTGGTGATCAATGTCGGTGCCGGCTACACCCCGGCGACTGATATGCTGGATACTCTGCGCGAGCGCGGCGTGCGCACGACGTTCTTCGTGCTGGGCTGGTGGGCCGAGCGCCATCCGGAGCTACTGGCCCGCATCGCCGCCGATGGGCACGAGATCGCCAGCCACGGCCACTCGGTGTTCGATCTCACCCGCGTATCGGATGCCGAGGTGATCGCGGACCTGGAACGCGCCGACGCCGCGATCTCGGCGGTCACGGGGCGCACGACCCGGCCGCTGTGGAGTCCTTCGGCCGGCGCGCGCGACGAGCGCGTGCGGCAGCTGGCGGCCAGCCTCGGCTACCGCCCCATCTACTGGACGGTCGACTCGGGCGACTGGCGCGCGGACGCTACGGCCGACGGCGTGCGCCGGCGCGTGCTGGAGGGGGCGAGCAACGGCGCGATCATCGTGCTGCACTTCGACAGCCCCACGACGGTCGCGACCACTGCGGCGGTGCTCGGCGATCTCATCGATGCGTTGCGCGCCCGCGGCTTCGAGCTGGTCCCCATCACCGAGCTGCTGACGGGCGCATCGCCGGCCGCGCCAGCAGCCACCACACCAGCAGTCCGGTGAGGGCCAGCCCCGCCACCGTGGGCCACAGCATGGCCCAAGCGCTGCCTAGCAGCAGGTAGCCGAGCAGGAGATACAACGCCAGCGCCACGAGAGCGAAGCGCGGCCCCGGCCAGTCGTGGCGGGCCAGTGCCTTGCGGAAGGCCAAGGTGCCCGCCGCCGCGAGGAGATAGCCTACGATGCCCAAGACCAGGCCCAGCAGCAGCCCCGGCCAGCGCACCAGCCAAGTCTCGGCGGCCGCCAGCGCCTGCAGGCCAGCGCGGTCGTCGGCAAGGCCCCAGGCCTCGAGCTCCTCCCCCTGCTGGCGGCCGTACAGGGCCACCGGCTGACCATATGCGTACTGGGCGGCCGGCCGGCTCAGCGCCACCCGGTAGCCCTCGACGGGGATCGCGCGCCCATCGCGGACCAGCAGCGAGCCCGGTGGCAACACGCCGCGTGGCGGCCCCCCGGCCACCGGCAGTCCACCGAGCGGCCCGGTGGGCGCCGGCTCGACCGGGCCAGCCCGGCGCACATCGGGCCGCGGGCGGAGCACCCCCTCAGCGACGAGTACGCCCGCCCAAACGGGCGGAGACGCACCGCTGAGCACCTGCTCGGCCGCGCGCCCCCGCGCTACGTCGCGGAACGGCTGCAAGCACAGGACCAGCAGCAGGAACAGCGCTACGCCGACCGACGCATAGAAGCTGCGCACCGCCGCAGCCTAGCTCTCCTGTTCCTCGTACTGTTTCTTGATCTCGGCGAGCACCGAGGGGTCGGTGAGGGTGGTCGTATCGCCCAGGACGCGCCCCTCGGCGATGTCGCGTAGTAGGCGCCGCATGATCTTCGCGCTGCGCGTCTTCGGCAGCTCGGCGGTGAAGAACACGCGGTCGGGCCGCGCGATGGCGCCGATCTTCTTGGCCACGTGCTCGCGCAGCTCCTCGGCCAGCGCGTCGTTCGGCGTGGTGCCCGCGCGGGGGGTGACGAACGCCGCCACCGCCTGCCCCTTCAGCTCGTGGCTGATACCGATCACCGCTGCCTCGGCCACCGCCGGGTGGCTGACCAGCGCGCTCTCCACCTCCATGGTGCCGATGCGGTGGCCCGCCACGTTGAGCACGTCGTCCACGCGGCCCAGCAGCCAGAAGTAGCCGTCGCGGTCGCGCCGCGCGCCGTCGCCCGTGAAGTAGTTGCCCGGGAAGCGGCTCCAGTACTGCTGCACGTAGCGGTCTGGGTCGCCCCAGATGGTGCGCATCATCGCCGGCCAGGGCTTGCGCAGGATGAGGTAGCCGCCGCGATCGACCGGCACCGGCTGGCCCTGCTCGTCCACGATGTCGGGCTCCACCCCGGGGAAGGGCAGGGTGGCCGAGCCGGGCTTGAGCGTGGTGATGCCCGGCAGCGGCGAGATCAGGATCATACCCGTCTCGGTCTGCCACCAGGTGTCCACCACCGGACAGCGCCCGCCGCCGATGTTCTCGTGGTACCAGACCCATGCCTCGGGGTTGATCGGCTCGCCGACGGTGCCCAGCAGGCGCAGGCTGCTCAGGTCGCAGCGGCGCGGGTACTCGACGCCCCAGCGCATGAAGCCGCGAATCGCCGTCGGCGCGGTGTACAGGATGGTGACGCGGTACTTCTCGATGATGCGCCACCAGCGGTCCTTGTCCGGATAGTCCGGGGTGCCCTCGAAGATCACCTGCGTGGCGCCGTTGGCCATCGGCCCGTACACCACGTAGCTGTGCCCCGTCACCCAGCCGATGTCGGCCGTGCACCAGTAGACGTCCTCGTCCTTGAGGTCGAAGATCCAGCGGTGCGTGAGCGAGGTGCCCAGGAGGTAGCCCGCGGTCGTGTGCAGCACGCCCTTCGGCTTGCCCGTGGTGCCCGAGGTGTACAGGATGTACAAGGGGTGCTCGGCGTCGAGCGGTTCGGGCGGGCACTCGCGCTCCTGCACGGCGCCCAGCCAGTCGCCCCACCACACGTCGCGCCCCGCCTGCATCTGCACCGGCCGCACGCTGCCGCCCACGCGCGGGTACACGACCACCTGCCGCACGCTCGGCGCGCCTTGCAGCGCCTCGTCGACGTTGTCCTTCAAGGGCACCAGGTTGCCGCGCCGATAGCCCGCGTCCGCGGTGATCACCAGCTTGGCCTGGCAGTCGTTGAGGCGGTCGCGGATAGCGTCGGGGCTGAACCCGCCGAAGATCACCGTGTGCGGCGCGCCGATCCGCGCGCAGGCCAGCATGGCGATGGGCAGTTCGGGGATCATCGGCAGGTAGATGGCGACCGTCTCGCCCTTCTGGATCCCGCTCTGCTTCAGCGCCAGGGCGACGCGGTTGACGGCGCGATAGACGTCCTGATAGGTCAGCACGCGCTCGTCGCCCGGCTCGCCCTCCCAGATCAGCGCGGCCTTGTTGCGGCGCCAGGTGCGGGTATGGCGATCCACGCAGTTGTAGCAGGCGTTCAGCTGGCCGCCGACGAACCACTTCGCCCATGGCGGGTTCCACTCCAGCACGCGGTCCCAGCGGCGGAACCAGTCGAGCTGCTCGGCCTGCTTGGCCCAGAAGCCCTCCAGGTCGCGGGCCGCCTCGTCGTACACGGCGGGATCGCGCACGTTGGCCTGGGCGCGGAACGCCTCCGGCGGCGGGTAGCGCCGTTCCTCCTGCAGCAGTGCTTCGAAAGCACCTAGCGGCTGTTGTACGGTCATAGCCTCTCCCTCGCCTCGCACCATGGCGGCCCGACGCCCGCAGATAGGCGACGGCCGGCGGAGCCCTCGCACGGTGGAACGCATCCCCGTTGTGGTTCAGCATAGGAGCGCACAGGACCAGCGTCAAGCACGGCGCACGGGGCCGGTCAGCGGCGATCGCGGGCGGAGTACGCGCTACCTGCCCCCGGCGATTGACGCCCACCGCGGCCGAGAAGTACGGTACCCAGGGAGAGCGAACGCCGGCAGCTGGGGGGAAGCGGAATGGCACTAGGACTACCACCGTGGGTGGCCCTTACGGTGCTGCTCGGGGTGCTCAGCGGTGCCCTCTTCCACCTGCTGCTGAGCGGGGACCCAGGACGGCTGCCCGTCTATGTGGGTGTCGGCGTGGGCGCCGCCTTGCTGGGCGGCGTGGTGGGCGCCCAGCTGGGCGTGTCGCCTTGGACGATCGGGGAGGCGCATTTGCTCGCCATCTGCGGCGCGGCCTGGAGCGCGCTGGCGGTCACTCGCCTGCTGGAGCTGTGAACGGTCGCTGGCTGCCCAGGGATAGCAAGGCGCCCCCTCGCGCTATCCCGCCCCCGGGCGATGCACCGCATCACCCCAGACGGCCGATTCATGAGGAGGGAATGGCAATGGCCAACTGTCGCGGCGCGGGATTCGTGAGCGGCCTACTGCTCGGTGGATTGGTCGGGCTAGGGCTCGCCTGGCTGCGCGGCCGCCAAGAGCCCGGCGAGCTCAGCGAGCGCCCGCTGGAGGAGAGCCGCGCCGCCCTACGGGCCCGCTTCGCCGGTCCCACGAGCCCGACCGCCACCGCCTCCACCGGTAGCTCGTAGCGCGTTTGCCTTCGGCTACAGACGCGCCGCCCACGGGATCCAGGTGGACGAGGAGGCATCTCCGCGCTCGGAGCGCAGTTCGGCAAGCACGGCGGCCATGGCGGGTGCGAGATCGCTGGCCAGCAGAAGATCGCCCCCGGCGGCCGCCAGCAGGCGATGAGCGGCGGCGGCATGGACATACACCGCCGCTACTGCCGCCGCGGCTGGCGCCGCCCCCTGGGCCGCCAGTCCGCCGATCGCACCAGCGAGCACATCGCCGGTGCCGCCCGTGGCCAGCGCGGGATTGGCGTGGGGCAGGATGGCGCAGGCAGCATCGGGCGGCGCCACCACCGTGTGCGGCCCCTTGAGCACGATGGTTACCCGGCGGGCGTCGGCCACCTGCCGCGCGGTCGCCCAGGGCTCGGCGCTCACTGCCTCGGTCGGCATGCCGACGAGGCGCGCCATCTCGCCATGGTGGGGCGTGAGGATCGCACTCGGCCCCAGGCGCGCCCACCACCCGGCGTGGCGCGCCAGGTGGTAGAGCGCATCGGCGTCGAGCACGAGCGGCTGTGCTGGACAGCGCCGCGCGCGCTCGGTTAGCAGCAGGTCGAGGAACCGCGCGCTCTCTGGCGTCCGACCGAGCCCGGGCCCGACTACCAGGGCGCTCCACTGCGGGAGCCCCTCGGCCACCGCCCGGAACGCGGCCTCGCCCGCCTGGTCCGGTGGCCCTTCTGGCAACGGCACATAGGTCGCCTCGGGGAGCCGGCTGGCTACCACGGCCTGGAGCGCGGGCGCGGCGGCGCAGGCCACGATCCCAGCGCCCACGCGGGCAGCAGCAGCACTGCACAAGTACGCGGCGCCATAGTACTGCGACGATCCCGCACACACCAGCACGCGCCCAAAGGTGCCCTTGTGGCCGTCCAGCGGGCGAGCGGGCACCGCCGCGCGGGCCCTGGCTCGCGTGAGGATGGTCAAGCCCGTATCGGGCAGCAGATCGCACGGCAGGCCGATGTCGCCCGCCAGCAGCGCCCCCACCCGTGCGGCCGCTGGGAAGCGCAGCAGGCCGAGCTTGACAGCGCCGAGCGCTACGGTAGCGTGGGCCTGCACCGCCTCGCCGGGCACCGCCCCGCTGTCGGCATCGATCCCGCTCGGCACGTCGATGGCGACCACCCGCGGCTCACCCCGTCGCGCCCGGACCACGGAGTTGAGCAGCGCGATCACCTCAGCCAGCGGGGAGCGCGGCGCCCCTCGCACGCCGATGCCCAACAGGCCGTCGAGCACGACGCTGGCCGCGCCGAGCCATTGCTCCAGCACCGCCCGGTCGCTCTCGCCCGCGTGCAGGTGGACGCGCCCGCCGTCGGCCACGAGCGCAGCGAGCTCCTGCGCGGCGATCGCGTGCCCCGGCAAAGTGTACAACGAGACGAAGCGCCCGCGGCGCTGCAACCAGCGGGCGGCGACCCAGCCATCGCGGCCGTTGTTGCCGCGGCCGGCCAGCACGAGCACCGGGCCGTGGGGACACCAGCGCTGAACGACCTCGGCCACGGCCGCGCCCGCGCGCGCTTGTAAAGTGGCTTCGGTGATGCCGCGAGCGGCAGCCGCACGCTCGGCCGCCCGCATCTGAGCAACCGTCACCACGCGCATCGCCCCCGCACCTCCCTGAGCACGCCTGGCTGCAGTATAGCGCCCGCTCGACCAGCAGGCAGCGAGCCACAATCGTGCTTTTGACTAATAGACAATACCCACCCACGCGGGCGGGACAATATGTGGTGGCTATTGACTACAAGACATCAGGGGCTGTACAATCGGGGCGTGGGGGTATCACATGGCCGAGGATTTCGCGCGGTTGCTGCGCCAGTTCCGCGAGCGTGCCGGCCTGTCCTGCAATGAGCTGGCGCGCCTGGTGGCGGTCGACCCGAGCTACATCAGCCGGCTGGAGCGCGGGGAGCGTGAGCCGCCACGCCGGTTGGTAGTAGAGCGGCTAGCAGCCGTGCTCGCTCTGCCGCCGTTCGAGCGCGACCGTCTCTTGGTGAGCGCGGGCTACACCCCCGCTAGCATCGAGGCACTGGGCGGCTGGGATGCCACGCTGCAAGCCGTCGCCGAAGTGCTCGCCGATCCGCGCGTGCCAACCGCGGACCGACAGGCGTTCCGGCAGGTAATCGACCTCCTCGCCGAACGCTGGCGTCGCTTCGCCCCGCGCGCTAGCTAGCCGCGGCTTGGGCAGATCGTCTGACGCGCCGCGGGGGCCGGTCCGCCCACCTCGTCTGGCGATCTCCCGCCCGGCGTTTGCAGCCCGGGGCCGACAGCTTGCCGATATGCTGGCGGCTGGGCGGGTTTGTGGAGCGCTCTGCGCGTCGCGCTATCATTGGGCACTGTGCTATTCCCTGCGGGGCTTGGGCATACTGCATGACATCGCTGGGGCCTAGCCGCAGCCCTGGGATCGAGGAATCGGCGGGCGGGCCACGAGCCTCGCGTATAATGAAGGGCGGAGGTGGCGGGGGATGCGCGGCCGCTTGGCCGACGTCGAAGGCTTGTTAGAGCGAGCGTTCGAGCTGCCCGTGCGGCGGCTGTTCCGCGTCGCTCTCCAACCCATCGAGCTGACGCGGGCCGCCGTACGCGCGATGGAGGTCCACCGCCAGATCACCGCGCGGGGCATCCAGGTGCCCAACCACTACCGCATCGGGCTGCACCCGCAGGACTTCCGCGCCTTCGCCTCCTGGCGCGAGACGATGGAACGCGAGCTAGCCGACTACCTCCAGCAGTACGCCGTCCAGCGCGGCTGGTACTGCCCGGGCCGGCCGATCGTGGAACTCCAGGAGAGCGCGCAGGCCCGGGCCGCGCGGCCCTGGGTCCAGTGCACCACGGTCGAGGTGGCCCCCGCCGTGCCCGCGACGCTCTGCGAGCCCGGGCTGCCCCCGGCGCCCGCGGTAGTGGCGAGCTCCCCGCCCCCAACGGGCTTACCGGCCGAGGCCTGGGTTCAGGTCGCCGATGCACCCGCGCGGCCGCTCGACCGCCCCTCGGTCCGTCTTGGCCGCGCCCCAGACAACGACGTCGTGGTGCCCGACGCCGGCGTGTCGCGTTACCACGCGCGTATCGACCGCGTTGGCAAGCGGTTCATCCTGCGCGACCTCGCCAGCTCGAACGGCACCTGGGTGAACGGCGCGCCAGTGACCGAGCACGTGCTACGCCACGGTGAGGTGTTCGCGCTGGGCAAAGTGCCGGTGCGCTTCTGGCAAGCGCGTTGAGGGCGGCTGGTCCGCGTGGGGGAGCGTGGCAGAGGTATCCGCCGAGCTGCTGATTCTTGGCTTGCGGCTGGGCGTTGTCGTCGTCGTCTATCTATTCCTCGTGGCGGTGTTCCTGACCGTGCGGCGCGAGCTGGGCTGGCTGGAACGCGGCGCGCGGCAGCCCCCCGGGCGATTGGTTGTGGTGGAGGGCGGCGGCAGCGGGCTGCCGGCTGGGCACTGCCTACCCTTACAGCCCGTTACCACGGTCGGCCGCTCGCCCCACTGCACCCTCGTGCTCAACGACACCTTCGTCTCGGGCACCCACGCGGTCCTCACCTGGCGCAACGGCCAGTGGTGGGTGCGCGACGCTGGCAGCACCAATGGCACCCTGCTGAACCAGGTGCCCGTCCCCCTGGAGGAAGTGCCGTTGCAGTTCGGGGACGTCATCGACATCGGCCGCATCCGGCTGAAGCTGGCCGCCTAGACGCGGTATCAACCCGCCTTGCGGAGGAGCCCCGGCCGTGGAGCGAAACATCGCACGTCTGGCCACCGCCGTGCTGACGGGGTTGCTGCTCGTAGCGCTGGGGTTGGGCTACTGGCAGCTCTGGGAAGCACCGGCCCTGGCCGCGCGGCCCAACAACCCGCGGCCTTACGAAGAGGACCGGCGGGTGCTGCGCGGCCGCATTCTCGATCGGAACGGCGTGGAGCTGGCGCGCACCCGGCCGGATGGCACCCGGGAGTACCCGTTCCCCGGGCTCGTGCACGTGGTAGGGTACTACAGCCCGCGCTTCGGTCGCACCGGTATCGAGGCCGCTTACGATACCTACCTGCGCGGGCTGCACAGTAGCGATCCCCTCCAGCGCCTACGCGATCAGCTGCTGCACCGGCCGCTGGTCGGCGCCGATATCCGGCTGAGCATCGACGTCGAGCTGACGCGGTTGGCGCTGGAGGCGCTAGGGGCCAGCGCGGGGGCCGCGGTAGTGCTCGACCCCACTAGCGGCGAGGTGCTCGCTCTGGCCAGCAGCCCGTACTTCGATCCCAACCGGCTGGCCGACCAGTGGGACGCCCTGCAAACGGACGCGCGTGCGCCGCTGCTCGCACGCGCCACCGAGGGGCTGTACACGCCCGGTTCGGTGTTCAAGATCGTCACGGCTACCGCTGCCATCGATCTAGGCAAGGTGGACCTGCGCGCTGCGCACGACTGCACCACTGACCTGATCGTGGACGGCTTCCGCATCGAGCAGAAGAACCACCCCCACCTGCGCCGTGTTACCTTCGCACAAGATTTCGCGTGGTCCGACAACGTCACCTTCGCCAAAGCGGGCCTCGGGCTCGGCACTAGTGGCCTCATCGACTTCGATGATCACGCGCCGCGCCCATACCCTTGGGAACGCGAGGGGATCGCGCGTAGCGCCGCGCGGCTGCTGGACTACGCCCATCGCTTCGGCTTCGGCGAGTCGATTCCCTTCGACCTGCCCGTGGCAGTGAGCCAGGTCGGCGCCCGCGAGGGCTTCACGCCAGCCCTGCTCGCCAGCACCGCGTTCGGCCAGGGCGAACTCCAGGTCACCCCGCTGCTAATGGCGCTGATCGCGGCCACGGTAGCCGATGGGGGCACGATGCCAGCACCCTATCTGGCCATCGAAGCGCGCCGCCCCGATGGCCAGGTGGAGCGGCTGCACCAGCCGGGCCGCCGATTGCGCCAGGTCATGCAGCCCGCCACTGCAGCGGCGATGAACCAGCTGATGATCCAAAGCGTGCAAGAGGGCTACGCGCGCCCGGCGCAACTCCCTGGTGTGCAAGTCGGGGGCAAGACGGGCACCGCGGAGGTGGGACCGGGACTAGCGCCGCACGCCTGGTTCGTCGGCTACGCCCCGGCCGACCGCCCACGCGTGGTGGTGGCGGTGATCGCCGAGAACCGCGGCTCGGGCACCGAGGTGGCTACCCCTATCGGCCGGCAGCTGCTGGCGGCCGCCCTCGCCCGCACTGCGGGCACGCCGGGGCCAGCGGCAGAGGTCATCGCCAACGGCGAGTGGCCTGTCGGCATGGCGCCCGGGGCGGGCGCGCTGTACTGTCCGTTGCCCGCGCGGGGATGAGCGCTGACCGGCGCGGAGAAACGCGGCCCGCTCTGGTAGAATATCGGCGACGCCCGTGGCCTCGCGGCGCCGCCTGGTGGGCGGGCGCAGTTGCCACAACGCCGCCGCACGTGCACCGGGGCGCAATCCGGCTGTGGGAGACGACGATGGCCGCCGAGAATCCGCCGACCCCTTCGTCCACGAGCGAGTACACCCCACCGCCCGACTATGAGTTCGACCCGGCCGAGGAGCTGGAGCCGAGCAACGACCTGCTGGATGTCGTGCTCACGCGCACCGGCGAGTTCGTCCTGGACGTTATCGAGGCGGTGCAGGCCCACCCGGTGCTGGCGGGCTCGCTGGCCGCGGCGGCGGTCGGCCTGGCTGGCGGGCTGGTCGCGGCGCGTGTCGTCCCGCGGCGGCGCCCCGCTACCCCTCTGGCGCGCGGGAAGCAGGCGGCAGAGGTCGTGCGGCGCCGGGTGCGCTGGGGCCGCGGCGCCCTGGGCGAGCGCGCGCAAGAGATCGCCGCAGGCGCCGCCACGCTGCCCGCACGCGGGCGACGGGGCTGGCAGGCGGCCGTGCCGCTGCTGCGCCGGGGCGGGCGCACGGCAGAGGCGCTGGCCAGCAGCGCTCCACTACCGCGACCAGCGGCCGATGGCCGGGGGGCACTGGGCCGCGTCCAGGCCTTCGCCCAGCTAGGCCCCCTAGCCATCACCCTGCTGCGCAACCCCATCGTGCGCGATCTGGCTCTCCATCTGATTAGCCGTCAGGTGCGCCGCGCCACGCGCCGATAGCCGTACCACGCGCGTTGCTCCCCCGCTGAGCGCGCGGCAGCCAGCCGGGAGCGACCGTCCCCGCGGGCGAGCATCTCATCGGGGGGCGCAGCGTGCCCCCGCTAGAAAGCGCGGTTCGTGACCGCTAAGTACGTATCGGTGGACCTCGAGTATGCGGAGGGACTGGGCCTCCCGCAGATCATCGAGATCGGCGCGGTGCGCTTCGACGAGACCGGGGCCGCCGAGCGCTGGAGCACCCTGGTGCGACCGCGCGGACCGCTGCCGTACCGCGTCGAGCAGCTCACCGGGCTCACCGCGGAGCTGCTGGAGACCGCGCCGCCGCTGAGCGAGGGGCTGACGACACTGGCGCGCTTCGCCGGCGACCTACCGCTCGTCGGCCAGAGCATCAGTCTCGATCTCCAGTACCTCGAGCGCGCGGGCCTGCGCCTCACCGCGCCCCAGTACGACACCTTCGAGCTGGCCCAGCTGTTCTTACCAGGGTTACCGAACTACGACCTGCGTTCGATCGCCCGCGCGCTGGGGATCGCGCAGCCCGAGCAGCACCGCGCGCTGGCCGATGCCGAGACAGCCATGCACGTGTTCCTGGCGCTGCTGCGCCGCCTGCGCGGTTTGCCGGCCCACGTGCTCACCGCGGTGAACCATCTGGCGCGCGGGCTCGACTGGCCACTAGCGCCGCTGTTCCAGGAAGCCGAGCGGCTGGCCCAGCAGCGGGAGCAAACGCCCTTGTTCCACGACGAGGCCCTGGCCCCGCTGGAGGCGCCGCCCGCGTCCTTGCCGGAAGCCGAGCCGCCGCTCGTGCCCGTGCCCGCCGCGGCCCAGCTCGACGGTGAGGCGCTAGCGCGCGCGCTCGCCCGCGACGGAGCGATCGCCGCGCGCCTACCCCACTACGAGGAGCGCCCCGAGCAGCTCGCTATGCTGCGCGCGGTGGCCGACGCGCTCCAACGTGGCGAGCATCTTCTCGTGGAAGCGGGCACCGGCACGGGCAAGTCGTTCGCCTATCTCTTGCCCGCGATCTGCCATGCGGCGGCCACGGCACGCCCTGTGGTGGTGTCCACCAACACCATCAACCTCCAGGACCAGCTGCTCCAGAAGGACCTACCGACGCTGGCCGCCGCGCTGCCGTTCCCCTTCCGCGCCGTGGTGCTCAAGGGCCGGGGCAACTACCTGTGTCTGCGCCGCTGGCACCAGTTCCTGCGCAGCGAGCCGCTATCCCCTGCCGAAGCGCTGCTAGCCATCAAAGTGGCCATCTGGTTGCAGTTCACGCGCACGGGCGACCGCGCCGAGCTGCGCCTCAGCCCCGACGAGGCGGCCGCCTGGACGAAGCTCGCCGCCCACGCCGACACCTGCACCCCGGCCCGCTGTCCCTACCATCGCCGTGGCACCTGCTTCCTGGCGCGGGCGCGGGCCGCGGCAGAGCAGAGCCACATCGTGGTGGTCAACCACGCACTGCTGCTGTCGGATCTCGCGGCACGCAGCGCGATCTTGCCGGACTACAGCCGCCTGATCATCGACGAGGCGCACCATCTGGAGGATGAGGCGACCGCCCAGTTCGGCGCCCGGCTCACCGAGCGCGACCTGCTGCAACTCCTGGACCGCCTGCAGGCCGAGGGCCCCGGCTACGCCGCGGGCGCCCTGGCCGACTGCGCCGGCCTGCTCCAACGTGTGGTACATGCCCCTGCACGGGTGGGCGCGATGCGGGAGCGCCTGGGCCACGCGGCTGCCGCCCTGCGGCGCGTGCGCGCGGCCGGCCACGACTTGTTCATCGAGCTGCATGCCCTGCTGGAAGCGCGGCCGGCCCAGGAGCCGGTGTTGCTGCGCCTCACGCCAGCCGTGCGGCAGGGGCGCCGCTGGCAACGCGTCGAGCAGGCCTGGGGCGTCCTACGCGACCGCTGGGCGGAGGCCGACCGCCACCTCGGCGAGCTGCTGCCGGCCGCCGAGGAGCTAGCCGCGCGGCTCGCCGACCAGGGCGATGCCGTGGCGCGCGACGCGCTGCTGGCCGAGGAAGTGGCCGGCGAGTTCGAGAGCTTCCTCCGCGGTGGCGAGACGGTGCGCGACGTATTCGATCGCGTCATCGGGCACCCGTCGCGCGACGAGGTAGCCTGGCTCAGCCTGGAGCGCGAGCGCGAGCTAACGGTCCACGTGGCGCCGCTGCACGTGGGCGAGCGGCTGTGGACCGAGTTGTTCCGGCGCAAGGACGCTGTCGTGCTCACCTCGGCCACGCTGACCACGGCCGATGGCCACGGCGAGCAGCCGAGCTTCCACTACATTCGCGAGCGGCTGGGCCTACGCGAGGTGCGCGAGCTGCAGCTCGGCGCGCCGTTCGACTACCGGCGCGCGGCGCTGCTATGCGTGCCCGACGACCTGCCCGAGCCTGGCCAGCCCTACCACCAGCACCGGCTGGTGGACACCCTGTTGAACCTCATCACGGCCCTAGGCGGCCGCACGCTGGTGCTGTTCACGTCCCATGGCCAGCTGAAGCAGACCTACGAGGCGTTGCGCGGCCCGCTGGAGGCCGAGCGCATCATGCTGCTGGGCCAGAATATCGACGGCTCGCGCGCGCGCCTACTGGAGGCGTTCCGCGCCGGCCCGCGCGCCGTGCTGCTGGGTACCGCCAGCTTCTGGGAGGGGGTGGATGTGGTGGGTGAGGCGTTGAGCTGTCTGGTCATCGCCCGCCTCCCGTTCAGCGTCCCCACCGACCCGGTGTTCGCTGCACGAGCCGAGCTGTTCGCCGAGCCGTTTCGCGACTACGCGGTGCCGCAAGCCATCCTGCGCTTCAAGCAGGGCTTTGGGCGGCTCATCCGCAGCCACGGCGACCGCGGGGTGTGCGTAGTGTTGGACCGGCGGCTGGTGAGCAAGCGATACGGGCGCGCGTTCATCGCCTCCCTGCCCGCATGCCAGGTGCGCGTCGCCCCAGCGCGCGAGCTCCCGCGGCTAGCACAAGCGTGGCTCAACGCCCGCCCGGCCGGCTCGGTGCCGCGCGACTAGTGCAACGGGAGCCGACCGCCTCACCGGCGGCCCGCGCGGCCCCGGGCGTTAGCCCGCGCCATCCAGCCGCTCCTCGCCGCCCAGCGCCGCGGTCGCCACAAGCTGCCCGCCCTGCCAGTACACCCGCGGCACCCGCGCGCCCAGCGAAGTGAGCGCCTCGTGCGGGATGCTGCCCGACAGCTCGGCAAACTCGTCGAGGCCGATCTCGTCGTCGCCCTGCTGGCCCAACACGACCGCGCGGTCGCCCACGCGCGTCTGCGGGCAGTGGGTGATGTCCACCACGCACTGGTCCATGGAGATGCGCCCGATGAGGTCGGCGCGCTGGCCGTGCAGCAGCACGTAGCCACCGCGGTAGTGGCTCCCGGGCAGGCCATCTGCATAGCCGATCGTCAGTAGCGCGGCGCGCATGGGCCGCGTAGTGCGGTAGGCGCGGCCGTAGCCCACCGTGCAGCCGGCGGGGAGATCCAACAGCCGCGCCACCCGCGCCCACAGCGTGACCGCCGGCCGCAAGGGGAACGGCATCGGTACCGCCGGGGTGGCGCGGTAGCCGTACACGGCGAGGCCTACGCGCACCAAGTCGCCGTGTGCCTCGGGGAGGGCGAGCGTGCCGGCGCTATTGGCGGCGTGCAGCACTGGCGGTCGCACGCCCCGGCGGGCCAACTCCGCGCAGGCGGCGCGGAAAGCGGCCAGCTGCTCGCGAGCGAAGGAGAGGTCGAGTGCGTCGGCAGTAGCGAAGTGCGTGTAGAAGCCCTCCAGCCAGAGGTCGGCTGTGCGCGTCACCGCCAACGCGACCGCTAGAGCCTCGTCGCGCGCCGCGCCGTAGCGGTGCAGCCCCGTATCCACCTTCACGTGCACGGGCAGCCGCATGCCGGCCGCACGCGCCGCCGCGGCCAGCCGTGGCACCTGCTCGGGTAGCGTAACCGTAGGCGTCAGCTGGTGACGGACGAGCGCGGTCACCTCGGCCGGCGCGAAGGCGGTGAGCAGCAGGATGGGTGCGCGCACGCCGTGACGCCGCAGCCGGACCCCCTCGTGGACCCGCGCCACGGCGAGCCCATCGGCGCCCGCGGCGAGCACGGTGCGCGCGACCATCTCCGCACCGAGCCCGTAGGCGTGCGCTTTGACCACGGCGAACAGCCGCACCCGCGGGCCGACCCAGGTGCGTACCGCGCGCACGTTGGCCTCGATGGCGTCGAGGTCCACATCGATCCAGCACGGCCATGGGGCCTCCACCTCCCCGGGCCGCGGGGCGGCGCTCTCGCGGGGCTGCGTGCGAGCCTGAGCCATCAGTTGTCGTCCCTCCGTCTGCTCTCCCCATCGCGGCGCAGCCGGCGGCACTAGTCGATGGGGACATCCTGCGCCAACAACCGCACGAAGTCGGCGCGGCTGACGATCCCGACGAGCCGCCCGTCATCGACGACAGGCAGGGGGTTGACACGCTTGTCGAGCATCAGGGTCGCCGCATCGGCCACGTCGGCGTCCGAGCGGATCGTGATCACCGGCCGGCTCATCACGTCCTCCGCCACGGTGCCCAGCGCGCGGCGGATCTCCTCGTCCCAGCGGCGCGGGTTGCCCAGCGGGATCAGCGCGTCGAGCACGCGCACGTAGGTGGGCCAGTGCAGGCGCGCGTTACGGACCAGCAGGTCCAGCTCGGTAACGATGCCGATCACGCGGCCCTCGTCCACCACGGGCACGCCCGAGACGCGATGCTGCCACATCAGGCGGGCGATCTCGGGCACCGGCGCGCGTGGGCCGACCACCAGGACCGAGCGCGTCATGATATCGGCGACTCGCATGGACAGGCTCCTCTCTGCTCGTCGGGCCCGAGCATTATACGGGCGCGCCCTGGCGGCAGGCAGGCGTGTTTGCTGGCCTCCGCTCGCGGGGGTACAATCTCTCCGAAGCTCTCTCGTCCCCGTCGCTTTCCAAGCCGGGTTTCGCCGCGCGGGCGGGCGTCTGCCGCGGGACGACGCGCACCGCGCGGCCGTGTGTTTCCCGGCGGGGCGGGCGAAGGCAAGGTCGCAGCGAGGCAACGACGACGATGACCCAGGAGCGCGCGCGCGAGCAGCTGGCGCTGCCGGACCCGGCCACCCATTTCTCCGACTGGTACACCGATGTAATCCTGCGCGCGGGGCTGGCCGACTATTCCCCGGTGCGCGGCTGCATGGTCATCCGCCCCTACGGCTACGCTCTGTGGGAGCACATGCAGGCACGGCTCGACGCGCGTATCAAGGCCACCGGCCACCAGAACGCTTACTTCCCGCTGTTCATCCCCGAGAGCCTCCTGCAGAAGGAGGCCGAGCATGTCGAGGGCTTCGCGCCGGAGGTCGCCTGGGTCACCGCGGCCGGCCAGGAGCAGCTCGAGGAGCGGCTGGTCGTGCGGCCGACCTCCGAGGCGATCATCGGCACGATGTACGCCAAGTGGATCCAGTCGTGGCGCGACCTGCCGGTGCTGCTCAACCAGTGGGCCAACGTCGTGCGCTGGGAGCGCCGCACCGCCCTGTTCCTGCGCACCACCGAGTTCCTCTGGCAGGAGGGCCACACGGCGCACCGCACGGAGGAGGAGGCGCGCGAGGAAGTCCTGCGCATGCTCGAGGTGTACCGCGATTTCGTGGAGAGCGACCTGGCGATCCCGGTGATCAAGGGCCGCAAGTCGGAGGAGGAGAAGTTCGCGGGCGCTCAGGCTACTTACAGCATCGAGGCGCTGATGGGCGACGGCCGCGCCTTGCAGGCCGGCACGTCGCACGAGCTGGGCCAGCACTTCGCCCGCGTGTTCAACATCACCTTCCAGGACATGGACGGCGAGCGGCGCTACGTCTGGCAGACCAGCTGGGGCGTCTCCACCCGCCTCATCGGCGCCATCATCATGGTCCACGGCGACCGCAAGGGCCTGCGGCTGCCGCCGCGGGTGGCGCCGGTGCAGGTGGCGATCGTGCCGATCTGGCGCAGCGACGAGGAGCTGGCGCTGGTGCGCGAGGCGGTCGCGCGCATCGAGCGCGCCCTCCAGGGCGCGGTGCGCTGGCAGACCGACTGGAGCGAGCAGCGCCCCGGCTGGAAGTTCAACGAGTGGGAGCTGCGCGGCGCGCCGCTGCGCCTGGAAGTCGGGCCGCGCGACGTGCGCGAGGAGCGCGCCACGGTAGTCCGGCAGGACACGCGGCTGGACGAGGGCGGCCCGCGGAAGGAGGCCATCCCGATGGCCGCGCTGCCCGAGCGCCTGCCAGTGCTGCTGGAGGAGGTCCAGCAGGCGCTGTTCGAGCGGGCGGCCGCCTTCCGCGCCGCCCGCACGCGCCGCGTGGAGAGCAAGGCGGAGTTCGCCGAGACGCTGGCCGCGCAGCGCGGGTTCCTGCTCGCCCACTGGTGCGGTCAGACTGCTTGCGAGCGCCAGCTGAAGGAGGAGACGGGCGCCACCCTGCGCTGCATCCCGCTCGACGCGCCGGAGGAGCCCGGGGCCTGCATCGTCTGTGGCGCCCCGAGCCAGCGGCGTGGCGTCTTCGCCCGCGCCTACTGAGGCGGCGCGATCGTCCCGCCCCCGCGCCGCGCCGGGTGAACCGATCGGCTACTCCCCCAAGGGGCGGGCGCGCTATTGACGGCGGCGGCCAACCGGGCCAGCCAGCGGTTACGGACTGATCGGGTGCTCATCATGGACGATGCTACCTTCCGTCAAGCCCTGCACAAGCTCGAAGTCGACGAGCCGCTCGATCGCGAGGAGTGGGAGGCGCTGTCGGCGTTGGTCGATGACCGGCTGGGGCGTTTTCGGGCGTTGTGGGAGCGCCTGCCCGTGACCCAACGGCTCGACCTGCTAGAAGCCCTGCACGAGCAGAGCGAGCAGCACGCGCACCTCGACTACACGCCAATTTGGAACTTGGGGTTGCACGACAGCGCCGCCCATGTGCGCGCGCTGGCGATCACCTGCGCGGCCGACGAGGACGGCGAGTGGTTGATCGACCCGCTGATCCGCCTCTGCGTCGGCGACGTCGATCAGAGCGTGCGCGCGGCTGCGGCCGATGCGCTGGGCCGCTTCGCCTACCTGGCCGAGGTGGGCACGCTGTCCGAGCGGCGCGGCCGCCAGATCGAGGACGCCCTGCTGGCCACCTACGCGCGGTCGGATGAGGCGCCCGTGGTGCGGGGCAACGCGTTGGCCTCGGCGGGCTACTTCTCGACCGCCCGCGTTCGCGAGACTATCCTGGCGGCGCTCGCCGACGCGGAGCTACGCCCCAGCGCCATCCGCGCCATGGGCCGCACGGCCGACCCGAGCTGGCTCGACCTGCTGCTGCAGGAGACTAGTAGCCCCCGCGCCGTGCTGCGCGAGGAGGCGGCACGAGCGCTCGGCGAGCTCGAGGACGAGCGAGGCGTGTCGCGCCTGCTGGAGCTGCTCGACGACCCGGCTCCCAATGTGCGGCTGGCGGCTATCTGGGCGCTAGGAGCTATCGGCGGCGAGGAAGCGCAAGAAGGCCTGATCTACTGCCTCGAGGATCCGCTCGAAGCCGTGCGCGAGGCCGCTGAGGCGGCACTGGCCGAGATCGCCGACCGCAACGCGCCGCTGGATCTGTAACTCGCCCTCAGCGGCGCTGGGCGAGATACGCTTGCTTGATCCAGCCACTTTGCCCGTTGGGGTCGCGCACGCGCACCCACACCTCCGGCCCGTTAGGACCAGTCACGGTCTGTGTCTCCAGCGCGATCATCGGGGTGCCCTCGCGCCAGGCGACCAAGCGCGTGTCCTCGCTATCCCGCGGGTGGCTGCGCAGATACGCGCCGAGCCCGTCCGTGTTGGCGATATACAGCACGGCGCCGCTAGTGGGAGCCGGGGTCGCACGCGCCGTGGGCCCGAACGTTGGGGGGATGGGGCCGATAGCTAGTCGCGCCAAGGCCGGATCGGGCGGAATGGTGGGTTTCGCCACCACGGGCGTCGGACGATAGGTGGGAACGGCGGTGGGCGCCCGTGTCGGGGCGGTAGTCGGGCGCACGGCCGGGCTGCCCGCCGCGCCCTGCGCGTCCACGGTGGTCGGCTCAGCGGTGGCAGCAGCCTCGGCGGACGCCGGCGCCTCTCCATCGCTGGCGGGGGCGGGCTCCAGCGTCACCACGGCGACCAGCGAGCTAGGAGACGCCACGGCGGCCACTACGGGCACTGGCGTGGCGTGGGCCTCCTCGGTCCCCGGCGCCTGCTCCCGGGCCAGGATGGCGGTGCCGACTAGCAGGCCGGCGGCGAGCACCCCCGCCGCGCCCAGCAACCAGAAGGCCCGCGGCACACGCCGCCAGGCCAGCCCCATCCGTGCGGGCCGCGCCACGGGTGCCCACACGCGCGCTACCCCGGCCAGGGCCGCCTGCGCCGCCGCGACGTGGTAGCTGCAGCCGCACGCACCGCATTCGCCGCAGATCAGCCACTCACACTTCGGACAGCGGGGATCGCGTGCCGAGGAGAGTGTCTCGCCACACTGGTGGCAGTAGTTGACGTACACCGCCGAAGCCCCCTTTGCCAGCAGCCGCTCTTGGAGCGCCCGCCAGCGCTCCGCGCGGCTAACCGCTCGTCGCCTCCCCGCCCGCGACAAGCGCAGGGCCGGGTGTGCGGCCACACCCGCCCACTGCCTTCAGTGTAGTGAACGGAGGCGACGCAAGGGAAGAGGGCAACGGCGCCGGTCAGGACGGGGCAGGGCGCACCACGGCCCGCGCACCGACCTCCCGCCAGAAGTGGCACGCCACCCAATGGCCGGGACGTACCTCTTGCAGCGGCGGCTCCTGCTCGCGACAGAGGTCCTGCACGTACGGGCAGCGCGGGTGGAAGCGGCAGGCCGGGGGCGGGTTGACGGGGCTCGGCGGGTCGCCGGTCAGGATGATGCGCTGGCGGCGCTTCTCCACGCGCGGATCGGGCACGGGCACCGCCGACAGCAGCGCCTGCGTGTACGGGTGCAGCGGGTGCTCGTACAGCTCGTTGCGGTCCGCGATCTCCACGATCTTGCCCACGTACATCACCGCCACGCGGTCGCTGATGTGGCGCACCACGCTGAGGTCGTGGGCGATGAACAGGTAGGTGAGCCCGAACTGCGCTTGCAGCTCTTCCAGCAGGTTGATGATCTGGGCCTGGATCGAGACATCCAGCGCGCTGATCGGCTCGTCGCAGATGATGAACTGCGGCTCCACTGCCAACGCGCGGGCGATCCCGATGCGCTGGCGCTGGCCACCACTGAACTCGTGCGGGTAGCGGTTGGCGAAGTACGGATTGAGGTTCACCAGCCGGAGCAGTTCGGCCACGCGCTCTTGCTTGGCCTTGCCCCGCGCCAGGCCGTGGATCTCCAGTGGCTCGGCAATGATGCTGCCCACCGTCATGCGTGGGTTCAGCGAGGCGTAGGGATCCTGGAAGATCATCTGCATGCGCCGGCGCATGCGGCGCAGCCGGTCGCCCTTGAGCCGGGTGAGGTCCTCCCCCTCCAGCAGCACTTCGCCCGCCGTGGGCCGGTACAACTGCAGGATAGCGCGGCCCGTCGTCGACTTCCCGCAGCCGCTCTCGCCCACCAGCCCCAGCGTCTCGCCCCGACGGATATGGAAGCTGACGTCGTCCACCGCGTGCACCCATCCCGTGCGGCGCTGGAGAAGCAGCCCCTGGGTCACGGGGAAGTACATCTTGAGATGGCGCACCTCGACCAGGGGCGCCTCGCTCTGCCCGTCGGGCGGGGTCGCACGCTCTCCCCGCGTCGCTAGCGCATCACGCTCGCCGGCCATCGGCCACTGCCTCCCGCACGTCCACCCAACACGCCACCTTGTGGCCGGGCGCCACCGCCCGCAGCTCCGGCATCTCCAGCTCCGAGCGATCGACCGCGTAGGCGCAGCGCGGTGCGAACGGGCAGCCCACTGGCAAGTTGATCAAGTCCGGCGGCATCCCCTCGATCGGGATCAGGCGCTCGCGGCGGGGCTCGTCGATGCGCGGGATCGACCGCAGCAGCCCCAGTGTGTAGGGATGGCGCGGATCGGCGAATAGGTCTTCCGCCGGCGCCTCCTCCACGATGTAGCCCGCGTACATCACCGCGATGCGGTCGCACAGCCCCGCCACGACCCCCAGATCGTGCGTGATGAGGATCACCGCCATGCCCAGCTCGCGCCGCAGCCGCTGGATGAGGTCCAGGATCTGGGCCTGGATCGTGACGTCCAGGGCGGTAGTCGGCTCGTCGGCGATCAGCAGCCGCGGCTCGCAGGAGATGGCCATGGCGATCATCACGCGCTGGCGCATGCCGCCACTGAACTGGTGCGGGTAGTCGTCCACCCGCGTGCGTGCCGAGGGGATGCCGACCATCTCCAGCAGCTCGATCGTGCGCTGGCGCGCGGCCTTGCGGTCCAGCCCCTTGTGCAGCTCCAGCGCCTCGCTGATCTGGCGGCCAACGGTCAGCACCGGGTTCAGCGAGGTCATGGGGTCTTGGAAGATCATGGCGATCTCGTGGCCGCGGATGCGCCGCATCTCCTCGTCGCGGAGCTTGAGCAGGTCGCGGCCACGGAACCAGATCTCGCCGCGCACGATGCGGCCGGGCGGCGTGGGGATCAGGCGCATCAGCGTCAGCGCGCTGACACTCTTCCCGCAGCCGCTCTCGCCCACGATCCCTAGCGCCTCGCCTTCCCGCAGCGCGTAGCTGATGCCGTTGACCGCATGGACGATCCCGTCCTGGGTGACGAACTCGACGGCGAGATCGCGGACCTCCAGCAGCGGCTCCATGCCCGTTGCCCCCTACTCCCGTGTGGCGGGCGGCGTCGCCCAGCGCAGTACCGGCTGGCGGGCGGCAGTGGCCTCGTCCAGCCGGCGCACCGGGGTGGCGTGCGGCGCCGCCCGCAGCAGCTCGGGCTGCTCTTGGGCCTCGCGGGCAATGGCGGCCATCGCCGCAGCGAAAGCGTCGAGCGTGGCCTTGGTCTCCGTCTCGGTCGGCTCGATCATCAAGGCCTCTTCTACTACCAACGGGAAGTAGATCGTCGGCGGGTGGAAGCCGTAGTCGATCAGGCGTTTGGCCACGTCGAGCGTGCGCACGCCGCGCGCCTTCAGGCGCCGGCCGCTGAGCACCACCTCGTGCATGCAGGGCCGATTGTATGGCACGTCGTACCATTCCTGGAGCAGCACGCGCAAGTAGTTGGCGTTCAACACGGCCGCTTCGCTCACCGCCCGCAGCCCCTCGGCGCCCAGCCGCCGGAGGTAGGCGTAGGCGCGCACCAGCACCCCGAAGTGGCCGCCGAAGGCGCGCACCGGCCCGATCGAGCGCGGCCGGTCGTACTCCAGCGCGTAGTCGTCGCCCCGCCGCCGCACGACCGGCACGGGCAGGTACGGCTCCAGCGCCGCCGTGACCGCCAGCGCGCCCGCGCCCGGCCCACCCCCCCCGTGCGGGGTGGAGAACGTCTTGTGCAAGTTCATGTGCAGCACGTCGATGCCCAGGGCCGCTGGCTTGGCCACGCCCAGCAGGGCGTTCATATTGGCCCCGTCGCCGTACACCAGCGCGCCCGCGGCGTGCACCGCCTCGGTCAGCGCCAGCATGTGCTCATCGAACAGCCCGAGCGTGCTGGGCGCGGTGATCATCAAGGCGGCCACGTCCGGCCCCAGCGCGGCCTCCAGCGCCCGCAGATCGACGTTGCCGCGCGCGTCGGACGGCAGGGTCACCGTCTCGTAGCCGACCATCGCTGCCGTGGCGGGGTTGGTACCGTGCGCGCTGTCGGGGACCAGCACGCGCTGGCGCCGCGTGTCGCCCCGCTCGCGGTGGTAGGCGCGGATGATCAGCAGCCCCGTCAGCTCGCCGTGCGCGCCCGCGGCCGGGTGCAGCGACACGGCGGCGAAGCCGGTGATCTCCGCCAGCGCGGCTTCCAGCGCGGCCAGCAGCGCCAGCGCGCCCTGCACCGTCTCCGCGGGCTGGTACGGGTGCAGGCCGGCGAACCCGGGCAGCCGCGCCAGCTCGTCGTTGAGCTTCGGGTTGTACTTCATCGTGCAGGAGCCGAGCGGGTAGAACCCCGTATCGATGGCGTAGTTCTTCTGGGACAGCCGCGTGAAGTGGCGCACCACCTCCAGCTCGCCGACCACGGGCAGTGGCAGCGCCTCGCGCAGCAGATCGCGGGGTGGCAGCGCCACGCGGGGCACGTCGGGCGCGGGCAGCTCGATGCCTGGCCGGTCGGGCGTGCTCAGCTCGCTCAGCAGCGGCTCGGGCGTCTGGCGGAGGTCGGCCAGGCCCGGCGGGCGGCTCAGGGGGCTCGCGGCGTCCATGGCGTGCGCTCCCGCGGTCATAGCCGTGCCAGCACCTCCACCAGCGCGTCGATCTCGGCCCGCGTGTTCATCTCGGTGCAGCAGTACAGCGCGCAGTCGGCGAGGGCCGGCCCCAGGCGGCGCAGCGGCAACCCGCCCAGGATGCCGGCCTCCAGCAGCCGGGCGTTGATCTCCTCGGGCGGCCGCGGCCCACGCACCACGAACTCGTGGAAGAACGGCTCCGGGGTCAGCACCGTGTAGCCGGGCAGCCGCGCGATCTGGGCGGCCGCGTAGTGGGCGTACTGGTAGCAGTTCTCCGCCGCCTGGCGCAGTCCCTGCGGCCCCATTAGGCTCAGGTAGATGGTGACCTGCAGGGCAACCAGCGCCTGGTTGGTGCAGATGTTGGAGGTCGCCTTCTCGCGGCGGATGTCCTGCTCGCGCGGCCGCAGGGTGAGCACGAAGCCGCGACGCCCCTCGCTGTCGCGGGCGATGCCCGCTAGCCGGCCTGGCAGCTGGCGCACGTACTGCTGGCGCGTGGCCATCAGGCCCACGTACGGCCCCCCGAACGACATCGGCACGCCCAGCGACTGGCCCTCGCCCACGGCGATGTCGGCGCCCCAGGCGCCGGGCGGCTTGAGGAGCCCCAGGCTCAGCGGGTTGACCACCATCACCAGCAGCGCCCCCGTGCGGTCGCACGCTTGGCGCAGCGCGGTCCAATCGGCCAGCGCGCCGAAGAAGCTCGGCTGCTGCACCACCACGCAGGCGGTCCGCTCGTCGACCAGCGGCGCGGGGTCGCCCTCGCGCAGCGCGCCGTCCCGCTCCTCTAGCGGGGTCACCACCAGCTCCGCCGCCTCGTCGCCCAGGTACGTGGCCGTCACGGCGCGGTACTCCGGATGCACCCCGCTACCGAGCACCACGCGCGTGCGCCGCGTGATGCGCTGCGCCATCAGGACCGCCTCCGCTAGCGCGGTGGCGCCGTCGTACATCGAGGCGTTGGCCACGTCCATGGCGAACAGGTCGCACACCAGGCTCTGGAACTCGAAGACGGCCTGCAGCGTGCCCTGGCTCACCTCAGGCTGGTAGGGCGTGTAGGCAGTCAGGAACTCGCCGCGCGAGGCCAGCGCGCCGACGGCCGCCGGGATGAAGTGGTGGTACACCCCGCCGCCGAGGAAGCACGCGAGCTCCGTGGCGGGGCGATTGCGCGCGGCCAGCGCCCGCACCGCGCGGCTGGTCTCCAGCTCGCTCTCGCCGGGCGGCAAGTCGATACGCGGGAAGCGCAGCGCGGGCGGGATCACCTCGAACAGTGCGTCGGTCGAGGCGACGCCGATCCGTTCGAGCATCTGCTGGCGTTCGGTGGGGGTCAGGGGCACGAACGGCATCGTCGGCGGCTACTCGCTGTCGCCCTCGGCGATCAGCGCCTCGTACTCCGCGGCGGACAGGAGCTGGCGCAGCTCGTCGGGGTTGTCCGGCCGCACGCGGATGAGCCAGCCGCGCTCGTAGGGCGACTCGTTGACCAGCTGCGGCTCGCTCACCACGGCCTCGTTCACGGCCACGACCTCGCCACTGACCGGCGAGAACAGGTCGCTAGCCGTCTTGACCGACTCGATGACCCCCATCTCCTTCATCTGCGTTACCTGGTCGCCAACCTTGGGCAGCTCGACGTACACCACGTCGCCTAGCTGCGCCTGGGCGAAGTCGGTGATTCCCACCACGACCTCGCTCCCCTCGAGCTTGGCCCACTCGTGCTCCCGGCTGTACCGGCGGTCGTCCGGCGTCACCTCACCCTCCCTCACGCGAATCGACCTGTGCGGCTGGCCCTATGGTCGCGCCGGGCGCGGGGGCTGCCGGCGCCGGTGGGGCCAGAACGGCAGCGCCACCACCTGCGCCGGGCAGGCGCGGCCGCGCAGCTCGACGGCGATGGCTTGGCCCGGGGACGCCAGCGCCGGCGGGACGTACGCCATGCCGATCGCGGCCCGCACGGACGGCCCGTAGGTGCCGCTGGTGACCTCGCCCACGCGCTGGCCCTCGGCCCAGACCGCGCAGCCCGGCCGCGGGACTCCGCCGTCGAGCAGCCGGAACCCGACCAGCCGCCGGCGGAGCCCCTGCGCCCGCTGGGCCGCCAGCGCCTCGGCCCCCACGAACGCGCCCTTGGCCAGTTTCACGAACCGGTCGAGGCCCGCCTCCAGCGGCGTGATGTCGTCGCGCAGCTCGTGCCCGTACAGGGCGAAGCCCGCTTCCAGCCGCAGCGTGTCGCGCGCGCCCAGCCCACACGGCTCGGGCCGGCACGGTTGCCCAAGTTCCAGCAGCGCGTCCCACAGCGAGAGCGCCGTGTTCGCCTCAGGCAGCAGCTCGAAACCGTCCTCCCCAGTGTAGCCGGTCCGCGCCAGCCATACCGCCTGGCCGAATAGCACCGTGCGACGGATCCCGTAGTACGGCACGGAGGTCAGGTCGAGCGGCGTATAGGGCGCCAGTAGCGCTTCGGCCGCTGGGCCCTGCAGGGCGAGCATCGCCAGTGCCAACGTGCGGTCGTCGATGCGGGCGCGCCAGCGGTGGGCGGCCAGCTGCTCGCGCAGCCAGGCCAGCACGCGGGTCCGGTTGCTGGCGTTGACCACCAGGAGGTAGCGCGGGGTAGGGTCCTCCGTCGGCAGGCGATACACGACCACGTCATCCATGGTGCCGCCCGTCGGGTGACAGACCAACGCGTACTGGGCGCGGCCGGGCGCCAGCGCCGCCACGTCATTGGTCGTCACGTACTGGAGCAGAGCCAGGGCATCGGGGCCCGCGACCTCCAGCCGGCCCATATGGGAGATGTCGAACAGCCCCGCGCCCTCGCGCACCGCGCGGTGCTCGGCCAGGATCCCGCGGTACTGGAGCGGCATCGCCCAGCCCGCGAAGGGCACCAGGCGGGCGCCGTGCGCCGCGTGCCAGGCATAGAGCGGGGTACGGTGGAGGTCGGCGGTTAGCGCCATGAGGCCTCCCCACGGCGCCAGCGCGCCAGCAGCTGACGCCAGTGACGCACGGCGCGGCGCAGCAGGATCCAGCGCAGAGGCGCCCAGGCCTCGCTGGCGCGGCGCGCCAGGTCGCTATCCAGTGGGCCACGGCTGTAGGTGCCGCGCACATACGCCTCGGTGATCGTCTCGACCGGAGCACGTGCCGAAGGCACCGCGTGCACCAGCGTGGCTGCATACTCGTAGGGCGTGTCGGACGGACGTCGGCGCACGCCCGCCCACGCGGCCAGCGCGCTGAGCTGGGCATAGGGCCGCACGTGCGGGCGCAGCGACTGCAGGCTGCGCTGCCAGAGCACCAGCAGGCCGATCGCGGCCAATAGGCCAAGCAGCAGCAGGCCGCCCATCGCCAACAAGATAGGCCATACATAGTGAAGCAGGCCGGCCGGCCCGGCCTCGGCCGGCCCGGCCCCGCTGTCCGTCGCCAGCCCTGTGTTGCTCAGCCCTTCCAGGTCGGTCAGGCTGTAGTCTTCGTCCTCGAACCCGAAGAGATCCCCGAACAGGGAATCGTCCAGGCCGAAGCTCTCCAGCCGCGGCGGGACGGGGCGCAGCGCGGACGGCTCGAACGTGATCCAGCCGTAGCCGGGGAAGTACGCCTCGGTCCACGAGTGCGCGTGGCTCTCGCGCACGATGATCACGTCTTGCGTGGCGTCGCGCTCGCCCGGCGCGAAGCCGCTGGCTACCCGCGCGGGGATCCCCACCGCGCGCAGCATGACGGTCATGGCGGCGGCGAAGTAGTCGCAGTAGCCCTCGCGCGTCTCGAACAGCATATAGTCCACCCAGTCACGGTCGGGCGGGGGCTGCTTGACGCGCGTGCTGTAGCGAAACTGGCGCAGGTAGCTCTCCAGGGCGACCGCCTTGTCGTAGGGGTTGGTAGCGGACGCGGTGACCCGCAGCGCTTCCTGGCGCACCCGAATGGGCAACGAGCGCGGTAGCTCGCGGTAGCGGCGCGTCCAGGCCGGATAGTCGGTGCCCGCGTTGCGCAGGTCGCTCACCGTGGCGACGGAGACGGAGGAGACGACCGTGTACTGCTGGCCGCGCCGCAGCGGTGCCTGGAGCCGCAGCGAGACCACGTCGTCCGGCACCTCGCGGTAGTCGTAGTACACGGGGACGCTCACGCGCACGGGCTCGTCGGCGGCGAACAGCATGCTGGCCTGCGGCGCCAGCAGCTGCACGCGTTGCTCGAACTCCACCCGCGCCGCGTAGGGCTCGCTATCCGGGGGGTGGGCCTGGTCCGCCTCCAGGTGCAAAGTGCTCGGGTCACTGCTGACGAACAGCTGGCCCGTGTAGCGGTCGTAGGTGGCGGCGCGCCAGTAGCGCGGCTCACGGGCGGCGATCGCCAGGACGGGCTGCTCGCCCAGCTCGAAGGCGGCGCGCGGCGCCAGCGTGCGGCCGAAGTTCAGCCCGCGCCCGACGCGCTCGGGCGCGTTGAGGGCCGCGAACAGGCGGTCGAACGTGGCTTGCAGGGGCTGCCACGGCGCGCTGGCGCTGTACCACCAGTCGGCCACCCGCTGGCTGATACCCCCGCTGGGCAACAGCCACGCCAGCCCCAGT
This sequence comes from Chloroflexota bacterium, assembly GCA_035294645.1. GTDB lineage: Bacteria > Chloroflexota > UBA6077 > UBA6077 > JAJPHF01 > JADGHJ01. The sequence continues at coordinate 45,880 of DATGKN010000124.1, forward strand.
AGGGCTGCAGAGAGCAGGCCGGCCGCGACCAGCACGCTACGCGCCGCCTGGGGCCCCGCCGGCCGCTCGCCGGCGAGGGCGTGGACGCGGCGCTGGGTGAGATCCACCAGCAGCAGCATAGCCGCCAGCAGGAACACGACGAGGTACACGAGGAGCTCGGGCGGCGCGTAGGAGAGGTTGAGTAGGATCGCGCAGCCGTTGGGCAGGATCGCCCACCACGGCGCACGCTCGCGAAACACGAACCAGCCGCTGGCGTAGCCGAGAAACCAGGCGAGCAGCGCCACGGTGATGGCGAACAGCAGTGTATCGCTGCTCGCTCCGCCGCTCACGGCAACTTCCCACCAGGCGCGCACCCGCTCCCATAGCCAGCCCAGCCGCTCCCGCCAGCCGTGGCGCGGGGCGATGGCCACGAAGTAGGCAGTGACCAGCACGCTGCCGGCGCCCAGGGCCAGTAGGTGCGCCACGGCCGCCCGGCGCAGCAGGCGGCTGAGCAGCAGCGCGAACAACACCCCAGCGGCAGCGTAGAAGCCGAGTGGCTCCAAGTGATCGGCCCAGTCGGCTGCGGTGACCGATACCGCCGGCGCGCAGACCAGCAGCAAGACCAGGGCGACGGTAACCGGGCTCTCCCGCCGCGCCTGGCCCGGCACGCGGGGGCGCGCCGCGCTCCGAGCCAACAGATCGGCTATCACACGGGCCTCGCCAGAGCCTCGACCGCCGGCGGCGCACCGAGCGCCTGGTCGAGCGGCTGGTCGGGCTTCACCACATAGTACGGCACGCGGGCCGCGGCCAGCGCGGCGATCAGGGCCATCAACCCGCTGGTCGCGTCTGGCGCCACGGGGTCCTGCAGGATCACCGTGCTCGGGATGCCACGCAACCGCAGGTCCTCCAGGGCCGCCAGCCAGTCGGTCCGCACCGTCGGGGTGATCACTATGATACTGGTGCCACGCCCGAAGCGCGCCGTGGTCGACAGCAGCAGCGCGCCCACGCTCTGCCACTCGCGGGGGCGTACCACAGCCAGCAGCTCCAGAATTTTCAGTAGCTGCCGCGCCCCGCGGTCAGGCTCCAGCACGTGCCGCTGCGTGAGCAGCCCCACCGCGCGGTTCTGGAGCAGCAGGTGCCGGGCGACCGACGCCGCGATGGTGACGCCCTGCTCCTCGGGCGACGTGGGCCCCTCGGCGCGGTGCAGGTTGCGGTCGAGGTCCAGCACCACCCACACGTCCGAAACGGGGTCCTCCTCGAACTCCTTGACCACCAGCCGGCCCAGCCGTGCGCTATTGGGCCAATGGATGCGGTTGAACGGGTCGCCCGGCTGGTAGTCGCGCAGCCCGGCGGCCATCGCCGTGGCGTGCGGCACGCGCTCGCGGCGCTGCCCGCCACCCGCGAGCGCGCCCTGTAGCGGGCGGAACTGCGGCAGGTCGATCGTGGCGGGGTACACGAGCACCGACGTGTCGGCCGGGAACTCCCACTCGTGGCGGAAGAACCCGAACGGATCCCCCGTGGCCACGCGCGTGGGGCCGAGCAGGTACAGGCCGCGGCGCGTCGCGCGGCTCTCCAGCAGGCCGCTCCAGGTAGCGCGCGCGGGCAGGCTGAGGAAGAACCGGCCCTGGTGGCCCGTGAGGGCCGAGTCGGCCTGCACCTCGAGCCAAGGCTTGGGCAACCACCACGTGTTGCTCACGCTGAGCCGCTCGCGCACCGGCTCGCCCACCTGGCTGCGCGGGGTCAGCGGCTCGCGGCGGATGACCAGCGCGTACTGGCTCAGGCGCGTCCACAGCCAGGCCACGCCGAAGAGCAGGAGCAGCAGGTACGAGATCTTGAACATCACGCTCCAGCCACCGGCCAGCGCGGTGCCGAACACGAACAGCCAGAGCGCGGCGAAGGCGAGCACGCGCGTCATGGGGTACCTCAGGCCACCACGCGGTGGCCCGGAACGGGCTGGGTACGCAGGATCTCGGCGATGATCGCCGAGGCGCTGGTGCCTTTCACGCGCGCCGCGGGGCTGAGGATCAAGCGGTGCGCGAGGGTCGGCTCGGCCAGCGCCTTGATGTCGTCGGGCAGCACGTAGTCGCGGCCCGCCAGCAGCGCGCGCGCCTGGGCCGCGCGGAACAGTGCCAGCGAACCGCGGGGACTGGCCCCCAGGTATACGTCCGGGTGCTGCCGGCTAGCCGCAGCGATGTCCACGATGTACTGACGCAGCTCTGGCGCCACGTGCACCTCGCGGACCGCCGCCTGCGCCGCCAGCAGGTCGTCGGCCGAGGCCACCTGCTCCAAGTCCTCGATGGGGTGCGAGAACTGCTGGCGGTCCAGGACGGTGACTTCGTCCTCGCGCTGGGGATAGCCGAGCCGGATCCGCATCATGAAGCGATCGAGCTGGGCCTCGGGCAACGGAAAGGTGCCCTCGTACTCGATGGGGTTCTGCGTGGCCAGCACCATAAACGGGCGTGGCAGCGGGTAGGTCCGGCCGTCGACGGTCACCTGCCGCTCCTCCATCGCCTCCAGGAGGCTGGCCTGCGTCTTGGGCGTGGCGCGGTTGATCTCGTCGGCCAGCACGATCTGGGCGATGACGGGACCGGAGCGGAACTCGAACTCGCCCGTTTTCTGGTTGTAGATGCTCACGCCCGTGACGTCGCTGGGCAAGAGATCGGGAGTGAACTGGATGCGCTTGAAGGTGCAGCCGATCGAGCGGGCGAGCGACTTCGCGAGCACGGTCTTGCCCACCCCGGGCACGTCCTCGATCAGCAAGTGGCCCTGGCAAACGAGCGCGATGAGGGCGAGTTCGACCTCCTGGCGCTTCCCCACGATGACCTTCTCGACGTTGCGCAGCACCGCATCCAGTATGCCGTCCGCCCGGGCCATGCCTGCCTTACCGTCCGCAGCACTTCTTGTACTTGCGTCCGCTGCCGCAGGGGCACGGATCGTTGCGCCCCACCTTGCTGCCCGCGCGCACCGGCCGCCGGCTGCCCGGCTCGTCGCGGTTGGTCATCAGCTGCTTCTGCGGGCGCGCCTGCTCCTCGCGGACGACCGTGACGTGGTAGATCAAGTGCGCCACATCGTGCTGGATGTTCGCCAGTAGCTGGTCGAACATCGCGGCCGCTTCCACTTTATACTCGACCAGCGGGTCGCGCTGCCCGTACGCCCGCAGGCCGATCCCCTCGCGCAGATCATCGATCGCCGTGAGATGGCGGATCCACAGGCTGTCGATGACGCGCAGTAGCACCGCCCGCTCGACGCGGCGCATCACCTCGGCCCCTAGCGCGGCCTCTTTCTCATCGTAGGCCGCCTCGGCCACCGCCAACAGCCGCGCCTCGATCTCCTCGCGGCTGAGCCCGCGCAGCGCCTCGGCGGTCAACCCGCCCGCGTTGGGCACCATAGCGCTGAACGCTTGGAGCAGCGGGGTGGGGTCCCAGTCGTCGGCGCGCTCCTCCGCCGTGAAGCTGGCGACCAATTGCGCGATCTCGCGCTCGACCCAGTCGAGGATCATCTCGCGCAGGTTGTCCTCGCCGAGCACCTTGCGGCGGTCGGCGTAGATCACCTCGCGCTGTTTGTTGAGCACGTCGTCGTACTCGACCACGTGCTTGCGGAGGTCGAAGTTATACGCTTCGACCTTCGTCTGGGCATTCTCGATCGCTTTGGTGACCCAGGCGTGCTCCAGCGGCACATCCTCTTCCATGCCGAAGCGTTCCATGAGCTTGGCGATGTTGCCGCCGCCGAAGCGTCGCATGAGGTCGTCTTCCAGCGAGACATAGAAGCGCGAGGAGCCCGGATCGCCCTGGCGGCCGGCGCGGCCACGCAGCTGGTTGTCGATGCGCCGCGCCTCATGCCGCTCGGTACCGATGATGTGCAGGCCGCCTAGCGCGACGACTTCCTCGCGCGCCCGCGCACACTCGGCCTCGGCCGCCGCCCGCGCCTGCGCGCGCTGCTCCTCGGTCGCCTCCTCGGGGCGGACGCCCTGCTTCTTCAGGAACTCGTCCACCAGGCCCGCGGGGTTGCCCCCGAGCAGGATGTCCACGCCGCGGCCGGCCATGTTGGTGGCGATGGTCACCGTGGCAGGGCGGCCCGCCTGGGCGATGATCGCCGCCTCGCGCTCGTGGTGCTTGGCGTTGAGCACCTGGTGCGGAATGCCCCGCCGCTGGAGCATGGCACTGAGATGCTCGGATTTCTCGATCGACGTGGTCCCCACCAGTACCGGCCGCCGGCGCTTGTACAGCTCTTCGATCTCCTCGACCACCGCGGCGAACTTCGCTCGCTCGGTCTTGAACACCAGATCGGGATAATCGATGCGCTGGTTGGGCCGGTTGGGCGGGATCACCACCACGTCGAGGTTGTAGATACGGCGAAACTCCTCGGCCTCGGTGGCCGCTGTGCCGGTCATGCCCGCCAGGCGCTTGTACAGACGGAAGTAGTTCTGGAAGGTGATACGCGCCAGGGTGACGTTCTCGCGCTGGACACGCACCCCCTCCTTCGCCTCGATGGCCTGGTGTAGCCCCTCGCTGTAGCGCCGTCCGAACATCAGGCGCCCGGTAAACTCATCGACGATGACGATCTCACCGTCCTTGACCACGTAGTCGCGGTCGCGCTTGAACAGAAACTCGGCCTTCAGCGCCTGGTCGAGGTAGTGCGTCAACTCGTAGTTGGCCGGGTCGTACAGATTCTCCAGCCCCAGCCAGCGCTCCATCTTCGCGATGCCCTCTTCGGTCAGGCTGATGGAGCGCGTCTTCTCTTCGATCACGAAGTCCTGGTCGCGCACCAGCCGCGGCACCAGGCGGGCGAACAGCGCGTACTTGTCGGTCGACTCCTCGGCGGGCCCCGAGATGATCAGCGGCGTGCGCGCCTCGTCGATCAAGATATTGTCGATCTCATCGACGATGGCGTAGTTGAGCCCGCGCTGCACACAGTCGCGGAGGTCCCAGACCATGTTGTCGCGCAGGTAGTCGAAGCCGAACTCGTTGTTGGTGCCGTAGGTGATATCGGCCTGGTACGCCTCCTTGCGCAGGCGAGGGTCCATATCGTGCTGGATGTAGCCGACGCGCAGGCCCAGCAGCTCGTAGATCGGTCCCATCCAGGTCGCGTCGCGGCGGGCCAGGTAGTCGTTCACCGTCACGACGTGCACACCCTCGCCCGGCAGCGCGTTGAGGTACGCCGGCAGCGTAGCGACCAGCGTTTTGCCCTCGCCCGTGCGCATCTCGGCGATCTTGCCCTGGTGCAGCACGATGCCGCCCATGAGCTGGACATCGAAATGGCGCTGGCCGAGCGTGCGCTTGGCCGCCTCGCGCACGGCGGCGAACGCCTCGGGCAGTAGGCTGTCCAGTGGCTCGCCCGCCAGGTAGCGGCCGCGAAACTCGGTCGTCTTGTCGCGGAGTTGTTCGTTAGTCAGGGCTTCGAATTGCGGCTCCAGCGCATTGATCCGCTCGACGAGCGGCCGTAGGCGGCTGAGTTCCCGCTCATTGCTGTCGCCGAGCAGCTTCTTGAGGACCGAAAGCATGGTGTCTCCGCCTCATCGGGCCGACCCGTGGGCCCGCCCGACGCTAGATCGAAATGAACTTCAGTTGGGCGGCCGGGGTGCGGAACATCTCGCCCACCGAGGTGCCCGCATGGATCCGCGCGATCGCCTCGCCCAGCAGCGGGGCGATCGAAACGACTTCCAGCTTGTCGATCCACTTATGCGGATCCAGGCGCACCGAATCCGTGGTGATGACCCGCTGGACCGAGCAGCGGTGGATCCGCTCCACCGCCGGGCCCGAGAGCACCGCGTGCGTCGCGCTGGCCAAGATAGCACGCGCCCCGCGGCGTTCCAGCACCTCGACGGCGCCCACCAGCGAGCTGGCGCGGTCGATCTCGTCGTCCACGATCAGCGCCGTGCGCCCCTGCACATCGCCGATCAGCGTCAACGACTCGCTACTGCCGTCGTTGGCGTAGCGCCGCTTCTCGATGATCGCCAGCGGCGCGTCCAGCAGCTCCGCGAAGTTGCGCGCCCGCTTGGCGAAGCCGATGTCCGACGACACCACCACCAGGTCGTCCACGCCCAGCGCGCGCACCCGGTCGCACAGCAGCCCCACGGCGGTCAGCTCGTCCACCGGAATATTAAAGAACCCCTGCACCTGGCCAGCGTGCAGGTCGAGGGTCAGCACACGGTGGGCGCCCGCGGCCTGGATCATATCGGCGAGCAGCCGCGCGGTGATCGGCACGCGCGGCTGATCCTTCTTGTCGGTCCGCGCGTAGGCGAAGTAGGGGATCACCGCCGTGATCCGGCCGGCCGACGCGCGACGCAGCGCGTCGAGCATGATCAGCAGCTCCATGATGCTCTTGTTGACCGGCGAGCAGGTCGGCTGGATCACGAACACATCTTTCTGGCGGACGCTCTCGTTGATCTTGACGAAGATGTTCTCGTTGCTGAACTCGAAGACCTCGGCCTGCCCCAGGGGGACGTCCAAGTAGTCGCAGACGGCGCGCGCCAGCGCCGGATGAGCGTTGCCTGTGAAGATACTTAGCGCTCCGTACAAGGCGCTCTCCATCACAGTCCCGTGACTCCCGGCCGAGTAAAAGCGAAGGTGCTGCCCGGCGCGCACCGCACACCGATCAGCACCCAGCCAGTCGTCTACCCCGCGCGGCGCGAGCGCCCGGCCGCTGCCAGCGCCCTGCTGCGCCTGCTGAGCTTCTGCTGAGAACCGCCTTAACTGCTGGGACTATAGCACACGCTCCATAGGCCAGCAATCGCGCGGCGCCGCGCCTTCCTTATGGGATTATGCGCCAGCCGCCCCCCGGCGCGACTAGGCGCCCAGCGCCCGGGCCCGCGCCAGGTCGTCCGGCCAGTTGACATTCAGGAACGACCGCAGCTCGGGGTCCCAGCGGCGCAGCTCCGCCTCGGGCACGTAGCGCACGCGCACGGCCTCGAAGAACGCCAGCAACCGCTTGCGCCCGGCCGCCAGCGCCGCTTCGATGGCGGGCAGGCAGCTCGGTCGGTACACCGCGTGCAGGGGCTCCGGCTGCTCGCCGATGACCGGCACGACCGCGTCCACCCCCTCGGCCAGCGCCAGCAGCACGCGCAGCAGCGCGGTCGAGACGAACGGCATGTCGCAAGCGGTCGCCGTGGCCAGCGGCGTGCGCACCACGCGCAGGCCCGAGTAGAGGCCCATAAGCGCACCCGCCCGGGGCTCGACGTCGCGGACCACGACCGTGTCGGGCAGCCCCCGCAAGCTGTCGTCGTTGCTGACGATGACGATGGGCGTGCCCAGCGGGCGCAGCGCGGCAAGCAGGCGGTCGATCACCCGCTGCCCACCGATCTCCAGCAGCGCCTTGTTGACGCCACCCAGCCGGGTTCCCTGCCCGCCGGCCAGGACGACGGGCGTTACCGCTTCCACGCCCTCCCCGCCTCGTGCTCGGCCGCTGGGGCCCGGCGCCGCTCGTTGCTAGCGCAGCGCGACGCAACCGAAAACGTTCTGGCCGCCGAGCGTGCCGAAGTTCGCGAACGAGCCCAACACCGGGCTCGTCAGGTTGAACAGGGTGACATTGTTGCCGATCGCGAACTGCCCCGCGGCACCGGGGAAGTACACGTTGGTCGGCAGGCCAGCGAACAGCCCGCCTAGCGCCAGCGCGTCGCAGCCGGTGGTCCCGTAGAACGGGTTCGGGTTGCCAATGCGCGCCAGGGCCAAGGCGCCGGCCGCGCCCACGGCGTTAGCGAACGGGTAGCCCACGTAGAACGGGTAGTAGTATGGGTAGTTGCCGAAGCCGCCACAATACGGCAGCCCGGGCCCCACCCCGATCATCGTGCCGTAACCGTACGCCGAGAACCCGTAGGCGCCCAGCCCACAGCCGTAGCCCGTCGAGCCGAACCCCGTGGCACCGATAGGGCTGGCGTACGGCCCGTACCAGGTGCTCCAGTCGAGCCCCGGGCCGTAGCTCTGCGCCGCTGCCTGGGGCGCCGCCACCAGGCTGGCCGCGAGCAGCCCGCCGAGCACGAGCGCTCCGATGAGTCGCCGCATGCGCCGTCTCCTCTCGCTGGGGTGCGTGGCCCCAGCTCTCCCCTCCCAGTTACCCGCCGCGTTGGCGGGCTAGCGCCGATTATACACCGGCGGGCAGCGGTTGTGGCGGGGCCGTGCGGCCGCCGTGCCCTAGCCCCGAGGGCTCCGCGCGAGCGCGGCGGGCCCGAAGACGTCCCCTAGCCGCCGCTCCCCCCACGGCGAGTAGGCCGCCGCCAGCGCCTGCGAGAACGGGACCGGGTAATGGTACGCCCTACTGCAGACCGCTGCGCCCCGCCGTATACTACGCCAAGTCACTAGACGGGCGACGCGAGAGGAGGCGAGCGTGGCGCGGCGACCGCGGACCGGCCAGGTGCTGGTCTACTATGGGCAGGGCAAGGGCAAGACCACCGCCGCCTTCGGCCTGGCGCTGCGCGCCGTCGGCCGCGGCTGGCGCGTGTGCATGGTGCAGTTCACCAAGTCCGGCGAGTGGCCTCCGGGCGAGCCCGTGGGCGAGAACGCTGCGGCCAACCGCCTGGCGCCCGCGTTCGAGCTGCACGCCACGGGCCTCGGCTTCGTGAACATCTTGGGCGATCCGTACCCCTTCGAGGCGCACAAGGAGGCCGCCGAGCGAGGGCTGGCGCTGGCGCGCGAGAAGCTCCAGTCCGATACCTACGACCTGGTGATCCTCGACGAGGTGCTCGGCGCCGTCAGCCAGGGCCAGCTCACGCTCGACGCCGTGCTCGAGGTCGTGCAGCAGCGCCCGCCGAGCGTCAGCGTGCTGCTCACCGGCCACGACGACCGCGAGGCGTTCATCGACCGCGTGCTGGCCATCGCCGACCTGGCCACCGAGATGCGCAAGGTGAAGCACCCCTTCGACAGCGGGCGCCAGGCGATCAAAGGGCTGGACTACTAATAACCCGGTTCGGCAGCGCGGAGCTTCAGTGCTCCGTCGGTTCGAGCAGCACGTCGATCCCGCCCTCGCGCTCGCAAACGGTGGCCTCCGGCAGCCCCTGCCGCAGCTGCGCCACGAGTGCCGCCCGCGTGTAACCGCGCACGGCGAACACCGCGCGGTGCTGGGGCAGGCTCAGATCGATCGGTTGCGCCCCCGGTGCGATCTGGCCCAGCACCTTGGTCAGCCGCGTCAGCTCGTTGAACGAGCGCACCGGCCGCATCTCGATCTCGATCGTGCGCACGGGGTCCGGCGCGGCGCTCTCGAGCGGCGGGGCCGGCGCGTCGGGCAGCGCCACGGTGCGCTCGGTGCTGTCCGCCTCGGCGGCCGGGAGGCCGGAGGGGGCGGGCGCGAACGGCTCGATCTCGGCGAGCGCCGCGTCGATCGCCGCCAGCCGCTCGGCGATGATCCGCTCGTCGATCACCATCTCCTCGCTCGTCTCGTCGGGCAGCTGCGGCGTCAACGCCTCTTCCCCCGGCCGCGCGGCAACCGGCGCTTCCGCGATGGGTTCGGAGGCTGCGGCTGGTGCAGGCTGGGCGAATTCGTCGCCCAGCGCCAGCGGCGAGGGCTCCGCCGCGGGCTGGGCAACAGCGGGCTCGTCCGTCGGGGCGCTGGCCTCGGGCGCGGCGGGCGCGAGTGACGGGGTAGGCGCTTCCACCGCCCCGGGCACGGCGCCCCCTATCGCCTGGAGTGCCTCGGCCAGCGTGCGCTGCGCGGCGTCGAGGGCCGCTTGGAACTGGTGGGCCCGCGCCTGGAGCGCCGCGACCTCCGCGGCCTGGCGCGCCTCGAACTCGCGCTGGCGCGTCGCCAGCTCCTCCTCGCAGGCGCGCAGGCGCTCCTCGACCTGCGCCCGCGCCTCGGCCTCGAGCTGCTTGGCCAGCTCGCTCGCCTGGATGACCGTCGCCTCGGCCAGCCGCCGCAGCGCCTCGACGTGCTCGACGCGCTCGCGGAGCTGCGCGTTCTCCGCCTCCAGCGCCTCCAGCCGTTCCACCAGCTCGCCCAGCCGCTCGCGCACCTCCTCCACGCGCAGCGTGCCGTCGGCCGTCGGGGTGAAGGCCACGCCGTGGATCTCGACCGCCTCGCCCGGCGCCATGGGTTTTGCCCCTCCCGTTCTGTGCCCGCCTCCGGGCCGCAGTATACTACGGCCCCTGGTGGCCGACGCGGCCTCCAGCGGCGGGCGGTGGCCGCTGTGCCTGATCCGTTATTCGGCGCCGGCGGCGAAGCCGGACAGGGCCGGCGCGGGGGCATCGGCGTCGAGCGCGGCGGGGCGCGGGGGCTCGCCCGGCAGGCCCAGCTCGCGCCAGCGCGCGGCCACGCGGCGGTAGGTGCTCTCGCGCAGCAGCGCCCGCGGCGCCGTGTGGCCCGGCGGCCGCAGGTCGCGGCAGGCGTTGATCAACACCTTGCCGCCGTAGGGCCGGTCGGCCTCGTCGTTCTGCGAGGGGTCGAGCGGCGTAGACCACGTGCGGCGCAGGAGGTCGATGTCGCGCGGTGGGTGGCAGCGCACGCTCAGCGCCCACAGCACCTGGTTCAGGTCCGAGGGATCCACATCCTCGTCGACGGTGATGATCCACTTAGTGTAGTAGGCGGTGGCGGGCGCCTGCGCGGCGAGCGCCAGCACCTGGGCGGCGTGGCCCGCGTAGCGCTGCTCCAACGAGACGACCACCAGGGCGAACCCGGCGGCCGCCGCCGGATGAGCGTACACGCCGCGGATGCCCGGCACGCCCAGCCGCTCCAGGTCGTCCCACAGCCGCGCGGCCCGCGCCAGGGCGATGAACAGTGCCTGCTCGCACACGGGGTACTCGGCGGCCATCGCCGCGGTGAGGATCGGCTGCTCGCGGCAGTACAGCGCCTCGACGCGCAGCACCGGCGCGGCGCCCGCCGGCCGGCCGTAGTAGCCGGTGAACTCGCCCAGCGGCCCCTCCTGGCGCTGGGCGTGCGGCGCGAGGAAGCCCTCCACGGCGATCTCCGCCGTCGCGGGGATCGGCAGCCCCGTGACCGGGCCGCGCACGACGGGCACCGGCTCGCCCCGGATACCGCCCGCCACATCGTACTCGGAAGTATGCGCCCCGAAGCTCTGCGAGCCGACTACCAACAGTAGCGGGTCCAGCCCGTACACCGCCACGGCCGGCAGAGCCTCGCCGCGGCGCCAGGCGGCTTGGAGGTGCTGCAGGCCGTCCTTACCGGGCGAGATGTACACGCCCACCTCGCGCGGGCCGTGCAGCATCTGGCGGTAGGTGCCCAGGTTGAGGGTGCCCGTCTCGGGGTGGCGCGTGATGAGCACCGTGGCGCTGCCGACGTAGCGGCCCCCGTCGCGCGGCCAGAACTTCGGGGCCGGCAGGGTGGTCAGATCGACCGCATCGCCTCGCCAGACCTGCTCGCCCACCGGCGCCTCGGCCCACGGCACCTCCACCGGCGGCAGCCGGCGGCGCACCCGCTCGCGCGACGCGGCGATGCACTCCAGCGGGCGCAGCCCCGGCGGCAGCCCTAGTGTCAGTGCCAAGCGGTCGAGGCTCGACCCGATCAGGTTGGACAGCACCCGCCAGCCCGGGTGGCCGCGGACGTCCTCGAACAGCAGCGCGGGCGCGTTCTCGCGCGAGGCCACCAGGTAGGTCACCGCGCCCAGTTCCTCATCCCAGTCCACCGGCGCCGTCACGCGCTGGAGCTGCCCCAGCGCCTCCACCCGGTCCAGCCACGTGCGCAGGTCGTTCATGCTGTCCTCCCCGCGTGCGCCCCCTCGCGGGATTATAGGCGGGACCGCGCGGCCAGCGGCGCGGCACGCCATGCGGCATAATGGGGCCAGAACCGACCGCAGCGCTAGGCGCTCGGGGGAGCGGAGGGGCGGCGATGCAGCAGCTGAGGATCCCATGCGTGTTCATGCGCGGCGGTACCAGCCGCGGCGCGTACCTCTGGGCCGCGGATTTGCCGGCCGATCCGGCGGCGCGCGACCAGGTCATCCTGGCCATCTACGGCAGCCCCGATGTGCGGCAGATCGACGGGCTGGGCGGCGGCGACTCGCTGACCAGCAAGGTGGCGATCCTCGCTCCGCCGTCGCGCCCCGACGCCGACATCGATTACACCTTCGGCCAGGTCGGCATCACGACCGCCAGCATCGACTATAAGCCCAACTGCGGCAACATCTCCTCGGGCGTGGGCCCCTATGCGATCCTGCGCGGCCTGGTGCCGGCGGTCGAGCCGATCACCCGCGTGCGCATCCACAACACCAACACGCGCAAGATCATCGTCGCCGAGGTGCCCGTCAAGGACGGCGAGGTGCTGGTGGACGGCGACTGCGCGATCGACGGCGTGCCAGGCACCGGCGCGCGCATCCTGCTCGACTTCCAGGACGTCGGCGGCAGCGCGACCGGCCGGCTGCTGCCCACCGGTCGCCCACGCGACACGCTGGTGGTCGACGGCCGCACGTTCGAGGTCTCCCTGGTCGACGCCGGCAACCCCTACGTGTTCCTGCGCGCCGAGGATCTGGGGCTCGACGGCACCGAGAGCGCCAGCCGCGTCAACAGCGACCGGGCCCTGCTCGATTACGTCGAGCGCATCCGCGCCCACGCCGCCGTGCGGTACGGCTTCGTCGACGACCCCGCCCGCGCGCTCGCCGACAGCCCCAACTGGCCGAAGATCGCCTACGTGGCCCCGCCCCGCGACTACACTACCCCCACGGGCCGCACCATCCGTGCCGAGGAGATCGACTTCCTCGCCCGCGGCTTCTCGGGCCAGATCCTGCACAAGGCCTACGCGGTCACCGGCGCGCTGGCCACCGCCGCCGCGGCGCGAGTGCCGGGCTCGCTCGTCCACGCGGTCTGCCGCAGTGAGCCGGGGCGACGGACGGTGCGCATCGGCCATCCCGCGGGGGTGCTGACGCTGGAGGCGGAGGTCCAGCAGCGGGACGGCGAGCTGGTGGTGACCCGCGCGGCGCTGGAGCGCACGGCGCGGCGGATCATGGACGGCTACGTCTACGTGCCGCTCAGCAAGGTGCCGGCGCTGCGCGGCGCGCTGGCCCCTGCCGGTGCCGCCAGCGGCTCGCGGGGCGGTTGACCCACCCCGCTGGGCCCGCGCCGTGGCGCACCCTGCCCCGAGCCAAGGGCACGCGGTCAGCGTACGGGCGCCACGGCGCGCAAGCGCTCGATCGCGCCCGGCAGGATCTCCAGCGTGCGCTCGATCTGGTCCTCGTCGTTGTCGCGGCCGAGGGTCAGGCGCAGGCTCCCCTGCGCCAGGCTCACCGGCAGCCCCATCGCCTTGAGCACGTGCGACGCCTCCAGCGAGCCCGAGGTGCACGCGGAGCCGGTGGAGGCGCAGATGTTGTGCTGGTCGAGGCTCAGCAGCAGCGCCTCGCCCTCGACCCCCTCGAAGACGAAGCTGGCGCTGTTGGGCAGCCGCTCGGTCGGGTGGCCCGTGAGCTGCGCGCCGGGCACGCGCTCCAGAACGCCCGCGATCAGCCGGTCGCGCAGGGCGCGCAGGCGCCGGGTGGTCGAGGGCAGCTCCTCGGCGGCCAGCTCCAGCGCGCGCGCCAGCCCGACGATGTACGGCACGTTCTCGGTACCCGCCCGCCGCCCGCGCTCCTGGCCGCCGCCCTGCTGGATCGGCAGCAGCGGCGTGCCCTGCCGCACGTACAGCACGCCCACGCCCTTGGGGGCGTAGAACTTGTGGCCGGACAGGCTGAGGAGGTCCACGCCCAGCGCGTCGACATCCAGCTCGAGGGTGCCACCGGCCTGCACCGCGTCGGTGTGCAGGTAGATGCCCCGCCCGCGCAGCAGGTCGGCGATGGCACGGATCGGCTGGATGGTGCCGACCTCGTTGTTGGCGAGCATCACGCTGACCAGGATCGTGCGGTCGGTGAGCGCCCGCTCTAGCGCCCCGAGGTCGACCACGCCGTGGCGGTCCACGGGCAGGTAGGTCACCTCGAAGCCAAAGTAGCGCTCCAACCACTCGCAGGCGTGCAGCACCGCGTGGTGCTCGACCTGGGTGGTGATGAGGTGGTTGCCGCGGTCGCGCAGCGCGAAGGCCACCCCCTTGATCGCCAGGTTGTCGCTCTCCGTGCCGCACGAGGTGAAGAGGATCTCGGCCGGGCGACAGTGCAGCACGCGCGCCACCGTGTCGCGCGCCCAGTCGACCGCGGCGCGCGCGTCGCGCCCGAGGCCGTAGATACTCGACGGGTTGCCGTAGCGGCTCCCGAAGAACGGCAGCATCGCCTCGACCACCTCCGGCCGCACCGGGGTGGTCGCCGCATGGTCGAGGTAGATGGTCTCGGACATCGCGCCTCCGTGGAGGGCCGACATCTCGCCGCGCGCGGCCCACGGGTGGTGACACCCACAGCATACCACTCGCGGACGGCGGCCAGGCTGCTCGCCCTAGCCCTGCGGGGGCGCGCCGGCCCGCATCAGGTGGCGCAACACGAGCTGCAGGATACCGCCGTGGCGCAGGTAGTCGACCTCCACCACGCTGTCCACGCGGGCAATCGCCTGGAAGCGGAACGCCGTCCCGTCCTCGCGGCGCGCGTGCACCGTCATCGTCTGGCCCGGGCGCAGGCCGTCCGCCAGGCCCACGAGGTCGAACGTCTCGCGGCCTGTCAGCCCCAGCGACTGGCGCGACTCGCCCGGCAGGAACTGGAGCGGGAGGATGCCCATGCCTACCAGGTTGCTGCGGTGGATCCGCTCGTAGCTCTCGGCGAGCACCGCGCGCACGCCCAGCAGCAACGGGCCCTTCGCCGCCCAGTCGCGCGAGCTGCCGGAGCCGTACTCCTTGCCCGCGATGACCAGCAGCGGCGTGCCGTCGCGCTGGTAGCGCTGCGCGGCGTCGAAGATGCGCAGCTCCTCGCCCGTGGGCAGGTACACCGTCCAGTCGCCCTCGCGCCCGGGCACCAGCTCGTTGCGCAGCCGCACGTTGCCGAACGTACCGCGCATCATCACCTCGTGGTTGCCGCGCCGCGCGCCGTAGCTGTTGAACTCGCGCGGCTCCACCCCGCGCGCGATCAGGAACTGGCCCGCGGGGCTGTCCACCGGGATCGAGCCAGCGGGCGAGATGTGGTCGGTAGTGATGGAGTCGCCGAGCATCACCAGCACCCGTGCCCCGCGGATGTCGGTCAGCGGTGGCGGCTCGGGCGGCAGCCCCACGAAGAACGGCGGCTCCTGCACGTAGGTCGACTGGGGGTCCCACTGGTACAGGTCGCCCGCCGGCACCGGCAGCTGGCGCCACTCCTCGGTGCCCTCGAACACACGGCTGTACGCCTCGCGGTACAGCTCGGGCAACACGCAGGAGGCCATCAGCTCGCTGACCTCGGCCGCGCTGGGCCAGATGTCGCGCAGGTACACGGGCTGGCCCGCGCGGTCGGTGCCCAGCGGCTCGCTGGTGAGGTCGATATCCACCGTGCCGGCCAGCGCGTAGGCCACCACGAGCGGCGGCGAGGCCAGGTACGCGGCGCGCACCTGCGGGTGGATGCGGCCCTCGAAGTTGCGGTTGCCGCTGAGCACGGCGGCGACCACCAGGTCGTGCTCGCGGATCGCCCGCGCGACCGGCTCGGGTAGCGGCCCGCTGTTGCCGATGCAAGTGGTGCAGCCGTACCCCACGATATGGAAGCCCAACGCCTCCAGGTACGGCAGCAGGTTCGCCTTGCGGAAGTAGTCGGTGACTACGCGCGAACCCGGCGCGGTGCTCGTCTTCACGTGCGGCTTGACGGCCAGTCCGCGCTCGACCGCCTTCTTGGCCAGCAAGCCGGCGGCCAGCATCACCGACGGGTTGGAGGTATTGGTGCAACTGGTGATGGCGGCGATGACCACCGAGCCGTCGCTCAGCTCGGCGGGCTGGCCGTCGAGCTGGATCGCCACCTTGCGGGGCTGCGGCTCGCTGGCCACCGCCACAGCCGTGGCGGCCGGCGCGCTGCCCGACTCCGCGCGTGCGCCGCCATCCCCACTCGGTGGGGCGAAGCGGTGGGGAAACGCGTGGCGCAGGCTCTGGCGCACGCCCCGCAGCGACACGCGGTCCTGCGGCCGCCGCGGCCCGGCCAGGCTCGGCTCCACCGTCGCGAGGTCGAGGGTCAACAGCTCGCTGAACCGCGGCTCCGGGGTGCTGGCGGTGCGGAACAGCCCCTGCGCCTTGCAGTAGCGCTCGACCAGCTCGACCAGCGCCGGGCTGCGGCCGGTCATGCGGAGGTAGCGCAGCGTCTCGTCGTCGACCGGGAACAGCGCCGTGGTCGCGCCGTACTCCGGCGACATGTTGGCGATGGTGGCGCGGTCGGCCAGCGGCAGGTGCGCCAGGCCGGGGCCGGTGAACTCGACGAACTTGCCCACCACGCCATGGCGGCGCAGGATCTGGGTGATCGTCAGCACCAGGTCGGTGGCCGTCGCCCCCTCGGGCAGCGCGCCCTCCAGCCGGAAGCCGACCACCTGCGGGGTGAGCAGGTACAGCGGCTGGCCGAGCATCACCGCCTCGGCCTCGATGCCGCCCACGCCCCAGCCGAGCACGCCCAGGCCGCTGATCATGGTGGTGTGCGAGTCGGTGCCCACCAGCGTGTCCGGTAGCGCCACGCGGACGCCGTCGACCGTGCGCGTCTGGACCACGGTGGCGAGATACTCCAGGTTGACCTGGTGGACGATCCCGGTGCCCGGCGGCACGACGCGGAAGTTGTCGAACGCCTCCTGCGCCCAGCGCAGCAGGGCGTAGCGCTCGGCGTTGCGCTCGTACTCACGCACCACGTTACGCGCGAACGCGTCGGGCGAGGCGTAGTAGTCGACCTGCACCGAGTGGTCGATCACCAGATCGACGGGGACCAGCGGGTTGATGCGGCGCGGGTCGCCACCGAGCCGGGCCACGGCCGAGCGCATGGCCGCCAGATCGACCACGGCTGGCACACCAGTGAAGTCCTGGAGCACTACGCGCGCGGGCATGAACGGCAGCTCGGCGTCGCCGGGGTGCTGCGGGTCCCAGCGGGCGAGGGCCTGCACGTGTTCCTCGGTGACGGCGCGGCCGTCGTAGTTGCGCAGCAGGCTTTCCAGCAGGATCTTAACCGTGCAGGGGAGGCGATCGAGGTCGGCCAGCCCTCGCGCCGCCAGCGCCTCCAGGCGATAGTAAGTGATCGCGCCGTCGGCCGTAGTGAGCGTGGCGCGGCTGCCGTACAGATCGCGGTAAGCTGTCATGCTCCTCCCACCCTCCTGAATCACTTCGGCGCAGGCCGCCTGGAGTCCGGGGGACCAGGGAAGCGACGTGGCGCAGCTAAGTTATAGCACCGGCGCGCTCTCGGGCGGCGGCGCGGGCGGCGGACCATTGGCGTGCAGCGAAGCGGCCTGTGGTAAAATACCGCCAGGCAGGCGCGGCCCCGCCGGTGGGCCGGCGAGGGCTTCGCTCGGTGAGGAGTCCCATGAGCCAGACCGAATCAGGAAACCCGAATCTGGGGGCGGCCGCGGGCGCCAGCGGGCTGAAGTCGTACACTGCCCTGCAGCTGTTTTTCCTGATGAGGCTGTCCTACCTGATCCGCCGGCGCAAGGAAGAGCTCGCCTCCCTAGACCCGAGCCACTGGAAGTACAAGCTACTCAACAAGAGCTTGTACTCGACCTACTGTGACTGCGTCGCGGAGGGCGTGGGGGAGGAGGCGAAGGTGCTCCTCGGCCAGCAGCAAGCTGGGGAGCAGAACTAGCCGCCGCGCGCGGCGCCTATGGACGAGGCGCGCGCCGCTTTCACCACCCTCCTCACGGATGTCGCGCTGCCTGCGGCGCTGCGCGTGCTGGCCGGCTTGCTAGTTTTCGCGATCGTTTGGCGAGGGGCGCTTCTTGCCCGGATCTGGTTCCACCGCAGCGCAGCGCGGGCCACAGCCGACCCCAACCTCCAGCTCCTGTTGGGACGGCTCATCTACCTAGCCGTCCTCGCCGTAGGCGCGGTATGGGCCCTGGACATCGCGGGCCTCAGCCCCGCGGCGTTCCTTACCGCGCTGGGGGTCGTGGGGCTGGCGATTACCCTCGCCCTCCAGGATGTATTGCGCAACTTCTTCGCCGGGGTCTACCTGCTGTTCGAGCGGCCGTTCCGCATCGGCGACGAGATCACGGTGAAGGACGTGCGCGGGCGCGTGGTGGACGTGGGCATGCGCATCACCAGCCTGCGCACCGACGACGGCGTGCTGGTACTGATCCCCAACGCGGTGCTGCTGGCCGAGGTGGTCAGCAACCGCTCGGCGTGAGCGGCTTGCAGCAGGGGGATTGCCCCGCCGCCGCTGCGCTGGCTACGATGAAGCGGCAGCGCTTGCCGGCGCCGGTCCTGGCGCGAGGCCACGGGGCGCCGGCGTTGCCAATATCTCCCCACCGCGGGGCGCGCGGGAGCGAGCGTGGGCAAAGCGATCCTGCACATCCATACCACCTACAGCGACGGCCTGGCCACAGTCGATGAGATCCTCGACCACGTGGAGCACGAGTCCGACATCGATATCGTGGGGTTCGCCGACCACGACAACGTGCAGGCCTTTGCCGACGCGCTGGCCTGGAAGGCGCGCCATCCCGCCAGCCGCGTGCAGCCGCTGTGGGGCTGCGAGGTCACGACCTGGGGCTTCAAGCACCTCGTGGCGCTGATCCCCGAGCCGCCCTACCCGGCCGTGCCCTGGCCCAAGTTCCTGCCGCTGGCCCAGGCCGCAGCGGCGATTCGGGCCGCCGGGGGCCTGATCATCGTGCCCCACGTCGACACGTTCTGGATTGGGCTAGGCCGGCGGCGGCTACGTCGCCTCGCCAGCGAGTTGGGCATCACCGGCTACGAGCTGCTCACGCCCGTGCCGGGTGCGCGACGGGCAGCAGAGAGCCTCGCCCGCGACCTCGGCGACTCGCTACTGGTGCCGGTGGGCGGTAGCGATGCGCACCACCTCGAGCATCTCTACCAAGTGATCGTCGAGTTTCCGGGGCGGACGGTGGCCGAGTTCGCGGCGGCCCTGCGCGCGGGCACCGTGCAACCGCACTGGGGCGAGGCGCTGGCGCCTGTGCCGCTGCGCCGGCAACTGCACCAGCACGCCCGGGCATTAGTAGTGCAGCCCGCCCGGCAGCTCGGCGCCTGGTGTGGGCGCGGCACGGGGTGCTGGGGCGCCGCCGCGCGGTAGCGGGTCACCAGCCGGCGGCCAGCCGGCGCGCCAGGCGCGGTGGCAGCCCAGCAGCTAGGATCTTCCGCTGGGTGACCTCCACCGGGTACGGGGTCCGCCGCCAAGTGAGCACACCCTCCTCGGGCTCGTAGATCAGGTAGGCCGCGTCGGGATTGCCATCGCGCGGCTGCCCCACGCTGCCTGGATTGGCGAGCAACTGCCCCTCGTCCAGCCGCGCCACGCTCCCCGGCCCGCGCAGCGCGACCTCGATCTCGCCGGTGGGCCTAGCGAGGAACGACGAGGGCAGGTGCGTGTGCCCAATCAGGCACAGCGGGGTGGCCACGCACGCCAGGCTGCGCGCGGCCACGTAGGCGTTGGTGACGTACTCCCAGATGGGATCGCGCGGGCTGCCGTGCACCAGCGTGGCCCGTCGCTCCGGGAGCACTACCCGCTGCGGGCGAGAGGCCAGCCACTCGCGGTTGGCGGGGGTGAGCTGCTCGCCCGTCCAGCGCGCGGCCGCGGCCGCCTCCGCGTGGAACTCGTCCAGATCCGCCTGGCCGATCGCGGCCAAGTCGTGGTTGCCCACGATGCAGATGGCGTCCAGCGCCCGCAGGCGCTCGATGCACTCATTGGGCTCGGGGCCGTAGCCCACCACGTCGCCCAGGCACCACACCGCATCGACCGCGCCGGCATCCGCGAGCACGGCGTCGAGCGCGGCCAAGTTGCTATGGATGTCGCTTACCACCGCGACGCGCACGGGCGCTTCCTAGCCGAGCGCGGCCTCCGCCTCGCCCGCAGCCGTCAGTTCCGCAGACATCAGGAGGGAGATGGCACCCGCCCGCTGTACCGCCGGCTCCAGCGCTGGGGCGGCGCGGGCCTGGGCGTGGGCGACCACGGCGCCCAGAAAGTCCCGAAACAGCGGGTGCGGGCGGTTGGGCCGCGACTTGAACTCCGGATGGTACTGGGTTCCCAGCATCCAGGGATGACCGGCCACCTCGACCACTTCCACCAGGCGGCCATCGGGCGACAGCCCGCTGAAGCGCAGGCCGCGCGCCGCCAGACGCTCGCGGTAGTCGTTGTTGAACTCGTAGCGATGGCGATGGCGCTCGAACACGACCGCCTCGTTGTATGCCGCGCGCGCGAGGGTGTTGGGCTGCAAGCAGCAAGCGTACATCCCGAGGCGCATCGTACCGCCCTTCTCGGCGAGATCGCGCTGCTCGGGCAGCAGGTCGATCACCGGATGCTGGGTGAAGGCATTGAACTCGGTGCTGTGCACGTCGTCGGTCTCCAGCGCCCAGCGGGCGAACTCGATGCACAGGATCTGCATGCCCAGGCACAGCCCGAAATACGGCACGCCATGCTCGCGCGCGTAGCGCGCCGCTCGGATCATCCCCTCGATGCCGCGGTTGCCGAACCCCCCCGGCACGATGATCCCATCCAGGGGCTGCAGGCGCGGCGTCGGGTCGCCCTGCTCCAGCTCCAGCGAGTCGATCCACTCGATGCGCACCTGGCGGCCATGGTACCACGCCGCGTGGCGCAACGCCTCGATCACGCTGAGGTAGGCGTCGTGCAGCCCCACGTACTTGCCGACCAGACCGACGACGACCTCTTCGGTCGGCTCGTTGGCCCGGGCCACGAGCTCGCGCCAGTCGCTGAGGTCCGGCGGGTTGGCCGGCAGGCCCAGCCGCTCCACGATCAGGTCGCCCAGCCCCTCCTGCTCCAGGATCAGCGGCACCTCGTAGATAGTGGGCACGGTGAGCAGCGGGATCACGGCGCGCGGCGCCACGTCGCAGAACAGCGCGATCTTCTCGCGGATGTCGCGGCTGACCGGATAGTCAGAGCGGCAGATGATCACGTCCGGCTGGATGCCGATGCTGCGCAGCTCCTTGACGCTGTGCTGGGTGGGCTTGGTCTTCAGCTCCCTGGCCGCGCCGATGTAGGGGAGCAGGGTGAGGTGGATATACAGCATGTTCACCCGCCCCAGATCGAGGTGCATCTGGCGCGAGGCCTCTAGGAAGGGCAGGCATTCGATATCGCCCACCGTGCCGCCGATCTCGACAATGATCACGTCGGCGCCCGATTGGCGCTCCACTCGCCGCAGCCGGTTCTTGATCTCGTTGGTAATGTGCGGGATCACCTGGATGGTGCCGCCGAGAAAGTCGCCCCGCCGTTCCTGCCCGATCACCGCCGAGTACACCTGGCCCGTGGTCACACTGCTGGCCCGGGTCAGATTGGCATCGATGAACCGCTCGTAATGGCCGAGGTCGAGGTCGGTCTCCGCCCCGTCGTCGGTGACGAACACCTCGCCATGCTGGTAGGGGTTCATCGTGCCGGGATCGACGTTGATGTAGGGGTCGAGCTTGATGACCGAGACGGAGAGGCCGCGGCTCTTGAGCAGGCGCCCGATCGAGGCGACGGTGATTCCTTTGCCGATGGAGGAAACGACGCCGCCGCTAACGAAGATGTACTTGGCCAAGCGCTCTCCCCCTCGCCCTAGCCTGAACGTGCTGCCGCCCGGGGACCACGACCAGCACGGGCGGTGGGGGTGGGGCGAGCGAGCAAGCGGTACAGGAGGGCCGTGCCAGCCGCGACCGTGTGCCCGCTGTTCGGCGCTCTTCGGCCCGCCGCGTCCAGCTCGCCGCCACGAGCGTCGCTCACCGCTAGCTGGTCAACCGGGAGTGTACCACAGGCCCCGCCGCCCCTGGCTAGCCCCCCGCAGGCAGCCGCGCGCGGACGGCCTCCCAGATAGCCGCGTGCAACTGCTCGACCGGGGCACGGGCGTCGAGCAGCTGCCAGCGCTGCGGCTCGGCGGCGGCCAGTTGGTGGTACGCCGCGCGTACGCGCTCGTGGAATGCGAGCGTCTCGCCCTCGAAGCGCGTCCAGGCGCTGGCCTGGCGGGCGGCGGCGCCCTGCTTGCGGGCCAGCCCCTCGGCGGCCGGCAGGTCGAGCAGGAGGGTGAGGTCGGGCCAGCAACTGCCCGCCGCGAAGCGCACCACGGCCACTAGCGGCTCGAGTGGCAGCCCGCGGCCGGCGCCCTGGTAGGCCAGGGTCGAGTCGGCGAACCGATCGGCGACGACCACCGCGCCCGCCGCCAGCGCCGGCTGGATCACCCGCTCCACCAGCTCCGCGCGGGCCGCGCAGTACAGCAGTGCCTCGGCGCGCGGGGTGATCGCAGCATCGGGCGCGAGCAGCAACACGCGCAAGTGGTCGCCCAGCGGCGTGGCCCCCGGCTCGCGCACGGGGCAGACCAGGTAGCCGCTGGCGGCCAGCGCGCGAGCGAGCAGCGCCGCCTGGGTGCTCTTGCCAGCCCCCTCCGGGCCTTCCAGCGTGACGAACAGCCCCTTGCGGCCCGACGCGGCCATCAGTCGGGCTTGTAGATGCGCACCCGACGGTATGGCTCCCGCCCCGTGCTGAGCGACGCCAGGTTGTAGCGCTCGGCTAGCTGGTGCTGGAGGCGCCGGATGTACGCGTTCTGCGGGGCGAGATCGACCGGGTTCGAGGTCTCCAACACGCTCTGGATGGCGATTTCGGCCTCTTCGAGGGCCGCAGCGCTCTCCGACCGCGCCAGGCGCGCGCCCGGCACGAGCTTGAGCAGCGCCTCTTCCATCTGCGCCTCGGCGTTGCTGCGCAGGACGAAGATCGGCGTGCCATTGGCCTCGGCGTCTCGCAGCGGCTGCGGCTTGCGGCGGTAGTAGTTCTTGACCGTGATCACCGCATCGGCGCTGTCCAAGTCGGTGGCGAGCGTCGCCGGTAGCTGCAGGGCCCGGATGGCGTGCTGCAGGCGCACGCGATTGACCCCGAACGGGTAGATCTGCATCACGCGCCGGGGGACGCTGCCCACCACAGGCACACTTGGGCGCGCCGGGGCGCGGCTGCCGTTGGCGCCGGGCTGGCCCAGGGCCACCAGCGCGGGGGCGGTGGGGCGACTGGCCGGGACGCGCTCCTCATGGACCCGGCCGTCGGGGTCGCGATAGCGGATGACGGCCGGCGGGGTCTGGCCGCGCAGCATGGCGTCGACCACGTCGGCGACGTTCTCGTGCACCACCACACGGTCCCACTGCTGGATCTCGACGACCACGTCGAACGTCGGCGGCGCCTTGCGCTCGAGGATCGACTTCTGCGTCCCGCGGCGGCGCGCCTCCTCGTCGCCGAGGGTCACGGTCTGGATGCCCCCGATCAGGTCGGACAGGGTGGGGTTGAGCATGAGGTTTTCCAGCGTGTTGCCGTGGGCGGTCGCCACGAGCTGCACGCCGCGCTCGGCGATAGTGCGGGCAGCCGCCGCCTCCAGCTCGGTGCCGATCTCATCGATGACGATGACCTCCGGCATGTGGTTCTCCACCGCCTCGATCATCACGTTGTGCTGCTCGGTCGGCGTGGCCACCTGCATGCGCCGGGCGCGGCCGATGCCCGGATGGGGGATGTCGCCGTCGCCGGCGATCTCATTGGAGGTGTCTACCACGATCACGCGCTTGCGCATATCGTCGGCCAGCACCCGGGCCGTCTCGCGCAACATGGTCGTCTTGCCCACGCCGGGCCGCCCGAGCAGCAAGATGCTCCGCCCGCCCTCGACGATATCGCGGATGATGTCGATGGTGCCGAACACGGCGCGCCCCACGCGAGCGGTGAGCCCCACGATGCGCCCCGAGCGGTTGCGAATGGCCGAGATGCGATGCAGCGTGCGCTCGATCCCCGCGCGGTTGTCGGCGCCGAACGCGCCGATGCGCCCGACGACGAAATCGATGTCCTCTTGGGTAACGGGGAACTCGCTGAGCGTCACCTCACGCCCGGGATAGCGCGCCTCGGGCAGGCGCCCGAGATCCAGGATCACCTCCAGCAAGGCGAAGCGCTCCGGATCGCTCTGCAACGGCTCGCCGATCCGGGGGGGGAGGACGGCCAACAACGCATTGAGATCGTCCGAGACGATCTGCGGCTGCACGGGCGGCTGGGACATCTGCGCCATCTTCACCACCTGGCTAATCGTCACCCTCCAATCGTCGACCGCACCACCGCGGCTACCAACGGACGGGCGGGCACGCGCACCGCCAACTGGCAGACCAACACGATACACTCCGCTACCAACGCGAACCCCGCGCGCTCGAGCGCCGCCCGCACTCCCGCCTGGTAGGCGCGGCAGGTGGCGTACAGGGGCAAGCGCGGCTGCGCGCAGCTCAGCCCCCCGGCCACCAGCGCGTCGAGGTGCCGCTCGTGCTGAGGATGCACTAGCCATTCCAGGTGCTGGCTGCGCCCGCTCTCCACCAGCTCCAGCCAGCCGGCCAGGCCAGTGCCGGTGTCCCACACGAACTGCCGCCGCCCGCTCAACTGCCGCGGTGACCAGCGGCGCGCGCCCTTGTGCAACGCGGCCCACTCTTCCAGCGTCAGCGCCTCCGCGGCGCGCGCGGGCGCTGGCACCGCCGCCGTGTACAGCTGGAACAACGCGTGCTCGTCGCCGCGCGCCCGGGGCCGCGGCCGCCAGGCCGCCGGGGGGGCCTGGCCCAGGGGCGGGCGCCTGAGCAGCGCCGCCTCGGTGTACGGCCGGAAGCCGGCGCGCTGGGCGACCGCGAGGTGTGGCGTCTCGCACGGCAGCTCCAGGAACACGCGGCGGGCGCCCCGCTGGAGCGCATCGTCACACACCCGCTGCAGCAGCGCGGCAACCACCTCGTCGCGGCCGGCGTCGGCCCACAGATGGCGCACATCCCAAACCAGCCCGTCGCTGCGTACACGCCCCACCAGCACGCCGTTGACCCCGGCCTCGTCGAGGTACACCCAGGCGCGCCGGCGCCCGGCGTGAGGCGCCACGGACTGGGAAAGCAGGCTCCACAGGGGCAAGCGCGCATCGGCGTCGGGGCTGCGGGGCCAAGAGGGCGCGGTCACCTGCACACAGCTCGGGCGCGTGTCGAAGGCGCGCAGCGCCACCAGATGCGTGGGTCTGAGCGAGCGAACCGCTCTCTTCGCCGTCATGCAGCGCCCGACGCGTCGTCCCGTCCGACGATCTGCTGCAGAAAGTACCGATGGAAGCGCAGGTCGCCCGTCAGCTCGGGGTGGAAGGTCAGCGCCAGCCGTGGTCCCTGGCGGACGGCCACGACCTCGCCCCCGTCGAGCCGCGCCAGCACCTCTACCCCCGGCCCGATCTCCAGAATGCGCGGCGCACGGATAAATACAGCGGGCACCGGCGGGGCTCCCAGCGCCGGTACGTCTAGCTCGGCCTCGAAGCTGTCCACCTGGCGCCCATAGGCGTTGCGGCTCACCACCAGGTCCATCACGCCCAGTGGCGACGGCCCCTCGCCCGCGATCTGCCGCGCCAGCAGGATGGCGCCCGCACAGGTGCCCAGCACCGGCAGCCCGGCGGCCAGCCGCTCGCGCAGCGGCTCGACCAGCGCGTAGTCCGCGAGCAGGCGCCGCATGGTCGTGCTCTCGCCCCCCGGGAGGATGAGCCCGTCGAGGGCGGCGAGCTGGGCCGGCAGGCGCACCTCCACCGGCTCCGCCCCGAGCTGGGCGACGACACGCGCATGCTCCCGAAAGTCGCCTTGAAGTGCTAGCACTCCGATGCGCTGCATGCTACCAGCCGCGCGTGGCCAACAGCTCCTCGCGGCGCAGCGTGCTCAGCTCCAGCCCCGGCATCGCCTCGCCCAGGCCGCGCGACACCTCGGCCAACACCTGCGGGTCCCGGAAATGGGTGACCGCCTTGACGATCGCCCGCGCCCGCGCCGCCGGGTTCGCCGACTTGAAGATGCCCGAGCCGACGAACACCCCATCGGCTCCCAGCTGCATCATCAGCGCGGCGTCGGCGGGCGTGGCGATGCCGCCCGCGGCGAAGTTCACTACCGGTAGCGCCTTCTGCTCGGCCACCTGGACGACCAAGTGGTACGGCGCGCCGAGCTCCTTGGCGGCGGCCATCAGCTCCTCGCGCGGCAGCGCGGCCAGCCGTCGGATGCCGTCCTGGACCGCCCGCATGTGGCGCACCGCCTCGACCACGTTGCCCGTGCCGGCCTCCCCCTTGGTGCGGATCATCGCCGCCCCCTCGGCGATGCGGCGCAAGGCCTCTCCCAAGTCCCGCGCCCCGCAGACGAACGGCACGGTGAAGGCGTGCTTGTCCACATGATGCGTCTCATCGGCCGGGGTGAGCACCTCGCTCTCGTCGATGTAATCGACGCCCAGCGCCTCGAGGATCTGCGCCTCGACGAAGTGCCCGATGCGGCACTTCGCCATCACGGGGATCGACACCGCCTCCATGATCCGCAGGATCACCTCGGGGTCCGCCATCCGCGCCACGCCCCCGGCCGCCCGGATGTCCGCGGGCACGCGCTCGAGCGCCATGACGGCACAGGCGCCCGCTTCCTCCGCGATCTTGGCCTGCTCGGGCGTCACCACGTCCATGATGACGCCCCCCTTGAGCATCTGCGCCAGGCCCGTCTTCACCGTCCAGGTGCCGCGCTCCATCCCCTTTTCCTCGCTCGTGCGGCAGTAGGCGCTTCCCATGGTGGGCCGCCAGCCTCACTGTGCATTCTACACGCCCGTTTCGGCGGCTCGCAACGGCGCATTTGACAGCCACGGCACTGCCCGCTACACTAAGTAGCTTGCCACATCACGTCGCGCGCGGCCCACGACGCCCCCCCTGCCCACGGGGCCGCCGGGCAGCGCGGCGGGAAGGTACACTGGACGACCGCATGCGTACGGTCTCCCGCGCCCAGCGGGTAGCGACGCCTAGGCGGCCTCCCACCACCGCCTCCGCTTCGCCCTTGCCCTCGGCGTGCGTGTAGGTTGAGGAGTAGCCGGTCCGATGTACGTGATCATTATGGGCTGTGGGCGCGTCGGCGCACGGCTGGCGCGCCTGCTGACGGAAGCCGGGCATGAGGTTCTGGTGCTCGACGTCAACAGCCATGCGTTCTGGCGGCTGGGCGCCGACTTCAAGGGGCGCACGATGGTCGGCAACGGCATCGACCAGGACGTGCTGCGGCGCGCGGGCATCGAGCGCGCCGATGCGTTCGCCGCGGTGACCCAGGGCGACAATCGCAACATCATGGCGGCTCAGATGGCTAAGTACATCTTCCGGGTGCCGCGCGTGGTCACCCGCATCTACGACCCGATCCGCCAGGATACCTACGCCGCGCTGGGCCTCCGCGCGATCTCGCCCACCGTGCTGGGCGCGGAGGCGATTCTCCAGGCGCTGCTGGCGGAGCCCACCCAGGAGGAATAAGCATGTACGCGATCGTGGCCGGCGGCGGGAAGGTCGGGTTCTACCTCGCGAAAGAGCTGGCCGAGCGGGGCGAAGAGGTCCTGGTCATCGAGAAGGACCCCAAGCGCTGCACCTACATCACGGAGGAGCTGGGCAACGTCGTGCTCAACGGCGACGCGGCCGAGGCCTCGGTGCTGGCCGAGGCGGGCGCGGCGCGCGCCGACGTGATCGCGGCGGTCACGGGCGACGATGAGGACAACCTGGTCATCTGCCAGGTGGCCAAGCTGCGCTTCAAGGCTGCCCGCACCATCGCCCGCATCAACAACCCCAAGAACGCGGCGGTGTTCCGCCTCTTAGGCATCGACGCCACCGTGAGCAGCACGGATGTGATCCTGAGCCAGCTCGAACAGGAGCTGCCGGCGCGCTCCGTCATCCCGCTGCTGCGACTGCGCCACGCCGACGTGGAAGTGGTGGAGGCGATCCTGCCACCCAACGCACCCGCTATCGGTCGCCCGCTGCGCGAGCTAGACTTGCCGCGCGATTGCACGATCAGCGTCGTGATCCGCAACGGCCAGCCGATCTTTCCCAACGGCGACACCCGCCTCGCCGCGGGCGATGAGGTGATCGCCCTGACCACCCCGGCCAGCGAGCCGCGCCTCCGCGACCTGCTGTTGCAGCCGGCGTAGCCGTCAGCCGGCCTTCTCCTGCTCCCAGCCGGCGATGAACTTGCGCCACTCGCTGTGGCCGTCGAGGTACTGGTGGAACAGGTAGTAGCTACTGGCACGCGGCTCGAACGGTTGCCGCCGCAAGGTCATGCGCGCCTCCTCCGGCGTCTTGCCCCCCTTGCGGTGGTTGCACTGCCGGCAGGCGCTGACCAGGTTGTCCCACACGTGGCGCCCGCCACGGTGGCGGGGGATGAGGTGGTCGAGGGTGAGGTCCTTCGAGCGCACGCCACAGTACTGGCAGGTGTAGTTGTCGCGCAGGAACACCTCGCGGCGCGTGAGCCGCACCCGGGGCCGCGGGCGCTTGACCAGCTGGACCAGCCGGATCACCGAGGGACGTGGGAACACCCGGGTGGGCGTGCGAATGACCCCTGGCCACTGCTCGAGGAGTTCGGCTTTGCCCCGATCGAGGAGAATGATCGCGCGACGCGGGTGACAGACGTTGAGCGGCTCGTAGTTCTGATTCAAGACCAGGACTGAGTCCACGCACGCCCTCCGGCCGCGCGAGTACCTCCTGGGCAGCCGACTAGCACCGCATCCGCGGCGCTGGCGCACCGCCTGAGCGCGGCTATGCCTGCTAGAAGTCTAGCACTGGCCTATCGAGGCGGCAAGCACCGGGTGGATCCCCGCTTCTCGGCGGTTACCGGCGCTACTCCGCCGCGGTCCCGCGCTCTCGGGGTGGCGCTCCGCCCGCGCCGTCCGCGGGTACCAGTCCCAACCGCGCGCACTCCTCCCAGGCGGCGTCGTCGAGCAGGTCGGGCCGCCAGGCCAGCGTGCGCGCCAATGCCGCCCGCCGGCGCCACGCCGCCACTGCCGCGTGGCTGCCGCCCAGCAGCACGGCGGGCACGCGGCGGCCTCGGAACTCGACCGGCCGCGTGTATTGGGGGTACTCCAACAAGCCCGTGGCGTAGGACTCCTCGGCGCTCGACGCTGCGTCGCCCAGCACCCCGGGCACCAGCCGGGCTACCGCGTCGATCACCACCATGGCCGCCAGCTCCCCGCCGGTGAGCACGTAGTCGCCGATCGACACGCGCTCGGCCCCCAGCTCCTCGATCGCGCGCTCATCGATCCCCTCGTAGTGTCCGCACACGAGCACCAGCTGCGGCGCCCGCGCCCAGGCCTGCGCCTGCGCCTGGCGGAACCGCGGCGCGCTCGCCGCCAGCACCACCACCACCGCTCCCGGCCCGCGCACCGCCTCGACGGCGCGACACACGGGCTCGGCCCTCAGCACCATGCCGGGCCCGCCGCCGTAGGGATAGTCGTCCACCACGTGGTGGCGGCCCTGGGCCCACTGGCGCAGCTGGTGCACCCGTAGGTCGAGCAGCCCCCCCTCGCGGGCCCGACGCAGGATACTGGCGTCGAACGGCCCCACGAACATCTCGGGGAACAGCGTCAGCACGTCGATGCGCAGCGCCATCGTTGCCCCGGGCCAGCCGCTCAAGCGAGCAGGCGGGCGACCGCGGCGCGCGCCTGCTCGGCCTGCTGCTGGAGCTTCTCCGCCTCCGTCAGGACCCGCGCGGCCTCCAGCAGCGCCGCGCGCGGCGAACGTACATCCGCCACCTGCAGGGCGTCGTAGAGGCACGAGGCGGCCTCGTGGCGCGCGCGCACGCAGCGCACCCAGAGGTCGTGCAGCCGCGCGGCCTGCGGCGGGGGGCGCAGCTGGGTGAGCGTGCGCTCGGTCTCGATCGTGCGCCACACGAACACGCCCGAGTGCTCCCCGCGCGGGTCGTTGGCGGCCAGCAGATCGGTGGTCCGCGCCACGCCCATGCGCTCCAGCCACTGGCGGTACTCGCTCTCCAGCTGGCGCCACAGCGGGTCGGCGGCGGCCAGATAACTCTCCAATGCCGCCCGCGCCGCGGGCGGCAGCCGCCGTCCCCCGAACAACCCGTCTAAAAGCCCCATCCTGGCGGTCTCTCCTGGCAGGCAGCCGCGCGCTAGGGCAGCTCGGCATCGCTCAGCCCGAAATAGTGGCCCAGCTCGTGGATCACTGTGAGCCGCACCTCTTCCTTGATCTCGCGGCTACTGCGGCAGGCTTCGACGATCGGCTCGCGGAAGATCGTGATGCGGTCGGGCAAAGCGAGATGGTAGCCGGTGCCGCGCTCGGCCAACGGCGTGCCCTCATACAGGCCGAACAGCGTCTCGCCGGGCCCCAGCCCTAGCGCGCGCAGCTGCTCGGGCGAGGGGCGATCGGCAATCAAGATCGCCACATTGTCGAGACGGCGAGCGAACGCCGGTGGCAGCTCGCGCAGCGCCTCGCGCACCAGCCGCTCGAAACGGGCGGCCGAGAGCCGGCGACCGCGCAGCCGATGGGAGCGCACTAGCCTCATAGGCCCGGCCGCGGCAGTAGGGTGAGCACCAGCGAGAGCACCACCAGCAGCGCAACGACGACGAACACGAGCTGCTTGCCCGACACGCTCCAGCGCCTCCCCACGGCTGTGCTCGGGTGCAGTGTACCACGTCGCGCCGCCCCCTGTGGACAGCGGCTTCGCGCCGATGCCATAATGCTGGTGATGCACCCAGGGTGGAGGGCGCCGTGTTGCGCGGGGTCAAAACGGTTCTGCGGCCCATTGATGAAAACGACCTGGAGCTGCTTCACAAGTGGGAAAACGACCCCGAGCTGACCTATTTCTTGAACGCCGATCGCTATCGTGCGCTATCGTTCGAAGATATTCAGCGACGGTATCGCCAAATTCGTGCCGATCCCACCATGGAGCTGTTTATCATCGAGACACTCCAGGGCGAGCGGATCGGTATGATCGGCTACGACAACTACTCGCCGGAGCGGCGCTCGTTCCGCGTGTACATCGGCATCGGAGAAAAGCGGTACTGGAACCAGGGCTACGGCACCGACGCCATGTGCACGCTGCTCCGCCACGGCTTTGCCGATTTGCAAGTCGAGCGGGTGTACCTTAGCGTATACGATTTCAACGATCGCGCCATTGCCGCCTACCGCAAGTGTGGCTACCGCGTCGATGGCGTGCGGCGCAACGTCGCGCTCGTCGACGGGCAATGGTGCGACAGTATCGAGATGAGCGTGACCGCGGCCGACTTCGCGCGCCAGATGCAGCGGCGGGCCACTGCCAGCCGCTACGGCCGCGATTGAACGGCTTGCAGAACGGACTGTGTTCCATGAATGAGCGCATCGACGCGCCCGTGTGGACCAGCGGGCGCCTCCGCCGATTGTTCATCGAGTTCTTTCAGGAGAAGGGGCATCTGGAGATGCCTAGCTCCAGCCTGGTGCCCCAGGACGACCCCACCGTGCTGCTGACCACCGCCGGCATGCAGCAGATGGTGCCGTACATGTTGGGGCGCCGCGAGCCGCCGGCCCGTCGCCTCTGCTCGGTCCAGAAGTGCTTCCGCACCACGGACATCGATCAGGTCGGCAACCCGCGCAACCTCACCTTCTTCGAGATGCTGGGCAACTTCTCGATCGGGGACTACTTCAAGGCCGAGGCTATCGCCTGGGCCTGGGAGTTCGTCACCACGCGGCTGCGGCTGCCGCCCGAGCGCCTCTGGGTCACCGTTCACCCTACCGACGACGAGGCTGCCGGGCTGTGGCAGGCTCAGGGCGTCCCGCCCGAGCGCATCGGCCGGCTGGAGGACAACTGGTGGGGCCCCCCGGGCACCTCGGGCCCCTGTGGGCCCGACTCGGAGATCTACGTCGACCGCGGGGAGGCATTCGGTTGCGGGCGCCCCGACTGCGCGCCCGGCTGTGCCTGCGACCGCTTCCTGGAGATCTGGAACCTCGTGTTCATGCAGTACTTCCAGGACGAGCAGGGCGTGCGGCAGCCGCTGGCGCAGCGCAACATCGACACCGGCATGGGCCTCGAGCGGCTGACCGCTGTCATGCAGGGTGTGCCGACCGTCTACGAGACCGACCTGTTCCGGCCGATCCTGGCCCGGGTCGAGCAGCTCACCGGCGGCCGCTATGGCACCGATCCGCGCCAAGACTACGCCATGCGCGTGCTGGCCGACCATAGCCGCGGCATGACGTTCCTGGTCAGCGACGGCGTGCAGCCCGGCCCCGAGGGGCGCGGCTACGTGCTGCGGCGCATCATCCGGCGCGCGGTGCGCTACGGCCGGCAGCTAGGGCTCACCGGCCCCTTCCTCGGCGAGCTCGTCGACGTGGTGGGCGACCTCATGGCTCCCTGGTATCCCGAGCTGCGCTCCAACCGTGCGGCCATCCAGGCGGTGATCGCCAAGGAAGAGAGCCGCTTCAGCGGTACCCTAGAGCGCGGGCTCGCGCTGCTGGAGCAGTGGGTCAGCGAGGCGCAGGCCCGCGGCGAGCGGGTGCTCGCCGGCGAGCGCCTGTTCGAGCTGCACGACACCCATGGGGTGCCCATCGAGGTGAGCGCCGAGGTCGTGCGCGAGAGCGGGCTGGAGCCGGATGAGGCGGGCTTCCGCGCGGCCCTGGCCGCGGCGCGCGAGCGGAGCCGGGCCACCGCCGCGTTCAAGGTCGCCGCGGGGGCGGGGCTGGGCGCCAGCGTCGACGAGGCGCCGCCGACCGTGTTCCTCGGCTACCAGACGCTCAGCGCGCCCGCGCGGGTGTTGGCGCTACTCGATGCACGCGGGCGCCCGACCGGCCGCCTGGCCGCAGGCGAGCGCGGGGCCGTGGTGCTCGACCTCACGCCGTTCTACGCCGAGGGCGGCGGCCAGGTCGGTGATCAGGGCATTCTGCAGGGGGGCGAGACGACCTTCGCGGTCGAGGACTGCAAGTCCGACGGCGCGGGCCATCACCTGCACTTCGGGCGCGTGCTGGCGGGCGAGCTGCGGCCGGGGCTGCCCGTGGAGGCGCGCGTCGATGCGGCGCTGCGGGCGCGCACCGCCAAGCACCACACCGTGACGCACCTGCTGCACAAGGCGCTGCGCGACGTGCTCGGCCCGCACGCGGCGCAGGCCGGCTCGCTGGTGAGCCCGCGGGTGGCTCGCTTCGACTTCCCTCACGATGGTCCGCTGTCGCCCGAACAGCTGCACGCGGTGACCGCGGCGATCAACGAGCAGATCCTGCGCGACTTGCCGGTGACTACCGAGGAGCTACCGTACACGGAGGCCATCCAACAGGGCGTGTGGGCGCTGTTCGGTGAGAAGTACGGCGACCGCGTGCGGGTCGTGCGTGTGGGCGACTACAGCCAAGAGCTGTGCGGCGGCACTCACGTGCGCCATAGCGGGGAGATCGGCTCCGCTTACATCGCCAGCGAGACGGGCATCGGCAGCGGGCTCCGCCGCGTCGAGGTAGTCGCCGGGCCGGCGGCGCTGGAGTGGGTCGAGAGCCGGCTCGCCCAACTAGCCCGCGTGGCCGAGACGGTCGGCGCGCCGGCCGAGGCCGCCGCCGAGCGGGTGCAGGCACTGCTGACCGAGCTGCAAGCTACGCGCCGCGAGCTGAGCCGGCTGGAGAAGCAGATCGCCGCGGCCCGGGCCGAGGAGCTGGCCGCGCGCGCGCAGGCGATCGATGGCCTGCAGGTCGTCGCCGCCCGGGTCGAGGCGTCCAGCAAGGAGGCGTTGGGCGAGACCGCCGACCGCATCCGCAACCGGCTCGGTCCCAGCGTGGTGGCGCTCGGGGCGGTGATCGAGGCGCGGCCGCACTTCGTGGTGACGGTCAGCCCCGAGGCACAGCAGGTGGGCCTCAAGGCGGGGGCCCTGGTCAAGCAGGTCGCGAGCGTGGCGGGCGGCGGCGGCGGGGGGCGCGACAGTTTCGCCACCGGCGCTGGCCGCGATGTGGCGCGCCTGGACGAGGCGCTAGCCCAGGTGCCGCGACTGGTGCGCGAGGCCCGCGCCGGCCGGGGCTGAGCCCCCGCTCGCTTGACGCGCCCATACAGGCCGTGGTTCCCTAACTGGCGGGCGAGCGGGAAGCACCAGCTAGCGCCCGAGAGGAGGCTATGCACGCCGGGTCGGGGGACGCGTCCACGGCGGCCGTGGTGGCCGACCCGGCCGACGACCTCGGGAGCCTCCGTAGCAAGCTGGAGCGCACCGTCGCGGCCCGCGTCTATCTGGTCCTGCCGCGCGAGGCACAGGTGCTGCGCACCCCGCTGGAGTTCCGCGTGCTGGCGCGGTTGGCTGCCCTGCTCGCCTCGGAGATCGTCATCGTCGCCGGCGACGGCCGGCGCCGCCGCCTGGCGCGGGAAGCAGGGTTCGCTACGCAGCGCGGCCTCGGGAACATCCGCCACTTGCTGTCGCCGGAGGATGCCGAGCGCTATCGCTTCCGCTGGTACCGCATCTGGCGTTGGTTCCCGCTCGTCTCCCTGCTGTGCACTGTGGGGTTCCCGGCGCTCGTGCTGGCGCTCGTCCTGCTGGGCGTGGCCCTGCTCCCCGAGCTGCGGGTGACGCTCGTGACCCGAGCGACGACCGACTCCGCGCTGCTGGACCTATCGATCGATCCCCGGGTCGTGCAGCCCGATGTGGCCGGGCACCGGCTGCCGGCCATCCCGCTGGAACACCGCTTCGAGGTGGAGACCAGCGTGCCGACCACCGGCCGTGGGCGGCGGCCCAGCGGCTACGCGCGCGGCACGGTGATCATGGTCAATGGCCGGGACGATCTGGTGCGCGTGCCACAGGGGCTGGTGCTCGTGGCCACCAACGGCGCGCAGTTCGCTACCCTGCAGGAGGTGCGGCTGCCCCCGCAGGCACTGCGCGGCCAACGCGTGCCCATCCAGGCGCTGGAGCCGGGCCCTGGCAGCAACGTGGCCGCCATGGCCATCACCCGCACGCTCGACCCGGCGCCACCCGGGCTGGCGCTGTTCAACGACCAGCCGACCGAGGGCGGCAGCGAGGAGGAATATCCGGAGGTCGCCGCCGCCGACTTCGACACTCTACGTGCGGCCCTCCTCGAGCAAGCCGCGGCGGCCGGGCGCGAGCAGCTCGCGGCGCTGGCCGGTGACGATCTGACCATCGTGCCGGACAGCCTGCGCGTGGAGCCGCTGACCGAGGCGTTTGCGCCCGGGTTGCGGGTCGAGGCAACCGAGGTGCAGGGGCGCCTGACAGCGCGCGCCACGGCCCTCGCCTATAGCAACGCCGCGTTCAACCAGCTCGCGGGGGCCGTCTGGGAAGCTACGCTGCCCGCGGGCTACCGGCGCCTCGATCCGGCCCCGACGTTCACGCCCCCGGAGTTCCTGGGCTTCCAGGACGGCGCGGCCCGGTTCCGCGTGGGCGTGCAGGGGCGCGTGGCCCCCGAGCTCGATGAAGCGACACTCCGTGCCGCCCTGCGCGGGCGCTCGCTCGCCGAGGCGCGGGCGCTGCTCGACCACTGGGAAGGGCTAGATGAACCCGCCATGGTGGAGATGTGGCCGACCTGGGCGCCATATGCGCTGCGCCTGCGCATCCGTGTTACGCTCAAGGAGTAACCGTGCCGCGCGGTCGCACATTGGCCCTGGATGTCGGAGAGCGACGTATCGGGCTGGCCATCAGTGACGAGGAAGGGATGCTCGCAACGCCCCTCGGCGTGCTGGAGCGACGCAGCTTCGCGGAGGATGTGGCGCGACTAGCCACCATCGTGCGCGAGCAACGCGCCGAGCGGCTGGTCGTCGGCCTGCCGCGCACCCTGGCGGGCGAGATCGGCCCCCAGGCGCGCCGCGTGCTGCGCTGGGCCGAGCGGATGGGCCGCGCGCTGGGGCTGCCACTGGAGTACTGGGACGAGCGCTTCTCGACCCTCGAAGCTGCCGAGCGCCTGGCCCATCGCCGCCCGCGCCGCCGCCCCCCGCTCGACGCTGCCGCAGCGGCCGTGATCTTGCAGGACTACCTGGACCACCACCCATGAGGCAGCTCGGGGGCATCGTGGTCGGCCTGCTAGTGTGCGCTGCCGTGGCGCTGACGGCCTGGACCGTGTACGCCATGGCCGGCCGGGCTCTGGAGCGCGTCCGCGACCAGGTCGGGGGGATGGACGCACCCGTCAGCGATGACCCGACCCCCGTGCTGTTCCGCGTCGAGCCCGGCCAGAGCGCCACCGAGATCGGGCGCGCTTTGGAAGCTCAGGGCCTGATTCGCTCGGCGCGGCTGTTCCGCCTGCTAGTGGAGCGAGAAGGCGTCGGCGAGCGGCTGGCCGCCGGCGAGTACGAGCTGCGCCGCTCGTGGTCGACCAGCGAGATCGTGGCGGTGCTGGCCAGCGGGCGCGTACGCCGCGCCGCCGGCTTCACCGTGCCCGAGGGGTGGCGCGCGGAGGAGATCGCCTGGAAGCTGGACCAGCAGGCGCCGGGCGCCGGCGCCCGCCTCTTGGAGATCGTCTACACCGGCGACGCTCACCGCGCGGCCCTCGGCCTGGCCCCTGGGGACAGCCTCGAGGGGTTTCTCTTCCCCGACACCTACGACTGGCGCCCCGACCAGCCCGTGGATGCCCTGGTCGACCAGATGGTGGCCCAGTTCCTGGCGCGGTTCGACACGGCCCTGCGCGCGGCGATCGCGGCGCGCGGGCTGTCGGTGCGGGACGCGGTCACCCTGGCCTCGATCGTGGAGCGCGAGGCGGCGGTGCCCGACGAACGCCCCCTCATCGCCGCGGTGTACCTCAACCGGCTGGCTCGTGGGATGCCGCTGCAGGCCGATCCCACGGTGCAGTATGCGCTGGCAGCGGCGCGGGTCCCTGCTCCGGGCAACGTGCTGTGGAAGCGCGCGCTGGCCGAAGCCGACCTGGAGCAGCCCTCGCCGTACAACACCTATCGCTCCCCCGGGCTCCCCCCGGGCCCCATCTGTAACCCGGGGCTCGCCTCGCTGCGCGCCGTGGCCTGGCCGGCGCCGACCGACGCGCTGTACTTCGTCGCCCGCGGCGATGGCACGCACGTGTTCGCCCAGACCGGCGAGGAGCACCTGCGCAATGTGGAGCGCTATCGGCCAACGGATGCGGCGCCCTGAGCGCCGCGATCGGGCGAGCGTTTAGAAGCGGCTCAACTGCCCGCCATGCGTAGGCACGCGGCCACTACCACCTCGGGCCGCTCGCGCTGCGGGAAGTGGCCCACCCCCGCCAGTACCTCCCGCTGGTAGCCGCGGGGGAAGAACGCCTCTTTGCCCGCCGAGGTCTCGGGCAGCGTCGCGCCATCGTCTGCCCCATGCAGCACGATCGTCGGGACCAGCACTGGCTCGGTGCGCGCCAGCCGCTGCTCCAGCGCAGCGTAGCGCGGGTCGCCCGCCACCAGGCCCCAGCGGTGACGATAGGAGTGGATAGTCACCTCCAGCCAATCGGGATTGTCGAACGCGGCGGCCGTGGCGGCGAACTCGGCCTCGGAGAAGCGCCAGGAAGGCGACCAGAGCCGCCACAGCCGGCGCGTGAAGTCGCGCCGGTCGCGCGCCAGCGCCTGGCGGCCCTGCTCCAGGGCAAAGTACCACTGGTACCAGTACTGGCGCGCTTGCTCGAACGACAGCGCCTGCTCGGGGCGGCTCGTTCCGTAGCCCACCGAGAGGGCCACCAGCGCGCGCAGGCGCTCCGGGCGCAGCACCGCCGCCACGTAAGCGGCCCGCGCGCCCCAATCGTGTCCCACCAGCACTACCGCGCGCAGATCCAGTGCCTCCAGGAAATCGACGGCATCCTGGCCCAGCGCGGCGATCTGGCCGCTGCGGGGCACACCAGGGCGCAGCCGCGTGGGCCCATAGCCCCGCAGGTACGGGCACAGCACGCGGTAGCCGGCCGCCACCAACGGCTCTACCACGCGGTCCCACGTGCGCACGTCGTCGGGCCAGCCATGCAGGCACACGACCACCCCGCGCGCGCCGCTGCCGCGATCCTCGTAGGCGATCTCCAGCACCTTGGTGGCAACCGTTCGCCACCTGGGCTGCTCGGGCATGATGGCTCCTCCTGCCGGCAGGGTCTTACTATAGTGGCGCAGGGCCGGTAGCAATAGCCAGCAGCGGGGGCCTCCCTCAGTTCTCGGCAGCACTCGGCCGCACGCGTAGCGTCTGCTCGTGGCGATAGGTCACCAGGCCTGGCGGTGCGTTGGGGATGCGCCGCACGTACTTGCGTGCCGTACAGTCCACCAGCGCCTGGGCCTCGCCGCGGGCGGCGCTGTGCGCGGCGGCCAGCCGTGCCGCGGCCTCCAGCACTGCCGGCGGCACCGGCCGGCCGCCGCTGCGGACGATCACGTGGCTACCCGGCACGCCGCGCGCGTGCAGCCAGAGGTCGTCGGGCCCGGCGAACTCGAACGTGACCCGCTCGTTGCCCAGCGCGCTGGTACCCAGCAGCACCTCGTACCCATCGAGCTGAAGCCGGCGCACGCCGCCGCGCGGGCGGACTTGCCCCCGCTTAGTGTCAGCGTTGCTGGGCGCCAGGATGCCGCTGGCAACCAACTCACGCCGCAGCTGCTCCAGTGTAGCGGGGTCATCGGCCAGCTCGACCTGCGCCTGCAGCTCCGCCAGATAGCGCAGCTCGAGCTCCGTCTCCTCGAGCACTCGCGGCACGACACGCGCGGCGTCGCGGGCGCGCGTGTAGGCGTCGAAGTAGGCGTGGGCGTTCTCCAGCGGGCTGCGCGTGGGATCGAGCGCGATGGTGCGCCCCGCGAAAGTCAACGCCGTCTGCCCCGGGGCGATAGCGTGCAGGTGCGCCAGCACGGCCTCCCCCGCAGTCCGCAGCGCCTCGGCGTCGGCCGCTTCGTGCAGCGAGCGGTGCAGCGCCGCCAGCTTGCGCTCCGCCTGGTCGCGCCGCGCGGCCAGCGCCTGGAGCAGCGGCGCGCGCTGGAGCGGATAGCGGGCGGGCGGGCGGGAACTGGCGTGCAGCGTCGCGAACGCCTCGCTGATACTCGCTACCGGACGCAGTACCTCGGGCGGAAACTGGTGGGGCCGGTACGGCGTGGCGTCGGCCGGCTGGCCGTCGCGTAGGATCAGGTGGGGTTCCCACTGGCCCGTCTCCAGCGGCGCCAGCAGCTCGCGGGCGGCCTGGAGCAGCGCCTGCCAGGGGAGTGGCACGCGCAGCGGGGCACGGTGCTGGCCCGTGGCGCGGTAGGCGAGTTCCTCGGCAGCCAGCGGGCTAAGCCCCGCCAGGTGAGTGGCCAGAAACTGGCCCAGCGTACGAGTACCGGGATCCTGGGCCGCGCGCCCCTCCAGAGCCAAGTACGACGCCGCCTGGCGGGGATCGAGCCACTCCCCGCGGGGCGGCGGGATGTAGCGCAGGTGGGGCAGCAGTGGCCGCGTCGGGTTGAGCTGCGGTGAGACGCGGCGCAGCGCGTCGAGGATCGTGCCATCCTGGTCCACCAACACGAAGTTGCTGCGCCGCCCCATCACCTCCAGGATCAAGCTGACCCCGTACGCCTGCCCGTGCTCGCCGCGGTGCAAGAAGCGCAGCTCCAGCACCCGTTCGAGCGGCGGCTGGTGCAGCGCGACGAGCCGGGCGCCGCGGAGATGCTTGCGCAGCAGCAGCAGGAAGGGCGTGACGCGTTCGGTCTCGCGCGCGGGCGGCTGGGGCACCAGATGCACGCGCGCCTGGTCGGCTCGCGCGGTAGCGTACAGCCAGTGCCGCGCGTGGTGCGCGTATAGCTCCAGCGCCACGCTGTGCTCGTCGACGAGCTGCACCTTCTGCACGCGCCCGTCGAGCACGTGCGCTCGCAGCTCGGCGTGGACCGCGTGCAGCGCTAGCGCATCGAACGGCATCGTCGCCCCCCAGCCCCCGCGCCGGGCGCCGCGGGCCCAGCGGGTGTGCTACCCTTAGGCTAATCGCAACGACGCCGCCGCGTCAGCGCCGTGGGGCGCGCACGGGCGCGAGTCCCTCGCCCGGACAGGAGCGATGAGTGTCGAGCTGGTCCCGATCGGCTTCAACAATATCGTGGCGATGAACCGCGTGCTGGCGATCCTGAACCCCGACTCCCAGCCCGTGCGCCGCTTGATCCAGGAGGGCCGCAAGCACGAGCGCGTGGTCGACGCCACGTTCGGCCGGCGAGCCCGAGCAGTGCTGCTCCTCGACAGCGGCCACCTAGTGTTGGCCGCGGTGCAGCCGCAGACCATCGCCGGGCGGCTCGACCCGCACCGGGGCACCGACCATGGCTAGTCCGCGCCCGCCTGGTGGCGGCCTGGTGTTCGTGCTCTCGGGCCCCTCGGGCGTTGGCAAAGACTCGGTGATGGACTGCCTGCGTCGTGAACCGCTCGCCCTGCACTTCTGCATCACGGCGACCACTCGCGCCCAGCGCCGCAACGAGGTGCACGGGGTCAACCACTACTTCGTCACCGACGAGCAGTTCCAGGCCATG
This sequence comes from Chloroflexota bacterium, assembly GCA_035294645.1. Taxonomy (GTDB): domain Bacteria; phylum Chloroflexota; class UBA6077; order UBA6077; family JAJPHF01; genus JADGHJ01. The sequence goes on from DATGKN010000124.1 coordinate 85,882, forward strand.
ATCGCCGCCGGCGAGCTACTGGAATGGGCCCGCGTGCACGAGCATTACTACGGCGTGCCGCTGCAGGAGGTGCGCCGCGCCTTCGCCGAGCGCCGCGATGTGTTCATGCGCATCGATGTGCAGGGCGCCGCCACGGTGCGCGCGCGGCTGCCGCAGAGCGTGCTGATCTTCCTCGCCCCGGAACGGCTGGAGGATCTGGCGCCGCGGCTGAAAGAGCGCAACACCGAGACGCCCGAGGAGATGGCCCTGCGGCTGGCCAACGCCCGCTGCGAGATGGAGGCGCTGCCGCGGTTCGACTACGTCGTCGTGAACCGCCAAGGGTGCCTGGAGGAGTCGGTGGCCCGCGTGCGCGCGATCATCCTGGCCGAGCGCGCGCGGGTGCAGCCGCGCTGGGTGACGCTCTGAGGGCCGTGGACGCGCCACTCGTACAGGTCGCGCTGCACGCCACGCAGGCCCGCCTCGCCCGCCCGCTAACCTACGCCGTGCCGCCCGACTGCCCGGTCGTCCCCGGGCAGCTCGTGTGGGTGCCGCTCAGCACGCGGGCAGTGGCGGGTGTGGTGGTCGGCCCGGGCGCGGCGGCGGTCGCCCCTGTGCGCCCGCTCCTGGCGGCGTTGAGCCCCGCGCCGCTGCTCACCGCCTGGCAGCTGGCGCTCGCCGAGTGGATCGCTGCGCGCTACGCCTGCGGCCTGGGCGCCGCCCTAGCGAGCTTCTTGCCACCGGCCGCGCGCGCGCCGCTGCGCCTGGTGCTGGCGAGCGAGCGCGCCGCCGGGCCCGAGGCGGCCGACCTGCGCGCGGCGTTCGGCCGGCGCCGCTACCTGCCGCTGGCCGAGGCCACCCGCCACCTGGGCATCGAGCGGGTGGCGCGGGCACTGCGCGCGGGTGTGCTGGCGACCGTGCTGGATGTCCCGCCGCGCGCCGCGCGCTGCGCCCCCCTGGCTCACGGGCTACTGTCCCGCTCGACGCTCACCACCGCCCAGGCCGCCGCAGTCGACCTGGTGGAGGCGGCGATGGCCGCGCGCCGGGGGGAGGGCTTCCTGCTCCACGGCGTCACCGGCAGCGGCAAGACGCACGTGTACCTGCACGCCGTGCACCGCGCCCTGGCACGCGACCGCCAGGCGCTCGTCCTGGTGAGCGACATCAGTCTGGTGCCCGCGGCCTTGCAGCACTACGAGGCGTGGTTTCCCGGGCTGGTGGCTGTCGTGCACAGTGCCCGCTCGCCGGCGGAACAGCGGGGGGCCTGGCGGCGCATCGCCAGCGGGGAGGCACGCGTGGTGCTGGGCGCGCGTTCGGCGCTGTTCGCACCGCTGGTAGACCTAGGCGTCATCATCGTAGATGAGGAGCACGAGCCGGCCTACAAGCAGCAGGACCTGGCTCCCTGCTACCACACGCGCGAGGTGGCGCTCCAGCTCGGGCGCCTAGTCGGGGCGCCGGTGGTGCTCGGCAGCGCCACCCCAGACGTGGGCACCTACCACCGCGCGTGCAAGGGCGAGCTGCACCTGCTCACCCTACCGCGCCGCTACCAGCCGCGGGCGGGCGCCGACAGCGGCCAGCTGCCCAGCGTGGAGGTGGTTGACCTGCGGGCCGAGCTGGCCGCGGGGCATACGAGCATCTTCAGCCGCGCCCTGCTCCAAGCGCTGAGCCGCACGCTGGACACGGGCGCGCAGGCGATCCTGTACCTCAACCGGCGCGGCACGGCCACCTGCGTCGTCTGCCGCGACTGCGGCCACACGGTGCGCTGTCCGGACTGCGAACTGCCGATGGTCTACCATGGCGATCTGGGCCTGCTCTTGTGCCACCACTGCAACCGCCGGCGGCCGCCTCCCCCGCGCTGCCCCGCCTGTGCCGGGGCGCGCATTCGCTACTTCGGCACGGGCACCCAGCGCGTAGAAGAGGAAGTGCGGCGCCACTTCCCCGGCGCGCGGCTGCTGCGCTGGGACCGTGACACCGTGGACGACCGTGGGGCGCATGAGCGGCTATGGGCGGCGTTCAACGCGGGCGAGGCGGACATCTTGGTCGGGACGCAGATGATCGCCAAGGGGTTCGATTTCCCGCGCGTCGCCCTGGTGGGGGTGGTACTGGCCGACGCGGGCCTGTTCCTGCCCGACTTCCGGGCGGCGGAGCGCACCTTCCAGCTGCTCACGCAGGTGGCGGGGCGCGCCGGCCGCGGGCCACAGCCGGGGCAGGTGATCGTGCAGACGTACACCCCGGGCCACTACGCGATCCAGGCCGCCCGCCACCACGATTACGTGGCGTTCGCCGCGCGCGAGCTGGCGTTCCGCGCCGAGCACGGTTACCCGCCCTACCAGCGGCTGGCCCGGCTGCTGTACGCCGACCCGGACGAGGCCCGCTGCTGGCGCGAGGCGGGACGCGTCCTGCGCGCGCTGCGGGCGCTCGCGGCGCGGCGGCCGGCGCTGGACGCGCGGGTCATCGGCCCCGCCCCCGCATTCCTGCGCCGCCTGCGGGGCCGCCACCGCTGGCAACTGCTCATCGCCGCCGCGGCCCCCGAGCGACTGCTGGCCGACTACGCGCTACCGCGCGGCTGGACCGTGGATGTCGATCCCGTAAGCATGCTCTAACGCGGAGGCGCCTAGTGGGTGGGACGCTGGTCGTGGTCATCGGCGGCACGCGCAGCGGCAAGTCGGCGTTCGCCGAGCGCCTGGCGGCGCGCTGGGCACCGGCCGTCCTGTACGTGGCCACCGCGCGCCTGACCGATCCCGAGCTGGCGGCACGAGCGGCGGCCCACCGCGCGCGCCGCCCGCCGAGCTGGGCCCTGGTCGAGGAGCCGCTGGAGCCAGCGCGCGCCATTGCCGCGCGGCCCGCCCCCGCCGTGGTGCTGCTGGACTCGCTGACTCTCCTGGTGGCCAACGCGCTCGAGCTGGCGCCGGCGCGCGACGCGCCCGCGGCGCACGTCCAACGCGTGGTGGAGGAGCTGGTGGCCCTGGCGCGCGAGGGCCAGCGGCGGCTAGTCATCGTCACCGACGAGGTGGGCCAGGGCGGGGTGGCCCTGACCCCGTTGGGCCGCCAGTTCGCTGACCTGCTGGGCGATGCCAACCAGGCCCTGGCCGCGGCGGCCGACCGCGTCTACTACGTAGTGGCGGGGCTCGCGGTCGACCTGCGCGCGCTGGCGACGCCGGAGGCTGTCGAGCTGTGAACGCGCCCGAGTGCCGCGCCTACCGACCAGTAGCCGCATCGCCGCGACCAGCGGGGAGGTCGTGCGGACCGATCCCCGGTCCGCACGGTTGACCGTACGTACGACCGCTTGCTAGCATCCCAACGGAGCAGCGCGTGCGCGCATGGCAGCGGCGTTCGACCGCGCCAGATGCGGCAGGCTGGTGCGGCCAGCCCTCGTGTCACACGCCTACTCTGATGGTCTGCGCCCAGTTGGCGTAAGGAGGACACGCATGGCCCTGCTCACTCAGACCCCCTACAAGCCGCAGAGCTTCAACCACCTCAAGGGGCTCAACGGCATCTCCGACGCGACCCTGGAGATGCACTTCGCCCTGTACAACGGCTACGTGACCAACACCAACAAGCTGACCGAAGAGCTACTCGAGCTGGCCCACAAGGGCCAGACGGCCACTCCGGCCTACGCCGAGCTCACGCGACGGCTGGGCTTCGAGTACAACGGCATGATCCTGCACGAGTACTACTTCGGGAACCTCACCCCGAACGGCCGAGGACAGCCGCAGAGCGGCTCGCCGCTGATGCAGGCGATCGAGAAGAGCTTCGGCAGCTGGGACGCCTGGCTGCAGGATTTCAAGGCCGTGGGGCTGATGCGCGGCGTGGGCTGGGCCATCCTGTTCCAGGACCCGATGACCGGCATGCTCAGCAACCACTGGATCACCCTGCACCAGGACGGCAACCCCGCGGGCTTCAAGCCACTGCTGGTGATGGACGTCTGGGAGCACGCCTTCCTGCTCGACTACAAGCCGGCCGAGCGCGGCAAGTACATCGAGGCGTTCTTCTCCAACATCGACTGGGACGCGGTCACCGCGCGCTTCCAGGCCGCCCGGGCCGAGCGGCCGGTGGGGACCCCGGCGATCCTCTAACTGCTCCCGGTAGCGCCTCTGGCGGCCGAGTAGCCTAGGCTACTTGGCCGCTCGTCGTCTGCCAGGGGGTGGCGCGGAGCGCCAGGCGGGCTGCCGGCGCGTCGGCGCCGTTGCTATACTCTGTCGCGGTGCGGCGGGTGCCTTGAACGGCTATGGCGGGGAGGCACGGAGAGTGCAACGAGGCGGCGGTGCGCAGAAGCTCGACACGATGATCACGCACCTGCGCCTGCTGCTCGCCGACGTCGCGGCGCGCGATGACCAGCTCGCCACGTTGTGCCGCCAGCTCCGCGAGCAGAGCGAGCGCGTGGTCACCTTCAGTCTCTATGGCGACGCGGATCTCGGGCGCTCGTTGGCGCTGCTCAGCGATATCGAGCAGCGCCTCGTCGCTGCCGAGACGGAGCGGCGCCACCTCCAGCGTATCCGGGAGCGGGCCGAGCGCGAGCTGGAGTCGCTGCTGCTGACCAAGGGCGTCGAGCAGGCCAAGGCGCGCCTAGCAAGTCTGTATGAGCAGCGGCTGGAGATCCAGGCGGCGCTCGCCCAGCTCACCGCGCCGGGCACGCCGCATATCGACCTCGACCGCGCCGGCCAGCTCGAACGCGCCGCGAGCGCGCTCGACCAAGAGATCCGGCAGCTGCAGCAGGAGATCAACGAGGCGAGCGAGCGCGCGGCGCGCTCGGTCGAGGGGCAGCGCCGGTGAGCCCTTCTGGTGGTCGCCCTGGCGCACCCTTCCCCCGAGCGTGCGACGGCCGATGAGCGTCGCCACGGTGCTCGACCGCTGGCAGCACTCGCCGGCGATCGCCCCACACCTCACGGCCCTCCGCTGGCTTCCCGCGCGACCAGCGCGCTACGGCCCTTGGCCAGCTGCCCTGGACCCGCGGCTGCGGGATGGGCTCCAGCACCGGGGCATCGCGCGCCTGTACTCCCACCAGGCCCAGGCGGTGAGCGCGGCGCTGGCCGGCCGCCACGTGGTGGTCGTCTCCCCTACCGCCTCCGGCAAGACGCTGTGCTACAACCTGCCCGTCCTCCACACCCTGCTGCGTGAACCGGCTGCGCGCGCCCTGTATTTGTTCCCGACCAAGGCGCTGGCCCACGACCAGCTCGCCGAGCTGCATGCCTGGGCACGGGCGCTCGACGTGCCGCTGCGCGCATTCACCTACGACGGCGACACGCCGGCCACCGCTCGCCAGCAAGTGCGCGTGGCGGGCAGCCTCGTGGTCACCAACCCCGACATGCTCCATGCCGCGCTGCTGCCGCAGCATACGCAATGGTGCGCGCTGTTCGAGCACTTGCGCTATGTGATCATCGACGAGCTGCACACGTACCGCGGGCTGTTCGGCTCGCACCTGGCCAACGTCCTGCGGCGACTGAAGCGCCTGGCGGCCCACTACGGCAGCCGCCCGCAGTTCCTGCTCGCCTCGGCGACCATCGGCAACCCGCGCGAGCTGGCCGAGCAGCTGCTCGACGAGCCCGTCGAGCTGGTCGACGACAACGGCGCCCCCACAGGCCCGCGGTGCTTCGCCATCTACAACCCGCCGGCGATCGAGCCCGCGCTCGGCATTCGCCGCAGCGCCCTGCTAGCAGCCCGCGACCTGGCGGCCGACCTCCTGCAGGCCGGGGTGCAGACGATCGTGTTCGCCCGCAGCCGGCTGGCGGTCGAGTTGCTGGTGACGCACCTGCGCGCCGATCGCCGCGTGGGCGACAACGGGGTGCGCGGCTATCGCGGCGGCTACCTGCCCTCGGAACGCCGCGCCATCGAACAGGGGCTACGCAGCGGCGAGGTGCGCTGCGTGGTGGCGACCAACGCGCTGGAATTGGGCATCGACATCGGCGGGCTCGACGCCTGCGTGCTCGTCGGCTATCCCGGCTCGATCGCCAGCACCTGGCAGCAGGTCGGGCGCGCAGGACGGCGCCAGGCGCTGAGCCTCGCTGTGCTAGTGGCCACCAGCAGCCCGCTGGACCAGTTCCTCGCCGCGCAGCCCGACTACCTGTTCGCCACGCCCGTCGAGGAGGCACGCATCCATCCTAACAACCTGTACATCCGCACCAGCCACCTCCAGTGCGCGGCGTTCGAGCGCCCGTTCGAGCGCGGCGAGTCGTTCGGCGGCGAGGACACGCCGCTGCTGCTCGACTTCCTGGCCGAGCAAGAGGTACTCGTGCGTGCCGGCGACCGCTGGTACTGGATGGCCGATGCCTTTCCCGCCCAGAGCGTCAGTCTGCGCAGCGCGGCGATCGATAACTTCGTGATCGTGGACCTCTCTGCCCCCGGACAGCCGCGAGTGATTGGCGAGCTGGACCGCTGGGCAGTCCCTACCTTGCTGCACGAGGAGGCCATCTACCTCCACGAGGGGCGCCAGTACCAGGTGGAGCGGCTGGACTGGACGGAGAAGAAAGCATTTGTGCGCCGCGTGGCGGTCGACTACTATACCGACGCCGAGCTGGCCGTGGAGCTGAAGCCACTGAGCGTAGAGGCCAGCGCGCCGCTGCCGCACGGCGCCCGCCACTGGGGCGAGGTCGCCCTGACCTTCCAAGCCACCATCTTCAAGAAGCTGAAGCTGCTAACCCACGAGAACGTCGGCTGGGGGCAGATCCAGTTGCCCCAGGAGACGTACCATACGGCCGCCTGCTGGCTGACCGTCGAACGCCCGAACACCTCTCCACCGCCCGAGGCCTGGGAGGCCGGCCTCTTAGGCCTCGGGCACCTGCTGGCCCACCTCGCACCGCTCTACCTGCTGTGCGACCCGCGCGATCTGGGCTGGCGCGCCGAGGTCCGCTCGCCGTTCACGGGCCAGCCGACGATCTACCTCTACGAGCGGGTCGGCGGCGGCGTGGGCCTGGCCGAGCGACTGTACGCGCTGCACGCCGAGCTGCTGGCCGCGGCAGCCACCCATCTGGAGCGCTGTGGCTGCGCCGAGGGGTGCCCCTCCTGCGTAGGGCCCCCGCCACCAGCGGCAGCCCACAGCAGCGCCGTGCCGAAGCCGGCGACGCGCCACCTGCTGCGCCTGCTGCGGGGAACACTGGCACATGCCGACTGATCTGGTGGCCAAGCTGCGCGCCTTTCACACCGTGGCCGGCCGATCCACCGCCGCGCCCCCGTCGCCGCCCGCGCTGCATGACCTGCTTGGCGGCCACGACGCGCCTACGCCCGAGGGCGATTGCTTCGTGGTCGAGCGCGCCTACCCCTTGGCCCACCGCCACGGCGCGCTGGAACTGGGCCACGGCTTCGCCCTGACCGGCCTAACGCGCCAGCTACTCGCCCACCTGGCGGGCGGGCCCTTCGACCCCGGGAGCGCGCTGTTTCTCGACACCGAGACCACCGGCCTGGCCGGCGGCACGGGTACCTACGCCTTCCTGGTGGGGCTCGGCTACCGCGACGGCGACCGCTTCCTGGTGCGACAACTGTTCCTGCGCCACCCGGCCCACGAGCCGGCGCTGTTGCACGCCCTGGGCACCACGCTGGCGCGCTTCGCCACGTGGGTCACGTTCAATGGCAAAGCGTTCGATGCCCCGCTCCTCGCGACGCGCTTCCAGTGCGTGCGCCGGGAGCCGCTGCCGGCACCGGCGCGGCACCTCGATTTGTTGCCGTTAGCGCGACGGCTGTGGCGCACCCGGCTGCCTAGCTGCGCCCTCGGCGTCCTCGAGCGCGCGCTGCTGAGCGTCGAGCGGGGCGACGACATCCCCTCCTGGCGGATCCCCGAGGCCTACTTCGCCTACGTGCATCGCGGCGAGGCTGCCGTATTGCCGGCCATCTTCGCGCACAACGCGGCCGACATCCTCAGCATGGCCGCGCTGCTCGGCTACTGCGATGCCGCCATCCGCGCGCCTCACTCCCATGCCAATCGGCTCGATCCCCTGGCACTGGTGCGCCTGCTCCACCGAGTCGGCCTTGTCCACGACGCACTGGCGTGGGGCGAGGCGGCGCTCGCCGCGCTGCCGGCGGACGAACAGCGCCCGCTGCGCTGGGAGTTGGCTCGCCTGCACTACCGCCACGGGGCCGCGGCGATGGCGGTCGCACACTGGCGTGCCCTAGCCACGGGTGGCGGTCCTTGGGCGGTGCGCGCCTTCGAGGCGCTAGCTCGCCACTACGAGCGCCGCGAGCGCGACTACGCGGCGGCCCAGCGGGTAACGGCCGCCGCGCTGACCGCCCTTCACCTCTGCCCGGGGGCCGCTAGCCCCATGGCCCATGAACGGCTGGAACGGCGGCTTGCGCGCTTGTGGTTTCGTAGCCGACTAGCAGCCCGTTCCCGCTAGCGCCCCCGAGCTACACCGGTTTGGTGGCAAGTACCCGTTCGTGCAGCTCGATCGCGCTGCGATAAGTCTCAGGATCGGTAAGGTTGCGGAACTTCTTGGCGAACTCGATCACCCCCTGCAGCGTCACTCGCCCCGCGCGCACCATCTCCATGAGCTGGCTGCGGCTCATGTGGCACTCGCGGTACAGCTGCACGTACCGCTCGATGAACTCGCGGATCGGCAGTGCTGTCGGCAGCACGGGGTGCAGGAAGTCGAAGTAACGACGGTCGGTCGTGATGAGCTGTTTGTAGTACTTCTTCCAGTCCACGGTGCCCGGTAGCGGGGTATGGATGGTGAACTGGGGGCACTCGATGTTGAGGCGCTTGTTGTATTCGATGAGGCGATCGAAGCGATCGTGCAGCCAATCCGCGAAGACGATCTGCGCGCCCCAGATTTTCACCTTGAGCGAGTGTAGGAAGTTGATCGCATCTTCGTTGACGTCGACCTTCGACCCCTTGTTCACGCGCTTGAGCTCGGCCGGATCGTCGGACTCCAAGCCGATCAGCACCATATCGAGCCCCGCCTCGGCCCAGGCAGTGTACAGCTCCTTGTTGCGCACGATGTTATCAGCGCGGCACTGCATCCAGAAACGTCGCTTGTTGCCACTCTGGATCAGAGCCTGAGCGAGCTTCCAGGCATCCGACTGCCGGTAGTCCTCGTGCGGCATCACCTGGATAGCCAGGTCGTCGACGATATTTACGTAGGCGCCGTCCGGGATGCGCATGATCTCCTCGAACGTGCGCTCCCAGCCCTCGACCTTGTAGACGCCGTGATGGAACTGCCATACAGAACAGAAGCTGCAGCGGAACCGACAGCCACGTGCCGTCTCGATCGAGTAGGGCCGACGGTAGTACAGGAAGTAGTAATGATCGCGGTATGGGTCGCACAGCTCGCGAAGTGGCAGCGGCCGGCGGTTCATCTCATGTGAGTTGTGTAGGACCGTGTTCACGATCGGGCGCGGCACCACCGTGGTTTTGAAGGTACCATCCGCATCCCGGTAGTACATGTACGGAACGCGAGCCAGCGACCCACCCGTACCCAGCTCGCGCACGATCAGCGGGAAGATATCCTCGGCTTCGCCGTAGGCGATCCCGTCGATCTCGGGGATGAACAGGTCCTCCGGGCTAAGCGAGATATGGTGCCCACCGACCACGATCGGCACCTGGGGATCGAGCCGTTTCACCTCGCGCGCCAGCTCGGCCACCACCGGCACGTCGGTGGTGTAGCCACACTTGATCGCCACCAGCTGCGGCCGAAACTCCTCCATCGAGGCGACGAGATTCGCGCCGGGCGTGCGCAAGTCGACCAGCCGCGACTCCGCGACGTCCTTCACGGACCCGGCCAGGTATTCCGGGCCCAGCGTCTCGACCCGTACCGTATCGTTGAAGCCAGTGCTGTACCCACTCTGCGGTTCGACGAACAGGATGCGTTTGATCGCGGACTCGATGAAGCGCTTGCCAATGATCTCGACCATCTGGGCGACCCTCCGTACTCTCCTCCGCCGAGGCCTGCGCCGCGACGTCAGCCTCGCGCCGGCCCGCGATCGACCGTTGTCGCGCGTGTCCTCCAGAGGCGTGCGGGCCGCCGGCGCTCACGAGGACAGCCGCACACCTGGTCCAGTGGCGACGCACCCGCCGTGCGCCACGCCTCCAAATCCGGTCCATTATAAACCGCTGGCTCGATGCTTCTACGCGCAAGATGTATACCGTGTGCGCCGTGCGCTCACTCCCTAGCTGTGCCAATAAACGAAACTCGCGCGCCGATGTTACACTGCAGGGCGTGGCCATCGAGAGGTCTTGCACAGCCAGACGCGCGGGCCGGACTCAGGCGGTCGCCCCGGACACCGTGCCCGCGCTCCCGATCGTACTGGCGTCCGGCTCCCCACGGCGCCGCGCCTTGCTGGCCCGCACCGGGCTGCCCTTTCTTGTGGCAGCGCCGACTATCGACGAATCCCCGCAGGCCGGCGAAAGTGGGGAGGCCCTGGCGCGGCGCCTGGCACGCGCCAAGGCGCTGGTGGGGGCCGCACGCTACCCCGGCGCGATCGTGGTGGCGGCTGACACGGTCGTGTTGCTCGACGGCCAGCTGTTGGGCAAGTCGGCCGATATCGCCGAGGCGCGCACCATGCTCGAGGCGCTGCGCGGCCGACCGCACACGGTGACCACCGCCGTGTGCGTGGTGCGTGGGGCGGATGCGACGCTCCGGCTGGCGGCGCTGACCACCCGCGTGTGGATGCGCCAGTACAGCGACGCGGAGATCGCCAGCTACATCGCCAGCGGGGACCCGTTCGACAAAGCAGGGGCCTACGCCATCCAGCACCCACGCTTCCGCCCTGTGGCCCGCTGGCAGGGCTGCTACACGAACGTCGTGGGCCTGCCCCTCTGCCTCACCGCGGCGCTGCTGCACAGCCTCGGCGTGAGGTTGCCGCGCACGCGGCTGGTCGCGGCAGACCACGCGTAGCGCGCGCACTAGGAGCCGGAGAACCGCGGCACCGCTGGCGCGGGGTTGGTGGGGGCGGGCGGCGCGCCGAGCGCGGGCGCCTGGGGCGCGCTGGGCACGGCAGTTGGCGCCGCGGCGACGGGCGGCTCGGCCACCGCCGGGCCGCGGGCACCCGCGCGGGAGGATTCGCCGGCACTGGTGGCTGGCGCGGCGCTGGCGGCCGACGGCCCGCTGCCGGCCGCTGGGGGCGGAGCCACGGCACCACGCGCGGCACCGGTCGCGCCCCCGCCTGGGGCGTTGCTGGCTGGCGCCGCAGGCGCCGCCCCACTGCTGGTCGAGGAACCGGTCTGCGCCGCGGGCCCGCCGGTCGGCTGGGTGACCGGCGTCGGCGGCGCCGCGCTGCTCGCCTGGGTCGCCGAGGCGGTCGCGCTGGTGGTCGCTGGCCGGTTGGAAGCGCGGATCTCCTCGGCCACCCCGGGCGGCGCGCCGCGCACCCCGACCACTACCAAGTTCTGCGAGGGCTCGTAGTGCGTCTGCAGCCGCAGGGTGCGCACTTGGTCTCCCTCCTTGACCGTCCGGACGAGCAGGGCATCGAACCCCTCGCCGGCCGACTCGACCTGCAGCTGCTGCCCCCAGGGCAACGTCGGCTCGGGATAGCGCACGACATCGTAGTTGGGCGCGCGGCGGTTGGTGATCGTCGGCCCCTCCACCGTTACCGTCCAGGTCGGCTTGTTCCCGTACAGGCTGATATACAGCGTCGAGTCGTCGGTCACCGCCTGGATCAGCAGGTAGTCCGGGCTGTTGTTCACGAAGCGGAAGTCCAGCCCGTAATCCTCATCGACCGTGGCGTCGAGCCCGACGCGCCCCAGCGGCGGCGCTCCGTAGGCGGGGATCCAGTAGAGGTGGGCGTGGCGCTCCTCGATCTGGTAGCCGGCCCAGAACACCGGCTGGAACAGCGTAGTGGCCACCTGACAGATGCCCCCCGCCACGGATGGCACCGTCGCGTGGCTCCCGTTGCCGGTAGCGGCGATGCCCCACCCCACCTGGTAGCCATTGTCCAGCGTGGTCGGCCCTAGCTCGGTATTGAACGAGAACATCGCCCCGGGCGGCACTACCACGCCGTGGAGCCGCTGCGCGGCCAGCTTGATGTTGTGGATCTTCGGCGGCGACGACCCGGCGAAGCGCGTCTGCCCGCGCTGGATCAGCTCGCGGATGCCGAGTTGATTGCGCTGCTCGCTGGTCACGGCGGGCTGCGTGATCTGCGCAGGCACCACGACCTCGCGCTCCCCACGCTGGCCCATGGCCCGCTCGACCGCCTCGGCCAGGGCGCGCTGGTCCACCGTGCGTCCCTCCCGCGCCTCGCGCAGGACGCGGAGCTCGCCGCTGACGAACTCGAAGCGCGCGTTGAGCGCCGGCTGATTGATCTGCTGGACCGTGGGCGCGAGCGCGCGCAGCAGCACCTCGCGGTTGATGCGGGCCCCCTGGGGGCGTTCCGCCGAGCCCACCCACTCCACGGCCGCGACCAGGTCCTTAGGCTCCAGCGTCCAGGTGTCGCTGCCCAGCCGCAAGACCACCGGCGCCCCGAGGTACGTCTCCGCTTGCTCGCGGGCCGTCGCCAGCTCGGCGTCGGGCACCTGCGGCGGCGTCTCCTCCACCACCAACGACACCACGGGGGTCCCCTCGACCAGCAGCGCGCTCTGCAGGCGAGCCAGCGACTGCTCGATATCCAGCCGGCGCCCCGTCTGGGCCGGTGAGTAGCGCACGGCGCCCCCAGGATCCAGGGCCAGGCGGGCATCGCTCACCGGCCGGTCCAGCTCGCGGGCGATGTCGGTGAGCAGAGCACGCGCCCGCGCGCTGTCGAGTACCGCGCCGGTCTGCGGGATGTCGCGTACGCCCGTGAGCACGCGCAAGGGCAGCGTCAGGCGCGCTAAGGGATTGCCGTCGCGCCCCATCCGGTACGCCGCCTCGGCTATCGGCCCCACATCCAGTTGCCATCCCAGCGCCTCGGGCGTGGTACGCCACTCGTGCTCCGCGAACCGCAGCACGATGGGAGCCTGGCGAAACTCCGCCAACCGCACGCTGAGGGCAGCCTGGGCCTCGTCGAGCCGCTTGCCGCCCAGCTCGACGCCCAGTGCGCGCACACGGGGATAAACACGCCCGGCGTAGGCCACCTCGAGCAGCGCGCTCGCGGCGACCAGGAGCAGCACGGCGCCGATGAGCGCACCGAGCGCCAGGCGCCGCCAGGGCCAGTAGGACTGCAGCTCCACGGCCAGCGCGCGGCTGTGGAGCCACCACTCACAGACCTGGCCGACCGCGGCTCTCGCGCGCTGCGGCTGCAACCGCTGGCCCGCCCCCGCCAGGACCGCCCACAGGGCCGAAAGAGCCGGGCGCCCGCCGCGCGCGGACCGCCGCCGGCGCGGCGCGAAGGAGGGAAACACCCCGCCACCGCGGACGATGTACTCCGTCTTCCGAACTTCCACGCCTCGCACTATCCCTGCATCGTCACGGTCCACACGACCGGCGGTGGCGCGGTGAGAGCCCACCCGTTATCATACCGAGCCAGCGCCAACTTAGCAGAAAACGAGACGCACCGGCAATCTGGACACCGCTGACCGAAATCTTGGGCGCGCCGCGATAGTGGCGGCACTGGGCACGAGTCGCAAGGTCGCACGATTCATGCCCTAGCTACTCGCTCGGCGCGCCGCGCCCCCAGGAGCAAACCACGATGGCCCTGTTGCGCCTAACCCTCGCTTGTGGCGACTACGACCGCACGCGCGCCCTGCGGGACGGCACGGTGCGGGTCGAGGGCGTGGAGCTGAACTACCTCCCGATGGGCCCCGAGGAGGCCTTCTGGCGGATGGAGCAGTTCGAGGAGTTCGACGCCTCCGAGATGTCGATGGGCAACTACATCATCGAGCGCGGGCGCGGCTCCGACCGCTTCATCGCTATTCCCGTATTCCCTTCCCGCAGCTTCCGTCACAATGCGATTTACGTCAACACCGATGCTGGTATCGAACGACCAGAGCAGCTCAAAGGCAAGCGGATGGGCGTGCCGGAGTACAACGTGACCGCCGCCGTGTGGGTGCGGGCGCTGCTGCAGCACGACTACGGCGTCCGCCCCGAAGACATCCGCTGGTTCCAGGGCGGGCTGCACGACCCGGGCCGCGCCGAGAAGGCCATGGGCACGTTGCCCCCCGGGGTGCGCGTCGATCCTATCCCCCCGGGCAAAACCCTCGACGCCATGCTGGAGGCAGGGGAACTAGACGCGGTACACGCGCCTCGTATGCCGAACTGCTTCGCGCGCCGGTCGCCGCGCGTGCGCCGCCTGTTCCCCGACTTCCGCGCCGCGGAGGCAGAGTACTATCGCCGCACGCGCATCTTCCCGATCATGCACACGATCGTCATCCGCCGCGAGGTGTACCGCGCCAATCCCTGGGTGGCCGAGAGCCTGTACAAGGCGTTCGCCGAGGCCAAGGCGCGCTGTATGGCCGCGCTGTACAACACGGCCGCCCTGCCCTACATGCTGCCCTGGATGATCGAGGAGTTCGAGGCGGCACGCGAGCTGATGGGCGACGACTACTGGGCCTACGGGTGGGAGCCCAACCGCCATGTGCTGGAGGCCTTCACCCAGTACGCTTACGAACAGGGGCTCACTCCTGAACGCCTGCCGCCCGAGACGTTGTTCGCCCCCTCGACCCTGCAGACGTACAAGGTCTGAGCGCGCGTGGCAGCCACGGCTATCCGTTCGACGGCGACCCCACTGTGGGGCGTGCCCGCGCCGGCCCGGATGCCTGGCTGGCGGCGCTGGCTGCCGGACGCGATCCTGCTCGCCGCGCTGGGGCTGCTGCCGCTGCTGCGCTTCTGGCCGCTGTTCGCGCCCAACCCGCGCGACCAGATGACGCTGGTCGAGGGCGATTTCAATATCGAGTTCTTCCCCCAGATCCACGCCATCAGCACCATCGTGCGCGGCGGCGAGCTACCGCTGTGGAACCCTTGGTCCGACGCCGGGCAGCCGCTGATGGCCGACCCGCAGATGGCCATCTGGTACCCGCTGAACTGGGTACTGCCGTGGCTGGTGCGCGACATCGGCGCCAGCTCGCTGGTGGCGCTGGAAGCGCACACGGTGCTCCAGCTCGGCCTGCTGGCGATCACCACCTATCTGCTGGGCCGTGTGGTGATCGGCTCCCGGCTCGGCGCGCTGGCCGCCGCACTCGTGTTCGCCTTCTCGGGCCTCATGACCAGCTACCCGGTCCAGCAGGTGCCGATCATGCGCTGCGCGGTGTGGTTCCCGCTGCTGCTGCTGTGCCTGATCCGCGCGCTGGATCGGTTCAGCCTGCGCTGGGCGCTGGCCGGCGGGCTGGCGCTGGCGCTGGCCATCCTGGCGGGACACCCGCAGCTCTTGCTGTTCCAGCTCTACGGCCTCGCGCTGTACGGCGGCTACCGCCTCTGGGAGCTGCGCCGCGCCCCACGCGCGGTGGTGCACGCGACCCTGTTGGGCGCGGTGATGGGCATCGTGGGGCTCAGCGTGGCGGCCATCCAGCTGGTGCCCAGCCTCGAGTTCCTCCAGCTCTCCGATCGCGCCACCAGCAGCTACCAATTCACCGCCGACGGCTTCAGTCCCTTCGAGTTGGTGCTGGACAGCCTGGCGCCGCGGATCCTCGGCGGCGTGCCCCTGTACGTCGGCATCTTGCCGCTGCTGCTGGCGGCCACGGCCGTGGGCGGCGTGCGCCACCGGCTGGTGCCCTACTTCGCCCTGCTGGGCGCGCTCGGCCTCGTGGTCTCGCTCGGCGGGCACAGCTTCGTACACAGTGTGCTGTACCTGTTCGCGCCGGGCTTCGCGCTGTTCCAGCACCAGGAACGCGCCATCTACCTCTATGTCTGCGCCGTGGCGCTGCTGGCCGGCTACGGCGCCGCGTGGTTCGAGCAGCCGCTGGGCCAGACCGCACGGCGGCGCCTGCTGCTGGTCGGGCGCGTGGTGGTGGCCGGGCTCATCGCCGCCTTGGTCGTCGCCGCGGTGCTGTACGCCGGCTGGCTGCTAGTGGAGGGCACGCCCCGCGCGGCCCGCTGGCGCGCGGCGATCGACTGGTGGAACTGGTTCGTGTTGATGCTCGCCGCGGCGTTGGCGCTACTCGCCCTGCGGCTCGGCTGGCGCCACGGCCGCGGGCTGTTGCGGGTCGCCGGCCCGCTGCTGATCGGGCTCGACCTGTTCACGGTCGGCTGGGGGGTGAACCTGGCGCCGCGCCCGCCCGACCAGGTGTTCGTACCCTCGGAGATCGTGCGCTGGTTGCAGGCTGTCCGCGAGCCGTATCGCCTCGACGATCGCGGCGTGCTCAACGGCAACAGCGGGCTCGTGTACCTGCTGCCGTCGGTCGACGGTGCCTACGGGATGTTCGTGGCCCGCTTCTCGATGCTCAAAACCGTGCTGCCACCGCACGAGCTGTGGAAGCTGCTCAACGTGCGTTTCGTGGTCACCCGCGAGCCACCGTGGCCTGGGGTGGAGGTGGCCATCGAGGAACCGTATCTGGAACACACCAACCGCGTGTTCGTGCTGCACGACGTGCTGCCGCGTGTCCTGGTGGTGCCGCGCGGCCGGGTGGTGAGCGACGCGGAGGCGCTCGCGCTGCTGCGCGCGGGGCAGCTCGACCTGCGCCAAGAGGTGCTCCTCGCCGAGGCGCCGCCGCTAGGCCCTCCCGAGGGCGGCGGGCAGGCGCACGTGGTCCGCTACGGGGCCACCCAGCTGGAGGTGGCGGTCGACACAGCGGGCGGCTACTTGCTACTTAGCGAGATCTACTTCCCCGGCTGGCGGGCAGAGGTCGACGGCACGCCGCGCCCGCTGCTGCGCGCGAACTACGGGCTGCGCGCCGTGCCGCTCCAGCCGGGCGACCGCCTGGTGCGGCTGGAGTACGCCCCGGACAGCCTACGCTGGGGGGCGGCCATCACGTTAGCGGCGCTGGCGCTGGTGGGGCTACTGTTCGCGCTGGCCCCGCGGCTCGAAGCAAGGCGGCTGGCCGGGCGCGCGGCTCAGGCCTGAGCGGCGAACAGGTCGCGTACGGCCGCGACTTGCTGCCGCGCCTCATCGAGGAGCCGCTCGCCCTGGCAGATCCGGCGTACGTAGTAGTAGCGATACCCGCTGCTGATCAGGCGCAAGCCATGGCAGGCGTCGTCGAGGCTGGCCAGCAGGACCCGGTGCCAGCCCTGCAGCGCCGGGGGGACCCCCGCTAGCCGCAAGCGCTCGCGCAGCACGTGCAGCCGCCAGTGGTACACGGCCGCCGCATTGGCGAGCTGCTCGTGCTGGCGCCGCTCTTCTAGCTCGGTGCACCACTCGGCGTGCAGCGCATCGGCGCGTGCCAGGAGGTCGAGCGCCAGCGCCAGATAGGTGCGCCGCGCCTCCTCGCTCGCCGGGGCCCGCGTGCCGGCGGCCAAGCGTCCCAGCGCGCGCCACCACCCACCCAGCGGACGCAAGCGGGCAGGGACCGGCATCTCGACTCCCACGCAGGTACACTCCCCCGCCATCCGAGATCGCCGAACCGACCGCCCACGTGGCAGCCTCGGCACAGGCGAGCGTACCCGATGCACGGAGTCCGGGCACGGCGGCGGACATAACAGCACCGTCTCAAAGTCGGTGGGGTACGGACGGCTGGACTCAGGCCACCCGCTCGAACAGGGTGGCGATGCCCTGGCCCACGCCGATGCACATGGTGACCAGGCCGTAGCGGGCCTGGCGGCGCCGCATCTCGTGGACCAGCGTGGTGACCAGCCGCGCGCCTGTGCAGCCCAGCGGGTGCCCCAGCGCGATCGCGCCGCCGTTGACGTTCACCCGCGCGGGGTCCAGCTCCAGCTCGCGGATGCAGGGGATCGCCTGGGCGGCGAACGCCTCGTTCAGCTCGATGAGGTCGAGGTCGTCGGGCCGCAGGCCGGTACGCTGCAGCAAGCGGCGGGTGGCGGGGATCGGCCCGATACCCATGTACAGCGGATCCACGCCTACCACGGCCGATTGCACATAGCGCGCCAGTGGCCGCAGGCCCAGCTCGGCCGCGCGCTGGGCGCTCATCAGCAGCAGCGCCGCTGCGCCGTCGTTGAGGCCCGACGAGTTGCCGGCGGTCACCGTGCCCCCCTTGCGGAAGGCAGGCGGCAGCTTGGCCAGGGCTTCCAGGGTGGTGTCTGGGCGCGGGTGCTCGTCGACCGCGAACAGCACGGGCTCGCCCCGCCGCTGGGGAACGGGCACGGGCACGATCTCGTCGTGGAAGCGCCCCTCGCGGATCGCCGCCGCGGCCTTCTGCTGGCTGCCCAGGGCGAACTCGTCCTGCTCCTCGCGCGAGACGCCCCACTTCGCGGCGACGTTCTCGGCCGTCTCGCCGAGCGTGCAGGCGATCGCCTGCAAGCGCGGGTTGACGAGCCGCCAGCCGAGGGTCGTGCCCTCCAGCTGGAGGTTGCCACGCGGGAACGCCTCCTCGGGTTTGGGCAGGACGAACGGTGCACGCGTCATGCTCTCCACGCCGCCGGCCACCACCACGTCGGCCATCTCGGTCAGGATCATCTGCGCGGCCGTGTTCACCGCCTGCAGGCCCGAGCCACACAGGCGATTGACCGTCTGGCCCGCGACCGACTGAGGCAGCCCGCCGAGCAGCACGGCCATGCGCGCCACGTTGCGGTTGTCTTCGCCTGCCTGGTTGGCGCAGCCGAGCACTACGTCTTCGACCAGCTCCGGGGCGATGCCGCTGCGGCGCACCACCTCGGCCACCACCAGCCCGGCCAGGTCGTCGGGCCGCACGCTCTTCAGCGCCCCGGCGTAGCGCCCGATGGGGGTGCGCACCGCCGCTACGATCACCGCTTCCCGCGCCGCCATGCTCTCCACCTCACCTTCTCTCGCCGGCTGCCGGCCTGCAAGCTTAGCCCGCAGGATACTCGAAGAAGCCGCGCCCGCTCTTGCGCCCGAGCCGGCCCGCCAGCACCATCTTGCGCAGCAGCGGGCAGGGCCGGTAGCGGTCCTCCTGTTGCTCGGCGAGCAGCCCGGCCAGCACCGCGTACACGGTGTCGATGCCCATGAGGTCGGCCCACTCCAGCGGCCCACGGGGATAGTTGGCGCCCAGCTTCAGCGCCGTGTCGATGTCGCGCGGCGCGGCCACGCCCTCCTGGACCATCGCCGCCGCCTCGTTGATGATGAGGCACACGATCCGTGCCGCCACCAGCCCGGCGTCGTCGCGCACCCGCGCCGTCTCGTGCCCCGCTGCCGCGAACAGCCGCTCGACGGCCTCCACAGCCGCGGGCGCCGTGTCGAGCCCCGGCGCGATCTCTACCAGCCGCACCAGGTCCAGCGGCGGCAGCAGGCTGTAGCCGACCACGCGCCGCGGATGGCGTACCCAGCTCGCGATCTCCGTAGTCGACTGGGCGCTGCACCACGTGGCCAGCGCGGCCGCGGCGGGTAGCACGCCGTCCAGCACCTCCACCAGCGCGCGCTTGCGCTCGAACGGCCACAGCAGGGCGTCGACGGCGACGGTGGCCTCGGCCGCCAGCGGAGCCAGCGCCTCGGCCAGCAGGTCGCGCCCCACCTGCGTCTCCGCCCACGCACGGTCGGCCGGCTCCAGCACATGCGTGGCGATCGGCCAGCCGGACGGCCGCAGGAACGCGGCCACGGCCTCGGCCCACTCGCTCTCGCCCACCACCAGGGCGCGCTCACCGCTCATACGTATAGATCCCCTGGCCGGTCTTGCGCCCGAGCAGCCCCGCCTTGACGAGCCGCTGCTGCAAGGGCGACGGCCGGTAGCGCGGCTCGCCGAAATAGCTCTCGAATAGGCTGCTGGTGACGGCGAAGTTGACGTCGTGGCCGATGAGGTCCATCAGCTCGAACGGCCCCATGCGGAATCCCGCGGCCTGCTTCATGATGCGATCGATCGTCGGCGCGTCGGCCACGCCGTCGCCCAGCAGGCGGAGCGCCTCGTTGTAGAACGGCCGCGCCACGCGGTTGACGATGAACCCCGGCGTGTCGGCCACCTCGACCGGCGTCTTGCCCAGCTGGCACACCAGCCCGCGCGCCCGCTCCAGCGCCGCGGCGGAGGTGTGCAGCGCGCGCACGATCTCCACCAGCGCCATCAGCGGCACGGGATTGAAGAAGTGCAGGCCCAGCACCCGCGAGGGGTCGCGCACCACCGAGCCGATCTCCGTCACGCTGAGCGACGAGGTATTGGTGGCGAGCAGCGCGTCGGCGGGGCACACGCGGTCCAGCTCGCGGAACACCTGGTGCTTGAGCGCGATCGCCTCGGGCACCGCCTCGATCACCGCCTCCACGGCGGCGAGGTCGGCGTAGCGCGTGGTCCACTGGATGCGCGCCAGGGCGGTGTCCGCCTCGGCGCGGGGCAGCCGGCCGCGCTCGACGAGCCGATCGAGCGTCCGCTGGAGATTCGCGCGGGCCGCCTGGCTGCGCGCCTCATCGACCTCCACGGCGATCACCGCGAGGCCCTGTTGGGCGGCCACCTGCACGATGCCGATCCCCATCGTGCCGGTGCCGATGACGCCGATGCGCTGCATGCCCCCTCCTCGCGCGCTGGCCGCGCGCCGCACGGCTAGACGGTAAGCAGCGCCGCCCGCTCGCTCTCCGCGAACTGCTTGCGGCTGCGGATGATATCCGTATAGGCGGCCTTGGGCTTGAGATCGCCGATCAGCATCACGCCCACTAGCCGGCCGTCGCGGAAGAACAGCCGGCGGTAGGTGCGCCGCTCCCAGTCCACCGTGTGGATCGCCTCGAGCCCGGGCAGCACGTCGGGAGTCAGGCCGACAGCGCTGAGCCGCGAGTCGAACAGGCCGCTGGTATAGTACGGCACGTCGTGGTACGGCTCGCGCCCGCCGAGCATGTTGGTGGCGGCCAGCTTGCCGTGGCGCGTGGCGCTGGCCCAGGTGCCCATGGTGTATGCCGTGTTGGCGAACGGATCGAAGAACTCGGCGATGTCGCCCGCCGCGTACACCCCGGGCACGTCGGTCTCCAGGTACTCGTTGGTGAGGATACCGGTGTTGGTCTTGATGGGGGTCTCGGCCAGGAAGTCGTAGTTCATCTTCAGGCCCAGCCCCACGCCGACCAGGTCGGCGTCGATGTGCTGGCCGGTGTTGGTGCGCACCGTGCACGCCCCGTTCTTCGGGTAGATCTCCTCAATCGTGGTCCCGTACAGCATGTGGACGCCGTGCTCGCGGGCGATGAGATCGACCAGCTTGCCGCCGTCTTCCTCCAGGATGTAGCGCAGGAAGCGGGGGCCGCGGATGAGCCAGTACGTCTCCAGCCCGCGCGAGCGGAACGCCTCGGCCAGCTCGTAGGCGATGTAGCTGCCCCCCGTGACGACGCCGACTTTCGACTCGGCGATGCGCGCCGAGATGCGCTTGGCATCATCGAGGTACTGGAAGTTGTACACGTGCTGGGCATGTTCGGCGCCGGGCACCTGGAGGCGGTTGGGCCGCCCCCCCGTGGCCACCAGCAGCTTGTCGTAGGGGAACGCCTTGCCCTCGCGGGTGTACACCACGCGCTCGCGGGTGTCCACATGCGTGACGCGCGTCTCCAGATAGAGCTCGATGCGGTTTTTCTCGTGGAACTCGCGGTTCTTCAAGAAGACTTTGCTTTCGGGCACTTGCAGCTTCAAGAACGGGGGCAGGGCGACGCGGTTGTAGAGCGTGTATGGCTCGTCCGTGATCAGAACGATGCTGCCATGCGGGTCGCCTCGCCGCAGCGTCTCAGCAGCGGTGGTGCCCGCGATGCCGTTGCCGATGATGACGTAGCGCTGCACCGTCTCGCTCAACGCCTCGGGCTCCTCTTGCCAGGGATCCAGCGCGACCGCACCGGGGCGCCGCCGCCACGCCCGCCGACCCAGCAGCGCCGCCAGCCCGGCCGCCGTGCCGCGGCCGACAGCCGGCTCCGAGTAAGTATAGCAGCGGGCTCCCGCGCCCCCCGCCAATACGGCCATTGTCCCACGGCGCGCCCGCACTTATAATCGGCCAGCGGGTTCTCAGGAACCGCCCCGCGCCAGCGCGGGCAGCCAACACGGAGGGTGCGATGGACGCTTACTGCTACTTCCGCCGCCAGTTCATGCCGTTGGCGGAGGCGAAGGTAAGCATCGTCACCCACGGCCTAAACTATGGCACCGGCTGCTTCGAGGGCATCCGCGGCAACTGGAACGCCGAGCAGCAGCAGCTGTACCTGTTCCGCCTGCGCGACCACTACGAGCGGCTCGCCCGTAGCTGTCGCGTGCTCAAGATCCAGCTGCCCGACACGCCCGAGGCGCTGTGCGAGCTGACCGTCGAGCTGTGCCGGCGCAACGGCTTCCGCGAGGACGTGTACGTGCGGCCGCTGGCGTTCAAGGCGTCCGAGGCGATCGGCGTGCGCCTGCACGACCTCGAGGACGGGTTCGCTCTGTTCGCCGTGCCGTTCGGCGCCTACCACGACGCGACCGACGGCCTGCGCTGCGGCACCGTCTCCTGGCGCCGGGTGCCCGACCTGGCGATCCCCACCCGTGCCAAGGTCACGGGCATCTACGTCAATAGCGCTCTCGCCCGGACCGAGGCGCACGAGCACGGCTACGACGAGGCCATCATGCTCACCAAGGACGACTACGTGTGCGAGGGCTCGGGCGAGAATATCTTCGCCGTGATCCGCGGCCAGCTCGTTACCCCAGACCCCTCGCAGGACATCCTGGTGGGCATCACGCGCGACTCGGTGATCCAGCTGGCCCGCGACGAGCTAGGCATCCCGACCATCGAGCGCTCGCTGGCCCGCAACGAGTTGTACGTGGCCGACGAGGTGTTCATGACCGGCACCGCCGCCCACGTGACACCGGTGATCGAGATCGACCGCCGCCCGATCGGCACCGGCCAGGTCGGCCCGATCACCGCGCGGCTGCGCGAGCTATATTTCCAGGCCATCTACGGCCGGAACCCGAAGTACCTGCACTGGTGCACGCCCGTGTACGCCGCGGCCGGCGCGCCGCCAGGGGCTGCCCGCGAGGTACCGGCCGGCCTGGCCGCCGACCGCGCCAGCTAGCCGCTCAGGGCGCGGGCTCGCCCTGGCGCTCCTGGACCTCGCGCGCGGCGTCGCGGCAGCTCGCCAGGTCCAGTACCCCCTTGCGGGCCACGTTGGCTAGCTTGGCCCAGGCACCCCACTGGGGCTGGCCGCGGTAGGCGTCGGCCTGCTGCCGCGCGAGTCGCTGCAGTTCGGCGACGGCCTTCGTGGCCAGCTCGGCGAGGGCGAGCGCCGCCTCAGCCGGGGGCCGCCCGGCCACTAGTTCCCGCACCACCGCCTCGGCGGCGGCCCGTGGCTCGCGGTCCATGGCTGCCTCCTCGTGCGCCCCGTGGCGGGGCACGCGCCCTATACTACCAGCACCATGGGCGAGCAGTTGGAGCTGTTCGGCGACCCCAGCGGCGCGGCGGCGCCGTTGCCAAGCCTCGATGCCGCGCGCGCCACCGCCCGCACCTGCACGCGTTGCGATCTGGCCGCCACGCGCCGGCAAGTCGTGTTCGGGGTCGGGCCCGCCGACGCGCAACTGATGGTGGTGGGCGAGGGACCATCGGAGGCCGACGACGCCAGCGGCCAGCCGTTCAGCGGCCCCACCGGGCGCCTGCTCGACGCCTGGCTGCGCACGATCGGGCTGGACCGCCGCCAGGTCTGGCTGACGAACATCGTGCGCTGCCGTGCCGCGCAGGTCGAGGGCGGACGGCTGCGCAACCGGCCACCGCGCCAGGCCGAGATCGCCGCGTGCCGCTACTGGATGGAGCTCGAGCTGCGCCTCGTGCGGCCGCGGGTGGTGCTGTGTCTAGGTGCCACGGCGGCACGGGCGCTCATCGGCCGCGACTTCCAGCTCACCGCCGAGCGCGGCCGCTGGCGCGCGCTACCCGACAGCACCCCGGCCCTGGCGACCTACAACCCCGCCTACGTGCTGCGCCTGGAGGGCGATGCCCGCGCGCGCGCCGAGCACGAGGTGGCGCTCGACCTGGCCAGCGTCCGCGCGCGACTCCAGGGCACGCCGTAGGGGGCGCCTCGCCCGCGCCGCAGGACCCCCCGGCTCAGCTGCTGCGGGACACCTCCTCGCGCCGGCGCGCCTCATTGGCCTGCCGGTAGTGCTCCATGCACAGCACGCGCCCGTGCTTGCGCCGGCCCAAGCTGGCCAGCTGCGCCGGCAGCCAGGCGGTCCCATCGCGGAAATGGATCTCGCCCAGCTCACGGCCGCACGTCTCGCACACCAGCGGCTCATCGCCCTCGGCCGGCGGCGACGCAGCGGCACCGCCCTCGGCCGCCGGCGCGTCCTTGCGCGACAGGTACAGCCCCACGCCCACCAGGCTCGCGCACTTCTTCAGCGCGTCCGTCGCGGCCGCCTTGTAGTCGAACCCGATGTCGACCGGGGCGCCCGTGGCGCGGTGGCGGCGCACCTTCTGCGAGCCGAACTGCTGTCGCGTGGCGGACTGCCCGTCCGCGACGATGGTCAGCTCGCCCAGCACCCACACCTCGTCCGCTTCGGCGTGCAAGCCGTGCTCGCGCACCACGAACGACCAGCCGGCCGGCCCGAGTACCTGGTTGAGCCGGCTGACGCACTGCTCGCCGGTGATGTACTCTAGCTCGATCCCGCCGCGGTCGCTGCGAAAGGTCGTGTCGAACGGCGCGGCGAGCCGCGCGTAGAGGTCCTCGTGCGTCGCCCGCGTGTCCGCGCCCTGCGCCCGCTGCTGCTGCCCCGCCATGCTACCTCCCCACCGCGTAGCGAACAAATGTTCTACCACGATGATACCAGTGGCGGTAGCGCGGCGCAACCGGGCTGGTGCCCCGAGCGGTGGCCGCTGGGCCACGAGCAGGGCATGGTGGGGCAGGGGCGCTGGGCGGGAAGGCATGGAGTCGGGGTGGGCGGATTCGAACCGCCGACCTCATGGTCCCAAACCATGCGCGCTGCCAGCTGCGCCACACCCCGCTGTCTGCCGTAGTTTACCCCGCGCGCGCCGCGCGGTACCAGCTCGCCGCCCCACGCAGCGCCTTGACGCCGCGCGGTGCGCCTGCTATCCTCCGGTATGTCGGTTGACAAACGCCATACGATTTTTCGCCATACGTTGCGGGGCGGGCGAGGGCGGCGATGATCCGACCGCAATCGATGATGTTCACCCTGTACGGGGACTACATCATCTACCGCGGTGGCGAGGTCTGGGTGGGCACTCTCATCCAGATCATGGCTCAGTTCGGCCTCAGCGAGCAGGCCGTGCGCTCGGCGCTGTCGCGCATGACGCGCGGCGGCTGGCTGCGTGCCCGGCAGGTGGGCAACCGCAGCTACTACTCGCTCACCCCGCGCGGCAAGCGCCTGCTCGAAGAGGGGCGGCGCCGCATCTTCGTGCGCCGCAGCGGCGAGTGGGACGGGCGCTGGCGCATCCTCGTCTACTCCATCCCCGAGCGGCGGCGCGAGCTGCGCGAGGCGCTGCGCAAGCAGCTCACCTGGCTCGGCTTCGGCTCGCTGGGGAGCGGCACCTGGGTCAGCCCCCACCGGCTCGACGAGGAAGTGACGAGCCTGGTCGAGTCGCTCGGCGTGCGCGACCGCGTCGAGCTGTTCGAGGCAGCGCACATTGGGTTTGGCGACGCCCAGGCGCTGGCGCGACGCTGCTGGGACCTCGACGCGCTCAACGCCCGCTACCGGGCGTTCGTCGAGCGCTGGGCGCCGCGGCAGGCGGCGCTGCAGCAGCGGCTCGCGCGCGGCGAGGAGGTGCCACCCGCCGAGTGCTTCGTGGAGCGGTTCCTGCTGATCCACGAGTACCGGCGCTTCTTCTTCCTGGATCCCGAGCTGCCCCCGGCGCTGCTGCCGGCGGACTGGCAGGGCGCCGCGGCGGCGCAATTGTTCCACAGCTACCACGCCCTGCTGGGCGAGCGAGCTAACGCCTACCTGGACTCGGTGTGGGAGAGCCCGCCGAGCGCGCGCAAGCGCCCCGCCCGGCAGGCGGTGCCCGAGCCGGCGGCGGTCGAGCTGCTGGCCGCCAGCTACCGCGCGGCGCCGCACGCCAACGGGGGAGGCGGCAACGGGCTACAGGAGCCGGCCGGCGCGGCGCTGGCGCGGCCGGCGGCGGCCGATGGCTAGCGGAACCAGCACACCGTGGGACGAAAGGAGCGAGCCGTGGCGGTCAGCTACAAGCGCGAGGGGGGGGTCGGCCTGATCCTGTTCAATCGACCTCCCGCGAACTCCTACGACCACGCCTTCATGCGGGAGTTCGACCAGGCGATCTACGAGGCGCGCTTCGACCGCGACGCCAAAGTGATCGTCATCGGCAGCGAGCTGGAGGGCTTCTTCTGCGCGGGCGCCGACGTCAAGGCGCTGGCGGCCGGCGATGACCACTACCGTTCGATGTTCGACCTGCACGCGCACGAGACGCTGGCCAAGCTGGAGCGGACGCCCAAGCTGGTGATCGCCGCCATCAACGGGCACTGCCTGGGCGGCGGGTTGGAGATCGCCCTGGCGTGCGATCTGCGGTTCATGACCACGGGCGGCGAGCGCAAGCCGCGCATCGGGCTGCCCGAGATCACCCTGGGCGTGATCCCGGGCACCGGCGGTACGCAGCGCCTGCCGCGGCTGATCGGGCTGTCCCGCGCGATCGACCTGATGGTGACGGGCGAGGGCGTGTTCCCAGAGCGCGCGCTGGAGCTAGGCATCGTCGACCGGCTGTTCCCGCCCGAGGAGCTGATGCCCAAGACGCTCGAGTACGCCGAGCGGCTCGCCAGCGGGCCGTCGTTGGCGGTGGGGGCCGTCAAGCTGGCCGCCGTGCAGGGAAGCGCGGTGCCGCTGGAGTACGGCAACCTGATCGAGCGCGAGATCATCCGCCGCATCTTCGAGACCAAGGATGCGGCGGAGGGCATGACGGCCTTTGCCGAGAAGCGCAAGCCCGTCTGGCAGGGCGCGTAGAGGGACGAGCACTCGGGCCATGCAGCCCGGGCGTGGTGGAGCGAACAGGAGTAGCAGCCATGATCACGCGCGAGATCCAGTGGGGGCAGTACGAGGGCATCCGCAAGTTCGAGGGCCCGCAGGAGCTGCCCGAAGAGTACGCCAAGTTCCTCAAGCGCCTGTTGTTCGTGCAGGCGGACACCGAGTTCGCCTCGGTGCAGCAGCACCGCCCCTGGCTCGACCGGGCGCCCACCCTCGAGGACCGCTGGACCGAGGCGCGCATCCTGGCCGATGAGATGCGCCACGGCTACCAGATCTGCAAGCTGCTCGAGGACTTCGGTCCCGAGGGCCAGGAGATGGTCCAGAAGCTGCTCAACATGCGCATGGGCGAGCACAAGCTCGACTCGTTCAACATGGAGTTCGAGACCTGGGAGGACGTGCTCGCCTTCACGGCGCTGGTGGACCGCGTGGGGATCTTCCAGCTGCGCTCGTTCCAGGAGTGCAGCTACGGGCCGCTGGCGCGCGCCATCCCGCTCATGCTCGCCGAGGAGCAGCTGCACATCGGCTTCGGCGCCAACGGGCTCAAGCGCATGGTCAACGACCCGAACTACTACGGCGACCGCGAGCTGGCCCAGAAGGCGGTCAACAAGTGGTTCCCGCGGGCGCTGGACATGTTCGGCCACAGTGGCTCCGAGGGGAGCGAGCTGGCCGTGCGCCTGGGCATCAAGCGCTGGCGCAACGAGGAGGCGCGCGAGGAGTACCTCAAGGACGTGAAGCGCATGTTGGAGGGCGCGGGCCTGGAGATGCCGGACCCCCTGAAGGACCGGCGTGTTCTCTAGCCGCTGGCGCAGTGGTAGGCGACCGCAGCGGGGCGGGATGGGGGCCCGCCCTGGGGAATGAGAGAGCGATGCCGCATCCGTTCGTGCGCCTGGAGGTAGCCGACGGTGTCGCCACGCTGACGCTCGATCGCCCGCCCGTGAACGTGATCACGCTGGCGGTGATGGCCGAGCTGCAGGCGGCGCTCGACGCGCTGCGGGAGGCGCCCGCGTTGCGGGCCGTGGTGTTTCGCGGCGCGGGACGCGTGTTCTCGGCGGGCGTGGATGTGGGCGAGCACCT
>DATGKN010000125.1:0-7428 GCA_035294645.1 Chloroflexota bacterium
GCCGCTCGTACTGGTCGGTCTCCGAGACGTCTTTTTCCAGCCAGACGCGCTGGCCGCCCACGAGCTGCTCGTTGCGCGCGGCCGCCTCCTTGCCGAAGCACTGCACCGGCCGGCGCGGGTCCACGCTCTCGGGCGCATTGATGCCGATGTAGCGCACGCGTGCCTCGCGCCCGTCGAGCGCCACGATGATGGTGTCGCCGTCGACCACGCGCACTACCCGCGCCTCGACCGCCCCTGCTGGGGGCGCGCCGAGGTCTTGCGGACGCGCCGTCGTGGGCAAGCGGCAGGCTAGCGCCAGCGCGACCAGCCCCACGGCCAGCAGGGCGTCGCATCGCCGCCGCATGCCCTACACCGTCGCCTCGGTCGAGAAAGTGCGGTCGCCGCGTTGCACCACCAGGGTGACGCGATGGCCCGACTCCAGGGTATTCAGCGCGGCCTCCAGGTCGGCCGCCGAGCGGATGGGCCGGATATTGAACTCGGTGATGATGTCGCCCGGTTGCAGCCCCATGCGCTCGGCCACCGACCCGGGGCGCACCCGGCCGACGTAGGCCCCGAACACCGGCACCTTCCCCTGGCGCAGGGCGATCTGGCTGGCGTCGGCCACGCTCAGCCCCAACGACGGCCGCCGCTGGCGGAGCGTCGCGACCAGCCGCTCCAGCCCGGCGCGGTCGAAGCCCACCACGACCTGGCCGTCGTAGAGGATGACGGGCACCCCGCGCTGACCCGTGCGGGCCACCAGCTCCGCCATGGCGGCGGGGTCGGCGGCCACGTCGCGCTCGGTGAACGGTACCCCGCGCTCGGTGAGATATGCCTTGGCCATCTGGCAGTATGGGCAGGCAGGGGTCGTGTAGATCGTGACTTGCATCGCCGTTTCCTCTGGCTGAGCCTCTGCGGAGATGGTACGCCACCGCCGGCCAGGGCACCACGCGGCATGCGCGGCCCTGCGCGCCGCGGCTGGCCGCCGTATACTAAGGGGCAAATCGATACGGGCCTGCTGGGCCGGCCGGCACCGCGATCGGGCCGGAGCGGGCGGCCCCTTTGGAACGCGCGGGAGACGACCCGATGCCCAACCGGCGGTTCGCGCACAGTCGCTGGCTGCCACGAGCGCTGCTCGCGTTCGTCCTCGTCGCCGCGAGCCTGGTGGGCGCCGCGGCGGCACCCGTTCCCGCGGCGGCGCAGCTGTCCCCTGGCGGGCAGGGCCGCCCGACCGAGGCCACCCCCGAGCTGCAGATCCTGCGCGAGGCCTACGCGCTGCTGCTCGAGCGCTACGCCACACCGCTGGACCCGGCCGCGCTGGTCGCCGGGGCGGAGAAAGGCATGACCGGGGCGCTGCACGACGCTGGCGTAGCCGAGGTGCCGCGCGGGCTGACGGCGCCAGGCAACGACGCGGCGCAGCAGTGGCGCATCCTTCAGCAGCGCTACCAGTCGCTGGCGACGCGCTACGGCGAGGTCGTGCCGCCGCGCGAGCTGGCCTACGCGGCGATCGCCGGGATGGCCGAGGTCCCCGACGATAGCCACACGAACTTCCTCACTCCCGAGCAGTATCAAGAGCACCTGCGCTGGTCACGCGGCGAAGTCGCCTACGGCGGCATCGGGGCGCGGATGCGCGGGCCCCAACCCACGGTGGTCGAGGTGTTCCCGGACACGCCGGCCGAGCGCGCGGGCCTCCGCCCGGGGGATGTCATCGTGGCCGTCGATGGACGGCCGACCGCCGATACGCGGCTGGACGAGGTGATCACCTGGGTGCGTGGCGAGGAGGGCACCTCCGTGCGGCTCAGCGTGCAGCGCGCTGTCAGCGGCCAGCTGGAAGAGCTGACCCTTGTGCGCGCGCGCGTGCGGGTGCCGTTCGTCGAGGCACGACGCCTCGACGACCTCGGCTACGTGCAGCTCCGTGGCTTCCCCGAGCCCTCGGTGGTGGGGGCTGTCGAGGAGGCCATCGAGCGCCTGCAGCGCGAGGGCGTGCGCGGGATGATCCTCGACCTGCGCGGCAACTCGGGTGGGCGGATCGATGTGGGCACGCGCCTGCTCAGCCGCTTCGTGCCCGACGGCCCCATCTACCAAGCTGTCGATCGCCGCGGGCACATCGAGATCGGCAGCGTGCACGGCTCACGGCCGCTCCTCACCGTGCCGCTGGTGGTGCTGGTCGACGAGGGCACCGCCTCGATGGGCGAGCTGTTCGCCGCGGCCGTGCAGGAGCACCACGTGGGGCGGCTGATCGGGGTGACCACTGCCGGCAGTGTGGCTGCGAGTGTGGTGCTGCCCCTGGGCGACGGCTCGGCCCTGCAGCTCAGCGTCGAGCAAGTCTATTCGGGGGGCGGTGCGCTGCTGGACAAGGTAGGCGTGACGCCCGACGAAGTGGTCGAGCTGGACCTGGTGGAGCTGCGCCTGGGCCATGACGCGCAGCTCGCGCGCGCCATCGACTACCTCCACGAGGTGGGGGCGGTACCGGCCGCGACCCGCTGACTCGCCCGCCCCCGAGGGAGTGGCTGCCATGGACGCCGCAGAGATCACGCGTCTGGCCGACGAGGCCGACGTGCGCCTGGTGCGCTTCTTGTACTGCGATAACGGCGGCATCATCCGCGGCAAGAGCGTGCACCGCCGCGCGCTGCCAGAGCGGCTGGCCGCGGGGGTGGGCCTCACGGTGGCCATGCAGGCCATGAACGCCTTGGACCAGCTCCAACCGGTCGCCGGCATGGGGCCCGTGGGGGAGATCCGCCTCGTGCCCGACCCCGATACGTTCCGGGTGCTGCCCTACGCTCCCCACCAGGCAGCCATGCTGGTGGACATGCAGACCCTGGACGGCCAGCCCTGGGGCGCCTGCCCACGCAGCTTCCTGAAGCGTGCCATCGCCGCCGCCGCCGCGCTAGGCCTCCAGATCCAGGCCGCTTTCGAGCCCGAGTGGACGCTCGCCCAGCGCACCGCCGACGGCTATCAGCCGCTTGACGACAGCCTGTGCTTCAGCTCGGTGGGCATGCTCACGGCCCACGCGATCATCGCCGATATCGTCGACGCGTTGGAGGCCCAGGAGATCGCGGTCGAGCAATACTACCCCGAACTGGGCCACGGGCAACAGGAGCTGAGCATCCGCCACGCCGACGCGTTGCGCGCGGCCGACAACCAGCTGCGCTACCGCGAGACGGTACGCGCGGTGGCCTGGCAGCACGGCTATTTGGCCTCCTTTGCGCCCAAGCCCTGGCCGACCCAGCCCGGCAACGGTGCCCACCTCCATTGGAGCCTGTGGGACCGCGCCGGCCAGACGAACCTGCTATACGATCCCGCGCACCCCACGGGTCTGAGTCTGCTGGGCCGCCAGTTCGTGGCCGGCGTACTCGACCACCTGCCCGCGCTGGTCGCGCTCACCTGCCCCAGCTACAACAGCTATCATCGCCTGCAGCCGCAGGCGTGGAGCAGCGCATACACTTGCTGGGGCCCGGACAACCGCGAGGCGGCGGTACGCGTCGTCTCTACGCTGCGCGGTCGCGAGATGGCCTCCACGAACCTGGAACTGAAGCCGAGCGACAACTCCTGCAACCCGTACCTCGCCCTGGGCGGCCTTATCTTCGCCGGGCTCGATGGCATCCGCCGCGGCCAGGACCTCGACGACGCGCGCCGGGCCGACGTCGACCCGGCCACCCTGTCCGAATCCGAGCGGGAGACACGCGGAATCCGACGGCTGCCCGACACCTTGGGCGCGGCTCTCGATGCCCTCGAGCAGGACCCCGTGCTGATGGAGGCGCTCGGCGACTTGCTGGCGCGCAGCTACCTGGCCGTGCGGCGCTCGGAGTGGCGCGCGTTCTCGACTCAAGACGCGGCGTACGAGCAGCGCCACCACTTCTTCAAGTACTAGGCCGGCCGGTGCGCCCCGCGCGTCATGGCGCCACCCCACCGCGCTCGCGGCCGGAGCGCCGCCTAGCGGCTTGGCGCGACTGGCTGGCCACACTGCCGGCCATCGACGGCCACCTGCACCCACCGCTGCGGCTCCCGCAACCGGCCGACTGCGATGGGCTGCTGCGGCTGTTCACCGAGAGCGACTTCGCCGCCCAGCTCCCCCACGTGGCCCATTCACTGTACTTCCAGCAGGCGCTGCGCGCCCTGGCCGAGCTGCATGGCTGCGATCCGACGGTCGAGGCGGTGCTCGCCACGCGGCGGGCGCTGTCGCTGCCCGAGCTGCTAGCACGCAGCGTGGGCGGGGCCAACGTACGCGCGCTGCTGGTGGACGACGGCTATCGCCTGGCCGAGAGCTACACGCTCGTCGAGCTGCGCGCGGCGGCGCCTGCAGGGTGCCGGGTGTGGGGGGTGCTGCGCCTGGAGACGCTGGCCGAGCAGCTGGCTGCGGAGCACACGACGTTCGCCGCGTTCGCTGAGGCCTTCACGGCGGCGCTGGGCGCTCTGCGCGCCCGCGGCTACGTCGCCCTCAAGAGCATCGCCGCTTACCGCTGCGGCCTGGCGCTCGGGCCGGCCGATGCCGCGGCGGCCGCGGCCAGCTGGCCCCGGATCCACGCACAGGCGCGCCAGGGCCGCCTACGGTTGGTGGACAAGCCCCTCATCACCTGGTGCCTCTGGCAGGGCATCGCCGCGGCCGGCGCGCAAGGGCTACCCCTGCAGCTCCACACCGGCTTCGGCGACCGCGACTTGGACCTGCTGCAGGCCAATCCCCTGCTGCTGCGTCCGCTGCTGGAGGCCGACGCGCTGCGGGGCGTGCCCGTAGTACTCTTGCACACGTATCCCTACGTGCGCGAGGCGGCCTACCTGGCCAGCCTCTATCCCGAGGTGTATCTCGACCTGAGCCTGACTGTGCCCCTGGTGGGGCCGGGGGCCGCGCGGGTGGTGGGCGAGGCCTTGGAGCTGGCCCCTGCGAGCAAGGTGCTCTACGGGTCGGACGCTGCGGGGCTCGCCGAGACGATCTGGCTGGCCGCGCGAGCCATGCGGGGCGCGCTCGCCGAGCTAATAGCTGCCTGGGTGACGGCGGGGGCGCTCACACTCGCGCAGGCTGAGCAGGTGGCGGCTCGCGTGCTCGGGCGCAACGCCGCCGCGCTATACGCGCTGCCCGAGCCCTGAAACGATCGGCCGCCGGCCGCTCTGGCGATGCTGAACCGAAGTAGCGCGCGCGGCGTATGTGTGGATAGGAATTGGGGGGCGATGGAAGAGCAGACCGCCAGCGATGAGGTCTTGCTGCAAGCCCTCCCCCAGCGGCCGGACCTACTCGCCCCGCTGTACGACCGGCTCAGCGGCCCCGCTTTCGGGTTGGCCCTGCGCATGCTGGGCGATCGCGAGAGCGCTGAGGAGGTGGTCCAGGAGGCGTTCCTGGCCCTGTGGCGCCACGCGGCCCGGTTCGATGCCCGACGGGGCACGGTGCGCACGTGGCTGCTGAGCATCGTCCACCGCCGCGCGATCGATCGGCTGCGCGGCCGCGCGCCGGTCGGCGAACTGCCCACGGAGCTGGGCGCCGATCCCGCGCCGGAGAGCGACGTCGGCGCCCAGGCCCTGCGGCGCCTGGAGCGAGAGCAGATCCTGGCGGCCCTGGCCCAGCTTCCCGCGGAGCAGCGCGAGGCGGTCGAACTCGCGTACTTTGCCGGCTTGACCCACGCCCAGATCGCGGCGGCCCTGGGAGTGCCGTTGGGCACCGTGAAGAGCCGCCTGCGACTGGCGCTCGGCCGTCTGCGCACCCTGTTAGACGCGGGAGAGGGGAGCGAGGGATGAACGCGATGCCGCACGACCCCGCCCACCTCGCGCCGGCGGAGCGGGAGGCGCTGGAGGGGACGCTGGCCGCCTACGCTCTCGACGCGCTGCCACCGCAGGAGCAGGCAGCGGTACGCACGCACCTGCCCCACTGCGCCTTCTGTCGCCACACCGTGGCGCGCCTGCACGCGGCAGCCGATCTGCTGGCGCTGGCCGCCGAGCCGGTCGCGCCACCGCCCGCGCTGCGCGATCGGCTCCTGGCAGCGGTGGCGGTCGAAGCGGCCCCGCGCCCCGTCCCGTCCTCTAGGCCCCCGCTGGGTGCCGAGCCGGGCGCGCCCGCCCGCCTGTTCGGCTGGTGGCTCGCCACCGCCGCCTTGCTGCTGGTCGCGCTCGGCCTAGGGATCGTGGCCGCCGCGCTCCAGCAGCGCACGGTGCGCCTGGAACAGGAGCTGGCGCAGCAGGCGCGGCGCATCGCGCAGTACGAGGAGGCCGCGCGGGCGGTGCCCCTGGCCGGCGCGGCGGCCCCGCAGGCGAGCGGCCTGCTGTTCGTGGGGCCGAGCGCCGCGCCACCGCTGCTCGTGTTGCGCGATCTGCCGCCGCTGCCAGCGGACCGCGCCTACCAGGTGTGGTACATCCGCGACAGCCAGCCGATCAGCGTGGATGTGCTCCCCCCGGGCGCGAGCGGCCACCAGGTAGTGGCCCTGCCCTTGCCGCCCGACGCCGCCCAGCAAGTGGCCGTGTCGGTCGAGCCGGCAGGCGGCAGCCCCGCGCCCACCGGCCCGATCGTCCTGCTGGGGCGCTTCTAGCCGCCGCCGGGCGCGATACGGCGAGCGCCGCCCGCTGGGGAGCCCACTGTGCCTGGCGGCGGCTCGCTCGAGCAGCAGGCGGCGGCTACTTGATGTACCACTCGTGCAGGTTGTACTCGATACCCAGCGGCGTGGGCCGGATGCCCCCGACGCGGTTGTTCACACCCGTGTACGAGAGGTCTTGGAATAGGAAGATGTACGGCTGATCCTCGGCCAGAATGCGTTGGATCTCGAAGTACAGCTGCTTGCGCCGCTCCTGGTCGAACTCGCGCGCCGCCTGCTTGTACAGCGCCTCGACCTGGGGGTTGCGATAGCCGCCGGCGTTGAGATCCGGAATGTTCTCCTCCGACCAGATCTGGTACATCCAGTGGGGATCGATGGTGGCCTGCCAGCCAGCCACCGAGAGGTCCCAGGCCGAGGGGTCGCGCTGACGCGCTAGATAGGTACCCCATTCGAGCTGGATGATGTCTACCGCCACGCCTACCTGGCGGAACGCCTCTTGCGCCACCTGGGCGATCGAGGCGCGCACCCGGCTGCTCGCCGGCCCATAGATCAGCCGCAGCTGCAGGCGCTGGCCGTCCTTGGTGCGGATGCCATCGGGACCGACCGGCCAGCCCGCCTCGTCCAACAGCTGGCGCGCGCGGTCGGGGTTGTACTCGCGCTTGGGCACGTCCGGGGTGTAGCACCAACACGAGGGGCCGTAGGCCGAGTCGATCGGCCGCGCCAGGTTGAACATCACCCGCTCGATGATGGCGTCCCGGTTGATAGCGTGCGCCAACGCGCGGCGCACGCGCACGTCCTGCAGCGCCGGGGTGGCCAGGTTGAAACCGATGTAGCTCCAGTTCCCCGTGGCAGGCCACCACTCGTACACGGTGATGTTCGACAGCTGCTTGGCCTCGGCGTAGTTCTCGGGTGGGAACCCGGACTCATCGACCTCGCCCGC
>DATGKN010000126.1:0-24823 GCA_035294645.1 Chloroflexota bacterium
GCCCCCGTCGCCGTTCAGTATGGGCCTGATGGACAGGGTCCCTCCCGAGGGTACCGCAAGATCTCCGCCAGTCGCTGTAGGCGCGCGCGATCGATCAGGCCGTGCTCGAACGCCGCCGCCACGTATTCGGTCCACGAGGCCACGGGGCCATCCGGCGAGGCTACGTACGCTAGGGCCCGCTGGCGGGGGTCGTCGAGGACCACGGCGTGGATCGCCAGACGCACCGAGCCGAGGCACGCCGGCTTGTACCCGCCGAGCTTGAGGCAGAACGCGGGCTCCGCCTGCCCGAGGGCCACCAGCAGCACGCCCAGCTCGGCCGGCGCCAGATTGTGGAAGTCGATACGCAGCGGGAACCGCGCGCCGGGCGGGCACACCTCCAGCGGTACGGGCCCTGGGGCAGGCGCGCCGTGCTGGTAGAAACGGCGCCCGGGCAGCGCGCCAGGCCGGGCGGCACGAGCGGGCGGCAGCGCCGGCGCGCGGTGGAGCTGCGTCGCCCCCGGCCAGAACGCGTCGGCGAAGTGCAAGCGGGCCGCGTAGCCCAGCGCACCGAACAGCCGGCAGGCGAGGCAGTACTGCTCGTCACGCGCGCGGTTGCGGCGCGGGCAGGGCTCCAGCTCGGCCTGGGCGGCGCCCAGCGTCGTCAGCCGCCCGCGGGCACCGAGGCACGAAGCTGTGATCGCCTCGACCACCGCCCGCACCGTGCCCTTGAGCGCCGAGCCCGGCAACACGGGCGTCCCGGCCACGCGCAGGTGGGCGTAGACCAGCGGCGGGGCTTCCTCACCAATAGCGGGCATCACGCGCGCTGTTCGCTCGATGCGGCCCGTGCCGATATGGATCGGCGTCAGCGCCTCGAGGGTGCCTGCGATATGGCCCGCGAGCCGGTCGGGCGCGTAGCGCTGGTGGCCCAGCAGGTGGTGCGCGGCGCGGTCGAGGGGCCCCGTGGCGAGGGGCACATGGCCGAACGGCTTCGGGGCGCGGGGGGGGCCGGGGCGCGCGGCAGTCATTCGCGTACCTCCTCCTGGGTCAGGCGAATGAAGCGCGGCACGCCCGCGGCATCGACGAAATAGCGACAGGAGACCCAGGCCACGCCCGCATGCACAGGCAGGCCCGCGTACTCCAGCGGCTCCGCGCGCCCACGCAGGTGGTAGCGCCCGTCGGCCCCGCGCTGGCCCCACAACCGCAACGCGGGCCCCGGCTGCGCATGCAGGTCGCGCGCCAGCGGCTCCCAGCCCGCTGGCACCGCGGGCCCCTCGGCCAAGTAGAGCGCGCGGTAGCGACCGGCGGGCTGCCGCGCCCACCGTACCTCAGCGTGGGCGGCCCACACGCGCCCTTCTTGCCAGCCATCGAGGCTGGCGGGCAACCCCACCGCTACCGGCCCGCAGCGCGCCGGGCTCGCCAGCCAGTGCCGCGTGGCGGCCGGCTCGGGAAACACCGCCGCCAGTAGCGCCAGCAGCTCCGCCTCGGTGAGGGCCACGCGGTGGGCAACGATCGCTGGTGGGCCCTCGGGCGTGCGGCCGAACCGGGGCTGCGCCGGCGTGTCGAGAGGGCTGATCTCAGGCGGCACGGCCGGCTCGCCGTTGGGCGAGTCGACGGCTGTGCGCTCCGCTAGGCGCTGCTCGTCGTTCACGCCGCTCCTCCGCGCGCCCGAGCGAGCACTGCCCAGCGCTCGGCGCAGATCCGCCAGAGCTCCGTTAGCCCGACCACCTGGTCCCCATCCAGGCGCACATGGGCAGCTCCCCAGCCGTCGTCCTGCAGCACCGCCCCGGCGGGCAGCGGCGCCGTATCGTCCGCGGGAAACTCGTAGCTGCGCGTGTCGGGGAACTGCCCGGCACCGTGCAGCTGGTCGGCAGGCCCGATCGGGTGCCCGCGCAGGGTCACCAGCTGCCCGTCGTGGACCGTGCAGCCGGGGTAGCGCACCGCCGCGGCGCGCACCTGCACCGCCAGCCGCCCGAGCCCACGCGACTTGCCATAGCCCACCGCACAGCGCCCCTCGTCGAGATCGCGCAGCGCCAGGGCCAGCAGGCCCAGGTGGGCCAGCGCGAAGTTGTGCACGGTCAGCTCGGCGACGAACGCGCCGGTCGTGACCACCTCGTACGTGTACGGCGCACCGGCCGCGTTGCCGTACACCCGGTCGATGGCCAGCCCACCGCGCTGCGCGATGGACACGCCCGCGGCGGGGTAGCCGTCGCTGACACGCAGCCGCGCCGCCAGCGCGGTGTGGCCGAACAGCTGGCACACGACGCACGACTCGCGGAACAGGTGCTCACCCCCTTGCCCGATCTCACGGCGCAGGCGCGCGCCGCACGACGCCCCCGCCCCCTCGCGCGTCTCGCTGAGCGGGTTGCAGGCCAGCCGCGGCCGATCGGCGTCGCTGGTCTCCAGGGTGCGCGCTAGGCGCTCGCACTGCGCGCGCAACGCGCCCTTCAGCGTGCTGCCGGGCAGGTACACAAGCTCCTCGCCCCCGCGCGAGCTGCGCACGAACTCCAGCTCGGCCCGCGTGGGGTCCAGCCCGATCTCGGCCGCGCGGACCAACAACGGCCCGCGTGGGGTCAGCGCCAACTCGAGGGTTAGCTCGTTGACCAGGCGGCGGTGCATCAGCCCACCTCCACGGGCAGCGCGTCGGTGCGCAGCGCCTCGATAGCCGCGGCCACCCAGCTAGCGATCTGCGCGTCGTCCACCGGCTCCGCGCCCTCCTCCGGCGCCGCGAGATACCGCAGCAGGCTGGCAGCGTCGCGCCGCACGAGCGTGCGCTGCTCGACGTGGAGCACCACGCGGCCCAGCCCCCGCGAGCGGCCCGCGCCCAGCGCCACTCGGCCCGCTGCCAGTTCGCGCAGGGCTAGCGCTAGCAGGCCCAGCTGCCAGGGCACATCGGTCGCCGCCTCGATCGTGCAGCGGAAGGTGGTGCCGGGCGGCACGACCTCCAGATCGTAGCGAACCCCACTGCTCGCCGTCTCGGTGTCACGATCGAGCGCCACGCCCTCGCGCACCACCACCTGGCCGGACCAGGTGTCGGGCAGCACCGGCAGATCGGCACAGGCCACGCGCGAGGCGAGCCAGGGCGCGCCGAACACCTGGCAGACCCAGCAGGTCTCGGCCAGCACGGCCCGCGCCAGCCGCGCCTCGTCGCCCGCCGCCTCGCGCCGCAGCTGCTCCAGCCGCGCGGGGGCCAGGCAGCGCTCGTCGGCACCGCCGGTGATGGTGCAGGCGCGCTGGCGACTCGGCCGCACCGTGCGCACCCAGCGCTCGACCGTGGCCCGCAGGGCGCCCTTAAGCGTGGAGCCCGGGATGAACGGCTGCCCCAGCGCATCGCGCAGCAGCGGCAGATCGCTGCCCGTGGGCGGCCCGAGCACGCCGCCGCCGACATGCAGCGCGGTGAGCGCCTCCAGGCGTCCCTGGATCGTGAACCGGCCCGTGAACCGTTCGAAGGTCATCGGCCGCTCCCCCGCGCCGCCTGGGCCGTGCGGCGCTCGCGCTGGCGCTCCATCTCGGCGAACACGAAGTGGCGGTGCAGGTAGCCGAGGTACTGGCGGGTGAGCGCCACGTGGATGGCCGCCCGCTGAGCGACGGCGTCCGCCGCGGCGGCGATCTCGTCGGCCAGGGCGGAGAGCTCCTGCTCGATCTGCCGCACCAGCGCCTCACCGAAGTCGCGGTGACGCCAGCCGCCCCGGCCGGCCTCGCGGCCTACTTGATAGCGCACCCAGCTCTTGATGGCTTCCAGGCTCTCGGTGTTGCCCGCGACCACCACGGCGTTGCGCAACTGCGCCTCGCGGAACGTGCCGCGGTGATCGTCGCCGCGAGCGAACAGCGTGCTCGCCAGCAACTCCCGCGCCAGGGTAACCACGCGGTCCAGGCGCGCGTCGAGCGCCTGCCGCAGACGCAGCGTGCTCTGCACCGTGGCCGTGTCGCTCATCTCCTCCCCCGTGGCTGGCACCGTCTCGCGCCGTAGTCGGTCAGACCGCCTGCTCGCGCAGGATCAGGTGGAAGGGGTCGCACACCCGCACATCGCCGAAGCCCTCGGTCGTGCGCTCGCCAAGCCCGCGCGCCTCCAGGCGGGCCAGCGGCGCTTCCCACCGTGCCGGGTCGGCAGTGCGGAACAGGAAGCAGCTACCGCGCCGCACGGCCAGCTCCGGCGGCCGGGGCAGCGCCCACCCGCTGTGCCAGCCGCCGCGCCAGGCGGGCGCCGTGTACGCCCGCACGAGCGTTAGGCTGGGGTCGTCCACATCCAGCAGGGCGCGCAGCCTATCCGCGTCCAGCATCAGCTGGGGCGTCCAGCCGTCGGGCCGCAGCAGCGTGTCCGCGCGCAGGTCGAGCGAGAAGTAACCGCCCTCCAGCGCCGCTGCCGACTGCGGCGCCAACTTGGCGTACTGCGCGCGCCGCCGCCCGAAGGCCAGCCGGAACCGCTCCAGCCGCGCGGCCAGCGGCTCGCCCGCCGCGGCGGGGCCCACCTCGACCCGCACTATGCCCAGCCCCCGCGAGCGGCCGCCGCCCACGCTACGGACGCGTGGCAGCGCCGCCTGCAATAGCGCCTCGTGTTCCGCGCGGAACACCACGATCTCTGCCCGCAGCACGGTGGGCCGCAGCGGCCCCGCGGGCTCGAACGGGTCGGGCGCCGCCTCGCTAAGGACGGGCAGCGTGTATACCGCCTCCGGGTCCACCGTGGCACGGTAGGCGTCGACCCCGGCGCCGGCCAGCCGGCGCCGGGGCGCCTCGCCCCGCGCGTACACCAGCCGCCCCCCCACGGCGCGCGTGCCGTAGCTGCCCGTGAACGGGACAGCCAGCGCATCGCAGTCAGGATGCGGGCAGCGCGGCTGGTACAGCAGGCCCGCTGGGCTCAGGATCTCCCAGCACGCGCGATCGATCAGCGTGTCGAACACCCCGTGACCGGCGCGGGTAGTCGCGAAGCCCGGCGCATCGGCGCAGCTCGCCGCCGTAGCGGGCAGCGGCTCGATCGCGCCGCTCGGCCAGGCATCGAGAAAGCGCGGCGCCTCGGGGCCGTCGAGCAGCGCGTGCAGGGCGCTGGCACTCAGCGGCTCGCCTGCCGCGGGGTCGCGCAGCGCCTCGACCAGCGCGCCCCGCAGGCGCGCGCCGGGCAGGTAGTCGAGCCCCTCCGGCTGCGCGGCAGGCCGGCGCTCGCTGACGACCAGCGGGCTCTCCAGGGTAATAGTCACTGCCAGGCGCCGCACCTCCATCAGCGCCCCCCACGCCGCCCCGGTGCGTCGCCGCGGCTCATGGCGCCGCCTCGCCCACGAGCGCACTCGCCTCCACGCGGAGCGCGCCCAGCGCGTGGGGGTCGGCCGCGAGGGGTGCGCCGTCGACCCAGGCCTCGGCCTGCACCTGGGCCCAGCCGAGCCCGCGCGAGCGCCCCTGACCCACCCCGCCCAGCAGCCGGCAGCCAGCGAGCAACAGGTGGATGGGCGCGACCGCCGGCACCATCCCCACGATCGCCTGCGGGTGCCCGAAACGCAGCTGGGCGGGCAGCGGGAGGGTAGTCGGCCGCCAGTGCGCGCTGGCGGCTACCCCCCGCGCGCGGCTGAGGGCGAGCCCGCCGCGCGGCACCGCGGGGCTATGGGCCAGCGGGTCGGCAAGCGAAGAGGCCGGCTCGGGCGCCGCGAGGCAGGGCAGGTCGCGCCAGCGCAAGGCCCCGGGCTGGCCCGGCGCGCCGAACAGGGCGCAGAGCGGGCAGGCGGCGTCGGCGTGCGCGGGCGGGCAAGACGCCAGTCCCAGCGTGTGCGCGACCTGGCGGCAGGCGTGGCGCAGCCGGCCCTTGAGGTGCGAAGCGGGCAGGATCAGCCGGCCCCAGCCGTCGCGGGCCAGGTCACGGGCTACCACGCTGCCGTGAGCCGCACGGCCGCTGGTGCTCAGCGCGGAACGCAGCTCGACCGTGAGGGCGATCTCAACCCACGGCATCGCCGTCCTCCGCAGGAAGCTGGCTGGCGCAGAGATCCCAGACGTCGAGTAGGTCGGGCACGATCGACTCGCGTTGCTCGCGGCCGTCGCGCGGCGGCAGCCAGCGCCAGGGCGGTGCCACGGCCGGGTCGCGCGCGCGGGGCCCTTGCCACGCCAACTCCAGGTGGGCGGCCAGCGCGCGCTGGAGGTCGTCGCGCAGCCGCAGCCGGGTATACAGGTAGTCTACACTCGCCGCCAGCGGGCTGGCGGGCATACGTGCCACGATGGTGGCCAGCAGCTCGGGCGGGCAGCCCGCCTCACGCAGCGCGCGCGCGGTAGCCAGCAGCCCTTGCAGCTCGGGCCAGGTATAGGGAGCCGCGCCCAGACGCAGGTCCCCGCGCTCCTGTATGTGCATCTGGCCTGCCCGCCAGAGGGCCAGCCGCTCGGCCGGCAGGCTGGCATCGCGGGCCACCAGAAAGTCGCAGTATCCCTCGCTGGCGCCATCGTCGCCGCGGCGCAGGGCGAGCAGGCGGGCGCGGCGGCGGGCCGCCTGGGCGCTCTGCCGCAGCTCCGTCGCCAGCCCCCGCAACACCGCGAGCGGTACCGCTGGCGGGGCGAGGACCACGCCCGCTGTAAGACTTAGCTCGGCGCGGATCGGCGCGGCGATCGCCGCCGGCTCCCCGCGGCGCGTGGGGCCCGCGGGGCGGTACCGCTGCCCGACCCAAGGGTCGCCAGGCGGCGAGCCGAGGGTGTAGCGTTGGGCGAACGCGCGGGCGAACGTCGCCGTGGTGGCCAGAGCCACCATGCCCGGCAGCAGCAGCCACACGCCGTCGGCGTCGAGCTGCAATACCGCCCACGGATGGACCCAGCCGCCCTGCCAGCGGCGCGGTCGGAGGTGCGCGGCCAGTGCCTCGAACAGCGCCTGCTGGAGGTGGGCGCGCAGCGCCGCCCCGAATGCCACATACTCGCCCGGGGCCTCTAGGCGCGCCAGCCGGTCGGTCACGCCGTCGAGAGTCGCGTACACCAGCGCGAGCTGCCCATGGGGGGCCAGCGCCGCCAGCGCGGTGGGCAGCGCCACCGGCGCCTCGCCCACTTGGCGCAGCGCGCGAGCGTAGGCACTGCGCGGCGCTGTGTCGCGCAGGAAGGCCAGGAACTGCTCGGTGAGTCCGTCGGCCAGGGCGGGGTCGATCTGCCGCTCGGCCGGGGTCACGCGCTGGCCGATGGCGCGCTTGCGAGCGCAGGGGGCGCAGCGCGGGGGATCGGCAGTGGTTGGGAGCAGGGCCACGGGCCAGCGGTCGCAGGCCGGGCAGCGCATGGCCAGCGGCCAGCTCTCGCCCGCCGGGTAGTGGGCGCGCTCCTCGCGCCGTCGCTGGTGCAGCAGCCGCAGCTCGCGCACCACTTCGCCGAAGCCCTTGCCCGGCGGCAGCTCCAGCGGGGTGAGCGGCTCGCGCGGCGGTGCCTTGTCGCCTAGTAGACGCTGGGAGACCTCGTCCGAGTGGGCGGCCAGGTACTCCTGCCACCAGAAGCGCGTGGGCTGGCGCCCGTGTTGCAACTCGAGCAGGGTCAGCGGGCGTGCCACGACCAGCGCGGGCGCGCTGAGCGTTGCCTCGGCGCACAGCGCCTCGATAGCCGCCTGGAGCACGTCGGCCAAGCTGGGCGGCGCGAGCACCAGCACCTCGTCGGCCCCCGCCACCAGCACGCATTCCGGCGCCTCCAGTCGCAGCCCTCCCGTGCGCGCCGCGAACCAGGCCTGCACCTCGGCTGCCCGCGCCGCCAGGGCCGGGGCATCGAACTGGGCGCCGAACAGCGCCGGAATGTCCACTTGCGCCAGCCGATCCAGCAGCGCGCGGGCGCCACGCAGCTCGGGTAGCAGCGGCGCCTCGAACACATACTCGGTGGCCGCAGGCACCGCCCAGTGCAGCAGCGTCAGGCCCGGCAGCGCCCCGGCACGATGGAGCGGATGGTCGGCGAACGCCAGGTCGGCGCGGCGGTTGTACGGCACGGGGAGGCGCTCGGCGGCGATCAGGTGCGCCGCGTACAGCGCCTGCTCGGCCGGGGAGTGGAAGTGGTTGACAGGAAACGGCGACCCGGGCAGAGCATCGAAGAACAGGTTGCGGTTGGCCACCCAGCGCGACACGGGCGCGGGCAGCAAGGCGCGTAGGTCGCCGGGGAGGTGGAGGTCGTGGGCCAGCGCGGCCGGCCGTAGCAGGTCGGGATCGACGCTGGCCCCGCGGGCGCGCAGCTCCCAGCCCAGGCAGTAGGCCACCGCGGCCGCTACCAACGCGTGCTCGCGGCCCCGCTCGGCGACGGCATGCTGGTTGCGTAGCTGGTCGGGCGGCACGCGGTGCAGGTAGGCCGCGAGGGTATGGGCCTGGGCGGCGGCGCTGCTGGCCGAGGCGAGCGCCGCCTGCAAGGCGGCAGCGTCGCGCTCCTGGACCACGGTCACCGGCTGCTCGCTCGCGCTCATGCCCTCGCCATGGCCACGAGGCAGGCCCCCGTGGCGACTCCGCTAGTGGTATCCGCTCTACAGTAGCAATGCGGCCCACCTGAAGCAAGCCGTCGCCCCGGACACGGTCGCCCCCGCGCTGCCGCGCCCCCTCGCCGGCTGCTACAATCCAGCGCGCGCCTTGCCCTGCGCCTAGCCGCGGCGCGCCCGAGGAGGCTCCCGTGCCCAAGGACATGCGCACCTGGATCGAGGAACTCGACGCCGCGGGCGAGTTGATCCGCAT
The DNA here is from genome assembly GCA_035294645.1 of Chloroflexota bacterium. Taxonomy (GTDB): domain Bacteria; phylum Chloroflexota; class UBA6077; order UBA6077; family JAJPHF01; genus JADGHJ01. The sequence goes on from DATGKN010000126.1 coordinate 8,616, forward strand.
CGACAAGCCCGTCGATCCCCTGACCCAGATGGGCGCGCTGCTGTACCAGTCGCGCGAGAAGGCGCTGTTGTTCGAGAACCTGCCCCATGGCTGGCGCGCGCTCGGCCAGGCCCCCGCCAACCTGCGCCATGCCGCGCTCGCCTTCGGCACCACGCTGGAGGCCCTGGTCCCAACGGTCGCCGAGCGGTTCGGCGCGCGGCGCGAGCCCGAGCTGGTGCCGACCGGGCCGGTCAAGGAGGTGCGGCTCGGCCGCGGCGAGTTCGACCTGCGCGAGCTGCCGGTCCACATCGCCGGGGTACGCGACGGCGGTCCAGTGATCGGCTCCGGGCTGGTGGTCACCAAGGACCCCGACAGCGGCCGGCGCAATGTCAGCTTCCACCGGCTGCAAGTCAAAGGCCCCGCCAAGACCGGCATTCTCCTGTACCCACGCCACGCCTGGCGCAACTACCTGAAGTACCAGGCCCGCAACGAGCCGATGCCGGTCGCCGTGTTCATCGGCCACTACCCGCTGTACTACGCCGCCGCGGCGACCACCGCCCCCTACGGGATGGACGAGTTCGAGGTGGCGGGCGGCTACCTGGGCGAGCCGGTACGGCTGGTGCCATGCGAGACGGTGCCGCTGGAGGTGCCCGCCGACGCCGAACTCGTGCTCGAAGGCTACATCCCGCCCCACTACCGTGAGGAGGAGGGCCCGTTCAGCGAGTTCCAGGACGTGTACGTCGCGGGCATGGGCAAGAACCCGGTGGTCGAGTACACCTGCCTGACGCGCCGCCGGGATGCGATCTTCAAGAACGTCCAGAACGGCTCGGAGACCGAGGGCTGCGTGTTCCACAAGGTGCCGATGAGCGCTATGATCTACCGCCGGCTGCGCGATGTCGGTGGCGGAGCGAATATCCACAACGTGCTGATCCTGCCGGGCATCTTCGCCGTGGTGGTGCAGATGACCCAGCGCTTCTACGGCGAGGCCAAGAACGTGCTGCTGGCCGCCCTCTCCTCGGAGTACCAGCACCCGAAGATCGCCATCGCGGTCGATGAGGACGTGGACATCTTCAACCACTCGGAGATCCTGTGGGCGCTGGCGACCCGCGTGAATCCCGCCGAAGATGTGATCGTCGTGCCTGGCACGCACAACCACGCCATGGACCCGAGCCTGCCCGAGCTCGGCGCCCCCGGGGCGCCGCTGTGGCAGCGCCGCGGCGGCAAGCTGCTCATCGACGCCACGATCCCGCCGCCGGCGGACGCCGAGGCGCGCGCCGTCTTCGAGCGCATCCGGCCGCCCAACGGCGACACGGTGCGCCTCGCCGACTTCGCCCGCGCCGACTACCTGGACCTGGTGCGCCGCCTGCCGGAGCAGTACTTCGGCTCGCGGCTGCTGGGTTGAGCGCCCCGGGGGCGGCTACTGGCCGGCGAGCCCCCGGGCTACCGCGCTGTCGACCAGGCTGTTGTCGATCAGCTGCTGTGGGTCGTACTGGGCGAGGCGGGGGCTCTGCGCGCTGAGGAACTCGCGGCCCGTTTCCAGCTGGGCCACCTCGATGCGGGGGATGGGCGCCAGCACCTTCTCGACGTAGAAGCTCCAGGCCTCGGCCAGCGCCGCACGGTCATCGGTCTTCAGCCAGCGACCGAGCACGGCCTGGGCACGCTCGGGGTCCCGCCGCTGGAGGGCGATCGCCTCGACCATGGCGTCGACGAACGCCTGGAGCATGGGCCGGCGGGCGGTGAGGTCGGCGCGCCGCACGGCCATCACGGCGGTGGCGGCGGGCAGGCCGAGGTCGCTGAGGTCGAACAGCACGTGGTTGCCCATCTGGGCCAGGCGCGTCGTCTCGGGCGGCATGGCCACCGCGCCCTGGATGGCGCCGCTCTCCAGCGCCTGCATGCGCGCCGTGAGCGAGCCGACCTGCACGACCTCTATGTCCTGGCCCGGCGTGAACCCGAGCTTCTGGAGCGCCACGCGAGTGGCGATGTCCGAGCTGGACCCGAAGCGACTGACCCCCACGCGCTGGCCGCGCAGGTCCTGCGGTGTGCGGACCTCTGGCCGCGCCATGAAGCGGAACGAGAAGGTGCGCGACAGGTCGCCCACGATCGCTAGCTCGGCCCCCTCGGCCGCCGCCGACATGACCTCTGACCCGCCGATGATCGCCGCCTGCGTCTCGCCGGTCAGCAGCGCGGCCACCCCGGTGGAACTCTCCAGCAGCCGCAAGTCGACGTTCAGCCCATGGCGGGCGAACAGCCCTTCGTCGAGCGCGATCCATACCGGCCACTGGTCGGTCGACAGGTTGCTATACGACACCACCATGTCGATCGGCCCGGCGGCCGTAGGGGACGCCGCCGACTGTTGGGCTGCCGAGGTCTGGGAGGGCGCCGGGGCGGCACAGGCCGCCGCGATCAGCACTAGTGTGCACCAGAGCGCGACGCCGTACTGAACCAGCCTACCGAGTCGCACGGTCATACCCATCAGGCCTCCCCCGAGTGCGCCGCCAGCCACGGCGTGGCCGCCTTGTACCGCAGTATGCCAGCACACACTGCCCGCTGTCATGGAATGTCAGGAGCCCCGCTATCGGCCGCCGGCGGCGGCCACGACGCCTGCGGTAGGGTAGCAGGCGGCGGGGTCCAGGTTCCCGGCAGCAGCCCCAGCGCGAGCAGCACCATCGCCGCCATCAGGGCGAAGATGGCCCGCGGCCCGAACGCATCGGCCAGCGCGCCAGCCACCACGCTGGCTAGGGGCGCGGCCACGGAGCCGCTGGCGGCCAATACGCCGCTCGCCATCCCCATGCGCTGGCGGGGTACTAGATCGGCTAGCAGGGGGATAGTGAGCACGGTACTAGTGGCGTTGCCGACCCCGGCCAGCAAGAATACCAGGGCGCCCTGCCCCTTGGTAGTGACCACCAGCCCGAGCAACGCCGCCACGCCCATGATGGCGTAGCCCAAGGCTAACACGCGGCGCTTGCCGTACCGCGTGCCCAGCCAGCCGGCCGGCAGCGCACACAGGGTGGTCGCCAGCAGCAGCAGCGCGGGCAGCAACTGCGCCTCGCCTACCGACGCCCCGAGGATATCACGCAGGTACACCGATACGAGCGGCAGCACCGCGTTGACGCCCGACCAGTAGGCGAACGCGACCAAGCACAACACGGCCGCGGCGCGGTACGGCCCCCGCCCATCGCGCCAGGGCTCCGCTGGCGCCGCCAGCACCGCGCGGGCCTGCCGCCAGACGGTCGGCGGCGGCTCGCGCACGCCCCCGACCGTGAGCAGCACCCCGAGGCCCATCAGGCCAGCGGCCGCTAGGAACGCCGCGTCGCCCACCGCCGTGGGCCACAGCACGTAGCCGAGCACCAGGATGGTGACCTGGCCCCACATCAGCACCACTACCGACCACGCCGACAGCCGGTTGCGCTCGGCGGGGGTGGTGATGTCGGCCAGCAGCGCTTTGTGCACGTCGTCCATGGTGTTGAACAGGAAGGTGAAGGCGAAGATCGCCGCGGCCGGCCACAGCAGCACCTGCGCAGCAGCGGGCAGTGGTGCGGCGACCGGCGGTACAGGCAGGCGGCTGAGCACGGGGGTGAGCCCCAGCACCAGCGCCGACACCAGGCCGCCCACGAGGATGAACGGGCGGCGCCGACCGAGCCAGCCCAGCCAGGTGCGGTCGGACCACCAGCCGACCAGCGGCGAGACGAGCGCGCCCTCGAACGAGCGCGTGTTGCCCAGCAAGCCGAGCACTAAATACGAGGGAGTGAACCCGGCCAGCCACAGCGGCAGCGTGAAGCTGTTGAAGGCATGGAACACACCCACCGCGAAGCTCGCGCCCAGATAGGCAATCACTCGGCGGCTGGTCATGGCTCCCCCGGCGGGCGCGGCGCGCGGCAAACGGGCGCCTCCCGCGCCCAGGGTAGCATGGCCCGCCCGGGCAGCACACGCCCCCCCGCCCGGGCCGCCCGCTCGCGGCGGCAGATGCTATCCTGAAGCGAGCCGAGGGCCAAAGGGAGACCGACCAGCTTATGGCAGCCACCGAGCGGGAAACTGGCGCCACGTGGGGCATCGTGGGGCACGACTGGGCCGTGGCGCTACTGGCTCGCGCGCTCACCGAGGGGCACGTCGCCCACGCCTACCTGTTCAGCGGTCCGCCCGGTATCGGCAAGACCACGCTGGCGCGGGCCTTCGCCCAGGCGCTCAACTGCACCGCCCCACCACGCTGCGGCGCCTGCCGCGCTTGCCAGCTCATCGCCCGCGACGCCCACCCCGACGTGCGCCTGCTGGCCCGGCCGGCGGACAAGAAGAACCTGAGCATCGAGGAGATCCAGGCGCTGCGCGAGGAAGTAGCGCTCAAGCCCGTGGAAGCGCGGCACAAGGTGTACCTGCTGCGCGAGGCCGAGGACCTCAGCGAACCCGCGGCGAACGCGCTGCTCAAAACGCTGGAGGAACCGCCGCCGGGCGTCGTGCTGCTGCTGACCGCCAGCACCCCCGACCTGCTCCTGCCGACGCTCGTCTCGCGCTGCCAGCAGTTCCGCTTGCGGCCGGTGGCGTGGGCACCGCTCGCCGCACACCTGGAGCGCACCTGCGGCGTGCCGCGGGCCGAGGCCGAGCGCCTGGCCACCCTCAGCGAGGGCCGCATCGGCTGGGCCGTGCGCGCCGCACGCGATCCGGCGCTGCTGGCCGCCCGGCAGGCTCACACGACGCTGCTGGAGACGGTCCTGGCCGCCTCGACGCTGGGGCGGCTGCGCCTGGCCGCCGAGCTCGCCGAACGCTGGGCCACGGCACCGGCGGCCGTGCGCGAGACCCTGGCCACCTGGCGCAGCTGGTGGCGCGAGCAGTTGCGCGCCAGTCTGGCCGGCTCCCCGGCCCGGTTCGACGCCGAGGTGTGCGGGCGCGCGCTGGGGCGCGTGCAGCAGACGCTGGACGACCTCGAGGCCAACGTGAACGCGCGGCTGGCGCTGGACGCGCTGCTGCTCGCCCTGCCGCGCGGCGGGGGAGCCGCCGCATGAGCGACCTCGTCGGGGTGCGCCTCCAGCGCTACGGCCCGGTGCGGTTCGCCCAGGCCGAGCGCCCGCTGGCCGTCGATGCCCCCGCGCTGCTGGCGACGCCGGCGGGGCAGGCCCCGGCGCGGGTCGTGATCGCCGCCGACCAGCTCATCCACGGTGCGGCTAGCCTTCGGCCGGCCGGCCGCGTGCAGCCGGCCGCGCCAGCGGCGTGGCGCGCGCTGCCAACCGTGGGCGAGCGCGAGCGGATGGCACTCGCGCTGGCGCGCCAGCAGGTAGCCGGCCGGGGTTGGCCCGTGGCCCTCGTCGCGGCCGCCTACGATCCGTTCGATGACCGCGTGACCCTCGAGTACGAGGCCCACGAGACGTGCGACACCGCGGCGCTCGCCCGCGAGCTGGAGGCCGCGCTGGGGAGCCATGTGGTACTGCGAGCGGCGCGGGCGGCAAGCGGGCTCGGCGCGCTGGCCCGGCTGGCCACGGCCTGTCAGGAACTGGATGTGCCCCCCACCTCGAGCACCTCGGGGGGAGTGGCGGCCGCCTTGCTCGGGGCACTCGGCGCACGCAACCGCGCCTATCTGGAGCGGCGCGAGCAGCTACCCCGCCTGGGCCAGCTGCTCGCCACGGCGCTGGGACCGGGCCAGGTGATCGCAGTCGAGGTCGCGACCGGGCGCGTCACGGTGCGGCTAGCGGACGGAGTGGAGCAGGAAGTTGCCGGGCCCGACTGGACGCCGGCGCCGCCGCGGCCCCCGGGGCGCCGACGTGGCACGCGAGCCGAGGAGGCGTGAGCATGCGGTGGCGCGACACCGTCGGTCCCGTGCTAGGGCTGCTGTTGGTGCTGCTCGGAGGGCCGCTGGCAGCGCGCGGCGCGCAAGAGGCGGTCAACGACGTGGGGCTCGATCCGGGCCACAGCGATGCCGACGTGGGGGCTGTGGGGGGTGGGCTGCGCGAGGTGGACCTCACGCTCGCGCTCGCCCGGCAAATCCGCCCGCTACTGGAGGCGCATGGCCTGCGCGTGGCGCTCACGCGCGAGGACAACCGGCCCCTCACCGCCATGAACCACCGCGACCCCACCGAGCGCATCCGCCTGGAGCAGGAAGCGCGCATCGCCGCGGTAACCCCCGCGCGCATCTACGTGTCGATCCACTTCAACGGCCATCCCAACCCGGCCGTGCGCGGCACGGAGACTTACTACAACCCCGACAACTTCGGCGCCGAGAGCCGCCAGCTGGCCGAGGCGCTCCAGACAGCCATCCTGGCCGAGCTACACAGGCTCGGCTACGAGGCGGCCGATCGCGGCGTGCGCGCGGACCTCACCGCCGGCAAGCCCTACGGGCACTTCTTCTCACTGCGCGGCCCGCAGCCCAGCGTGCTGGTCGAGGCCCTGTTCTTGTCCAACCCCCAGGAGGCGGCGCTGCTGCGCGAGCCCGCCACGCTAGAGGCCCTAGCGCGCGGCTACGCGGTGGGGATCCTCCAGTACTTCGCCGCTGGCGGCTCCCCCCTGTCGCACGGCCGGACCGCCACTCGCGGCGCGCCCTGGTGACTCTGCGTTGCTCCTTGGCGTATCATCTGAGCGGTGCTGCACGAGCGCGACGCGGGGCACGCTGGCGAGCGCACGGCACCGCTGGGCTCGCTGCCACGGCGGGCGCGAGCCACGCCACGAGGAGCAGGAGCGCGTGAGCGACTCGCCTCCGGACGTGCGGATCCTGCCGGTCACCCCGCAGGACCTACCGCGCGTCGCCGAGCTGTTCGGGGCGTTACACACTTTCAACGCCACCTTCGACCCGCACTTCACCTTAGCCGATGACTGGCCCGTGCACCTGCGGGCCGCCTACGAGCGCACGCGCGATGACCCCGACACGCTGTGGGCGCTGGCGTGGCACGAGGCGGAGGCCGTGGGGCTACTGCTCGCGGAGACACACCTCGACCCGCCCATCTTCCGGCGCCGACGCTGGCTGGAGCTGTCGGCACTGTATGTGGAGCCGCGCTACCGGCGCCACGGGGTAGCGCGGCTGCTGGTGGAATACCTGCAAGCCTGGGCGCGTCAGCGCGGCTTCGACACCATCCAGTTGTACGTGAGTGCCGCCAACACGGTGGCGCGCCAGTTCTACGCCCGGCAGGGCTTCGAGCTGCTCCAGGAGATCTGGCGCTACCGCCTGTAGTGTGCCCCCACTATTGACGGACCGCGCGCGGGCCGCCTATGCTGGGCGCGGCATCCATCTTGCAGAGAGGCAGTGAAATCGCAAGCTGAGGAGGGGGCGATGCTCCGTGTGAAGGTACTCTACGCCGTGGTCCTCGGGGGGTTGCTAGTCGCGCTGGTGCCGGGCGTGGGCCTAGCCAGCGAGGCAGCTCCCTTGGCCGAGCCGTCGCTGGGCTGTGGGGCGCCGCCGCTGCCGAGCGGCTGCGGGATGCCGCCGACGGCGTGCCCATCGCCAACTCCCCTATGCGCACCGCCAGCGGCCGCGCCGTGCGCCGCGCCGCAGCTGTCCTGCTCGACAGCGATGCCAGCCCCCGCGCCAGCGCCCGCGGTGGGAACGCCACAGCCCGGCTACTCGCCGGCTGGGGGCCTGCTAGTGCTCGCCTCGCAGATGGACCCCAACCCGCTGTGGCCCGCCGCGCTGTGCAGCCCGGCGTGGTGCTACCAGTGGGATATCTGGACGCGTCCCGCGGTATCGCCGCTAGCGGTAGGGGCCTTCTCCGTCCTCCCGGCCACGGCCTGGTCGCCCACGGCGGTATGTGGCTGTCCCTGGCCGAGCGCGCGGTAAGTGCCCCAGCAGCAACCACCGTGCATGCGCGAGCCGCGGGGGTAAGCCCCGCGGCTAGCCGGCGTGGATAGTGCCGTCCGCGATACGGTACACGCGTGCCCGCGCGAGAAAGCCCGAGTCGAAACCGCCGAGGTCGGTGGTGGTCAGAAACGTCTGGCCATCGCTGCCCAGCGTCTGGAGCACGAACGCTTGGCGCGCCGGGTCCAGCTCGCTGAGAATGTCGTCCAGCAGCAGCAGGGGCCGCTCGCCCGTCTCGGCGCGCATGAACTCGACCTCGGCCAGCTTCAGCGCTAGCACTGCCAAGCGCTGCTGCCCGCGCGAGCCGTAGGTGCCCAGTGGCACATCGTCGAGCAGGAACACGAGGTCGTCGCGGTGTGGCCCCACGAGGGACACCCCCTGTGCCAACTCGCGCTCGCGGCCCCGCGTAAGGCAGTGCGCGAACCGCTCGGCTAGGTCGGCGAGGCGGGGCAGGGGCGCGGGCGGGGGACCGCTGCGCCAGGGCGCGCCGGTGTCGCGCACCGGTGCGCCCTCGACCGGGGCCTCCAAAGCGGCCTCGAGGCTCGACCGGTAAGCGACCTCTAGCCGGGCGTGCCCGCCACTGAGGGCGCGGAACAGCTCGGTCAGCCGGCTGTTGAGCGCGGTCAGCAGGCGGGCGCGCTCCTCGACGATGTACGTGCCGCTGCGCACCAGCTCGGTATCCCAGGGCTCCAGCAAGGCGAGCGGCTGCCGGCGCTCCCGCACCTGGCGCAGCAGATGGTTGCGCTGGGCCACGATCTTGGTGTAGCGCTGCAGCGCGCGCAGGTAGCGTGGGTTTACCTGCGAGAGGGTAATGTCCAGGTAGCGCCGCCGGCCCGCCGGCGGGCCGGCCACCAGGCCGACATCCTCGGGCGAGAACAAGACGGCGATGACGGTGCCCACGTACTCGACGACACGCTGGGGCAAGCCGCCGACCCGCACCTGCTTGCTGAGCGCGAGCCCATTGGCACCGTTCGCCGCGAGCCCGACCTCTGCGCGCAGGGTGAGGTCGATATGCAGCTCGTGCGCCCCGCGGTGAAGGCTGGCCGCAATGCGGGCGAACGGCTGGGGCTGGTCGAGGGCCAACCAGTTGATCAGCTCGCGGTCGCTGCTGGCGCGGGGCGACTTGGTAGTGGCCAGCAAGTACACGGCTTCGAGCAAGTTCGTCTTCCCCTGGCCGTTGGCGCCGTGAAAGACGAGCACGCCCTGCGGCAACTCGAGGCCTAGCCGGACGTAGGTGCGGAAGTTCGCCAGGGCGAGTCGGTTCAGCCACATGGCCCCTCGCGCGCTCGCCAGCCCGCGACCGCGCGGGGACGAGGCTAAGTGGGTCGGAATCTGGCTGGTCAGTTCTTGAATTCTACCATCCGGCCGCGGCCGGCCCGCCGCACCGTCAGGGGGTAGGAGACCCGAGGGAAGCCAGGTGCGTGGCCTGGAAGAACAGGGCCGCGGCGCCAACCACGCCGGCCTGGCGGCCCAGCTGGGCTGGTACGACCGTTAGCTCGCGGGTGAAGGCCAGGCGCGCCCGGCGCGCCAGCTCGCCGCGCAGCGGCTCGAACACCAGCGCGCCCGCCTGGCTCACCCCGCCGCCAATCACCACCCGGTCGAGATCGAGCAGGGCGGCCGCGCTCGCCAACACCCGGCCCACCGCGCGCCCCGCGTCGGCCAGTAGCCCGATGGCCAGCGGATCGCCGGCCCGCGCGGCGGCGGCCACGGCTTGCCCAGTGAGGGGAGCGCAGCCCTGCAGCCCCGACGGGACACCGCGCCGTAGCGCCCGCGCCGCCGCCCGCGCCAGGCTAGGCCCCGCGGCGATCGCCTCGAGGCAGCCGCGCGCACCACAGCCACAGCGTGGCCCGTTGGGCCGCACGATCACGTGGCCGATGTGCCCGGCGTTGCCGCGAGCCCCATGCACGAGCTGCCCCTCCAGCACCAGCCCGCCGCCCACGCCCGTCGAGACGACCATTCCCAGCAGCGCGCGGGCGCCGCGGCCTGCCCCTTGCCAGTACTCGCCCAGCGCCAGCGCTTTGGCGTCGTTGTCCACCCACACCGGTAGCCCATAGCTGGCTGCCAAGCGCTCACGCAGGGGAAAGTCGCGCCAGGCGGGGATATTGAGCGGCGACACACGCCCCTCGGGGTAACCCATCGGGCCGCCGCAGCCCACCCCGATCCCGCGCAGGTCGCTCAGGGAGGCACCCGCTGCCTGCAGGGCCGTGGCGAGCGTGGCTTGTACGCAAGCGAACAGGCCGGCGCTGTCGGCAGTGACGGGTGTGGGGCGCTCGACGAACCCGGCTACCTGGCCCGTGGTGTCGACCACCGCCGCCGCCAGCTTAGTACCGCCGATGTCGAGCGCCAACACTCGCGCTACCACGCGGCCCTCCCTCTCCCACACCGCGCGCGGGAACACCGATCAGGCCGGTCGCCGCGCCCGGGCAGCAAGGGATTCTACTCCCCGCCCGGGCGGAGTGGAACGCGGCGTGGGAGAACGGCGAGCAGTGGGTGCCGAGGGCGGGACTCGAACCCGCACGGGTCGCCCCACACGGTCCTAAGCCGTGCGCGTCTGCCTATTCCGCCACCTCGGCGTGGGAAACGCGACCCTGCCCAGATAGTAGCCCGCGCGTGGCCCCGGCGGCAACGCGCCCTATCACGCCGCGCGGCTCAGGGGCGGTAGGGGCCCAGGGCGGCCACCGCCGCGCGGCTGTACTGGTCGTCGGCGACGCGCTCGGCCGGCAAGGGCGGGCTGTAGGTCAGGATGCCCGCCTCCATGAATACGCGCTGCATATCCAGCAGCGTCTCCACATCGGGCCGCAGATCGGGGTGGTAATCGTAGCGGTCCTGGCTGCGGATCGACTCGACGGGCTGCCGGGTGTACTTGGCGAAGATCGCCAGATTCTCCGGCTCGTAGTAGCGCTCGCCCTGAAGGTCGCGCGCGCCGCGCACCAACCCGGTGAGGAAACGCTTGGCCACCGCATCGCGCTCGCGCATGAACTGGGCGCCGTACAGCGTGCCGACGGCCGAGGCCCCCGGCCGGATCGGCCCGCCGAAGTAGTCGGCGACCCCCTCGCGGACCATCTCGGTAGTGAACGGCGCGGGCGGGAAGGCGACCTCGATCGAGCCCTGCTTCATGGCGACCACCATATCGCCGAACGTCATGTTCTCGATCACGATGTCGCCCAGGCCCAGCCCCGCCTCGCGCAGCTTGGTGGCGATCCAGTAGGAGCCGGTGCTGCCCGCGCCACCCGCCAGCGCCGTACGGCGCCCCTTGAGGTCGGCGATGGTGCGCACCTGGCCACCGTCCAACAGATCCTTGCGCACCATGATCGCCGAGGGGTAGCCTTGCTGAGGCTGGGCGCCCATCGAACTGACCACCTTCACCTCGATGCCGCGCTGGATGGCGTTGAATGTGGCGGCCGAGAAGCCGCCGACCGTGGCGTCGAGCTGCCCCTGGCCGGTCAGCGCTACTGCGTCCTGGCCGGCCGTGACGATCTCCAAGTCGGCCACGATACCCAACTCCTGCAGGTACCCCTTATCGACCGCCACGTACAGCGGAGCGAACAGGGTGGACGGCACGTGCGCGACCCGCACCGTCTCGGGAGCGGGCACAGGGCTGGGCGCCGCAGCCGTGGGCTGGAACGGCGCGGTAGCCGCACTGGGCGGGGCGGTGGCGGCTGGCGCCGCAGGGGGCTGCGACGCGGCCGGCGCCGAGCAGGCTACGAGGGCGAGCAGGGCCCCGGCGAGCAGCAGTCGGTCCATCACGCGTCTCTCCCACACGCGCCGGCCGGCGCGGGTCAGGGGCGCAGGAGCACCTTGAGCGTGCCGCGCTGGCCCGCGTGGGCAAAAGCAGCGACGCCCTCCACCAGCCGGTACTCGGCGCTGATCAGCGGTGTGACATCGAGGCGGTGCTCCGCGAGCAGCCGCAGCGCAGGCCCGAACGGCCCACAGCGCGAGCCGACGACCGTGATCTCGTCCACGACCAGTGGGGCCAGATCGAGTGGGGCGGCCCCAGCTTGGGGGTCGACGGCCACCGTGCTCTTCAACACGAGGGTACCACGCGGGCGCACCAGCCGCATAGCCTGCGCTAGCCCCGCCGCGCGGCCAGTACACTCGACGACGATGTCGGCCCGCTCGGCCGGCGGGTCGAGTCGCGCGGCGATCCCGGCGGCCTCCAGCAGCGCGAGCTTCGCGGGGTGGCGCCCTACCACCAGCACCTCCGCCCCCACCAGGTGCAGCACCCGCGCCACGAGCTGGCCCAGCTTGCCGTCGCCCAACACCACCACGCGCTCGGTGGGCCGCACGGCCACCTGCTCGAGGACCTCCAGGGCAGCCGCCAGCGGCTCGACGAACACCGCCGCCGCGTCGGGAATCTCGGGCGGCACGGGCCACAGATTCCCGAGCGGCAGGGTGAGGTAGTCGGCGAACGCCCCGTCGCGCGCCAGGATGCCCAGCACCGTGCGCCGCGGGCAGTGGCGCCCGAGGCCGGCCCGGCAGGCCGCGCACTGCTGGCAGCTCGCGTTGATCTCGCCCACCACCCGCTGGCCCACGGCCAGCCCGGCGGACGGCCGGGCAGCGGCCGGCAGGGCCGCCACCTCGCCCACGAACTCATGGCCCAGGGTGCCGGCGAAGCCCATGTAGCCGCGCGCCAGCTCGAGGTCGGTGTGGCAGATACCGGCGAGACGCACGCGCACCAGGGCCTCGCCGGGCGGCGGCTCGGGCGTGGGTACCTCGGCCAGACACACCTGGCGGTTCCGCAGTTGCAACGCGCGCATCGCCATCCCTCGCGATCGATTATCGCCTCCCGCGACGACCGCCCGACCCCATAGGCGCCTCGCCGGCGGGCATCACGTCCCACCGCGCGGCGGCTAGCGTCGCAGCGTGGCCACCAGCCGTCGCGGATACAGCAGGAGGTCTAAGGCGTCTTGGATACAGGGCACCACGACATCCGCGGCCACTAGGGCCGCGCTGGCGAGCCCCTCGGGGCCCAGCACGGCGATGCCCACCGCCGCGGCGCGCAGCATCTCCACGTCGTTGGCGCCGTTGCCGATGGCCGCGACCTGCGCCGCCCCCAGCGCCTCGACCCGTGCGCGCTTGCTCGCAGCCTCCGGCGCTCCCGGCGGCAGCCGATGGCCCGGTACGCCGAGCTGCTGCGCCAGCGCGTCGAGGGTGCCGTGCGTGTCGGCGCTGAGCAGCTCCACGGCCAGCTGCGCCCGCAGGCGCGCCACGCGCTCGGCGACCCCATCGAGCAGGGCGCCATCGCGAGCCAACGTACCGTTGACATCCAGGAGCAGGTGGGTCAAGCGCCACTCGCCGACTCCCGGGATCACCAGCCCGAGCACGCGGCTTGCTCCTCACCCAGGCCACAACGGAGATAACTAGCATGTGAGCGCGCGATTTGGGTAGCGTAGGGGAATGATAGCAGGAGGCGCGGTGCCCGCGGGCGGCCAGGGCGGCGGTCGCCCCCCATAACCATGGGCACCGCAGAGCGGGGGCTAGAGCGATGCACCGAGCCGGCAACTGGCAGACTCGGAGTGAGGGGGTACGGCGCCTGAGCGTGGGCGCGGTGGTGGCGGCCGCGCTGTTCGCGGGGGCCGCGGCGAGGGGAGCGGCGGCCCCGACGGCGCAGCAGTTGCCCACCCTCCCCCCCGGTGGGATCGAGGCGGTCAGTGGCGATCTGGAGCTGAACGTACGCGCCGGCCCGGGCCTGGACCAGCCGATCATCGGCACGCTGCCCCCGGGGGTGCCGGTGCGGGTGGTCGGCGGGCCAGTGCTGGCCGACGGCTGGGTGTGGTGCGAGCATGAGAGCGCCGCCGGCCGCGGTTGGTCGGTGTGTCTGGGCTTGGAGGGGGCGCAGTACCTTTCCGCCGGGTACCCGGCACCGGCGAGCGCCGCCGCGGCCGCCCCGACCACGGCGGCGAGCGCCGCCGCAGCGGGCGCGGTCGCGCGGCCCACGCAGAGCCCCCCCCCACCACCGGTCATGACTCCCGTGCGGCTGCCATTGCCCGGGACGGCCAACTCGGCCGGGGGCCAGCGGTAGAACGCCTTGCACAGCCAGCGTGCCCCGTCTAGGCCGACACCCGCTTGCTTCAAAAATGAAACGTTTCAGCCGCGTCTCCGTTTGATCTATGGAGTGTCGGTCGCAGCCTGTGCTCCGTTCGGCGGTGGCCCGTTGCACGCCTGCCGCTCGGGCTGGGTCACGAGACGGTGGTCACGAGGAGGGAGAGCTCGGCACCAACCGCGGCAGTGCTCCCCGGCGCCTGCGAGGCGCACCAACAGGAGAGAGTGCGGCCGCCTGCTCGCCCGTGTGGGCCGTGGAGGCGACCGCAGAGACGCAGCGGGCCATTGGAAGCCCAGATCTCGGAGGAGGGGTCATCTTGCGACGTCTAGTCCTTGCGGCGGCGATTCTGGCCAGCACCACGGCGGCGATGGCGCCGGTTGCCCACGCCCAGGGCGGCCCGGGCATCGGCTTCGGCCCGCCGACGCCCGGCTACGGCGGGGTGCCGATGGTGCCGAGCAGTGCGCCGGCGCGCCCACAGGCCGAGAGCAGCGCGCCCACGACGCCCGATGCCTGTCGGCTGGGAGTGGCGCGAGCGGCCTATCCCATGGTGACGCAGATGGTGCGCTACGCCAACGCCTTCCAGGCCTACCCCATGGGGCCCAACGGGCGGCCGCTGCTGGCGCCGACTCCGCTGCTGTACCCCGGCTTCGCCGGCTCGATCTACAACCCGTTCGGCGCGCCGGGCTACAACCTGGCGAACATCTACGGGCTGCAGAACTTGAACGCCATCCTGCTGCAGCCGGCGGCTTTCGCGCCGTTCCTCAGCGGCACGCTGAGCTACCCTGACCTGGTGGCCCACGTGTTCAGCGCCGACTCGCAGCGGCTGGCGTATATCGACAGCCGCATCAACGCGGCGAACCTGAACGCCGCGCTGACGATCTTCCCGCTGGACGTGGCCGCCCTGTTCAAGGAGGTGGTCGAAGGGCTGCAGCTGTACGCCGATCTGGCGTGCGGGCAGGCGTCGGCCCCTGCTGCTAGCAACAGCGACAGCAGCGGGACGGATAGCGGCGCCGCGACGAACGGCTCCAGCAACGGCGCGGCGCGCCCGTAAGTCGCGTCGCACCCGGCCTCGCAGGCGAAGCGGGTGGGACCTCTCCCACCCGCTTTACTTGTCTCACGGCGCCCGCGCCGCGCGGGCGGCTACAGCCGGAACAGCGCGCGGGCGTTGTCCTCGTAGATCCGCTGGCGGTCGGCCGCGCTCAGCCACTCGATCCCATCGATCAGCGCCTTGACGTCGTCCAGCCAGCGGCCGGTGCGCGGGTCGCGCGCGGTGCCCGTGCCCGGCCGCTCGGTGCCGAACAGGCAGCGGTCCGGGCCGACGACCTTGAACAGCAGCTCCAACGCCTCCGCACTGTACAGGCAGGTATCGAACCACAGCTTGCGCAGGCTGTCGCGGAACGGCTCGCGCCCCGCGCGATAGCGGGCGGCCTCGAAGCGGCCCACCTGGTAGGGGATCGCGCCACCGCCGTGCGACACGATCAGCTTGAGCGTAGGGAAATCGGCGAACACGCGCGAGCCGAGCAGCGACATGATCGCCACGCTCTCCTCTTGGATGAAGTGGAGCGAATACGACTCGCGCGGCGACCGACAGCTGGCGGAGTGGATCAACGCGGGCACATCGAGCTCGACCAGCTTGGCGTATAGCGGGTACCAGTACTCATCGCCCAGCCCGGGCGGACAGCCGGCGCCCTCGTCGGGATCGGGGTTTAGCAGGCACCCTACGAACCCCAGCTCCTTGACGCAGCGCTCCAGCTCGGCGATTGCGTCGTCGAGCGGCGCGCGGTTCGGGTGCTGCGGCAGTGCACAGATCCCGCGGAACGTCTCCGGGTACAGCTGGCACTGGCGGGCGATCAGGTTGTTGGTCTCCTCGACGTACCAGTTGACGATGCGGTGCGGCTGCTCGCTGTGCATCAGCTGGTAGGGGCGAGGCGAGATCAGCTGCAAGTCGGTGCCGACCGCGCGCAGCTGCTCGAGGTGCGACACGGTGCCGAAGGTCGGGCTGTTCAATGCCCGGCGCAGGTCGTCGTCGCTGAGCTGCGGGGCCGCCTTGCCGTGCGCGCCGCGATGCGACAGCAGCCCCGCTTTCCAGGCGTAGACGGCCTCGGGCAGCGTGGTATGACCGTGGATGTCGATGATCATCGTGGCCCCCCGTGATGTGGCTGCGCGGCGCCGCGGGGAGTGCGCCCGCCAGCGCTCGCCGAGGGCCACGATACGCCCGCTGGCCCCGCGCGGGCAAGCGCGTACTCACGGCAGCACAAAGGCGCCGCCCTCGCGGGGAGAGCGGCGCCTACCGGGCGCTAGGGGCTAGGCTACACCGTGGCGGGCTGCTTCTTGGCCTCGCGCAGCACGCCCTTGAGGGGAGCCACGCCGGGGATCTCCCACTCCTCCCACATCTCGTCGACCATCTTCTGGATGTAG
>DATGKN010000127.1:0-4437 GCA_035294645.1 Chloroflexota bacterium
GAGGTGCCGAACAGCGCGGCGAACACCATCTCGCGGGCCAGTCCCAGCACGCGGCTGGCCACGTTGCCCAGGAAGATGATCGCGGCGGCGGTGGCGACGCGGCGCATCACGACGCGCTCGGGGCGCACGCGCGCATCAGGCGCCCGCGCGGCCGTCGAGGCCCAGGACGGCCGGCAGCTCGCGCAGGTCGGTGATGCGCAGGTACTCGCCGCCGGCGCGAGCGCCCTGGCGGTCGATCAGCACCGGCAGCAGCCCGGCGCGGCGCGCGCCCTCGACGTCGTGGGCCACGCTGTCGCCCACGTGTGCGGCCTCCGCGGGCGCCACGTCGAGGCCCCGCAGCGCCAGCTCGAAGATGCGGGGATCGGGCTTCTCCACGCCGTGGTGGCCCGAGATCACACTGGCGGCGAAGAAGTCGCGGATCTGGAGGTGCAGCAGCAGCGACTCCAGCCAGCCCTCCCAGTTGGAGATGATGCCTAGCGCGACCCCATGCGCCCGCAGGGCTGCCAGCGCGGGCAGCACGTCGGGATACAGGCGGTACGTCTCGTACTGGATGAACTCGTCATAGAGGCGGCTCGCCAGGGCGTCGTCGGCGGGCAGCCCCAGGTGCACCAGGAAGCGCCGGTACAGCCCCAGCCAGAACTGGCGCGACTCGGCCTCCGAGCGCGTGAAGCCACCGCCCGCGGCGTGCAGCGCGGCCATCTCCTCGAGCACCACCGGCTCCAGCGCGGCCACGGCGGACTCCGCGACGGCGAACCCGTGGTCGGCCAGCACCCGTGCGATCACGCCAGCGAACGACGGGTGCGGGTAGACCAGCGTCCCGCCGACATCGAAGAACACCGCCCGGATCGCGCTCATCGCCGGCTCGCCTGCCCCTGCGTGTCGTCGGGACGCGTCACGCCCTGCTCACCCGGCCGCGCAGGCGCCGCCCGAGGCCCCACAGCGCGACCAGCGCCCACACGCCCTCCAGCAGCAGGAAGCCCCATTGCTCGCCTCTCCAGGCTAGCACGGCCAGCAGCGCCGAGCCCGCGAGGTTCAGCAGCAGATAGCTGTAGGCATCCGGCTCCAGCACGCGCGCCTGGGCCAGCCCGTAGGCCACCAGGAGCAGCAGCGCGCCGCACACCTGGAGCCCCTGGTCGACGGTCATCGTCACCGCTCGGGGGCCAGCGCGAACACCGCCTCCACCTCGCACGGGTACCCGCGCGGCAGCTCGAACACGCCGATGGCCGAGCGGGTGTGGCAGCCCTGTGCCCCCCATAGCGCCAGGAAGAGGTCCGAGGCCCCGTCGATCACCGCGAACTGGCGCTCGAAGCCCGGCGCCGAGTTGACGTAGCCGACCACCTTCACTACCTGCTGGATGCGGTCCAGGTCGCCAATCGCCGCTTTGAGCGAGGCCAGGATGTTCAGTGCGCACGAACGCGCGCAGGCGTAGCCTTCCGCCTCGCTCACCTCGCGCCCGACCTTCCCGCGCAGCGGCACGCCATGGACCTCCGCGGGCGGGTGGCCAGCGGCGAACACCAGCTCGCCGACGCGCACGATGCCCCGTCGGTTGGAGCTGGGGTACACGAACGGGGGCGGCAACTGGTAGCCCAGCTCGGCCAGGCGTGCCTCGATCACCATGCGCGCTCCCAGTGCTCTCCGTGCTGCCGTTGGCTATCATACCCGCTCCGCCGCCGCGCCGCTCGGCCGACGCGGGGCGCCCACTGCGGGCTAGAATGTGGCAGACGCTGCCGCGCGACGCGCGAGGAAGAGGCACCATGGCGATCACCACGCCCGCGGCCGAGCCCGCCACCCCGCAGGAGCTGCCCAGCTGGGACCTCTCGGACCT
Organism: Chloroflexota bacterium; assembly: GCA_035294645.1. Classification (GTDB taxonomy): domain Bacteria; phylum Chloroflexota; class UBA6077; order UBA6077; family JAJPHF01; genus JADGHJ01. The sequence continues at coordinate 1,826 of DATGKN010000127.1, forward strand.
CTACACGGGAGTCGATGATCCGCGCCTCGACGCCGATCTCGACGCGGTGCTGGCGCTGGCCCGCGCCTTCGAGGCCGACTACAAGGGCCGCCTGGCCACGCTGGACACCGACGGCTTCGTCGAGGCGTTCCAGCGCTACGAGGCGATCCTGACACGCGCCACGCCGCCGGGCACCTATGCCCACCTCGTCCACGCCGCCGATGCCGCCAACCCGCGCCACGGCGCCCTGGTGGCCAAGGTGCTGGAGCGCGGCACGCAGATCCAGAACCACCTGCTGTTCTTCGAGCTGGAGCTGGCCCGGCTCGACGGCGAGCGGCTGCGCGCGGTGGCGGCCGACCCGCGCCTGGCGCGCGTGCGCCACTACATCGAGCGGGTGCTCCAGCGCAAGCCGTACCAGCTCTCCGAGCCCGAGGAGCGCGTGCTCAACGAGAAGGAGGTGACCAGCGGCGCCGCCTTCGCCCGCCTGTTCGACGAGCTGACCTCGACCATGCAATTCACCCTCGAGGTGGAGGGGCGCACCGAGCGGCTCACCCAGTCGGCGCTGCTGGCCTACCTGTACCACCCCGAGCGCGACCTGCGCCAGCGCGCGGCCGAGAGTCTCACCGCGGGCCTGCGGCAGTATGAGCGCCAGCTCGTGTTCATCTACAACACGCTGCTGCAAGACAAGGCGATCGAGGACCGCCTGCGCGGCTACCCGGAGCCCGAGACGGCGCGTCACCTCAGCAACGAGCTGACCGGCGAGATCGTCGAGGCCATGGTGGCGGCCGCCGTGGAGGGCTACCCGCTGGTGGCGCGCTGGTACCACCTCAAGCGGCGGCTGCTCGGGCTCGACCGGCTGTACGTGTGGGACCGCTACGCGCCGCTGCCCGGCAGCCCGGCCGACATCCCGTGGGAGGAGGCGCGGCGGCTGGTGGTCGAGGCCTACGCCGCCTTCGCGCCTGAGATCGGGGCGATCGTCGAGCGCTTCTTCGCACGCCGCTGGATCGACGCGGCCCCGCGCGATGGCAAGCGCGGCGGCGCCTTCTGCGCGGCCAACACGCCGGACACGCATCCCTATGTCCTGCTCAACTACACGAGCAAGCCGCGCGACGTGATGACCCTCGGCCACGAGCTGGGCCACGGCGTCCACGACGTGCTCAGCAGCGGCCAGAGCATCCTCGTGTACCACCCACCGCTCGCCCTGGCCGAGACGGCGAGCGTGTTCGGCGAGATCCTCGTATTCGACGCGCTGCTGCGGCAGCTCCCCGACCGGCAGCAGCGGCTGGCGTTCCTCGGCAGCAAGCTGGAGGACATGTTCGCCACCACCTTCCGCCAGGTGGCCATGTACCGCTTCGAGCAGCGCGTCCACCGCGCGCGCCGCCAGCAGGGCGAGCTGGACAGCGCCACCATCGGCGCCATCTGGCAGGAAGAGCTCCAGGCGATGTTCGGCGACGCGCTGGAGCTGACCGACGACCATCGCCTGTGGTGGAGCTACATCCCGCACTTCATCCACAGCCCGTTCTACGTCTACGCCTACCCGTTCGGCCAGCTGCTCACGCTGGGGCTCTACCGCCGCTACCAGCAGGAAGGCGCCGCGTTCGTGGACACCTACCGGCGGCTGTTCAGCGCCGGCGGCTCGGTAGCGCCGCGCGCGCTGCTGGCGTCGGTGGGCATCGACATCGCCGATCCCGGGTTCTGGCGCGCGGGCATGGGGTATATCGAGGAGCTGCTCGCCGAGGCGGAACGGCTGAGCGAGTCGCCGGCATGAACGTCCTGCTGCTGTCTACCTACGAGCTGGGCCACCAGCCGCTGGCGTTGGCCAGCCCGGCGGCGCACCTGCGCGCGGCCGGCCACATGGTGCGCTGCCAGGACCTGGCGGTCGAGCGCCTCGACCCAGCCGCCGTGCGCGCGGCGCGGCTGGTGGGCATCTCCACGCCGATGCACACGGCGATGCGGCTGGGCGTGCGGCTGGCCGAGCGCGTGCGGGCGCTCAACCCCGGCGCGCACATCTGCCTGTATGGGCTGTACGCGACGCTGCACGCCGACGTGGTGGTGGGCCGCCAGGCCGACAGCGTGATCGGCGGCGAGTACGAGACGCCGCTGGTGGCGCTCGCCGACTGCCTGGCGGCGGGCCGCGCCGCGCTCGGGGGCGAGGCCCCGCTGCCCGGTGTGCGGCTGGGCGAGGCGGACGGCGGCGTGTTCCTCGGGCGCCAGCGCTGGCAGCTGCCGGCGCGCGACGGGCTCCCGGGCCTCGACCGCTACGCGCACGTGGAGACGCCCGAGGGCCCGCGGCGGGTGGGCTACGTCGAGGCCAGCCGCGGCTGCGCGCACCGCTGCCTCCATTGCCCGCTGACGCCCGTGTACGGCGGGCGGCTGCGCATCGTGGACCCCGAGGTCGTGCTGGCCGATATCGCGCAGCTGGTGGCGATGGGCGCCGAGCACATCACGTTCGGCGATCCGGACTTCTTCAACGGCATCCGCCACTCGCTGCGACTCGTCGCCGAGCTGCACGCGGCCTGGCCGCACCTGACCTTCGACGCCACGATCAAGATCGAGCACCTGCTGGAGCACCGCCAGCACCTGCCGGCGCTCAGGGCCGCGGGCTGTCTGTTCATCGTATCGGCCGTGGAGGC